>NZ_PDKB01000010.1 GCF_003316695.1 Aliarcobacter vitoriensis
AATAGAAAAATAGAAGATACTTCAAAAGAAAAACCTATAAAAACAACATCAAATATAAAATCAAAAGTAGAAGTTGTAAAAGAGAATACTAAAGATGATGAGTGGGAAAGCTTTTAGGCTTCCCCTTTAATCTTTTATAATTTAAATAAGAAAGTATTAAGTATTTATTCAATAACATAACTCAAAATTACTATATAAAAAAAGATATGACAAAATATTATAAAGAGATATTAAACTACGTTTCAAAACTTACTGGAGATGCTGAAAAAGCAAAAGATGTTACACAAGAAACATACTTAAGGGCTATTTCTGCCGAACAAGAAAAAGATATAAATAGATCTTTTTTATATAAAACTGCTAAGAATATTGTAATTGATTATATTAGAAAAAGAAATAAAGATAATCATGTAGAATTTATAGAAGAAATTATTACAAGTCCAAAAGATGAACAACCAGAAGAAGTTGTATTATCAGATAATCACTATGAAAATATTATGAAAATTGTAGATACTTTACCAAAAAGAAGTAAAGAAGCGTTTTTAATGCACTCAATAGATGGTTATGAAAGAAAAGAAATTGCACAAAAAATGGGAATAAGCCAAAGTGCGGTTGAAAAGCTTATAAATAGAGCTATAAAAAATTTACAAGAAAAATTAATCACAACTCAGGAAGAATTTTGAAAGAAATTATAAAAGATGAAGCTATAAAATGGGCAACTTTAAAAAAAGAGGGTTTATCTCAAAATCAAGAAAAAGAGCTCGAATTATGGCTACAAAAAAGTGATTTACATAAAAAAGCTTTTGAAGATGCAAATCTTATTTATAATATATTTAAAAATCTTCCAAAAGAACAATCTGAAATTTTAAGTAAACAAGCACATAAAGGTGCAAAAAGGACTAAATTTATAGAAAAAACTGTAAAACCTTTTATAGGTTTTGCAGCTGTTTTATCCTGTTTATTTATAGGGTATAAGTTTTTTGTACCAAACTATACTCAAAGTTACCATACAGCATTTAATACAGTTAAAAATGATTTACTTCCAGATGGTACAAAAATATCAGTAGATACAAATTCCAAAATGGAAATAAGCTTTTTTGACAATAGAAGAAAAGTTTTGTTAGAAAATGGACAAGTTTTATTTGAAGTTGCCAAAGATGAAAATAAACCATTTATTATAAACTCTGGAAAAACTAAAATTGAAGTTGTTGGAACAAAATTTGAAGTTAGAAAATTGGATAATATTACTACTGTAAATGTAAAAGATGGAATTGTAAAAGTGAGTTTTGACATAAGTCCTATAAGACCAAACAAAGAAATTTCTACTTTGAAAATAGGTGATAAGGTAGTTATAAATGATGTTGGGGTTCTGGAATATATAGGTAAAACATCTATTGAAGAGATAGCTCCTTGGGAAAATGATGAAATAATTTTTAATAAAATTACTCTAAAAGAAGCATTTAAAACTTTTTCAAGATATCAAGATTTGGAGATTAATTTTAAAAATAAAAAATTTGAAGATAAACTGTTTAGTGGAAAGTTTAATACTTTAGAAGTTGATAGATTTATTTTTGCTATCCAAAAAATATATCCTATAAAAGTCTTAAAAGATAAAAATAAAATAGTTATAAATTAAAGATTTATACTATTTTAATTCAATAAGATTTAGCTCTAAGAAGCTTTTTTGTATTGTCTGCTTTGATTCATCCCAAGTATCATGAAGCTTGCATTTATTTTCTTTATCACAAATACCATCTCCCAAAACACATTGCTTAAAACTTTCATCTTCTAAAGCAATAAGAATATCTTTTAATTTGATATCTTCTTCATTTTTTGCTAGTTTAAATCCGCCATATCTACCTTGAATAGCTAATATCAAATCTTTTTTTGAAAGATTTGTCATTATTTTTGAAAGATATTTATATGGAATTTCAAGAATTTCAGAAAGCTCTTTTACAGAATAAAGTTTTGATGTGTTTTTTGACATATGAAGTAAAACTTTAATTGCATATTTTGATGTGGTAGAAAATATCATATTTTTTCCTTGAAATTTCTTTGATTTTATCAGATTAAAATTTAAACTTAAGTAAATACTATCTTTAAGTAGTATTTAAAAAATAAAATATTATAGTTCCAAAAATACTACTCCTAAGTAGTATTAAGAAAAGGAGCAAAAATGAAGCCATCTTTAATGGAAAAAGTTATGAGTAGAAAGAGTCTATATGCCTCTTTTTGGATCATTTCTATTTTTATGGTAACTATACTGATTTATTTTACTGCAAATCTTGCCAAAGAAGTACCACCACTTCCTAAACAAGTAGTTTCAGTAGAGGGTGAAGTACTATATACTTATGATGATATAGTAAATGGTAAGGCAATGTTTCAACAATTTGACCTTATGGATTATGGTTCACTTCTTGGAATGGGAGCATATTTAGGTCCAGATTTTACTACGGAATTTTTACATAAAAGGGCAGAATTTTTAAATAATTATTATGCCAATGAAATTTATGGAACGGATTTCTCATTGCTTGATGAAATGAAAAAAGCTGCTATAAAAGCAAGAGTTATTCAAGATGTAAAACAGCAAACTTCTTTAAAAGAAGAAGGAGTAACATATACAAAAGGTTCTACTTTAGCATATAAAGCAAATAAAGAGTATTTAATCAATTTCTTAACAAAAGGAGATGAAAAAAGAGCATGGAGAGCTAATATAATTAGAGCTGATGAAGCTGCTCTTATTGCTGCATTCTTTGACTGGTCTCAACTTGTTTCTTCAACTATCAGACCAACAGCAGATGATGGAAGAAGCTGGTCAAATAACTGGCCTCCTGAACCTTTGATTGATCAAGATCTTACTTTTACAAGTCATTTAGTATCACTTATTGAGTTTTTACTACTTTGGGCATTGACAATAGTAATAGTATTTCTAGCTTACGAATATATTTTTAATAAAGAACATCAAGATGGAGAATTAGCCGAACCTCTTAAAATTACTAAAATTTTTCCTTCACAAGAAAAGTTACTAAAATATATTCCAATAGTTGCACTTTTTGTGCTTATTCAGATGGTTTTAGGTGGTTATTTAGCACATATTTATGCAGATCCAACTGATCATTTTATTATATCTCAAGATATTTTACCATTTAATGTAACAAGAGCCTTACATACAAATATAGCAATTATTTGGGTGGCTATTGGATGGCTTGTTGGTGGATTATTAATTGCTCCTATTGTTGCTGGAAAAGATTTAAGATTTCCACGACTTGTTGATTTACTTTGGACAGCATTAATTGTTGTAGGAGTAGGTGGACTAGTAGGAATTTATATGGGTGCACAAGGTTATATGAGAGATACTTGGTTTTGGCTTGGAAATGAAGGTCGAGAACTTTTAAATCTTGCGAGAGTTTGGGATATTGGTTTGGTAATAGGTTTAGTTCTTTGGTTTGGTATGGTTTATAGCACTATACGAAATGCCAAAGGAAATAGACTTCTTATTGGGACAATTATTTGGTCAGCATTTGGCATTGCAACTCTTTATTTAGCAGGAATGTATCCAATACATAAAATTGCACCAAACTATACAGTAGATGATTATTATAGATGGTGG
Organism: Aliarcobacter vitoriensis; assembly: GCF_003316695.1. Classification (GTDB taxonomy): domain Bacteria; phylum Campylobacterota; class Campylobacteria; order Campylobacterales; family Arcobacteraceae; genus Aliarcobacter; species Aliarcobacter vitoriensis. The sequence continues at coordinate 3,608 of NZ_PDKB01000010.1, forward strand.
GTTGTTCATCTTTGGGTTGAGCTTACATTTGAACTTTTTGCCGCTGGTGTTATCGCATATCTTTCAGTTGCACTTGGACTTGTAAGAGAAAAAACAGCAGAGAAAGTTATGTTACTAGAACTTGGTCTTATTATGTTTAGTGGGACTTTAGGAGTAGGACATCACTATTGGTGGCAAGGACTTGATGAATATTGGATAGCAATCGGTGGTATTTTCTCTGCACTTGAACCTCTTCCATTGGCTTTACTTATGATTGAGGCAATAAAAGAACAAAATCATATCAAATCTGAAGGGAAAAACTTTGATTTCGGAATACCATTTTTGTGGCTTGCGGGAAGTGCATTTTTAAACTGGTTTGGAGCAGGATTTTTAGGAATGGTTATAAATACTCCAACAATAAGTTATTATTCTCATGGTACATATTTAATTATGCCTCATGCTCACGTTGCACTTTTAGGAGCATTTGGATATATCTCTATAGCGTTTATTTATATGACTGCAAGAGCAAATTCTTTGGCAAAAGGTTTAGAATGGCATGAAACTATTAGTAAGTGGGCATTCTGGCTTATAACAATTGGAGTTCTAATATATGTACTTCCTACTATGATAATAGGAGTAGAACAAACATCTACTGCTCATACATTTGGTTATTATGCAGCTAGAAGTAGAGAACTTCTTGAATCTATGACTGGATGGATGTGGTTTAGAATTGTACCTGATAGTATGATGATATTAGGAGCATTACTATTATTTATAGATACTTTCAAAAAAGTTTATTTAGCAAGAAAAATAATAAAGTAAATATTACGCAAAGGATTTATTCCTTTGTGTTTAGTTTTATACTAAAAATAAATACAATAAAACTTTTTTATCCCAAAATTTACTATCATTTCTGATAAATTTCAACAAATTTCAAAATTTGCAAAAAAAAGTGTCCGATTTTTAAACTCTATTTCGTTTTAATGTACTAAGAATTATTCTTACAATTAAACAAAAGGATGGAAAGATGAAACAGTTCAAGGCAAAGTTTATAACTTCTGCTAGTGCAATTTTACTTTGTAGTGCTTTATTGGGACAAGAAGCATATACTATAAAAAATATGAGTTTAAAAAAGGCTTTAGAAAAAATCTCAAAAGAATCAAATCACTCTTTTATAGTAGATGAAAGTTTGGTAGATGGAAAAACAGCCCCAAATATAGATAATGTACAAGGTCTAAAAAATGCTCTTGATAAAGTATTGGAAGGGAGTGGACTTGGTGCAACTATTGAAAACAATACTATTATTATAAAAGAAGTATCAACATATAAAATAATAAATGGAACATATATATTAGATGATGTTTCAGTAAAAAGTGCTTTAGGAAGTACAACAGAAGGAACTAACTCATACACAACAGGAAGTATGAGAACAGCAACAAAATTAGATTTATCACTAAGAGAAACTCCACAATCAGTATCAGTAATAACTCAACAAATGATTGAAGATAAAAAAATAGATGACTTTGATACCTTAATGAAAAATGTTACAGGTGTAAGAGTTGAAAAAGGTGTTTTAGATAGTAGGTCATCTTATTCATTAAGAGGTTTTAATCTCGATTATTATCAAATGGATGGTATTCCAATGGCTAAAAATGATCTTGCTATGTATAACTACAATATGGATAAGTTTGATAGAGTTGAAATAGTAAAAGGTGCAAATGGACTCACATCAGGTGCAGGAAATCCAGGTGGTGCTATAAATATGATAAGAAAACATGCAAATAGTAAAGTATTTAAAGGAGATATAGAAGTAAGTGCAGGTACTTGGGATACATATAAAATAAAAGCCGATATATCTACACCATTAAATAGTGATGGAAGTGTAAGAGCAAGATTAGTAGCAAGTCATAAAGAAACAGATACTTTTAAAGATAGAGTACACAATGAAAATGATTTAGTTTATGCAGTAATTGACGCTGATATTACAGATACTACTACAATTTCAGCAGGTGCAAGCTATGAGCTGGAAGATTTAAATGGTGATTCAAATAATCTACCAGCTTTTTATAGTGATGGAACAAAAACAAAATTTGATAGATCAAAAAACTATTCACCTGATTGGAGTTCTTGGGATACAGAAAGATATTCATACTTTGTTGATTTTAAACAGTATTTACCAAATGATATATTAATAAATGCAGTTTACACTCATAATGATATAAAAACTAAAGATAGATTTAATGGTTATTTAACTGTTTGGAATGGATTAAATAAAGATGGTTCGGGATTGGATTATAGTTGGATGTATGGACCACAAGATATTGATGAAGATAATGTAGATATTTATAGTTCAATTCCTTTTAAACTTTTTAATAGAGAACATGAAATCATCGCAGGATTTCAATATAATAAACAAAACTCAAAGCAAACATGGAAAGGAGATGGAGATCTTAGTATAGATAATCTATTTACTCAAAATGGAAGTGAACTTGCTAAACCAATAACTTCAACATCAGTTCCAGGTTTTATAGGTGAAACTAAACAAACAGCTTTTTATATTAATGGAAAATTTGAGATAGTTGATGATTTAAAACTTATTCTTGGTGGAAGATTAACTAGCTATGATTTTGAAGAAATTAGTTCTAGATTTAATCAACGTACAAAATATGATGTTAAAAATGAATTTACACCTTTCGCTGGATTAGTTTATGATATAGATGAAAATCACTCAGCATATGTAAGTTATACAGATATTTTTAAACCACAAAATGCAAGAGATAAAGATAATAAATTGCTAGACCCAATTCTAGGAAAAAACTATGAAGTTGGAGTAAAAGGAGAGTATTTTGATAAAAAACTAAATACAGGAATAACTTTATTTAGAATAGAACAAGATAATGTTGCTGAAGATACGGGGTTAATAAATCAAGCAGGAAATTCTATTTTTGAAAAAAAAGATGGTGTAACTTCAAAAGGAGTTGAACTTGAAATATCTGGAAAGCTTACTGATAACTGGGATTTAAGTGCAGGATATGTTTATTTTTCAGCTGAAGAGGCAAATGGAAACAAATTTAATACAAGAGCACCAAGAAGTAATATAAATATTTTTACAAAATATAGTATGAATGATTTTAGTGTAGGTGCAGGAGTAAATTGGAAAAGCGATACTTATGTAGGTTCAGGAGCACGTAAAGTATCACAAGATTCTTATGCAACTGTTGATTTGATGGCTTCATATGATTTTTCTAGAAATTTGACTGGACAGTTAAATATCAATAATCTGTTTGATAAAACATATTACTCTGGATATTCAGTTAATGCCTATGCTTATGGTGAACCAGTTAATGGAATGTTGAGTTTGAAATATAAATTCTAAGAAATACAAAGAGAAAAAAACTCTCTTTGTACTTTTAGGTTTGGGTTTCAAAGTATTTATTTAATTTTGAGATTAAAATTTCGATACAAAAAATATACTTTCCTTTTTACTTTGGAACTCATACTTAAATGTATTGATATATAACTTTTTGAAATTATATTTCAACATTTTTCATAATATTTAACCAATATCTATCAAAATTCTTTTTTATAAAATTTCTTTTATGTGGTATAACACAGTTTGAACAATCTTGATGGATATTATTTTCTACTTCAAAAATTGAGCCTTTTTTTGAGTTTATACTACAAAACGAATATAGGGTCTTATTATTTTCTTCTTTTATTCCCAAATCATTAAATCGAAAATATGGACAAGCACATAAATAACAATTCAAATCGTCTATATTATGGCATTTTTTATTCTCTTTATATAAAAGACAAAAATCTTGTTCATTTTTTACCATATTTTCAAATTTGAAGTACTCTAAAATATCACTTGGAGTTTTATCTTCTAGCTTTTTTAAAATATTTTGATGTTTTTTAGCATGTTGCAAAAACCACTCTTTATAAGTCATAACTTCTCTTTAAACTAAATTGCTTTATCATACCAAATTAAGATAAAAAGGATAGAAATGAATATAAAAAATATGATAATTTTTTTAACTTTTCTTTTTTTTACAGCCTGTTCAACAACAAATTTAAACTTACAAAACAGTGAATTTACAAATACCAAGAAACAAAATACTTTTGATAGATGTACAAATTTTTCATATATTAGTTTAAGTGATGATGTAAATTATGGAAAGATATTTAGTGAATATATAAGTCTTGATAGTTCGTGTCGATGGAATGGTCTTTCAAGAGGATATTTTGTAGATTTGTTTAAAGATACTATAAAATCAAACTCTTTTAAACTTGTAGAAAGAGTAGAATTTGATAATGTTGAATTAAGTACATATTTGGTAGATGATACTTCTTATGTGAATATTATAAGTAAATATAAAGTTTATGAAGATTTATTAATTATTGATTATAAAGGGATTTATTCTACAAATATTATTAAACAATTTGATGATTCTTATGTAAATAAATATTTGGATAAGCCTAGATTAGATGCAGATTATTTTAAAAGCTTGGTAAGAATGAATTTTATCAACTATTATTTTGTAAAAGAGAGCCAATCTTTTGCGAATTAATCTTTTAATTATTATTTATTGCCTTATAGTTGTGATGTCTATTATGTATGCTACTCAACCATTGCAACCACTTTTGGCAAGAGAATTTGATATTACAGTTATTCAAGCTTCTTGGTTTACAGCAGTAATATTACTTTTTATGGCAATTTCTCCAATCATATATGGATATATTTTAGAAAAAATGTGTGCTAAAAAAATGCTCATAAATGCTTCTTTGATTTTACTTGTAACAAATATATGTTTGGGATTATCTACAAGCTATGAGATGTTTTTATTTTTTAGAATTTGCGAAGCTTTAGTAATACCTGCAATATTGACTTCTTTGATGAGTATTTTGGCAAATATTGACAAAGAAAATGTAAAATTTAATATGTCAATATATGTAGCAGCTACTGTTTTTGGTGGACTTGTTGGACGGATATTCTCAGGATTTATAGCTACAACTTTTGCCTATCAGTATGTATTTTATTCATTATCTTTGGCGATTTTATTGTCTATTATTCTCATAAAAAAGTTGGATTATAGTGGTGATGCAACTATGATAAAACCAAAACTAAATGATGTTTTAAATATTTTAAAAGATAAAAGATTTGTGGTAGTTTATTTTGTAATGTTTTGTGTATTTTTTGTTTTTGCAGGAGTTTTAAATGTATTACCATTTAGAGTAAAAGATATATCAGAAAACTTCTCTGAATTTCAGATATCTTTACTTTATTTAGGATATGGTATGGGGATTTTGGTATCTTTAACTGCAAAAAAAATCATCAAATTTTTTAAAGGTGAAGTAAATACTATTTTAGTAGCAGTTACCTTTTTTACGCTTGTAACAGTTGTTTTAACAAATGAAAATATAATATACCTATTTTTACTACTATTTTTACTTTGTATTGGAATGTTTACTGCTCATACAGTTAGTACACAATTAGCAAATTCTATGAAATCATCTCAAAAATCCTTAACTTCTGGAATGTATCTAACATTTTACTATTTAGGTGGTGCTTTAGGCTCTTTTATACCATCTATTATTTATAAAAGTTTTGGTTGGGATATTATGCTTTATCTATTTGGAGTTATATCTTTTATTGTTGTTTTAGTAGTGTTTTTAAATAAAAGATTGTTTTGATATAATATTTTAAATTATAAAAAGGAAAAATTATGGAAAAAATAAGTTTTAAATCAGCCTTTGTTTTAGGGTTTTTCATATTTATTGGATTGACAAGTTTAGGTTACTTTTTATCAACTAGTTTTATCAAATCAAAAGAGTTAGAAAGAACTGTTGTTGTAAAAGGATTATCGGAAAAAGAAGTAAATGCCAATATTGTTTTATGGCCTATAAGATTTAGTAGTACAACTGAAACTTTAGATGAATTGTCAAAAAAGGTTGAAAATGATACAGATAAAATATTAGAATTTTTAAATAAATATGGAATCAAAAAAGAGGATATTACTGTAAATTCTCCATCTATTGTTGATAAAATGGCAAATGAATATTCAACTAAAGATTATACATTAAGATACTTAGCAAATAGAACTATCAATGTTTATTCTCAAGATGTTGAAAAAGTAAGAGAAGTAAGTGGAAAACTTTTTGAACTTTCACAACAAGGTATTTTATTTAGAGTTGATGATTGGGATTCAAAAATTGAGTATTTATATACAAAATTAAATGATATAAAACCAACAATGATAGAAGAAGCAACGGCAAATGCTAGAGAAGTTGCACAAAAATTTGCTCAAGATTCAAAAAGTAAATTAGGAAAAATAAAAAAGGCAACTCAAGGTCAATTTGAGATAAATAGTAGAGATAAAAATAGTGAACATATCAAAAAAGTTAGGATTGTATCAACTGTTGAGTATTATTTGAATGATTAAAAAAGAGATAGTTAAAACTATCTCTTAGATTATAAATTTGCTTTTGCGTATTCTAAAGCTTTTTCTTTAGCTTCTTGTATTTTTGAACTATCTTTTCCACCAGCAGTAGCAAAATCTGGTCTTCCACCACCATTTCCACCAACAATTGTAGCTATATTTTTTACCCAATCACCAGCTTTGATATTTGTATTCTTACTTCCAGCAGCCAATAAAACTTTGTCATCTTTTACTTGAAGAAGTAAAATAGCAACTTTCTCATTTGCATTTTTACAATCATCTACTATTTTTTTCAAATCACCATTTTCTACTATTGAAACTATAACTTTTGTATCATTTATCATTGTTTCTTCAATAGGGCTTGAAGTTTGAGTTTGTGCATTTTGTAGCTCTTTTTTAAGCTCTTTTATCTCATTTTTAAGCTTTTTAATTCCTGCAATCATATCATTTGATTTAAGTTCAGATTGAACTTCACCAAATTTACTTATAATATCTTTTGCATACTTGATAGCACTAGCTCCAACAACCGCTTCAATTCTTCTTATTCCAGCACTAACACCAGATTCTTTTACTATATAAAAGCTCCCAATATCAGCTGTATTTTTTACGTGTGTTCCTCCACAAAACTCGATAGAAACATCTTTCCCAAAGCTTACAACTCTTACCATATCACCATATTTTTCTCCAAACATAGCAATAGCACCTTTATTTTTAGCTTCTTCTAATGGTAACTCTTCTACAACTCCAGATAATGCTCTTGTTATCATAGAATTTACTAAATCTTCAACTTCATTGATCTGTTCAGTAGTCATAGCTTTTGGATATGTAAAGTCAAATCTAAGTTTTAGATTATCGTTATATGAACCAGCTTGAGAAACACTATCTCCTAAAACCATTTTTAAAGCACTTTGAAGTAAGTGTGTTGCACTATGATGTTTTGCAACTTCATATCTGTGTATAACAACAGCATCAACAATATCATTTTGAGATATTTTAGCTTCTTTTACACTAATTTTTGAAAGGTTCAATCCATGGAATTTTGAAGTATCTTCAACTATAATATTTCCATTTTGAACTTCCAATGCTCCAATATCTCCATTTTGCCCACCACTTGTTGCGTAAAATGGAGTTTTATCTAACATTGCCCAACCATCTTGGTTTTGTAAAGAAGAAACCTCTTTAAAATTTTCATCAAGTAAAGCTACAACTTTAGATTTATATGTAACATTTGTATATCCTACAAACTCATTTAAACCATATTTTTCCAGTAACTCTTTAAAATCACCATCATTTGTAGCATCTCCACTACCTTTCCAAGCTGCTTTTGCCATAGATTTTTGATTTGCCATAAGTTCATCAAATTTTATTAAATCTACTTTTAACCCTTTGTCTTTTAGCATGTCTTCAGTTAAATCTAATGGAAAACCATAAGTATCATATAGTTTAAATGCCACTTCTCCACTAAATGTATCTTTTGTATTTGCTAACTCTTCACTAAATAAACTCATTCCTAAATCAATAGTTTTGAAAAATCTTTCTTCTTCTAGCGTTAATTGTTCTTTTATAAAATTTTGATTTTCCACTAATTCTATATAGTGTCCACCCATAATTTCTATCAAAGTATCTACAAGTTTTGCCATAAATGGTTTTCTAAACCCTATTAAATAACCATGTCTTATCGCTCGTCTAAGAATTCTTCTTAAAACATAAGGACGACCTTCATTTCCAAATAAAATACCTTGAGATAACATAAATGAAGTTGCTCTTAAGTGGTCTGCAATAACTCTATATGAACCAATATTTTCTTTTGTTGCGTTTTTATTTGCTAAATTCTCAATTTTTTCTATAATTGGTTTGAAGTTTGAAGAATCAAAGTTATTTAAAACACCTTCTTTTATCGCAATAACTCTTTCAAGTCCCATTCCTGTGTCAATAGATGGTTTTGGAAGAGGAATTAATTCTCCTTTTGCAGTTCTTTCATATTGCATAAAAACTAAATTCCAAATTTCTAAGAATCTATCACCATCTCCACCCATTTTATCTTCAGGGCTATTAAAATGTTCTTCACCTTGGTCATAAAAAATTTCGCTACAAGGTCCACATGCTCCTGTATCTCCCATAGACCAAAAGTTATCTTTATCTCCAAATCTCATAATTCTTGAAGGATTAATATATTTAGACCAAATATCAAAGGCTTCATCATCACTATCATGAACCGTAACCCACAATTTTTCAGGTGGTAAAGCCAGATTCTTTGTTACAAATTCCCATGCATAAGCTATTGCATCTTCTTTGAAGTAATCTCCAAAAGAGAAGTTTCCTAACATTTCAAAAAGTGTATGATGACGTGCAGTGTAACCAACATTTTCTAAGTCATTGTGTTTTCCACCAGCTCTTACACAAAGTTGGCATGATGTTGCTCTTCTGTTTTGTGGGGCAGGGATATTTCCAGTAAAAATATCTTTAAACTGAACCATTCCAGCATTTGTAAACATTAATGTAGGGTCATCTGGAACTAAAGGCATTGAAGATATAACTTCGTGACCTTTGCTTCTAAAAAACTCTAAATACTCTTTTCTAATATCCATAAAATTTTTCCATATTAAATATTTTTCGACTATGGTATCTAAAAAATCATTTAGCTTTGTTTATAAAATTTTTAAAATAACAGACTAAAAAAACAAAATTTAAGTTATGTAAAGATATAATCTTTCTGTTTTAATCATACAGATTATAATTAGAACTTATGTTATTAAAAATTAATAAAAGGAAATCAAAATGGGAAAATATATTGAATTAACGGCTTCAAATTTTTCAGAAGTAACAAATAATGGTGTATCTTTAGTGGATTTCTGGGCTCCTTGGTGTGGACCTTGTAGAATGATCGCTCCAGTTATTGACGAGTTAGCTGGTGATTTTGAAGGAAAAGCAAATATTTGTAAAGTAAATACAGATGAAGAACAAGATTTAGCAGTAAAATATGGAATTAGATCTATTCCTACAATTATATTTATAAAAAATGGAGAAGTTGTAGATCAATTAATTGGTGCTACTTCAAAGCAAGCATTAACAGATAAAATAAACTCTTTATTATAATTGTATAAATTATATATAGAGTAAAAAGGAAGGTGATTTTCATCTTCCTTTTTTTAATTAGTAAATTTACTTAAGATAGACATAAAATATTAAATGATAAAATTTTTCCTTAAATTTTGTTTGCTTTTATAGTAGCTTACAAAAGATTTTAGTACCATTGCATTTATAAAATTGTAATGAAATTTATATTAACGAAATAAGGAGTTAAGATGTTGGATTTAGCAATTATTGGTGGAGGACCAGCTGGATTAACTGCTGGATTATATTCTACTAGAGGTGGATTAAAAAATGTTGTTATGTTTGAAATGGGAATGCCAGGAGGACAAATAACAGGCTCTTCAGAAATAGAAAATTATCCTGGTCAAGGTCAAGTTATGACAGGTATGGATCTTATGGCATCTTGGCCAGAACAATGCCAAAAATTTGGTTTGAAACATGAAATGGCTCAAGTTGAAACTATTATACAAACTGGAAGTACTTTTAAAATTTTAACAAATGATAATAGAGAATTTGAAGCAAGATCTGTTTTGATGGCTACAGGTTCAGTTCCTAGACGAGCAGGGTTTAAAGGAGAAGATGAATTCTTTGGAAGGGGAGTTTCTACTTGTGCTACTTGTGATGGATTTTTTTACAGAGGTAAAGAAGTTGCTGTAATTGGTGGTGGAGATTCAGCTTTAGAAGAAGCTTATTATTTATCAAAAATGTGTAGCAAAGTATATTTAGTACATAGACGAGATACTTATAGAGCAGCTCCAAGTACAATTGAACATATTAAAAAAACTGAAAATATAGAAGAAGTTACAAATGTGAGTGTTGAAGAAGTTTTCGGAGATGCTAGTGGTGTAACTGGACTTAAAGTAAAATGCAATAAAACTGGAGAAATAAGAGATTTACCAACACCAGGTGTTTTTGTTTTTGTTGGAAGAAATGTATTAAATGCTCCTTTAAAACAATCTGATGGAAGTTTCTTATGTGATTTGAGTGCAACTGGAGAAGTTGTTGTTGATTTAAAAATGAGAACAAGTGTAAAAGGACTTTGGGCAGCTGGAGATATACGAATTGATGCGGCAAAACAAGTAGTTTGTGCAGCAGCAGATGGTGCAACAGCAGCAGTTGATATAATTGAATATTTAGGATAAGGAATATTTTAATGATTAAAATAGGTATATTAGGAAGTACAGGAAGAGTTGGTTCGCTTTTAATTGATGATTTGAAAGATGATAAAGAGGCAGTATTGTCTTGTGTCCATGTTTTAAATAAATTAGAGAAAATTTTACCAGAAAATACAGTAGTTACAAATGATATAAATGTATTATTTGATGAAAGTGATGTAATTATTGATTTTTCTATACCAGTTGCAACAGAAGAACTTCTTAATGCTGTTGTTGAAGGAGGAAAAAGAAAAGCATTAGTTATTGCTACTACTGGCTTAAATAAACACCAGCAAAACTTACTTCTTGAAGCTAGTAAGCTTGTACCTATTTTATATGCAACTAATATGAGTTTAGGAGTTGCTGTTCTAAACAAACTTGTTTCACTTGCTTCAAAGACATTGAGAGATTTTGACATAGAAATTGTAGAGCAACATCATAGACACAAAGTTGATGCACCATCTGGAACAGCATTAACTTTAGCTGAATATGCTAGTAATGCAAGAGATTTAAATCTTGATGAAGTTAGAATTTCAGGTCGTGATGGACAAATTGGAGCTAGAACAAAAGATGAAATTTCTGTTATGGCTTTAAGAGGCGGGGATATAGTTGGGCGTCATACAGTTGGTTTTTATAATGATGGAGAGTTTTTAGAACTAAATCATACTGCAACAGCAAGAAACACATTCTCAAAAGGTGCAATTAAAGTTGCTAAATGGATAGTAAGAAAAGATGCTCATTTATATTCAATAAATGATGCTTTAGGTCTATAAGGAAATCAACAATGTGTGCAATAGTAGGAATTTATGGAAATGATAATGCAGCAAGATTAGCTTCAATAGCTCTTTTTGCTATGCAACACAGAGGTCAAGAAGCAACAGGTATTTCATCATCATGTGATGGGAAAATATATACAAAAAAAGATAGAGGTTTAGTTTCTGAAGTTTTCAATGAGGAAGCATTATCATACTTAAAAGGTGATATGGCAATAGGTCATAATAGATATGCAACTGCTGGAAGAGATTCTGTTTTAGATGCCCAACCTATTTATGCAAAATATAAATTAGGTGAAATATCAATCGTTCATAATGGAAATTTAATAAATAAAGATGAAGTAAGACAAGATTTGATTGATAAAGGTGCTATTTTTCAAACTGGAATGGATACAGAAAACTTAATACATTTAATTGCAAAAAATACAAAAGATCATTTAAAAGATAGAATTGTTGAAGCTTTAAATAGAACTATTGGAGCATATTGTTTTATTGTTCAAAGTAGAAGTAAACAGTTTGTAATAAGAGATAGATATGGAATTAGACCTCTGTCTTTAGGAAAACTAAAGAGTGGTGGATATATAGTTGCTAGTGAAACTTGTGCTTTTGATTTAGTTGGAGCAGAGTTTATAAGAGATGTAAGACCTGGAGAAATGTTGATTCTTGGTGAATCAGATGAACCTGAATCAATACAACTTTTTGAACCAGAATTCAGACCATGTGCATTTGAATATGTATATTTTGCAAGACCTGATTCTGTGATTGATGGTAAAAATGTATATACAACTAGAGAAAATATGGGTAAAGCTTTAGCAAAAAATGATGTAAATAGTAAAATCAAATTTGATATGGTTGTACCTGTTCCAGATAGTGGAGTTCCTGCAGCTTTAGGATATTCAGCACAAAGTGGAGTTCCTTTTAAATATGGAATTATAAGAAATCACTATATTGGAAGAACATTTATAGAACCTACTCAAGAGATGAGAAACTTAAAAGTAAAAATGAAATTAAGCCCAATGGGATCAATTATTCAAGGTAAAACATTACTTGTTATTGATGATTCAATTGTAAGAGGAACGACATCAAAAAGAATAGTAAGAATGTTAAAAGAAGCTGGAGCAAAAGAGGTACATTTTAGAGTTGCAAGTCCAGAGATAAAATTTCCTTGTTTTTATGGAATAGATACTCCTACAAAAGAGGAGTTAATCTCTACACAAATGACAAAAGATGAAGTTTGTAAATATATTGAAGCAGATAGTTTAGAGTATCTTTCAATAGATGATTTAGTTGGAGCAATAGGTGAAGATAGACATTATGCCCTTGAAAGTTTTGATGGAGATTACTTCGTAAAAGCATAATGAATAAGGATTTACAAGAAGTTTTAACGATCGGAAGATATTTTAAAAATAAATTTGGTGAAAAAGTTTATAAAGTTCCTATTTCAATATCTGGGTTTACTTGCCCAAATATTGATGGAACAAAGGCAAAAGGTGGTTGCTCTTTTTGTGAAAATGACTCTTTTAGTCCAAATTTACAAGAGCGAAAACCAAAGTTTAAATTAAATCCAAATATAAAAGAAAATCCATTTTTAGAAAATCAACTAAAACAACTTGAAATGCAATTTTTATCTACTAAAAAAAGACTCCAAAATAAATTTAAAGCACAAAAATTTATAGTTTATTTTCAATCTTTTACAAATACTTATGCACATTTAACAACTCTCAAAGTTTTGTATGAAAAAGCACTCAGTTTTGATAATGTAATTGGGCTTAGCATAGGTACAAGAACAGATTGTGTAACAGATGAAATTTTAGACTATTTAGTTGATTTATCTAAACAAAAAGAGATTTGGGTTGAGTATGGAATACAAAGCTTTTTTCAAATAACACTTGACAGAGTAAATCGTGCAGATAGTGTAGAAAATATGAAGTATTGGATACAAAGGACAAAAGATAAAGGATTGAATGTTTGTGGGCATTTAATATATGGTTTACCAGATGAAAATCAAGAAATGATGTTGGAAACTTTTAAACAAACTATCGAATTAAAAGTTGATAGTATCAAATTCCACCCACTTTATGTAGTTAAAAATACTCTTTTGACAAATGAGTTTAGAAAAGGACGATTTACTCCTATTAGTGAAGAAGTTTACATAGATACTGTTGTGAAATCTATTGTAAATTTACCACAAAATGTGTCTGTTCAAAGAATAACTGCTGGAATAGATGATGATACACTCTTATCACCTTTATGGTGTAAAGATAAACATCAACAAATAAAAAATATTAGACTTGCTTTGGAAAGAGTTGGTTTGAATTATTAATCTTTATTTAGGTTAAAGAAATTAAATAGCAAATTTGCTATTTAATTTTTAATAAATAATCTACAACATTTTCGATAAATGCATCATGTTTTCTATCTTTTCTATAAGCGATATACAATTTTCTGAGCATTTTTTGATTTCCAATTCTTGATTCAAACAAAGCACCAGATTTTAGAAGTGATTCTATTGCATTTCTTGATACAATAGAAACAGCTGGAGTTGCATTTTTATCAGAGTGTAAAACTGTTTGAACAATAGTTGTAGCACTTGTAACTTCGCTTGTAACTTCAAAAGTATCACAATCAGGATAATTTGCTTTTTCTAAACTCTCTTTAAAAATTTCTCCTGTGTTTGATTCTGGATTTCTACAAATCCATTTATAAGATAGTAAATCTTCGGGCTTTGCTTTAGCTGGAAGTTTTTGATTTGAAAATATTACTATTTCATCTTCCATCCATTCTCTATATATTATTTCATCATTAGGAATATAATTTTCTACTAAAGCAATATCAATTTTTTTACCAAGTAAATCTTCTATTGCTTCGTGAGAAACTGATACATTTATAGATACATCATTGTGAATATTTTCTTTTAAATTATTTAAAAAACGCGGTAAAATATAATTTCCAATTATAAAAGAAGCTCCAAATATAAATGTTACATTTTTGTTCATAATTTTTAGTAAATCTTTTTCAGCATTACTTATGCACTTCTCTATTTTAAGAGCTATTGCATGTAAAATTTGTCCTTCTTTAGTAAGCCTTATACCATTTTTCTTTCTATCAACTATTTGAACATCTAAATAATCTTCTATATATTTCATTTGTTGTGTTACAGCTGGTTGTGAAATACCTAACTTTGCAGATGCTTTTGAAAAAGATTTCTCTCTTACAACAGTTAAAAAAGTTTCTAATTTAGCGAAATCAGTAAGCATTAAGTTCTCCAAAAATAAATTATCTAAATCATAACATTTATTTATATATAGAATAATTAAGAGAAATAAGCTATTTATAATATTTATGTTATAATCTTTAAATATTGGGAGAAAAGATGTCTGATAATTTATTACAATCATTAAACAAATCGCAAAAAATTGCAGCAGAACATATCGATGGTCCATTACTTATTTTAGCTGGAGCTGGAAGTGGTAAAACAAAAACTATAACGACTAGATTGGCATATTTAATATCTATTGGCATTGATCCAAAATCTATTTTAACTCTTACTTTTACAAATAAAGCTGCTACAGAGATGAGAGAAAGAGCTTTTTCTTTACTTGATAATTCTATGATAAATACTCCACCTCTTCTTTGTACTTTTCACAAGTTTGGATTACTTTTTTTAAAGTTTTATATTAGTGAATTGGATAGAAAAAATAACTTTATTATAATAGATAGTGATGATAAAAAAAGAGTTTTAAAAAGTATAAATAAAGATATCCCAACAGCTTTATTGACTTCTGAAATATCAAGATATAAGAATTCTATTTTATCTCCACTTGAGGTAAAATCTCAAGCACAAGGAAAGCTTTACACTGAAATTGCAGATATTTACGCTTTATATGAAGAGCATTTATCAAAAAATAATCTTGTAGATTTTGATGATTTATTGCTTTTACCATATAAAATTTTGAAAAACAATGAAAAAATAGCAAAAGATACTAGTTCAAAATACCAGTATATAATGGTAGATGAGTATCAAGATACGAATGAATTACAGTATAGACTTTTAAAACTACTTTGTACAAATCATAATAATCTTTGTGTTGTTGGTGACGATGACCAATCTATTTATGGATGGCGAGGAGCAACTATAAAAAATATTTTGAATTTTTCTGATTATTTTCAAAATGCTGTGATTGTAAAACTAGAAGACAATTATCGCTCAACAGATACTATATTGCACCATGCAAATGCTTTAATAGAGCATAATCGTGATAGGTTAGGAAAGAAACTTGTAGGAACAAGGCAAAAAGGTAGTTCTATAAAAGTCTATGAGTCTAATGATGAAAATGATGAAACAAGAAAAATAGTTGAAGATATAAAATCTTTAATATTAAGTGGAGAAAGTGCAAAAGATATAGCAATTTTATTTAGGGTTAATGCTTTAAGTCGTTCATTAGAAGAGGGATTTAATAAATCTGGACTTAATTATAAGCTTGTTGGTGGAATGAAATTCTATGAAAGAGCAGAAATAAAAGATTTAATAGCATATTTTAGGATTTTAATAAATTTAAGTGATAATTTTTCTATAAAAAGAGTTATAAATAAGCCAAAAAGGGGAATTGGAACAACAACAATAGAAAAACTTGAAGAAAAATCAACTGAACAAAATAAATCAATATTTGATTTAATTCAGGAATTAAATGCTGAAGAGTTAAGTTCTATTGTTGGTAAAAAGAATGCAAGAACATTGAAGGTTTTTGACGCATCTATTTTAGATTTAAGAGAGATTATGAATACTTCTAAAATGCGATTATTAGATAGTTTTGAAGAAACATTTGATTATCGAGCATCTTATGATAATCTTCCAGATGGATTTGAAAGACAAGCAAATATAGATGAATTTTATGGATATATTAGAGATTTTTTTATACAAAATCCACATTTAGATTTAAAAGATTTTTTAAATGAAATAGTATTAGAAAGTCAAAATGATGAATATAGTGGTGAAGCTGTATCAATGATGAGTATTCACGCTAGTAAAGGTTTAGAATTTAAACATCTTTTTATCATAGGGCTTGAAGAAGGTTTTTTCCCAATAATTGGTGATGGAACTGATTTAGAAGAAGAGAGAAGATTGGGTTATGTTGCACTTACAAGAGCTATGGATAATCTTACACTCTCTTTTGTTCATTCAAGATTTTACAAAGGTAAAAGAGCACAATTAAACAAAAGTAGATTCTTGGTTGAAAGTGGTTTAGTAAAAGGTAGTTTAGTTATAGAAAAACAATCTGGATTTAAAAAAGGTGATATGGTAAATCATAAAATTTTTGGTTCAGGAAGAGTTGAAAAAGTTGTAAACGCAGGTAAAGATTGTAAACTTACAATAAATTTCGGTGGTCAAAAAAGAGATATATTATCTTCATTTGTGGTAAAAGTTTGAGGCTTGATATTGCAAAAGAGGTTTTATGAAAAGAGTGAAGTAAATAAACTTTTAGTTGTCAATAAACCTATTTTTATTAGTTCAAATTTTTATTTAAATAAGATAAAAAGAAAGTATAAAAATAAAAAAGCTGGATTTAGTGGTACACTTGATCCTTTTGCAAAAGGTTGTTTGATAGTAGCATTTGGACAGTATGCAAAACTTTTCAAATATATAGAAAAAGCTCCAAAAATATATAAAGCTGTTATTTGGTTGGGTGCTCAATCTGAATCTTTTGATATTGAAAGAGTTGAAAAAATAGGCTTTGAAAAAAAGCTTAATGAGAAACTTCTAATTGAGCAAATTAATAGTTTAAAAGGGGAAATTGAATATATTCCTCCAAAATTTTCAGCAAAAAGAGTAAATGGTTCAAAAGCTTATGAATTAGCACGAGATGGTTTGGATTTTGAACTTGGAAAATCAACAATGAGCATTTTTGATATAAAACTCTTACGATACAATCACCCTTTTATAACTTTTGAAGCAACAGTTAGCGAAGGAACATATATACGTTCATTAGCACAAATTTTACTTGAAAAGTTAGGAGTAAAAGGTACATTATCATATTTGGAAAGAATAAAAGAAGGAAAATTTTTTTATCAAAATGAAAAAGAGTTAAATCCACTTGATTTTATAAATTTACCACAAAATATATATTTTGGTACACAAAAATGGCTTGAAGATGGGAAAAGAATAACAGTTGAGTATTTGGAGAATAAAGAAGATGGTAAATATCTCATAATTTGTCAAGATTTTTTTTCTATAGTAGAAATAGAGAATAAAGAGGTAAAATATCTTTTAAACAAAATACCAAAAATAAAGGAAAGAATTGACTGAAAAATCTTATGCTAAAGTAAATATCTTTTTAAAAATTGCTGGTTTGAGAGGAAATTATCACGAACTAGCTTCAAGATTTGTAAAGGTGCATAGTTTGTATGATACTATAAGTTTTGAAAAAGAAAAAGTTGATAATTTTACTTTGATTGGGAATTTTTCTTGTAACTTAGAAAAAAATACAGTTTATAAAGTATATTTAGAACTTAAAAAGTTTAGTTGTGTTGAAGAATTTTTTAAAAATTACATTGTAAGAATAGATAAAAAGATTCCAGAATTTGCAGGACTTGGTGGTGGAAGTTCAAACGCAGCAGTTTTTTTAAATATGGTAAATAATTATTGTAATTTAGCTTTGAGTAAAGATGAGTTATCAAAAATAGGTGAAAAAATAGGAGCAGATGTTCCTTTTTTTGTTTATGAGTATGATAGTGCAAATGTTAGTGGAATAGGTGAAATTGTTGAGAAATTTGATGAAGATATTTTAGATATTGAAGTTTTTACTCCAAGGATTGAGTGTAATACAGGAGAAATTTTTAAAATATTTAGAGAAAAATTTTATAAAGAAATCAGTCAAGAAGATAGCAAAAAATTATTTTCTTTATCATCAAAAGAGATTTTAAGCAATTTTGATATAAAAAGTGCAAATGATTTATACGAACCAGCTCTTAGTTTATATTCAAATTTAGAAAAATTTGCACAAAAAGGTTGGTTTTTTAGTGGAAGTGGAAGTTCATTTTTTAGGATAAATAATGGCAAATAAAAAAGATACAAAAAGAAATTTAGTTTTTAGAAATAAAAAAGCATTTCATGATTTTACTATTTTAGATAGTTTAGAAGCTGGAATTATGCTTGAAGGTAGTGAAGTAAAAGCAATAAGAGAGGGAAGAGTTAATTTAAAAGACTCTTTTGTACGAATAATAAAAGGTGAAGTGTTTTTACTAAATGCACATATATCACATCTTAGTACAGCTCATACTACTTATCGACCAGATGAAAGAAGATCAAGAAAACTTCTTTTGCATTCAAAACAAATAGATAAAATGTATTCAAAAGTTACTAAAGATGGTATGACTTTAATATGCACAAAACTCTATTTTAATGATAAAAATATGATAAAAGTTGAAGTCGCTACGGCTCAAGGTAAAAAGTTACATGATAAAAGAGAAGATTTAAAAATTAAGAGTATGAAAAGAGATACTCAAATAGCTTTAAAAAATTATAAGTAGGATAATTTTTATCCTAATTTTTTTGTAAAAAATATGCTCTAAAGTGCAAATAATCGTTAATTAATTGTTAATTTTTTTGTTTATTTTAAGTTTCTCTTAGATATTATTTTAGCTAATAAGTGACATTTTGTGACTTGTATATAAATTTGTAGGAGGAAATTGATGCAAAACGGTGCACAGATTGAGTATGATTACTCAGTTGCTAAGTGTTTTACATTTACAACAATATTGTTTGGTATCATTGGTATGACTATTGGTGTTGTACTTGCTTTTCAATTAGCTTTTCCAGAGCTAAATTATTTAGCAGGGGAATATGGTACATTTAGTAGATTAAGACCATTGCATACAAATGGAGTTGCATTTGGATTTACACTAAGTGGTATTTTTGCAACATGGTATTATATATCTCAAAGGGTATTGAAAGTTTCATTAAAAGAGTCACCTTTTTTAATGGTAATTGCTAAATTACACTTTTGGTTATATTTTATAACTATTCTTGTTGCTGTTGTAACTTTATTTATGGGAATTACAACATCAAAAGAATATGCTGAGTTAGAATGGCCAATAGACATCTTAGTTGTTGTTTGGTGGGTTTTATGGGGTATTTCTATTTTTGGAATAATTGGAATTAGAAGAGAGAGAACTTTATATATCTCTATTTGGTACTTTATTTCAACATTTATTGCTGTTGCTATGTTATATTTATTTAACAATATGGCAGTTCCGACATATTTATTCACTGATTATGGTTCATGGATTCACTCTGTTTCTATGTATTCAGGTACTAATGATGCTTTAGTTCAATGGTGGTATGGACACAATGCTGTTGCGTTCTTATTTACTACACCAATTATTGCTATGATTTACTACTTCTTACCAAAAGAATCTGGTCAAAATGTTTATTCATATAAATTATCTATCCTAGCATTCTGGGGATTATTGTTTGTTTATTTGTGGGCTGGTGGACACCACTTGATTTATTCAACTGTTCCAGATTGGATGCAAACTATGGGTTCTGTTATGTCTGTTGTTCTTATTTTACCATCATGGGGATCTGCAATTAATATGCTTTTAACTATGAAAGGTGAGTGGAATCAATTACAAACAAATACATTAATTAAGTTTATGGTTTTAGCTTCAACATTCTATATGTTATCTACAATTGAAGGACCAATTCAGTCTATTAAATCTGTTAATGCAATTGCACACTTTACAGATTGGATTCCAGGACACGTTCATGATGGTGTTTTAGGATGGGTTGTATTTATGATTATGGCAGCACTATTCCATATAGTTCCAAGAATGTTTAAAAGAGAGTTATATTCTAAATCTTTAATGGAAACTCAATTCTGGTTACAAATAGTTGGAATTGTTTTATACTTTACATCTATGTGGATTGCAGGTATTACTCAAGGTATGATGTGGAGAGCTTATGATGAGTATGGATCATTAGTTTATTCATTTATTGATACAGTTACAGTATTACATCCATACTATACAATTAGAGCAGTTGGTGGGTTATTATACCTAATAGGATTCTTTATATTTACTTATAACATTTACAAAACAATTAGATGTGGAAGAGTTCTTGATAAAGAACCAGTAAATGCAACTCCAGTAGCTGCTTAAGAAAAGGAGAAAAAATGTTTCATTGGTTTGAACAAAGACCGTTTTTCTTTGCGGTGCTAGTATTTATATTTGTTGCATTTGCAGGGATTATAGAAGTTATTCCAGATTTTGCAAAACAATCAAGACCTACTGTTGGTACAAAACCTTACAGTGTGTTAGAGTTAGCAGGAAGACATGTTTATATTAAAGATTCATGTAATGCTTGTCACTCACAATTAATTAGACCATTTAAATCAGAAACTGATAGATATGGTATGTATTCTTTATCTGGAGAGTATGCTTATGATAGACCATTCTTATGGGGATCAAAAAGAACTGGACCAGATTTATTAAGAGTTGGAAATTATAGAACTACAGACTGGCATGAAAACCATATGTGGGATCCAAAAGCAGTTGTACCTGGAAGTATTATGCCAGCATACAAACACCAATTTTCAAATAAAGCTGATATAGAAACAGCTTATGCAGAAGCATTAACTGTTAAAAAAGTATTTAACACTCCTTATGATCAAGAAGGTATGCCTCAACTTGGTACTTGGGAAGAAGCAAAAGCAGCAGCTTTAGAAGAAGCTAAACTTATTGTAGCTGATATGAAAAATGAGAGTGTTAAAAAAGCTGTTGAAAATGGTGAAGTTCCTGAAATAGTTGCATTAATTGCATATTTAAATTCTTTAAAATAGAGGTTTGTTATGGAATACGAAACACTTTTAACAGTACAAGGTTATGCTAAATTCTTTTTGGTTTTAGTTGTATTCATTCTATTTTATTCTTATGCTTTTTCTATTTATAGAAGAGATAAAAAAGGAGAAAGAGATTTTGAAAAATACTCAAAGCTTGTACATGATGATTCAAGTGTTTCGACTCCTCTTGAAGAGATAAAAAGAGAAAAAGATATAGGTAATAAGGAGAAATAAGATGAAATCTATGGTTATAGGTGGAATAATTCTTATCATCGCATTAATGGCAGGAACTTACTTTGTTGCGGGTGATGCTTTTATTAGTGATGATTATATTAATGCATTAACATTCTTAGGTGCAGCAGCAATTATTACGATTAGTACATTTGTTGTTCTAAAGTATGTTAATCAGATGAAAAATGATACAGCAAGTGGTGAACTTGCTGATGAAAATTGGGATGGTATTGGTGAATATAAAAACCCTGTTCCAACAGGTTGGGCATTAGCATTCATAGGAACAATACTATGGATGTTCTGGTACTTTACAATTGGTTATCCAATTACTGGGTTCTCTCAAATTGGACAATGGAATGAGGAAACAAATGAGTATAATGCTAAATTTGAGCAAAAATGGGTAAATGCAAATGAATCAACTTTAAATGCAATGGGGCAATCACTATTCTTAGTACAATGTGCACCTTGTCATGGTGTTGATGCAGAAGGAATTGCAGGAAAAGCTCAAGATTTAACAAAAAGAATGAGTAAAGATCAAATTATTTATACAATTAAAAATGGTTCAAATCATTTAACTCAATCTTATCCAGCTGGAATGCCTCCAATGATGCTAACAGAAGATGCTGATATTGAAGCAGTTGCTACTTATGTTGCAGGTGGGTTTAAAGGTGAGCAGCCAGTAGCTTATGCAACTTGTTCAGCTTGTCATGGTGATAATGGTGAAGGTATGCCTTTTGTTGGTCCAAATATCAAATATTATGATGATGCAATTGTTTTTGCAGTATTAAAAGAAGGTAAAAAAGGTCTTTTAGGGCAAATGCCAAGCTTTAATGAGAGATTGAATGAAACTCAAGAAAAAGCTTTAGCTTCATATATTAGAAGTTTAGGAGATAAATAATGTCAAATAATACACAAATGAATGAGAACGAAAGAGGTATTTTTAAATTAAATGGTATTAGTGGAATGTTAGTTGCTGTTGTACTACTTTTAACTATTCTTGCTGTTTTAGTTACAAATGCTGTTTTAGTTCAACAAAGAGAAGCTACAAACGCATATAGCATTAATCAAGATTTACAAGGATTAAAAGCTAATAGCCCTGAAAACCATAAACAGTACCAATTAGTTGGTTCTGAAAATAAGGAGTAGAGTATGGATAAAATTATTGGTATTTTACTTTTAGTTGCCGCTATTATGACTGCATACTATGCATATTTCGACGCAGCAAAAGTATATGTTGGTTAAATGAAAGATTTTAAATTTATAAAAGTAGGAGTGATTTTTTCACTTCTACTTTTTTTATATACAAATAGCTTTGCACAAAATTATATTTTAAATGATGATAGTTTAATTGATGATAGAGCAAAGGTGAAAATCACTCAAATAGGTGAAGAAGTTAAATCTAAATTAGGTGTTAATATATATATCTATGCAAAATCTAATTTAGGTTTAGATGCTAATATTACAACAAAAGATAAAATAGAAATAGTTAAATTACATGAAAATGAAATTTTAAAAACTTTACAAACCCCTTATGTGCTAATTACAATTTATGTTGAAGAAAATATGGTAAATTTGAATTTCAGTGATAATTTAAAAGATTCTATAGATAAAAATGATATTTTAAATGGATATGTAGTACCATTGCTTGCATCAAAAGATAAAAATACACTTTATGCAAAAGTTAGTGCTGCAACTTTAAACGGATATGCAGCTATTGCTGATAAATTAGCTGAAAAACAAGATATAAAACTCGAAAGTAGTATTGGAAGTGCTGGAAAAATATCTAGTACAATTTGGAGAGTTTTTATGTATTTTTTAATTATCAGCGGACTTTTAGCATATACTTATGCAGTATTAAGAAAGAGAAAGTAATATGAAAAGAAATTATTGGCCACTATTTTTTATAGGTATATTTAGTTTTGTTTTTTCAATGATAATATGGACAGTATCTAAAGCGATTAAAGCTCCAGTTATTGAAGATAGAAGTTTTTTGTTAAAATACCAAGATGTTGATGAAAATTATAATAAATTGATGGAAGCAAATGAAGAATTTCTATCAAAATATAATTTATCTTTTATACTAAATGATAAAGATTTTGGTCTTACAACGGAAGATATAAAATATGGACAAAGAGTTATTGAAAAATACTCTAATCATAAAGATACATTAAAGATTGGTAATAATACTTTAAAAGTTGTCGCTACATCAAAAGATAGCAATGAGAAGCAAGATATTAATATTGATTTAGTTATTACAAAAACAATGACAAATGACAATGACGTAGTATTAAAACAAGATAAATTTGAAAATGTAAATAATGATTTTATATCAGAATTTGAAATAAGCCAAGAGACAAACTGGAATATTACAGGAAGTTTCAAAGTTAATGATAGCATAGGCTATATTTTCATAAAGACTAATGCTAGATAAAAAGACTCTTTTTGTATTTCCTACAAGTAGAGCAGTAAAAGAGTATATTTTTGATTTTAAATCAAAAAATACTCTTCTTCCAACAACACTAACAATCGATGAATTTTTAAAAAAATCTATATCATTGAATTCTTATATATACGCTCAAGATGAACAAAGAGTTATATTTTTACATGAAGCTATAAAAAGTATTGATATAAAAAAACTTGGTATTTCAAATAGTTTTGTTAAGTTTTTAAAGCAAGGCGAGTATATATATAGATTTTTTTTAGAGTTAAGTAGTGAAAAAATAGAAATTTCTAATTTGCAAAGAGCTGATACTTATGAATTTTATAGTGAGCATTTAGATATTTTAAATCAAATATATAAAAATTATTTAGAGATTTTGGAAAAGAATTTATATGTTGACAAAGTAAATTTAGATAAGTTTTATACTATAAATGAGAGTTTTATAAAAAGATTTGATGAGATAACAATAGTTTATGAAGGATATTTTACAAAACAAGAGTATGAAATAATTAAAAAGATTTCACAAAAAACAAAAGTTTTTATAAAGTTTTATTCAAATATATACAACAAAAAATCTATAGAACTTTTTAAAGACTTCAACTATGATTTTAAAGTAGATTTTGAATATCTTATAAATTTGAGTTCACTCGAAATTATAGAAGAAATATCTTCAAATAAAAAATTAGAAAATTTTGATATAAAAGGTTTTTCTACAAGATTTAATCAAGTTGCATATATAAAATCTACCATCGTAAATTTGATAAATAAAGGTATAAATCCACAAAATATAGCTGTAATATTACCAAATGAGAATTTTGCACAAATTTTAGAGTTAAATGACAATGAAGAGTATTTTAACTTTGCAATGGGAAGAGATATAAAAAACAAAAAACTTTACCAACGAGCAAATAGTATATTTTTATATATAAATTCACCTGAAATTGAAACTATGGAAGCTTTAAAATATTTTGACATAGATAAAAAATATGTAGATGAAAATATAAAATCAATTTGGAATATTCATATATCAAAAGAAACTTTTGAAAATATTTGTGAATTTATAAAAAAAGATGAAGAAAACATTGAATTAGTAGAAAAATTTGATGAGTTAATATATAGATTAAATATCATATTTTTTACAAATCATAATAATTTACGTCTAAAAGATGCTTATAAAATTTTTTTACAAAAACTAGATGAGATAAAACTAGATGATGCACATTCTGGTAAAATAACAGTTATGGGGCTACTTGAAACAAGAGCTATAAAATTTGATGCAGTTATAATTTGTGATTTTAATGACTCATATATTCCAAAAATATCTATAAAAGATAAGTTCTTATCCACAAAAGTAAAATATTTAGCAAATTTACCTACAAAAAATGATAGAGAGAACTTACAAAGATATTACTACAAAAGATTGACAGATAACAGTAAAAATCTTTATATTTCATATGTTAGTTCAAATGAAGATGAAATTTCAAAATTTGCTTATGAACTTTTTACAAATATTAAAATTTCAACAAATGATGAAGATTATAAAGATATCTTATATAAAAGTAAGAAATTAGAATATATTGAAGAAAATATATCTAAGGATATAGATTTAACAAAACAAATATGGTCTGCAAGTGGCTTGAAGACTTTTTTAGAGTGTAAAAGAAGATGGTACTTTAAATATATATTAAAATTAAATGAACATACTATTTCAAGACTTCCTAAAGCTTTTGAACTAGGTGATATTGTGCATAAAGTTTTGGAAGAATTTTACAAATATTCACAAAGAGATATAAACAAAGTTGATGAACTATTTTTAAAATACAAAAGTGATAATCCTTTTTTAATACTCGATTTGGAAGTTTACAAACAAAAGTTAAAAGAGTTTTTAAAGCTCGATAAAGATAGATTAAAAACTAGAGATATTGTAGAAATTGAGAAAAAATTTAGCACAACTTTTAATGATTTTAGAATAACAGGAGTTATAGATAGAGTTGATAAATTTGAAGATGGTTTTGAACTCATAGATTATAAAACTTCAAGAACTTTGAAAGTAGATACTATAAATACTTATCCTAAATCTTATGATTTTCAGTTGGAGTTTTATTTTCTAGCTATTAAAGATTTGTATAAAAGTTCAAATATTAAGGCTTTTTATTTTGATTTATTTGAAAACTCTTTAAAAGAAGAAGTTGTATTAGAACAAAAACTAGAACTTTTAAAAACTATTTTTGATGATTTAAAAGAACAAAGTAAAGAAACAATAGATTTTTGTAAAACTGATGATAAAAGTATTTGCGAATATTGTACTTATAAAACTATATGTAATAGGGATTAAAATGATAAATATTTTAAATTTAGATCATCTTGTATTAACTGTAAAAAATATAGATAATACAGTTGAATTTTATGAAAAACTAGGAATGAAAAAAGAGATTTTTGGTGAAAATAGAGTAGCTCTTAAGTATTCAAATCAAAAGATTAATCTTCACAAATTGGGTAATGAATTTGAACCAAAAGCACAAAATGTAAAAGAGGGAAGTGCTGATTTGTGTTTTATCATAGAGCAAAAATTAGAAGATATTATTTTATACCTACAAGAAGAATGTATTACAATAGAAAATGGAATAACTGAGAGAACAGGTGCAAATGGAAAGATAAAATCTATCTATTTACGTGACCCTGATTTTAATTTGAAGTTGTAGCTATTAAAACATCTTCCATCATTTTTGTAATATCACCATCTAGTATAGCTTCTACATTTGAATATCCAATATTACTTCTACTATCTTTTACTTGTTGGTATGGTTGTAAAACATAAGAACGGATTTGATGTCCCCAACCAATCTCACTTTTATCACCACTATCTTTAGATGCTCTTTGTTTTTCGAGTTCTAATTCATAAAGCCTTGATTTTAGCATTTTTAGAGCACTTGCTTTATTTTTATGTTGGCTTCTATCATTTTGACATTGAACTACAATATTTGTAGCAATATGAGTAATCCTTATAGCACTTTCTGTTTTATTTACATGTTGTCCACCAGCTCCACTTGCTCTATAAGTATCAATTCTTATATCTTTATCTTCAATTACAATATCAATATTATCATCGATTTCAGGACTTACCATAACAGATGTAAAAGATGTATGTCTTTTTGCATTTGAATCAAAAGGAGATATACGAACAAGTCTATGAATACCATTTTCAGTTTTCATATATCCATATGCATTTTCTCCACGAATAATGAAAGAAACATCTTTTATTCCTGCTTCATCTCCAGCTTGATAATCAAGAAGTTCAACTTTAAAATCATTTCTTTCAGCCCATCTTAAATACATTCTATATAAAATCGAAGCCCAATCTTGGCTTTCTGTTCCACCAGCTCCTGGGTGAATTGTAACAATAGCATTTAAAGAATCATCAGGATTTGAAAGCATTACAGATATTTCAGTTGATTTTATTAAATTTTCTAAATCAAGAGCTTCTTCATAAAGAAGTTCTAAAGTATCTTCATCTTTATCACTATTTGCCATTTCGTATAGTTCGTTTGTTCCTTGAAGTGATTCATAGGCTTTGTTAAATTTATTTAATTTTCCTAAAATTCTATTTTTTTCAATACCAATTTTAGTTGCATTTTCAACATCATTCCAAAAATCTTGACCAGCTTCAAGCTCAATAATTTCTTGTAATCTTTTATTTAAATCATCAGGTTTTAGAATACCTTTTATATTGTTCAATTTTGTATTTAGTAGTTTTAGAAGTTCTGAATATTCATAGGCATCCATTTAGATTTTATCCTTTAAGTTATATATATTTTTAGTTTTTGAAGAGAAAATTAAAAAAGGCAAAGACCTTTTTTAATTATTGAATACTATCTAAATAAGCTTTTATACCTTTTATACTTTTGTCATTTAAGAAGTTGATATGAACAGGTGCATACACTGAACTAGCTTTTTCTCCAACTCCTAGTTTATACTCTCTTAAAGCTTCTTGCATATCAGCAATTGTTAAATCTTTAAGTCTTGAGTTTCCTTTTCTTGATTCACCTTTCTCTCCATGACAATTTTGACATTGAGCTACATATAAATCTTGTGCTTCAACTCTTAATTCTTCTGATTCTTTTTCAACTCTTGCTGTCTCTTCTGCTTCTTTTTTTGCTTCTAGTTTAGCCATAATATTTGCTTCCATTTGCTCTTGGCTAATTCCTGATGGAGTTATAGCTTTTGCATTGTCTGGAGTTTTTAATATATAAATATAGCTATTACCATTGATTTTTATATCATCAACTAGCCAACCTTTCTTTTTCATATCATTAATAGAGTATTTTCCTGCACATGCTCCACCATTTAGTGGTGTACTTTCGATAGTTGCAATAGATGGATGATTTTCTTTAAAACACATAGTTGTGTCAGCTAAAAGAGAGCTTCCTAAGAGTATAAATGTAGAAATAATCGATTTTTTCAAGATAAAATCCTTTTTTTAAAAATGCAAGATTTTACCATAATTTGACTAAATCTTTTTCAAGATGATAGGCTTACGACACAATCTTTTAAAATATTAGGTTTAGATATTTTTAATTTTAGGTTTTTTATATCATAAGTATCATATAAAAGTTTTTCAATAGTTTTTATAGCATCTTCCAAAAGTTCAAATTTTTCTTTTTTCATAGTTTTTTTTACTAAAATAGAAACTTCACTATAATCTATAAAAGAGTTATCAACAAAATCATATTCAAAAGATATATTTAATATAACTTTTTGTTTTTTTACTCTTTCAAAATTTAAAATACCAATAATACATTTAAAAGTAAGATTTTCAATCTCTATTTTCATATTACTTTTTTCTCTTCACCTTTTACTATTCTAATAATATTTGGAATATGCTTGTATAGAATAATAAATGCAATTAAATACATAGGTACATTTGAACCTACATTTAAGCCATCATATATAAATGTAGCACTTATAACAGCAGCAATAAGTCCCAAAAGAGAAGATAAAGAAGATATTTTTAAAACTTTTGCACAAACTATCCAAACAATAGCACCAATTAAAGTAGCATAAGGAATAAGAACTATATAAACTCCAAGTCCAGTAGCAACGCCTTTACCACCTTCAAGCCCTAAATAAATAGAGTAACAATGTCCTAAAACACTTAAAACTGCCATTGCCCATAAAGTTTCATAGCTAAGGTTTAAGTATAAACCAATGATTAAAAGAATAGTTCCTTTTAAAGCATCAAGTATAACTGTTGCGATACCTAATTTTTTTGCTAGTTTAGGGTCTTTTTCTTTTACAACTCTTAGAACATTTGTAGCTCCTATACTTTTACTTCCTTGTGATTTTATATCAACTCCTGCAAAAGTTTTTGCTAAAATTAATCCAAAAGGAATAGAGCCTATAAGATAAGCTAAAAGATAAAATATTATGTTTTGATTTGTAAAAAATTCCATTTATAACCTTTGATTTTTGACTAAAATAAATGAGATTATAACTAAAATTTTGCTATATTCCCACTTAATAAAAATATTAAAAGGTTTTATTTTGAATTTAAAAGAAGAGATTTTAAAACTAAAAAATGAGCTTGATGTTACACTAGTAGCACACTTTTATCAAAGAGATGAAGTGTTTGAATTGGCTGATATTACTGGTGATTCTTTGGAATTAGCAAAAAAAGTTATGAATACAAATACAAAATTTGTAGTATTTTGTGGTGTTGGATTTATGGGTGAAAGTGTAAAGATAATGAGTCCCCAAAAAAGAGTTTTAATGCCACGTATTGCCTGTTGTGCAATGGCTAGAATGATTGATGAAGGCTATTTTGAACAAAATCTAAAAATTATAAATGAAGCTGGAATTAAAAATGAAGATATTTTACCTATTACATACATAAATTCAAGTGCAAGGGTAAAAGCAAGAGTTGGAATGATGGGTGGAATGGTTTGTACTTCTTCAAATGCCTATAAAATAATAGAAAAAGGTTTAAAAAGTGGTAAAAAAATATTTTTTGTTCCTGACCGTTGTTTGGGGCAAAATTTTGCAAAATCACTAAATTTAAAATCAGCAGTTGTTGGTGATGGAACAAATTTAAATGAAGCAGATATTATTTGTTACAATGGATTTTGTAGTGTTCATCAACAGTTTAATGTTGATGATATAGATTTTTATAGAGAAAAATATCCAGATATTTTAGTTGCTGTTCATCCAGAGTGTGACCCAAAAGTTTGTGATAAAGCAGATTTTGTTGGTTCAACTTCGCAATTAATAACATATATAAAGAATCTACCAGTTGATCAAAAAGTTGTTGTTGGAACAGAGTTTAATATGGTAAATAGACTTAGAGAAAAAAATACATATATTTTAAGCTCTACAAAACCAGAGTGTCCAACAATGAATGAAACAACTTTAGAACATGTTTACAATACATTAAAATCTATTAAAGATGATAACATTTCTAAAGAGTGTGAAATTTTTGTAGATGAAGATACAGCAAAATGGGCAAAAATAGCACTAGAAAGGATGTTTGAAGTATGATAAATATACGAAAGTTCGTAAAAAATGCAATTAATGAAGATAATGGAAGAGGGGATTTGTTTTTTGACATTGCTCCAAAAGGTGATTTTACAGCAAAGATAATCTCAAAGAGTGATGGAATTTTAGCTGGAGTTAAATATGTTGAAATTTTAGCTAGAACAGAGAAAATAGATATTGAATTTTTAAAAAAAGATGGTGATAAAATAGTAGTTGGAGATATTTTAGCTACATTGGAAGGTAAGGCTTCCAAACTACTTTCTAGTGAAAGAACTATGTTAAATATGTTACAACATGCTTCAGGTATTGCAACAATGGCAAATAAATATGTAACAATGCTTGATGGAATAGATGTTGTACTTTTAGATACTAGAAAAACAAGACCACAATTGAGAGATTTTGAAAAATATGCTAGTAGAATTGGTGGAGCTATAAACCATAGACTTGGTCTTGATGATTGTTTAATGCTAAAAGATACTCACCTTCGAACTATTGATAATCTTGCAGAATTTGTAAAAAAGGCTAGAAAAAGAATATCTTGGGTTACAAAAATAGAGATTGAATGTGAGACTTTTGAGCAGGTAAAAGATGCAATGAGTGCTGGTGGAGATATTATAATGTGTGATAATATGAATCCAGAACAAATAAAAGAAGTTGTTGATTTTAGAAATAAAAATTATCCACATATTATGCTTGAAGCTAGTGGAAATATAAATATAAAAACTATTAGAGAATATGCACAAACAGGTGTTGATGCTATTAGTAGTGGAAGTATTATTCATCAAGCAACTTGGCTTGATTTTTCTATGAGAGTTGATTGATATTTATGAAAAAAGATTTTATCTTAAATAATAAAGTTGATACAAATGAGTTATCAAAAGCTTTGAAGCTTATAGAAAAAAGTAGATATATTTTGATAATTACTCATGTAAATCCTGATCCAGATTCTATTGGATCAGCTTTGGCTCTATCAAATTTATTTTCAGAAAATAAGATAAAACATAAAGTTTTTAATGTTAGTAGTGATTTACCACAAAATCTTAAATTTATACCTAGATTTGAAAAAATGACACATATACTACCACCATTTTATGATTTAGCAATTAGTGTAGATTGTGGAACTTATAAAAGAATAGGATTTGAATTACCAAAAGATATTCCACTTATAAATTTTGATCATCACGCTTCAAATGAAAATTTTGGAGTAGTTAATATTGTAGATCCATATAAAAGTTCAACAGCAGAACTTGTTTTTGAATTTTTTAAATATAATGGATTGAATATCTCAAAAGCTAGTGCGATAGCACTTTATGTAGGAATCTATGATGATACTTTGGCATTTTCTTTAAATAGATGTGATGAGCAAACATTTACTAAAATTAATTTTTTAGTTGAGTGTGGAGCAAGTCCTTCTTATATTGCAAATAAGCTTTTAAGAAGTGATAGTTTGGCAAAATATAGAATTATTCCAAAAGTTTTAGATAGTTTGGAACTTTACAAAGAAGGGGAAGTTGCTATTATCTATGCATTACCAGAGTGGTTCAAACAAACAGGTGCTCATAGCCGTGATTGTGAAGATGCTTTAGATATGATTATGAGTATGGCAGTTGTAAAACTAGCATATTTTGTAAGAGCGATTGAAGGTTTTTGTAGAGTCTCTTTACGTTCAAAAGGTAGCATTGATGTGTCAAAAATTGCTATGGCTTTTGATGGTGGAGGTCATTTTAATGCTTCAGGTTGTACAATAGAAGTAAAAGATGTAATTGAAGCAAAAAATTTAATATTAAAGGAAGTTTTAAAAGTCTATGGATAAAAAAAGTGGATTATTATACATAAGTATAGCTATTATGGTTGTTGCCGTTGTTGTTTTAAGTGTTATTTTAACTATGGATAGAGAAAATCCAAATATTTATATTCAAAAAGAGATAAATCAAAAGGATATTTTCTGGAATTTACAAGCACCTATTAAAGTTGAAATTTCTGATAAAAATAAGATAAAATCTTTTGAAGCTATTGTAATTGATGGACAAAAAGAGTTAATTATTGATAGTGAACTTGTATCTGAAGATAAAAATAGTGGAATTTTAACTTATGAATTAAAGCCTTTTAAATTTAATGAAATTAAATCTTCAAATGTTATTTTAAGAGTAAAAGCAAGAGATAATAGTAGTTGGAACTTTTTTAGTGGGAATGAGGCTATTCTTGATACAAATCTTATAATAGATAGAAGAAGTCCTATTACAAGCGTTTTATCAAACTCTTATATGTTAAAACAAGGTGGAAGTGGGATTTTAATAACAGAGATAAAAGATGATAATTTAAAAGACTATTATGTAACTTTTAATGATGAGGTTATTTTTGAACTATTTCCATTTTATAAAAGTGGTTATTATATATCTATAATCACATGGCCTATTGATATAAAAGAGTGGAAAGGGGTAAATGTAGTTGCTGTTGATATGGCTGGAAATAAATCTATTACAAAAGTACCATATTACATTCAAAGTTTTAAAGAGAAAGTTGATAACTTGAATATTAGTGATGAGTTTATCTATAGTGTTAGTAAAAATGTTTTAGAGTTAAGTAATATGGATATCCCTACAAATCCAGTTGATATTTTTGTAAAAGCAAATAAAGATTTAAGAGAACAAAATCTTAAAACAGTTAAAAATGTAGTTGTTAAAAATTTCCAAGATAGCCAAAATATGCCTTTTGAAGTAAAAACTTTTGTAAGGATGTCAAATGCAAAAACTTTTGCAATGTTTGGAGAAAGAAGACACTATTTTTATAATGGTGAAAAAATAGATGAAGCATGGCATTTAGGTATGGACTGGGCTAGTGTAAGAAGAGCTGATATTGTAGTTTCAAATCCTGGAAAAGTTATTTTTAAAGATTACTTGGGAATTTATGGTGAGAGTGTTATTGTTGATCATGGTTTAGGTTTGGCCTCACTTTATGCTCACACAAGTAGCCAAGATGTTGAAGTAGGAGATTTTGTAAAAGCTGGGCAAAAAATAGCAAATACAGGAGCAACTGGAGCTGTATTTGGAGACCATTTACATTTTGGTATTTTGGTTCAAGGTATAGAAGCAAATCCAAATGAATGGTTAGATAGCAATTGGATGAAATTAAATCTTACAAACACTATAAATGATGCAATTAAAATTATAGATGGAAATAAAAAATGAAACAAAGAACATTAAAAAAGAGTGTTGAAATAGTAGGAATAGGGCTACATAAAGGAGTTCCTGTTAAAATGAGGTTAGAACCTCTTCCTGAAAATAGTGGTATAGTAATATATAGGAGTGATGTAGGAGTTACAATTCCACTTAAAAAAGAGTATGTAGTAGATACTAAAATGGCAACTGTTTTAGGAAAAGATGGAGTTGTTGTATCTACAATAGAGCATCTTTTAAGTGCTGTGTATGCTTATGGAATAGATAATTTAAGAATAGTACTTGATAATGATGAAATACCTGTTTTAGACGGAAGTGCATCTGGATATTGTATGCTTATAGAAGAGGCTGGAATTGCTGAACTTGAAGCGAGTAAAAAAGCAATAAAAATTAAAAAAGAAGTTGTTGTTGAAACAGAAGATGGTAAAAAAGTTTCTTTAAAACCATCAGATAGAATAGTTTATGATTTTGAAATAAAGTTTAGCCATCCAGCTATTGGGACTCAAAAATTTCACTTTGACTACTCAATAGAAGAGTATAAAGAAAATATAAGCAAAGCTAGAACATTTGGATTTTTACATGAAGTTCAATACTTGCGAAGTATTGGTTTAGCTTTAGGTGGAAGTATGGAAAATGCTATTGTTTTAGATGAAACAAAGATTTTAAATCCAGAAGGTTTAAGATATGAAGATGAATTTGTAAGACATAAAATCTTAGATGCTATTGGAGATATGGCACTTTTAGAATATACACTTATAGGTGAATATGATGCTATTGCAGGAAGTCATCATCTAAATCATCTTTTGACAAAAAAACTTTATGAAGATAAAGATAATTATGAAATTATAGATTTAGAAGAGGCAAATAGTGAAGCTGTAATTTTTGAAATGGCTTATGCAAAAGAGAGCGTTTAATTGATTGAAGTTTTAGTTATAACTATTTCTAATCCTTTATTAATAGGTATTTATAAGAATAAACAACTTTTAAAAGAGTATAAATTAGATGGATTAACTTCTGATAAATTGCCACTATTATTTGAAAATTTATTAAAAGAGTTTGATATAAATAAAATTATTTATGTAAATACCCCTGGTTCTTTTATGTCTATAAAAATTGCATATATATTTTTAAAAACATTAACTATGGTAAAAAATATAGAATTTGAAGCAATAGATGGATTTTTATTTAATCAAAATTCTCCAATAAAAGCCTTAGGTAAAAAATATTTTATAAATGAACAAAGTAATATTAAAGTAGATTTTTTGCCAAATGAGTGTAAAATCTCGGATTTTGAATTACCAAAGAGTATAGAAGATTATAAATTTAATGTTGATACATTACCAATTTATAATCTTCCAGCAGTATAAAAAAGGAGAATATTTGAGAGTAAGCGTTCCAGCTACAAGTGCAAATTTAGGACCAGGATTCGATTGTTTAGGTTTAGCAGTAAGTTTAAAAAATCAAGTAATTATAAAACCAGCAAAATTTCACAGTGTATCATTAAAAGGTGAAGGTTCAAATAACCCAGCACTAAAAGATAACAATATGTTTATCTCTATTTTTAATGATTTTTATTATAACTTGACACAGAAAAAAAGACATTTTAGATTTGAATTTTTTAATGAAATTCCACTTTCAAGGGGGCTTGGAAGTTCATCAGCTGTTATTGTATCAGCAATAGCTAGTGCTTATGCGATTGAAGGAATTAAAGTAGATAAAAATAAATTGTTAAATTTATCTTTAGCTTATGAAAGTCATCCAGATAATATAACACC
Organism: Aliarcobacter vitoriensis; assembly: GCF_003316695.1. Classification (GTDB taxonomy): domain Bacteria; phylum Campylobacterota; class Campylobacteria; order Campylobacterales; family Arcobacteraceae; genus Aliarcobacter; species Aliarcobacter vitoriensis. The sequence goes on from NZ_PDKB01000010.1 coordinate 39,033, forward strand.
AGCTGTTATGGGTGGTTTTAATGTTGCTTGTGTTCAAGAAAATGAAGTTAAATATATAAATAAATCTATTCCAAAAAGTTTAAAAGCTGTAATAGTTGTACCAAATAGACCTATTTCAACACAATTATCAAGAAAAACATTGCCATTTAAATATTCAAAAGAAGATGCTGTATTTAATATATCTCACTCTTCACTTTTAACGGCAGCATTTATGAGTGAGAATTGGGATATGCTAAAACATGCTTCACAAGATGTAATTCATCAAAAATATAGAATGAAACATATGCCAGAGCTTTTTGAAGTTCAAAAAACATCTTTAAAAAGTGGTTCATTGATGAGTACATTATCAGGGTCTGGTTCAACACTATTTTCCATTGCTTATAGCGAAGATGCAAATAAAATTGAACAAGCTTTAAAAGAAAAATTTCCACATTTTAGAGTTTTTACAGTAGATTTTGATAATTATGGTGTAAAAATTGAAATTTAGCAATTTTTTATGATTAAGAAAATTTTAGGTATAATGTTTGGCTAATTTAAAAATAATCTTAAGAACTTGCATTTTTTGTAGAGGAAAATTTGAGCAAAAAGAGCTAATAAGATTGAAATGTTTAAATAAAAAATTATCACTTTATGATAATTTTGGAAGAAGCTTTTATATTTGTGAACCTTGCAGTTTAGGAACAGACAATATAAAAGATAGTAAGAGATTTGAAAAAGCACTTTGTAAAGAGTGTAAAAATAAAGATGAGTATGTTATACAACTTAAGGAGATTCTAACAGATGTCAGATAAAGTAAGAGTTTTTGAGATTGCAGAAGAAGCTGGTTCAACTAGTGCTGAAGTAATGCAAAAAGCAAAAGAGTTAGGGATAGATTTAAAAACAGCACAAGCAACTGTAACATTTGAAGATGCTGAAGAGATTACACAATATATTATGACAGGTAAAAGTTCAAGATTGAAAAAAGTATCTACGCCAAAGATTGTGAAAGCAAAAAAAGAGAATATTGCTGAAGATAATATAATTGAAAGCATAGAAGAAGTAGAAGTTGAAGAAATTTCATCTGAAGTAAAACCTAAAGAAACAGTAAAAAAAGTTGAAGTTAAAAAACCAGTAATCGCAAAACCAAATGTAAAAACTCAATTAAATGACTCAGTTTTAGATGAAAAAGAGACACAAGATAGTCAAAATAAAATAATGCCAAAGAGAAAAGGTTTGGTGATTATTAAAAAGAAAAGACCAAATGAAGAAGTTGTTAATGAAATTAAAATAGAAGAAACGGCTAATAAAAAACCTCTAAAATCTTTAAGTGATATATTTGGAGATGATGATAACACTGCATCAACAAATGAACGACAATTTAAAAGTCAAAATCAAGAAGAATTAAATAGACAAAGAATAAAAAAAGAAAAGAAAAAAACTGCTGTGAAAGCTCAAGATCATGGGAAAAGATTAGATGTCGCTAGAAATTATGATGAATTCTCAAGTAGTGAAGATTCACTTTTAGGAGAAGAAGTAGTTTTACTTGATATGGATTTAAGTGATACTTATAAAATATTTGATGAGCCAAAGCCAGTAAATACTACAAATCATTCAAGAAGTTCTAAACCAGCTGCATTTGGTAATACACCAGTTGGACTTCAAAGAGGAAAAAGAAAGAAGAGAGTTATAAGAGTCCAAGAAAAACTTGAAATAAAAGAGGTAACAATTCCTGAGGATATAAGAGTTTATGAGTTTGCAGAAGCTTGTGGAAAATCTCCAGCGGATGTTATAAAAGTTTTATTTAGCCTTGGTATGATGGTTACAAAAAATGACTTTTTGAAACAAGATGAACTTGAAATTCTTGGAGAAGAATTTGGAATATCTGTAACAGTTAAAGATGCTTTAGAAGATGTAAATTATGAGGAAAATTATGATGAAGAAATTGATACAAGTTCTTTTGTGATAAGACCTCCAGTTGTAACTATTATGGGGCATGTTGATCATGGTAAAACATCACTTTTAGATAAAATTAGAAGCTCTAAAGTAGCTGCAGGAGAAGCTGGTGGAATTACTCAACATATTTCATCATATACAGTTATAAAAAATGGGCAAAAAATTACTTTTGTTGATACTCCAGGTCACGAAGCATTTTCATCTATGAGAACAAGAGGAGCAAATGTTACGGATATTATTATTATCGTTGTTGCTGCTGATGATGGAGTAAAAACTCAAACTGAAGAAGTTATTTCTCATGCAAAAGCTAGTGGTTGTCCAATAATTGTGGCTATGAATAAAATGGATAAAGAAACAGCAAATCCAGATATGGTAAAAGCTCAAATGGCTGAAAAAAACCTAACTCCTGTTGATTGGGGTGGCGATATAGAGTTTATTCCTGTTTCAGCTAGAACGGGTGATGGAATAGAAGATTTATTAGAAAATATTTTAATACAGTCAGAATTATTAGAACTAAAAGCTGATCCTACTGCAAAAGCAAAAGCAACTGTTATTGAATCATCTTTAGAAAAAGGAAGAGGACCAGTTGCAAATATTATTGTACAAAATGGAACTTTAAGAGTTGGAGATAATATAGTTTGTGATACAACTTTTGGAAGAGTAAAAGCTATTACAAATGATATGGGTGAAATTGTAAAAGAACTTGGACTTAGTGAAACTGGAACTGTTTTAGGACTTAATGAAGTTCCTACAACTGGATCTAGTCTGATTGCTATGGATAGTGAAAAAGAAGTAAGAGATATCGCAACTACTAGAGCTGAACATGCACGTGCAAAAGAGTTATCAAAATCTACAAAAGTTTCTCTTGAAGAGATGAGTGGATTAATAGCAGAAGGTAAAATCAAACAACTACCAGTTATTATAAAAGCTGATGTTGGCGGGTCATTAGAAGCTATTAAAGGTTCATTAGAAAAAATTGCAAATGATGAAGTAAAAGTAAAAGTTGTTCATTCTGCTGTTGGTGGAATTACGGAGTCTGATATTGTATTGGCAAGTGCTAGTGAAGGTTGTATAATTTTAGGATTTAATGTAAGACCAACTGGAGCAGTTAAAGCAAAAGCAAAAGCTGATGGAGTAGAGATAAATACGTATTCAATCATTTATGATTTACTTGATGATGTAAAAGATGCATTGTCTGGAATGATGAGTGCAGTTATTAGAGAAGAGAATACTGGACAAGCTGAAGTTAGAGATACATTTGTTGTTCCAAAAATTGGAACAGTTGCTGGATGTTTAGTAACAGATGGAAAAGTAATCAGAGGTGGTCATGCTAGAATTATTAGAGATGGTGTTGTTACATACACAGGTAAAATATCATCATTAAAACGATTTAAAGATGATGTTAAAGAAGTTGTAAATGGATTTGAATGTGGTATTATGTTTGAAAAATTTAATGATATTAAAGTTGGAGATTATATAGAAACATTTATTCAAATTGAAGAGAAAGTTTCAATAGATAACTAATGAAAAGTATAAATCTTCAAAGAACAGAATCTTTATTGATGGAGTTAATTCCACAAGCTTTATCTCAACTAGCTGATAGTAGAATTAACTCATTACCAATTACAGGTGTTAATTGTAAAAATGGTAAATATGATGCTATTGTTTACTTTGATGGAAGCGATTTTAATAAAGAAGAAACAAAAGCAGTAATTCAAGCTTTAAATAAAGCAAATGGTAGAATAAAAAGTGATGTTTTAGCAAGTACAAGTTGGTATAAGTGTCCAAATTTTAAATTTGAAGCAGATACAACTTTGGAAAAATCAAAACATCTTGAAGATTTATTTGCTCAAATAAAAAAAGATAAAAATAAAAAAAGTGATGAAGAATGAATTTAGAAGAACAAATAAGATTAATTGTTGAAAATAATGGTTTAAAACTTTATGATATTGTTACAGTAAGAGAAAATGATAGAAATGTTTTTAGAGTTGTTGTAACTTCTCCTGAAGGAATTAATCTTGATAAATGTGCAGAAGTTTCAAGAATGATATCTCCAATTTTAGATATTGAAGAACCAATGAATGGAGTTTATAATTTAGAAGTAAGTTCTCCTGGAATTGAAAGAAAACTAAAGAAAAAAGAGCATTTTATTGCAAGTGTTGGTGAACTTATAAAAGTTAAAAACCTTGGAACTGAAGTCCTAAAAGGTAAACTTTTCAAAGCTGATGAAGAAAAGATAGTAATTCTTACAGAGTTTGGAGAAGAAGAATTAGCTTATGATAATATCCTAAGTGCATCAACATATTTTGAGTGGTAAGAAAAGAATAAAATGAAAATTGATGATAATTTCTATATGAAATTAGCCATTGATGAGGCTTGGAAATATCAACTTTTAACTTATCCAAATCCAGCTGTTGGCTGTGTTATTGTAAAAGATGGAAGAATTTTAGCAATAGAAGCACATAAAGAAGCTGGAATGCCACATGCTGAAATAAACGCTTTAAAAACTGCATTTTTAACAAAAGAATCAAATTCACTTCTAAAAATAAAAAATGATTCAACTGAAATACATAGATTTTTAATGGAAAACCATGATGGTTTTTTTGAAGATTGTGAAATTTTTGTAACTTTAGAGCCTTGCAATCATATAGGAAAAACTCCATCTTGCGCAAAACTTTTATCTATTTTAAAACCTAAAAGAGTGATTGTTAGTGTTGAAGACCCAAATAAACAAGCAAGTGGTGGAATAGAAACCCTAAAAAATGTAAATATTGAAGTTATAATTGGAGTTTTAAAAAAAGAAGGAGAAAATTTAATTCTTCCTTTTAAAACTTGGCAAAATAAAACTTGTATATTTTTTAAAATGGCACAAACTTTAAATGGAATGATAGACGGTCAAATCTCTACACATAGAGCAAAACTTTATGTGCATACTATAAGAGATAAAATAGACCTCCTTATGGTTGGTGGGAACACTGTAAGAATTGATAAGCCAACTTTAGATACTAGATATGTATTTGGTAAAGATCCAGATGTATTTATATATAGTAAAAATAAGGTTTTTAGCCAAAATATACCACTTTTTAATATAGCTAATAGAAAAGTTATAGTTTCAGATGATTTGTTTAAATTACTTGATTATAAGTTTATTATGGTTGAAGGAGTTTATAATCTTCTTAATATTTTAAAAGATAAGATAGATTTTATTGTTTTAATTGTAAATCCAAAGATTAGAAGTGGAATAAATGCTATAAATGATATTAATTTAGATTTTGAAATATTACACGAAAATTATTTGGGAGATGAAAAAATAGTTTTTCTAAAAAGAAAATATATATAATAAAAAACCCAAATCTTTATGATTTGGGTTTAAAAGATACTTTAATTCTACTTTACTTTTTCTAAGTATTCACCAGTTCTTGTATCAACTCTAATAGTCTCACCCTCTAAAATATGAAAAGGTATTTGAACTACTGCTCCAGACTCTAAAGTAGCTGGTTTTCTTCCACCTTGAGAATCACCTTTAAAGTTTGGTGGAGTCTCTACAATTTTTAGTTCAACAACCATCGGTGGTTCAACTGTGATAGCTTTACCATTAAAGTACATCATATCACAACTCATACCATCTATAATCCAATCGAATGCTTCACCTACTTGATCATAAGTTAAACCTTCTTGCTCATAAGTTGTTGTATCCATAAATTGTAACAATTCACCATCATCATATAAAAATTGCATCTGTTTTTGTTGTAAATTTGGAACTTCGCATTTATCACCAGCATGGAAAGTTTTTTCAATAACTTTTCCATTTAAAAATGATTTTATTTTGCATCTAACAAATGCTGCACCTTTTCCTGGTTTTACGTGTTGGTATTCTGTAATTTTATAAGGAATACCATCAACTTCAATCTTCAAACCTTTTTTTAATTCACTCATTCCTATTGCCATACTCTCTCCTTAAATTTCAGCATAAGCAATAGCTATTGAAGCCTCAAGACTTTCAAGCTCTGCTATTACTTTTGAACTAGCTTTTTCATCTATTAAAATTACTGCTAAAGCAATACCATCCTTACCTCTTGATAGTCTAAAGTCAGATATATTGATGCCGTGATTTCCAAGAATATTTCCAACTTTGCCAATAACACCTGGAATATCTTTATTTCTCATAATGATCATTTTACCTTTTGGTTCAATATCAATAGCAAAACCATCAAAATCAATAACTCTTTGAACTTCATCTCCAAAAACAGTTCCTGATATAGTTTTAACACCTTTTGAAGTTGTAATTTTTATAGTAACTTTGTTTTTATATCCATTGCAATTTGAAGAAGATTTAGTAACTAAATCAATACCTTTTTCTTTTGCTATGAAGTTTGCATTTACATAGTTTACACTTAAACCAGAGCTTACGTTTAGTACTCCAACGCTTGCAAAAGTTTGTAGTGAATCAACAAAATCTCCTAATTCACCTTCAGCATTTACTTCAATAGCTCTAATTTCACTTTTACTTATTTGTGCTAGTAAAAATGCCATTTTTTGAGTTAATTCAATATATGGTTTTACAAAAGATGGTATTTTACTCTCATCAATTGGTAAATTTAAAGCATTTGGATATGCAATTCCTCTTGCACTTTCTATAGCATTATTAGCACTTTGAACAGATATTTCTCTTTGAGATTCTTTAGTATTTGCACCTAAGTGAGCAGTAACAGTAACATTTGGTAAATCTAAAAGAGGATGAGAAGTAGCTGGTTCTTTTTTGAATACATCAATTCCAGCCATAGCAATTTTACCAGATTTTAGATTTTCCACTAAAGCTTCTTCATTGTACAATCCACCTCTTGCACAATTTATTAAAACAACTCCATCTTTCATTTTTTTAATTTCATCAAAACTTATCATATCAATAGTTTCTTTGTTTTTTGGAGTATGAATTGTAATAATATCACAAGCTAAAATATCATCAAAATTAGTAGTATATTTTATACCTAAATCTGTAGCTTTTGTTGAAGGAATATATGGATCATAAGCAATAACATCCATCTCAAAACCTTTTGCTCTTAGTGCTACTCTATGACCAATATTACCAAAACCAATAACACCTAGTTTTTTTCCATAAAGTTCATTTCCATACCAATCTTCTCTTTTCCAAACTCTATCGTTTTTAAGTTGATTATGAGCATAAGGAAATTTTCTCATACAAGAAAGCATATGAGCCATAGTAAGTTCAACTGCTGCTATAGTGTTTGCAGTTGGAACATTCATAGCAATTATTCCTCTTTTACTACAACCATCTATATCAACATTATCATAACCAACACCAGCTCTAATAATAGCTTTTAAATTTGTTGCAGCATTTAAAAATTTTTCATCAACATCTGTTGAAGATCTAGTAATTGCAACATCTGCATCTTTTATAATATCTAATAGTTTTGTTTTATCAATATCAGCTGCATATACATAATTTATATCTTCTGTATTTTGTAAAATATTTAAACCAGCTTCATGAATATGATCACAAACTACAATTGTATTTTTATTCATCAGAAATCCTACTTATTTTATTTGATCTTTTAAAATATCACCAAGAGTCATAGAAGAGTCATCATTCACTGATTTTAACATTTCTCTTTCTTGTTGTTGCTCTAATCTTTTTACAGATAATCTAACTCTATTTTTCTTAGTATCAATGTTAATAATTACAGCTTCAATTTCATCACCATTTTTAACATCATCAATATTTAATGGTCCAAAATCTTCATTTCTGATTAATCCATCAAGATTATTTTCAAGTTTTATGAATACTCCAAACTCTTTTTTGTCTTTCACTATACCTTTGATAATATCACCAACTTTATAGTTGTCTTGGAATTTTTTAGCTGGTGATTCTGCAATATCTTTTATTGAAAGAGATATATTTTCTTTTTCTCTATCAATTTTGATAATTTTTACTTCTACTTCGTCACCTTTTTTAAATAATGTTTTACATTTTACATTTGGTTCCCAAGAAGCTTCCTCATTATGTAACAATCCATCAACTTCACCTAAAGTAACAAATGCACCAAATTCAGTTAAAGTTGCAATTTTACCTTTTAACACATCACCAACTTTATTAGAATTTATAAATTTTGTAAATGGTTTTTCTTGAAGATTTTTTAAAGATACTCTTAATCTTTTTTGGTCAAAATTTAGTTCAATTACTTCAACATTAATTTCATCACCAATATTTAAAATCTCTTTTGGATTTTTAATATTTTTATTCCAAGATAGCTCAGAAATATGTAATAACCCTTCTATATCATTACCTAAATCAACAAACGCTCCATAAGATTCAAAATTAGAAACAGTAACAGTGATTGTATCTCCCACTTCTAATTTATCTTTTATCTCTTCCCATGGATTTGATAAAGCAGCTTTAATTGAAAGGCTTAAGTGTTGTTTTGTTTTATCATAAGATAACACAACAACTGAAACAGTATCACCTTCGCTAAAATAATTTGCAGGATTAACTGGTCCTTTGTAAGATATCTCATTATAGTTTACTAAACCATCAATTCCACCTAAATCAACAAACATTCCATAAGAAGTAATTTTTTTAACAATACCATCAATAGGTGATTTGTTTTCTAAAATTTCAGTTACCTTAGTATCTTTAATTGATTTTGATTCTTCAATTAGTTTTTTTCTTGAAACAATTATAGAAGCTTGATTTGTATTTACTTTAATAACTTTAGCTTTTACTGTTTTTCCAATAGCTCCAATAGTTTTCATGTAAGATTGTGCTAGTGGCATAAAATATTCACAACCATCTATATCTTCTATTGTAAATCCACCTCTTTGTTTAACAGCTACAACTTTACCTTCTATTGTTACATCTTCAAAATTATCACCATGCGCTTTTACAAAATTATCAAATTTTTCTTTTTGAAGAACTTTTTTATGTGAGATATTTGGTCTTTCACCTTTATTCCCCATAAGCATTACAGGGATTGTGTCACCAACTTTATATTTTACTTCACCATTTATAGTAATTTCATTTAAAGATAGTAATCCTTCAATTTTTTGACCAACATCAACTAAAACTTTTTCGTCTGTAATTTCAACAATTACACCATCAACAACAGAGTTATTCTCTGCTTGTTCAAAAGATTCATTAAGTAGTTGCTCAAAGTCAAATTCTTCGCCTAAATCTATATCATCCATATGCATTTTCGTACCTTCTTGTTTACCAGTTTTATTTAAAATAGGACGATTATACAAAAAAAAGGCTTAAATTACCTATTTGAAATTTTTGATTTTATCTACGACTTTTTGAATTACCCAATCTGGTGTACTTGCTCCTGCAGTTATTCCACAAAACTCTTTATTTTTGAACCAAGAGCTATCTATATCATCTTCATTTTCAATTAAATATGAATCATGGCAATTTTCAAGGCAAATAGAGTGAAGTTGTTTTGTATTTGAAGAGTTTTTACCTCCAATAACAATCATAATATCTGCTTTTATTGAAATATCCCTTGCTGCATCTTGATTCTCAAATGTTGCATCACAAATAGTATTAAAGACTCTAACTTCTTTATTTCTTAAAATTAGATGATTTACTATTTCCAAATAAGTCTCTTTTTTCTTTGTTGTTTGTGCAACACAAGCAATCTTTTTATGCTTAAAATTTATATTTTCTAAATCTTCAATCCCTAAAACAATATGAACATCATCTAAATCAGAAGCATAAGATTGCACACCTTTTACCTCGGGATGTTCTTTATCTCCAAAAATTAGTATTGAGTAACCATCTTTTGACATATCTTTTACAATGTTTTGTGGTGTTGTAACAAATGGACAAGTAGCGTTTATCACTTTTGTATTCATAGCTTTTAAATTTTTTAAATCATTTTTTGGAATACCATGTGTTCTTATAATTACTGTATCGTTCTCTTTTACATCATTTAAGTTTGAATAAAGACCAACATTAAAATCATTTTTTAAACGATTTATCTCGTCTTGATTGTGAATTAATGGTCCCATTGTTGCAGAATTTGTATATTTTTGAGCAATATTTATAGCTCTTTTAACTCCAAAACAAAAACCATAATTTGATGCTAATTCAATTTTCAAAACTTATCCTTATATATATAAAGAGTCTAAAATCTCTTTAAAATTAGGAAAAGAAGTCTCTATACAGTCTATATCTTCTATATTCATATCACAATTTAATCCAGCAATTGCAAAACTCATAGCAATTCTATGATCACCATATGAATTTATAGTTGATTTTTGTAAACTTCCACCAGTTATTTCATATCCATCTTCAAATTCTGTAAATTTAACACCACAAAGTTTCAAATTGTTTACAACACTTGATATTCTATCACTTTCTTTTACTCTAAGTTCTTTTGCATTTGAAACTTTTGATGTTCCTTTTGCCAAACTCATAGCAATAGATAGTGCAGGAAGTTCATCTATTAGCCATGAAATGTTTTCACTAACATCAATACCATTTAACTCATTGTTTATTACTTCGATATCTCCAATTGGTTCATAAATATTTTCTTTTTCTATAAAGTTTACGATTACACCCATTCTTTTTAAAACTTCATAAGCCTCAATTCTTGTAGGATTTAATGTAACATTTTTTATTAAAACTCTTGAATTTGGAGTAATTGCTGCTGCAACTGCAAAGAAAAAAGCTGAGCTTGGATCTGTTGGAACAGTTATATTTAAAGGGTCTAAATGAGCTTTTAAAGGATGAATATTTATAAATCCTTCATTATCATATTCTAAAGTTGCCCCCATACCTTTTAACATTCTTTCTGTGTGATCTCTTGTTAATTCATTTTCTTTATATTTTGAAACTCCATTTGCTCTAAGTGCAGCCAAAATCATAGCTGATTTAACTTGTGCTGAATCAACAGGAGAGTGATAAATGAAAGGTTCTAATTCTTTTACCCCTCGTATAAAAAGGGGGGCTTTATTCCCATTTTCTCTTCCATCAATATTTGCTCCAATACTTCTTAGTGGGTCAGCAACTCTTTTCATTGGACGATTTCTTAAATATTTATCTCCAGTTAATATAAAGCTTCCCTCAATACTTGCTAGCAGTCCACAAAATAATCTCATAGCTGTTCCAGAATTTCCACAATCAAGAATGTTTGAAGGTTCAGTTAGAATATCTTTTGGAGTTATTTCAACATTACTTCCAACTCTTTTTATAGTTGCACCCAACTGTTCAACAATACTTAGAGTATTTAGAGTATCTTCAGCTGTTAGATAGTTTTTTATATATGAAGTTTGGTTTGAAAAAAGTGAAAACATCGCACATCTATGAGATATAGATTTATCACTTGCTATAGTTGATATTGTAATATCAAAAGGTTTTACTAATCTATTAATGCTAAAATTTTTCACTTTTTTCCTTTTTATCTAATAGTAATTGACAATCTTTCTTTTAAAACATCTAAAATAGAGTTCATTATAGAGTTAATATCATTATCATCCAAAGTTTTTTCATCACTTTGTAAAATAAATCTTATAGTTAAACTCTCATTATCTCCTAACTTTTCATCACTATAAATATCTATTAAATTATATTGTTTAATAATATTATTATTTAATGAATCAATAGCTTTTTTTATCTCTTTAAATTGTATTGATTTTGGAGTAATAATACTTAAATCTTTTCTTGAAACTTGAAATTTCGAGTAAGGATTTGCTTTTATTAAATCATTTTTTATACTCTCAAAATCAACTTCTGCCATAAAAGTATCACTTAAATCAAAATCATTAGTTACATTTGGATGTAGTTTAAATATATGTCCAACAATATTTCCATCTATTAAAATATTTGCATTTTGATATGGATGAATAAAATCATTGTTTATTTCTATCATTGGCTCTAAATCAAATTCTCCAATACTATTTAAGACCTTTTTAGCAAATGAAAAAAACTCGATATTCTTTGGTTTTCCTGCATTGCTTACATCTTCAATTTCAGATGCTCCACTATAGATAAAACTAATTTTTTTAGATTCATTTCTATTCTCATCAAAAACTGTTCCAATTTCAAAGAAAGATGTTTTTCTTGCACCCACTTTAAAATTATTTGAACAAGCTTCAACTAGATTATAAAATAGAGTAGTTCTATATGTATTTAACTCTTTTACTATTGGATTTATTAAATCTAGTTCATTTTTAACTGTTTTAAATCCATACTTTTCTAAACCTTCTTTTGAAGTGAATACATAAGTTAATGTTTCAAAAAAGCCATTTTCTATCGCTTTTGCTCTTATTTTATTTTTCTTAATTAAATCATTTGATGTTTTATTTATTCTTTTTACTTCATCAATTGCTAAAGGCTTTGCTTGTATTTTGTCAATGCCTATCATTCTTATAACTTCTTCCGTTATATCTGCAATATTTTTTACATCATGTCTATATAAAGGTACTTTGATAAGTAGAATATCATCTAAAGACTCTTTTATTTCAAAATCTAAAGCTGTTAATATTCTTTCAATTTCAAATTTATCGATTTCTTCTCCAATAATAGAGTTTATTTTATTTACACTAACACTCAAAGTAGTTTTCTCTATTTCTTCTAAAAACTCTTTTGTTCCAGAGTATATAGTTGCACCTAATTTTGACGTAAAATTTGCAAAGTAGTCTAAACCAAACTCTAAATTTGGTTCACTTCCTCTTGAAGATTTATAAAAAACATCACTAGTTTTAATTTTTGTATCAAAAACCTTTCTTGATATAACTTCTGGATTTATATATGAAGCTTCAACTAAAAAATCTTTACAATCTTCTTCAAAATCTTTATGCTCAACACCAATAGTACTCAAAATCTCACCTTGAGAATAAAGACTATCAAATCCTAATCCATTTTTCTTTAAATCCCAAACATAAAGTTCATTTTTCAATGTAGCCTTATCTTTTGGATAGGCGTTGAAAATAACTCCTACAGAGTGTGTAAGATAACTCAAAGTATTTTTAATATCACTGTTGTTTTTTAATTTTCCAATAGTAGCTAATCTTAAATTTGTGATTAAATCTAGATTAAAATTTGTAAAATTTATTGCTTTGTATGCCAAAAATGAGTCAATATTGCTACTAGTAATATCAAACAATTGACCTATACTTAGTTCGTTATAGTTTACTTCTTTATCAAGTTCAATTAAAGGAATCTCATAATAAGCACTTAATTCTCTTGCTACTCCTAAAATACTTAAACAATCTCCTCTATTTGGAGTAAGTCCAATTTCGATAATGGTATCATTTAAACTTTTATAATCTTTTAGTTCTTTTCCTAAAATAAGTTCTCCAATAGAGTTATCAAGTAACATAATTCCATCATTTAGCTTTGGAAGACCAATTTCCGTAGAAGAACAAATCATACCATTTGATTCTACTCCTCTTAGTTTTGCAGCTTTGATTTTTAAATCACCTAAAGCAGCTCCAACAGTAGCAACTACAACAAACTGTCCTATATCAACATTTGTTGCACCACAAACAATTTGTTCTATTTTGTCTCCTAAGTCTACTTGACAAATATTTAATTTATCAGCATCAGGATGTTTCTCTTTTTCTAATATTTTACCTACTACAACTTTTTGTGCAATTGATATATTATTTACACTATCTACCTCTAGCCCAATAGAATTTAGAGTTTTACAAATCTCTTCAATACTTAGATGAGATATATTAATGAATTGTTCTAACCAATTTTTCGTAATTATCATTTAAATTGTCCTAATAATCTTGTATCACTTTCAAATAAAGATCTTAAATCACCAATACTATGAATTAACATTGCAAATCTCTCTATTCCTAATCCAAAAGCATACCCTGATTTATTTTTATATCCTACTGCATCAAAAACATTTTGATCTACAATACCGCAACCTAGTACTTCAAGCCAACCTGTTTGTGAACATACACGACAACCATTTCCTTTACAAAATACACATGAAATATCAACTTCAGCTGATGGTTCTGTAAATGGAAAATATGATGGTCTAAATCTAACTTCAACCTCTCCAAACATATGTTGTAAAAATTCGACTAAAACATGTTTTAAATTTGCAAATGATATTTTGTCTGCTTCATCAACTACAAGTGCTTCTATTTGATGAAACATTGGAGTATGAGTTATATCAAAATCTCTCCTAAAAACAGTTCCTGGAGCAATCATTCTAATAGGAGATTTTTGAGAAAGCATAGTTCTTATTTGAACAGGTGAAGTGTGAGTTCTTAAAAGTGTATAATCTTTGTTGTAAAAAGTATCTGCCATATCACGTGCTGGGTGGTACTTTGGAAGGTTTAAAGCTTCAAAATTATGAAAATCATCTTCTACTAAAGGACCCTCTTCAACTGCAAAATTTAGATTTTGAAAATAAGTTATTATTCTATTCATCGTTTCAGAAACTGGGTGAACTGCACCACATGACAGTTCTTTGTTGAATTTAGTAACATCTATTTTTTCAGATTCTAATTTTTTATTCAAACTCTCTTTTTCAAGTTCTAATTTCTTTTCTTCAATAGCATCTGTGATAGCTTCTTTTTGCTTATTTAGATTTTCTGCAAATGATTTCTTTTCTTCATTTGGTATATCTTTCATCTTTGCAAACTCAATAGTCAAAACACCTTTTTTACCTAATATTTCAACTCTTACACTTTCCAAATCTTCAAGTGTTTTTGTATTTTGTATTTTTTCAATCCAAAGATTCACTTTTGTTTCCTAATTCTAAATTCATATTATATTTATCTAATTCAAAGTAGCGATTGTATCTAATACTTTATTAGAGTTTGGTTATAATGGTATTTACAGCAAATGCAACAAATTAAAGGATAATCATATGTGTATATTTTGTAAAATAGTAAATAAAGAGATACCTAGTAATATAGTATTAGAAGATGAAAATTTTTTAGCTTTTCATGATATTAATCCAACTAGAAAGGTTCATGTTCTAGTTATCCCTAAAATTCATTTTGACTCATTCCAAGTAACAAATTCTGACATTATGCGGGATATGACAAAATTTATTCAACAAGTAGCAATTGAATTAAATATTGATAAAAGTGGATATAGACTAATTACAAATATTGGAAATGATGGTGGACAAGAAGTATCTCATTTACATTTTCACTTAATAGGTGGAGAAAAAGTTGGAAGATTAGTAAGAGAAAGAGAGTAGGCTAAACTAAGATGTTTAGCTTTTACTCTTGAAATGAACCAAGATTCATTATTTTTTGATATTTTCTTTCTTGTCTTTCTTTTGGTGTTAGTTTTTTTAACTCTTCAATTGAACTTAAAAAATATTCTTTTAACGCTATTATTGCTTCATCTTTTTTTCTATGTGCACCAATCAATGGTTCATTAATAACGTCATCTACCAAATTTAACTGTTTTAAATTTTCAGCTGTAATTTTCAGTGCTTGTGCTGCTGTTTCAACCTTTGTTGGATCATTCCACAAAATAGCACTACATCCTTCTGGAGATATAACTGCATATACCGAATATCTCATCATCGCAAGTTTATCAGCAATAGAAATAGCTAAAGCACCACCACTTCCACCTTCTCCAATTACAACTGAAATAGTTGGTGTTGTAAGATTTGCAAATTCAAATAGGTTTCTAGCAATTGCTTCACTTTGATTTCGCTCTTCAGCACCCAATCCTGGATATGCACCTGGAGTATCAACTAACATTAACACTGGAATTTGAAATTTTTCAGCCATTTGAGCAGCTCTTAATGCTTTTCTATAGCCTTCAGGATTTGGCATACCAAAATTTCTTTTTAATTTTTCTTTAGTTCCTCTACCTTTTTGCTCTCCAATTACTAGAACTCTTTGTGTTCCAATAAATCCTAAGTAGCACACAATAGCATGATCATCAACAAAATGTCTATCACCATGAATCTCATAAGCATTTGTAAGAATTCCTAAAATATAATCAAGAGCATATGGTCTATCAGGATGTCTTGCTAATTGAAGTTTTTGATAATCATTTAAATTTTTAAAAGTTTTTTCAACCTCTTTTTCCAATTTTTTTTCTAAAATATCAACAGCATGTTCATCTGCTTTAGTTTTTGCGATTATTATCTCTTCTTCAATTTTTTTGATTTTTTCTTCAAATTCTAAGTAAGTTGCCAATTTTTTTCCTCAATAAAAAAGGGATTTTTTCATCCCTTTTTTATATATTTATTTCGTATATTTTTTGAATATTATAGAACCGTTTGTTCCACCAAAACCAAAATTATTACTCATAACTGTTGTTAATTCAGTTTTTCTTGCTACATTTGGAACTACATCTAAATCACACTCTGGATCTTGATTTATAACATTTATTGTTGGAGGAATAATACCTTCATTTAAAGCCTTAATAGCCATAATAGCTTCAATAGCTCCTGCTGCTCCTAAACAATGACCTATTTGTCCTTTTGTCGAAGAAACTGGTGGACAGTTCTCTTTTCCTCCAAATAGTGCTTTAATTGCAGCGGTTTCATTTTTGTCACCAACTGGAGTTGAAGTTCCATGAGTATTAATATAGTCAATTTTTGGATATTCTCCTGTTATATTTTTTGTCATTTCAAAAGCTGCTTTCATAGCTCTTAGCGGTCCATCAATAACTGGTGAAGTGATATGATTTGCATCACCGCTTTCTCCAAAACCAATAATTTCACAATATATTTTTGCATTTCTTTCTAATGCACTATCTAAAGTTTCAACAACTAAAGCTCCAGCACCTTCTCCCATAACAAAACCATCTCTGTCAATATCAAAAGGACGAGAAGCAGTTTTTGGGTCATCATTTCTTGTTGATAATGCTTTCATTGCCGCAAATCCACCAACTCCAGCACCACAAATAGCACTTTCTGCTCCAACAACCAATATTCTATCTGCACCATTTAACATAATAGTTTTAACAGCATCACTTAAAGCGTGAGTTGAAGCTGCACAAGCTGTAACATGTCCTAATGAAGGTCCTTTCAAATTGTGTTCAATAGATATAAAACCACTCAACATATTAGCTAATGATGAAGGTATAAAAAAGGGAGATATTTTTCTTGAACCTCTAGTATCACATATTGTAGAGTTCTTTTGAATTGTTGATAATCCACCAATTCCAGAACCAGAAATAATTCCAAATCTATCTGCAATAGTAGAATCTACTTTTTTATTTTCAATTGTTACAAATCCACTATCAATCATTGCTTCTAAAGCAGCTTTAATACCTAATTGGATAAATCTATCAGCTTTTTTTACCTCTTTTTTGTCCATTACAGTTTCTGGATCAAAATTTTTAACTTCTCCTGCAATTTGTACAGTAAAATCATTTGTGTCAAATAGTGTTATCTTGTCTATTCCACAAACACCATTTACAATTGCATCGAAAGATTCACTTACATTATGTCCTGTAGAATTTATAGTACCTAGACCTGTAATAACAACTCTTTTCATATAGTTATGCTCCAATATATTAGTATTCTTATTTTATTTATTCAATTTTTACAATAAAAACTCAATAGAAAAAATTTTAAATGAAAGAAAAATCTTTCATTTAATCAAAGTATAAAATTACTTGTTATTTTCGATGTATGCTATTGCATCACCAACAGTTAAAATTTTCTCAGCTTCTTCATCTGGGATTTCGATTTCAAATTTTTCTTCTAGTGCCATTACAAGCTCAACAACATCTAGTGAATCTGCTCCTAAATCTTCAATAAATTTTGAATCTTCTTTAACTTCTGCTGGATCACAATCTAATTGCTCTACAACAACTGCTTTTACATCATCTAATAATGCCATTTTTAATTCCTTTAATAAAATTGTCCTCTAATTATACAAAAAAGTTTTTAAAACTCATTTAAAATTTAAAAATATATGTTTAAAAACTATATTTTAAACATATAATCCACCATTTACTTTTAAAATTTCACCAGTAATATAAGATGAATGATCACTCAATAAAAATGCTACTGCATCAGCTATTTCACTTGGATTTCCAAATCTTGAAAGAGGTATATTTTTTTCATAATCAGCTTTTACTTCAGCTTTTAATAAATCAGTCATATCTGTTTGGATAAATCCAGGAGTTACACAATTGTATCTGATATTTCTACTTGCTGCTTCTTTTGCAAATGATTTTGTCATTGCATTTAATCCACCTTTTGATGCACTATAATTAGTTTGACCAGGATTTCCCATTTCTCCAACTATTGAAGATATATTTACTACTGAACCAAATCTTTTTTTACTCATAGTTTTTAAAGCTTCTCTACAACCAATAAATGCAGAAGTTAAATTTGCATCAATTACAGATGTAAAATCTTCAACACTCATTCTTAAAGCTAATTTATCTTTTGTAATTCCAGCATTATTTACTAAATATGCTAATTCTCCATCACTATCAATAATAGTTTTTATCATATTTATAAACTCTTCTTCATTTGTAACATCAGCTTTTATTATTGCAGCTTGTCCACCATTTTTTTCAATCTCTTCTTGAACTTTTTGTGCTTCCTCAATTTTACTTCTATAATTAATCCACACTTTTAGACCATAAGATGCTAAAGTTTTTGCAATTTGCTCTCCAATTCCTCTACCTGCACCAGTTATAAGTACATTGCCACCAGAAAATTTCATCATTAATCCTTATTATTTTTTAAATAAAGCTAGATTATAGCAATATTTATATTATATTAAACACCTCTTTTATTATTCCAAACTCTTATATGGAGTCTATCAGAGTATTTAAAACCATATTTTATAGCCAGATTTATAACTTTTATAGAGTTATTATCTATCTGTTTTGAAGTGTCACCTAAGGGCATTAAATAAACATCACACTTTGGAATATCTTTTAAAATATCATTTATTTCATCTATGGCTTGAGTTAAAAAATCATCTCCAATGACAAATTTCAAATATGATTCACTAGAATTTTGTAAAACAGTTGTTAACGTTGCTATATTTACTCTTTTTTTTAAAGGTTCTAAAGAGTTACTTAATTTTACACTCATAGAAAATATAAGTTTTTTTTGAAATTCTTCTTTAAAGTTTATATCTAAAGAACCATTCGTTTCAATAGTAACTTTATGATTTTTTTCTATATAGTATCTAAGTAGATTTTGAAATTCTACTTTATTCCAATATAAAAGTGGTTCTCCTCCAGTTATTACAATATCAATTTTATATTTATAATCAAAATTTTCAAGAAGTTTATTCACTTCATTTATAATATCAAGATGTGATTCATATTTATACCAATTATCTTTAAACTCTTTATCAACAGCATAATACGAATCACAAGCACATTTTTTTATTCCACTTGGAGTTTCATACTCTACACCAAAACCAACACAAGAAAAATTACACTTACCAAATCGAATAAATATGGAAGGTGATCCTACAAATTTACCTTCTCCTTGTATTGTTGGACCAAAAATCTCATTTATCTCAAGCATAAAAAGTGCTTTTACTTTTTGGGGTTTCCAAAAATTCTATATGAGAAACTTTGATATTTATCTCTTTCATTTTATTTTGGACAATTTTTAAAAGCCAAGCTGATAGATTTTCACTTGTTGGAACAAAATCAACGATAATAAAGCTCTCATAAAGCTCTAAAAATTCATCTCTAAAAGGAGTTAAATCAACTAAAGAATAACCATCATCAAATTTTTTTAAATTTTCTTTTTTGATATTTGGTACAATAGTTGAAAATAGTGGGTCATTTATATCTATTATAAACTTATGGTCTAAAATATCATCTAAAAAAGCTTTAAACCAATTTAGATGTTTAAAATCTGTAACCATTCCATCTTTTAGTGTTGTTGCTTCAAGATATACTATTACTTTTCCTTGATGTCCATGAAGATGGCGACACATAAGACAAGCATCAAGAGAAAAATCAACATTTAGTGTTTGTGACCAAACTCTATGACCATAACAAAAATCAAACTCTTTTGATATTTTCCACATCTAAAATTCCTTGTATTTTATTGGGTCTATACTATTTGCTTGTGTAAAACCATTTAATCTTAATCTACAAGAGTCACAAACTCCACAAGCTTCATGTTCTTCTTTATAGCATGACCAAGTAAGTTCAAGTGGAACACTAAGCTCAATAGCTTTTTGTACAATTTGAGATTTACTCAAATGTACTAAAGGAGTTATGATTTCTATTTTTGTATCCTCTTTTGTACCTTCATTGATAGCTTTAGAAATAGAACCTATAAAACTATCAGTACAATCAGGATAACCTGAACTATCTTCTTGAACAACTCCTATATACATAGCAGTTGCACCTTCTTTTTCTGCAACAGCAGTAGCAATACTTAAAAAAATACCATTTCTAAAAGGAACATAAGTTATAGGTACACCATCTTCTAAACCATTTGTTGGTACATCTATATTTAAATCAGTTAAAGCATTTGCACCAATTTGTGTAAAAAATGGAATATCTATTTCATATTTATTGACAACATTTAGCTCTTTGCAAATATCTCTAAAAGCTTTTAATTCTTTGTTTTGTGTTCTTTGTCCATAATTAAAGTGTACAGCTATTAATTCATAGCCATCAGTTTTTGCAATGTATGAACTTAAAGTTGAATCCATTCCACCACTTAAAATTACTATAGCTTTTTTATTTAAATTGTTATTCATATTAAAAAATCCTTTTGTCATAAAAAATGTATTGAATTTGGAAATTATAAACTTATGACAAGTTGGATATAATAGCAAAATTTTTTAAAAGTGAGATAAACTAATATGGATTTAATGCAAGATGCAATATCAGTACACATTTATGCAATATATATTTTTCTAGCAATTATGCTTTTTAATTTATACTATGTTTTTAGAAAAAAAGATTTTATATCTTTGGCAAAAAAACTAAGATTTATGACTCCTATTTATCATCTAAGCAATGCAATTGTGATTTATACAGGTACAATTGTGGCTTTTTATGCACAATATTTTAGTTTAACTATTGCTTTAATGATACCAGCTTCAATATTCTTATTGGTAATTGAGATAAAAAGATATAAAAAAATGAGAGTTATAAAAGTTGCAGATGTAGAACTTCAAGAAAAATTTTATGTTTATGCAAAAAAAATATATCTTATTGAAATAGCTGTTTTGATCTCTGTTTTTGCTATAAGCAAGGTTTTTTAATGCAATTTGTTTACGAACCTTCAAGTGGAAATGAAACTTTAGAGATAAAAGATGAGGTTTATAATTATATTATCAAAGCTAGACGGCATAAAATTGATGATGAGATATATTTTAGAAATTTAAAAGATAAAAATATTTATCTTTATAAATTAAACTTTGTTGATAAAAAAAAAGCTATTTTAAATCTAATATCAAGTGAAGAAAAAGAGTGTGAAAATTTAAGAAAATTACATTTAGCTTGGTGTGTTGTTGATCCAAAAACAATAGAAAAAACAATAGCATCTCTAAATGAAATTGGAGTTGATAAAATCACTTTTATTTATAGTGATTTTTCTCAAAATAACTTTAAGGTAAATATTGAAAAGTTAGAAAAAATATTGATAAATTCATCATCTCAATGTGGAAGAAGTAGTATAATAAAACTAGATATTTGTAAAAATATTGATGAATTTATAAAAAACAATAAAAATATATACTTTTTAGATTTCTCAAATCAAAAAATTGGAGATAAAAAAAGTGATATAAAAACTTTGGTTATTGGAACAGAAGGTGGATTTTCAAAAAGAGAAAGGGAACTTTTTAATAAAAATTTTGTAGTTGGGTTTGATAGTAATTTAATTTTAAAATCTGAAACTGCAATAATTTCTGCTGGTGCACAAATTATTTTATAGTTGTAAAATTTATATATAAAAAAAGGGATAGATATTAAATCTATCCCTTTTTTTATTGCGAAAAGATGTTCTTAATGAACATCTCTCCATCTACTTGCTTTCCATAAGAATGCAAATATTGCAAACACTACAAGATAAATTAAGAATTTAGGTCCTAACTCTTCTCTTTGTGCTTTTTTAGAATCACCAACTTCTTCTAAGTAGTTTATAACTTGTTGTTGAGATTCTTGACTTAAACCAACTCTTGGCATAGCTGTACCTTCAAGTTGTTTTTGCGGGTCGTTTATAAATGTTTGTAAGAAATCAACACCTCTACTTCTGATATGTTGAGATAAATCAGGAGGTAATTTACCCATATAATTTTTAATATCAGCATTTGTTGTAAATGCAGACATTGAACCATCTTTCATATCAGCATATTTTATACCGTGACATCTTTGACAAGCATCAGTAAATATCTCTTTATTTGTCATTTCATTTGGTGCAATAGATTTTAAATATGCAACCATATCTGCAACTTCTTGTGCTGGCATCCAGTCGTATCCTGGCATTGGATGAACTTTACCATCTACAAATTTATGCGATGTTTTTGAAGCAAGTGCAGGATTATTAATGAACGCAACTAAATACTCTTTTGTATAAAGTTTTCCAGCACTTCCTAAATCAGGAGGAGTTACTCCATAAGCTGATCCAGCAGTTGCATTATCCATAATTTGTGGGAAGCCTTTTGACTCAATACTATGACAAGCAGTACAGTTTGTAGTTACTAACATTTCACCATTTGCTATATCACCAGTTGCTTTGATAGCTTCTTCATTTGTAGCCCAAAAAGCATTTATAGTTTTTTCAAACTCCACTTTTTCATCTAAAGTTACTTTAGCACCATTGATATTTTTTTCTACTCCAGCTTTTTCAGCATCTGCTAAATCTTTTTGAGCTTTTTCAATACCTTCTTTTGCTGATTCTTTATCAGCAGCGGCAAAATCAAAATTTGCAGGTGAAACATGTGGATGCATTTGTGAGTGAGCAAATGGCTCAACTCCCCAGTAAGTAATAAGTGTTAAAGCTACTACTACTGCTAATATTTTTAATTCTCTCATAGTGTTCCCCTTCTTTTTGCATCAATTTTTGTGATAAGTGGAAGTAGAACGAACAGTAAAATAAATGTAACAGCCGCAAAGAACCCTACCCACGCATTTGTACCCGTTGGAGGAAGTTTACCCCAAATAGTTAATACAATTAAATCAGCCATTAATATCCAGAACCAAATAAAGAACGCTGGTCTTTTATGTGCTGGTAATATTTTTGGATCTCTATCTAGCCAAGGTAACACTAAGAAAATACCATTTGCAAATGCAAATGCCATTAAACCAATATCAAATGCTTTAATTCCAGCTATATCAAAGAAGAATCCTCTTAATACTTCATATGACCACAAGAAATACCATTCTGGATAAATATGTGCTGGTGTTACCATTGAATCAGCAGGATCAAAGTTTACTGGATCCATAGCAAAGTTATAATGGAAGAATACTAAATAGAAATAGAAAATTAAGAAAATTCCAAGAACTGCTAAATCTTTAGAGATAAATACAGGCCAGAAAGGAATAACTTTTGATTCTTTTTTCTTACCACTTAAATATTTTTCAGCTTCAGCATCAAAATCTAATTCTTCAGAACTTTGATTATTTACGTGAGGAATTCTTAAAGTATAGAAGTGTAGACCAATAAGTCCCATAATAGTGATTGGTAATAAGAATACGTGTAACATAAAGAATCTTGTTAATGTTGCATCAGCAACGTTAAAATCACCTCTAATCCATACAACTAAAGCATCTCCAATAACAGGAACTCCACCAAATAAATTTGTAATAACCATAGCAGCCCAGTAAGACATTTGTCCCCAAGGAAGCATATATCCAGAGAAACCAGCAGCACTAAATGTCATAAATAATAACATTCCAGAGATCCAAATCATCTCTCTTCCTTGTTTATAAGAACCATAGTAAATTCCTGTAAGCATATGAATATAGATAATCAAGAATACAACAGAAGCTGCAACTCCATGCATATGTCTAAATAACCAACCAAAAGCAACTTCTTGCATAATTGTATAATTAACTGAATCAAATGCCAAAGCAACATCTGGCTTATAATACATCATTAAAAATAGTCCAGAAATAACTAAAATACCAAATGTAGTAGCTAAAAGTACACCCATTGCCCATAAGAAGTTAATATCTTTTGGAATCCAGTATTCAGTCATCATAACTTTATTAAACGTAGTTAAGTTTAATCTTTGGTCTAACCACTCTCCAACAGAGTTAGCTTTTTCAAATTTTGCCATCTCTTCCTCCTTACGCCATCATCGCATCAGCGATTTGTTTATATTCAGGTCCTTCATTTCCAAGAACGATAGTATTCCCTTTTACTTCAAATGGAGGTAAATCTAATGGTCTTGGTGGAGGTCCAAAAGTTTGTTGTCCACTCGCATTAAATTCTCCACCGTGACATGCACATTTCCATTGATCTTTTTTCCAAGCTGGAATACACCCTAAGTGTGTACAAAGACCAATAGCAACAGTATATCTATCACTACCAACAACTAAATCTCTTTTGTTATCTTCCATATCAGATGTTTTTTTAAGAACAAAGATAGGTTTCCCTCTCCATGTAAAAGTTTCTGGTTCACCAGCTTTTAATACACTTAAATCAACTTCTGTAAATCCACCAGCTAGAACGCTAGGAAGTGGATCCCATACTTGCTTCATACCAACAAGAGACGCGGCACCACCAACTGCAGCCACAGCAGCAAATGAGTAACCAATAAAATCTCGTCTATTTGTATCTTTAGACATATTTGGCTTCCTTTTTTTAAAATTAGAATCAGGCTAGATTTTATTATAAAATTACTTAAATAATATTGATTTAGGTCATAAATAAGTATCTTTAAATATATTAATGAGTAGAAAAGTAGTAAATAATATTTATTAGAAAATCTTATGACTTTCTAATAAATTTAACAATTTCAGATTCTATATTTTCTTTATTTATTACTAAATCATGATTGATTTTTGAACTAAATAAATCTTTAATAGCCTGTGGCAAAGTTGCTTTGTATTTAGATGAAATCTCTTCTAAAGCCTCTTTATCAGCATATTTCAAAGAATTCTCATTTAAAGCATTTAGTACTGTTGGAGAAAATTTTGTCCATTCAGCTGTAGAGTAAATTACAGTTTTTAAAGGTTTTTTTCTTAGTTCATTATAAGCTTTTATGCAAGTTGCAGTATGTGGATCCATTAGGTATCCAATATCCAAAAACTCTTTTATAGTAGCGTTACCAAAAGTATCATTACTAAAAGTAGCACTAAAATATTCTTGTAACTTTGTTGTTTCATCTTTACTCAAAGTAAAAATACTATTTTTATTTAAATCTTCCATAAGTTCTTTTGTTCTTTTATCCCCAAATAGGTCAAAAATAACTCTTTCAATATTTGAAGATTTGAGTATATCCATAGCTGGAGAAGTAGTTAATTTTAGAGATTTTTTTCTAATATCATAAATACCTGTGTTTATCCACTCTGTAAGAATATTATTCTCATTAGAAGCAACTAAAAGTTTTTCTAGTGGTAAATTCATTTTTTGTGCATAGTAAGCTCCTAAAACATTTCCAAAATTTCCACTTGGAACTACTAAATATATTTTTTCACCATTTTTAATCTCATTTTGTTTAAGTAGTTGAATATATGACCAAAAATGATAGATTATTTGAAATATTATTCTTCCGAAGTTTACAGAGTTTGCAGCACTTAATTTTATATTATCTTTTTCTAGTTCAGTTTTAAAAGATGATGAAGCTAAAAGATTTTTAAGAGCATTTTGTGCATCATCAAAATTTCCTTTTATTCCCAAAACTTTTAAATTTTTTCCATCTTCACAAACCATTTGAAGTTTTTGAACATCGCTTGTCCCACCATCTGGATATAGACAAACAACTTGAATATTTTCTTTATTTTTAAAAGTATTTAGTGCTGCTGGTCCTGTATCTCCAGAAGTTGCAGCAAGTATAAGATATTTTTCATCTTTCTTTTTTGCAATTGAAGATAAAATAGAACCAAAAGGTTGTAATGCCATATCTTTAAAAGCACGTGTTGGACCGTGATATTGTTCGTGAACAAATAAGTCATCTTTAACTTTAACAACAGGACAAGGATTGTTAATATCGTCAAAATTATCATATAAATCTAAAGCTTTTTTTATTTCACTTTCATCAATATCTATTTCAAAAGCTTTTAAAATATCATAAGCCAACTCTTTGTAGCTTGAGTTTAAATGATTTTGAATAAAGTTTTCTTTGAGTGTTGGTAAATATTTTGGAACATAAAGCCCACCAAAAGATGTACTTGGATTTAGTATAGCCTCACTAAAACTTACCTCTTTTGGTTTTATTCCATCATTTCCTCTAGTTTCAATAAAATTCATATATATTCTCCTTTTAATGGTTCCCATTTAAAAGGAAACCTTTTTATTTAATAACTACTTTTTAACACAATTTTGAAAAAATTACTAAAAGTAGCAAAACCCTAAAGTGCATAACGAGTTAAGCTTTTAAACTTAGCTATTTAATAATTTCTCTATATTAATACCATTATTTGGATTATCAACTCTTATAAACTGTGTTCCAATCCCATCATTTGTGAATAATTCAAGTAAGATAGAGTGTTCAACTCTACCATCAATTATATGGGCTTTATTTACGCCATTATAGATTGCTTCAATACAAGAATCAACTTTTGGTATCATACCACCAGCTATTGTTCCATCTTTTTTAAACATTTCAACATTTGATTTATCTAAAGTTTGGATTAACTCTCCACTTTTATTTAAAACTCCGATTGTATCTGTTAAAAATATTACTTTTTGTGCTTTTACAGCCATTGCGATTTTACAAGCTGCAACATCAGCATTGATGTTAAATCCTGGATGATTTGGTTCATCTCCATTTGCTATTGGTGCAATTACAGGAATAAATCCTTCTTTTAGTAAATTGTTGATGAGCTCTCCATTTACTTCTGTGATATCTCCAGTAAAGCCAAATTTACCACCATCTTTTGGAATAGCTTTGATAATTCCAGAGTCTTTTCCAGAAATTCCAATAGCTTTAGAACCATGAAAATTTAGTAAAGAAGAGATATTTTTATTTATTTCTCCACTTAAAACCATTTCAACAACTCTCATACTTTCTTGACAAGTAACTCTGTATCCATCTACAAAAGATGATGGAATTTCTAATTTTTTTAAAAGTTCTGTTATTCTTGCTCCTCCACCATGAACGATGATAGGTCTTATTCCTAAAAGAGTTAGTAAGACTATGTCTTGAGCAAATTTTTCTTTTAAATCATCACTTGTTTGTGCTGAACCACCATATTTAATAACTATTGTTTTTCCATAAAATTTTTTGAAATATGGAATTGCGTCTATTAGAGTTTGAACTTTTTGGTTTATTTGTGCCATTTTGCCAATCCTTGCAAGTTTTAAAGCACGGATTATATCTAAAAATCGCTTATTAATTAAAACGATTTATAGTAGAATAGATTTATGAAAAGATATTTAGCATTAAAAGCTAGTGCTGGAAGTGGAAAAACTTTTGCATTAACTGTAAGATATATTAGCCTATTGTTAAAAGGTGCAAATGCAAGTGAGATTTTAACACTTACTTTTACAAATAAAGCCGCACTTGAAATGAGCCAAAGAATATACAAAACTTTGCAAACATTGGGCGTTGATGAAGCATATTTAGGGGAATTAATAAGAGTTTCTGGATTTTCAAAAGAAGAGATTTTAGGTAAAAAATCATTTTTAATAAAAAGTTTTTCAAATGCTACAATCTCTATTTTTACAATAGATAAATTCGTAAATAAAATATTAAGAGAGTTTTGTGGTTACATAGGGATCAGTGATGATTTTGATATAAAAAATGATGATATAGAACTTTTAAGCTACAAATTTTTACAATCTTTAGATGAAAATAGTTTTAAAGATTTGGTTGAATTTTCAAATTATGAAAGAAAAAAATTTAACTCAATTTTTGAACTTTTTAAAAGTTTGATAGAAAAAAATGAGCATATAAATCTTTTAGAGATTGATGGTTCTTTTATAAATTTACAAAAAGAAAATGTTTTACAACAAGCTTTTAAGATAAAAGAGCATTTTTTAAATTGTGCAAATGCTAGTAATAGTGCGATAAAAGCAGTAGATTTTACAAATTTTGAAGAATTATTTGAAAAAACTTGGATAGAAAAAGATAGTTTGTTTGACTACTCTTATTTTAAAAAGTGTGCAAATGATGAGATAAATCAAGAGTTTTTAAACTTAAAAGAAGAGTTTAAAAACTACTACAAATTACGAGCAACTTATAGTTTAAATAAAATTTTTAAACTATATTTGGAGTTTAAAGAGTATAAATTAAACTTCAATAAAATAAAAAACTATTTTGAATTCAATGATATTTCAAATCTAGTTTATGAACTTTTAAATCAAAAAATCAATAGAGATTTTTTATATTTTAGGCTTGATAGTACTTACCAGCATATTTTGATAGATGAGTTTCAAGATACTTCTATTTTGCAATACAAGATTTTAAAACCTTTAATAGAAGAGATTTTATCAGGAGATGAAACAAAATTTAAAACATTTTTTTATGTTGGAGATCCAAAACAAAGTATTTATAGATTTCGTGGTGGTAAAAGAGAACTTTTTGATTATGTTTTAAAAACAAATCCTATAATTGAACTTGAACATTTAGATACAAATTATCGTTCTTGTAAAAATATCATAGATTTTGTAAATAGTGCTTTTTTTAATTTGCCAAATTACGACTATCAACAACAAGAAAGTATCAGAAAAGATGGTTGTGTAGAAGTTATTGAAGATGAAAATCTACAAAATGAAGATAAATTTTTAAATATATCGTTAAAAATAGATGAACTTATAAATAGTGGAATAAATCCAAATGATATTGCGATTTTATGTTATACAAATGGGGATGTGCTAGAACTTTTTTACTATCTAAAAGAAAAATTTCCAAATCTAAAAATCAAAACAGATATGACTTCAAAGCTTATCAATCAACAAAATGTAAAAGCTGTGATAAATGCTATAAAATATATATATTTTGGTGAAGATATATATAAAGAGAATTTTAATGCTCTTTTAGGAAGAAAACTTTTAACTTCTTTTGAGTTTGATTTTGAAATATCACAAAAAAGTATGAGTCAGATTGTGTATGAACTTGCTAAACATTTTGATATTATAGATGAAAATATTGTGAAACTGATGGATATCGCAACAATTTATAACAATATTGTTGATTTTGTATATGAGATAGATAAACTTGAAACAAGTATAGAAAATAGTCAAGACAATGGACTTCAAATTTTAACTGTTTTTAAATCAAAAGGTTTGGAGTTTCATACAGTAATTGTACTTGATAGGATAAAAAGGAAGAATTTTGATAAAAGTTCTTTATTATTTGATTATGAAAATATAGGGTTGAAAAATATTTTTTATAAAATATCAGGATATGAGAATTTTGATTTAGAGTACAAAAAAGCACAAGAAAAAGAGAAAAATTTAAGTTTAGATGATGATAAAAATGTTCTTTATGTAGCACTTACAAGGGCAAAAAACAATCTTATCATATTTAAAAAAGCTAAGTCATCGGCTTTTGATATTTTGGGATTAAGTGTTTGCAAAATAGGGCATTTATCTCAAAGTGAAACTTTGAGTTTAGATAGAAAAATAAAAAAAATATCTTATACTCCTATATATTTGGGAAAACAAGAGCAAAAGATAGTAAATGAAAAAGGTGTTGAAGAAGATGAGATCTTAAAAGCTAGGTATTTTGGACTTGCAACTCACTATGTTTTAGAAATGATGAGTGAATTTACTATCTCTTCTATGCTTTATGCTATAAATTTATCAAAAGCTAGATATTCAAACTATTTAGATGATATGGATTTTATAAAAATAGAAAAAGTTGTAAACAATCTAGTAGAAAATAGTTGTTTTCAAAGTTTGTTAGAAAATTCAAAAATAGTGCATGAACAAGCTTTGATGTATAAAGAAGAGCTGAAAATTCTTGATTTATTACTTTTTAAAGATGATTGTTTTTATATTATCGATTATAAAACAACAAGACAGATTTTAGATGAGCATAAAATACAAGTTAGCTACTATAAAAAAGCTATAAGTGATATTTTTACAAATCATAATGTTAAAGCTTATCTGTTTTATTTGAAAGAAGATAGTTTGGATATTGTTGAAGTTGAGGTTTGATTTATTGTATAAAGAATATTTTAGTTTATCTGAAATATGATTTTTGTATTTATTAGGACTGAATTCTCACTTCTTAATTAAAAAAAGGTTGAGCCTAAGCCCAACCTTTGAAAGAAAGTTTTATACTCTAAAAAAATTAGAATGTATAAGCAACTTGGATTCTTCCTCTATCTTGATCAATAGCTTTGTCACCACCGATTTTTTGCTCATAATTACCATATCTTACATAAGTAGTTAAGTTTTTAGACATTTTGTATGTTAATTGTCCATAAACTTCTTGTAATTTAATTTCTTCACCAACAAGAGAAGCATCAATTCCACCTAAATAAACATTATTAATAGTTCCTTTATTTGAACCATCAGCTTTTAAGTTTCCATAATGAGCTGTGAAGTTTAGGTTATCTAAGATATCAGCACCTAAAGCAGCTTGCCAATAATCAGCATCCGCTATACCATTAGAAGAGATAGCCCAACCTAAAGATGTATTTTTAGCATCTTGATCAAGTGCCGTTAAACCACCATCTTTACCTGTTTTAGTATATGCAACTCTAGCATTAACGATAGATACTTTACCATCTACAGCAAATCTAAACATAGAGTTTTTATCTTCTGCTAAACCTAAATCTTTTTGTCTTTGATCATCAAAGTTTAATTGAACATATCTAGCTTCTAAACCAATGTTTGCATTTTCAGCTAAATCAAATTTACCTGCAGCAGCTAATGTAAATGTATCAAATGTATCTTCTAAATTTAAATACCAAGCTTCTAATTTAACGAAATCTAAATCTCCCATTAAAGCAGCTACATAAGTATTTTCAGTTCCATCAATTAGAGCTGTAGTACCTTTTACACCTAAACCACCATTTACATCTGGAGTTTTATCTAAATTAGTTTGGTTAAATCCTCCAAGAGCTACTGTAACTGGACCAACTGTAGTTAGAGAAAGGATACCTGTACCTGTTTGCTCATTACCATTAATATCAGTTGCAACTGTATATGGAGTAGTTAAACCTTGTTTTCCAACATTTACTATAGTATTTGGAATAGCTGTAAATCCAAAGTATGCTTGAGATAGCTCAACATCTACACTTGTATCACCATCGTCTTTTGCATCTAAACTAGCAAAACCTAAGCTACCTTCTTGACCTACTATAAATCTCGAGTTAAATTTAACATAGTCATTTACTTTTGAAGATAAATTTAATCCTACTTTATAATTGTTTTTTCCAGAATCAGAATTTCCATTTTGTAAATAATCATTGTCATTGTGGAAATTATCATATCTATAAACTACAGATCCAGATACTTCTACATTTTTGATTGCTTCTTCTAATGGTTGAGCATTAGCAGTACTAAAACCAGCAACTGCAACAGCTGCTACTAAACTTAATTTTGAGATTTTTCTCATATTCGTTTCTCCTAAAATTTCGAAATTTTAATCGATTTGCAAAAAATAATATTTCCTTGCTTACCGTCGCGACTATTTTATATGAGAAAAAATTAAACTTTTCTTAAAGTCATTAAATATGTATTAATTCTTGATTAATTTAAGTTTGGATTTATATTTGATAGATGATTTGGCTTAATTACTAGCAATAAAGTAGCGAATAGAAGCAAATCCATAGGCATTTGTTTGCGATATTTTATTTACTTGAATATCATTTATTATACCACCTAGTGCAAATATATTTAGACTCTTAAACTCTTTTATAGTTTGCTTTAAATCTTCTATTCCTTTTTCTTCACCTTTATTTGGTGTATCAAAAATAGGTGAGTATGTTACAAAATCCACTTTTTTATCAAAGGCTAGTTTTAACTCTTTATGATTGTGACAAGATATAATAGTTTTTAAATTTAGACTTTTTGCAAATCCTATTTTTTCAAATTGTGTTGAGTTTAGATGAACTCCATCAAAATTTAAATCTTTTGCTAGTTGAATATTGGAATTTAGATAGATATTTTTTATCTTAAATTCGTTGCAAGTATCTAAAAATAATTTTGCTAACTTTTCAAAGTTTGTAGATGTTTTATCTCTAAAACAAGCAAAATCTATTTTGTGTAATTTTAAACTATTTTCTAAAGTTTGTTTAAATATTTTTGGATTATCTGAAAAATACTTTGGATCAGTGATAAGATAAGATTTTATATTTGTCATATTCTCTCCATAAAAAAAGGGAATAAGTTTTACTTATTCCCTTTTTATTTTACAAAGACATCTTAATGATGTTCTTCTTCCATCATAATAGATCCTGCTATATAAACATAAGTTAGGATACTAAAAATAAATGCTTGTAACACACCCATTACAGCTAAAAGGAAAAATCCTGGTAATGGCAAAATCCAAGGTACTAACATAAGAAGTACCATTAAGAACATATCATCTCCTCTTACAGAACCAAACAGCCTGAAAGATAAAGATACAATTCTTGATAAATGAGAGATAATCTCTATTGGGAACATTAAAGGAGCTAATATTGGTAAAGGTCCCATAAAATGTTTGAAATAGTTTATAAAACCATTTTTCTTAATACCTAAGTAGTTGTAATATACAAATACTATCAAAGCTAAAGATAAAGTAAAGTTGATATTTGAAGTTGGAGCTTCAAATCCTGGGATAACTCCCATCATATTACTAACAAAAATAACTAAAGCCAATGAACCAATAAGTGGCATATAGATTCTTGAGTTTTGCTCTCCCATAGAATCTCTACCAATACCAATAACACCACCAACAAATGCTTCCATAACATTTTGTGAACCAGTTGGAACTAGTTGCAATCTTCTAGTTGCCATATTTGAAATTAAGAAAATAATCCCAATTACTAAAACGTAGTGAGATAAAATTATCCATTCTTGTCCGTGTCCACCGATTGTTCCTAAGAATGTAAACAGTCTTCCTTCCATACTCTTCCTTTGTCTTTGTTTCTACATTTACTAAATTATGCTTGGATTATAATATTTGTTTTCTAAAAATTTTATAAATGTTGTAAAATAATTTAGATTTGTTTAAATCTATATCCATATTGTTTCAAATTTTCTCTTATTTGCTCTTGATGTTCTTCACCTTTTGTTGCTAAAGCGATAGTTACATGTGCTTCTCCAAACTCTAGTTTTAAAGAGTTTCTATCAAAATCTATTTGAACTATATTTGCTGAACATTGTGAGAATACTTCCGTTAAGTGCATCAAAGCCCCTGGTTTATCCATAAGTGTAACTATAAGATTCATTTTTCTATGAGATTTTATTAAACCTTTTTCAATAATAAGTGATAACATAGTAACATCTATATTTCCACCACTAACTATTGCACAAACTTTTTTATTTGCAATATCAACTTTATCATGCATAATAGCAGCAACTGAAACTGCTCCTGCACCTTCAACCATAAGTTTATGTCGTTCTAATAAAAATAAAATTGCATTTGCTGTTTCGTTGTCACTTACTTCTACTATTTCATCTACATACTCTAAAATAATATCAAGTAATTTTGGTGTTACATCACGTACTGCTATTCCATCTGCTATTGTTCTTACACTTGAAGAGTCTATTGGCATTCTAGCTTCAAAACTTTCTTTCATACCTTTTGCACCACTTGCTACAACACCAGTTATTTTTATGTTTGGATTTATAGATTTTGCTGCTATTGCAATACCTGCAATTAATCCTCCACCACCAATTGGTACGATAATTTGTTCTATATCTTCAATATTTTCTAAAATTTCTAGTGCAATTGTTCCTTGCCCTGCTATAACTTCATCATCAGCAAATGGATGAACAAACTCTTTATTGTTTTCTTTTGCAAATTTTACTGCACTTGCATATGCTTCATCAAAATTTTCACCAGTTAAAACAACATTTGCTCCATAAGATTTTACTCCTGAAACTTTTGTAAGTGGAGTTGCTTCTGGCATAAAAATAGTTGCTTCACAGCCAAAATATTGGGCTGCAAAAGCTAAACCTTGAGCATGGTTTCCTGCACTTGCTGCTACAACTCCTGCTTTTCTTTTACTATCATCAAGCATTGCTACTTTGTTAAAAGCACCTCTTAATTTAAAACTTCCTGTTATTTGTAGATTGTCTTCTTTTAGGAAAATTTGGGCATTTTTTTCAATACTTAAAAAAGGAGCTTTCATAAGTGGAGTTTTAGAAACTGTATTTTCTAATCTTTTTTTTGCATCTTTTATATCGTTTAGTGTAATCATCTTCTATCTTTTTTGAGAAATTTTAGTGGATTTTATCAGAAATTGGTTTAATAGTTGAAAAAATTGTGAATGAGTTTATTCTTGATAATGTATTAATTTGAATTGATT
Source organism: Aliarcobacter vitoriensis (assembly GCF_003316695.1). Lineage (GTDB taxonomy): Bacteria > Campylobacterota > Campylobacteria > Campylobacterales > Arcobacteraceae > Aliarcobacter > Aliarcobacter vitoriensis. The sequence goes on from NZ_PDKB01000010.1 coordinate 73,453, forward strand.
TTATCAAAATAGCTAGAGCAAATGCTCTTAGCTATTTTTTACTATTCTTACTGCTTCAACAAGATTTTTTAAGCTCTCTTTTACTTCTGGCCATTTTCTTGTTTTTAATCCACAATCTGGATTTATCCATAATTGTTCTTTTGGTAAAACTTCAACTAAAGCTTTAATTTGTTCAACCATTTCTTCAACACTTGGAACTCTTGGGCTATGAATATCATAAATTCCAGGTCCTATTTCTTGTTTATATGCTACTTCTTTGAAAATTCTCAATAGTCTATTTCCACTTCTTGCTGTTTCAATAGAGATAACATCAGCATCCATTGCTTCAATAGTTTTTATAATATCATTGAATTCGCTATAACACATATGAGTGTGAATTTGAGTATTTGCTTCTGCACAACTTACACTTAAACGGAAGTTTTCAACTGCCCAATCTTCATAAGCTTTGATATTTTCTTTTCTAAGTGGATAACCCTCTTTGAATGCTGCTTCATCAACTTGAATCATTTTAATTCCAGCATTTTGTAAATCATCCACTTCTTTATTGATTGCTAAAGCTATTTGTTTTGTTACTTCATTTCTTGGCATATCATCTCTTACAAATGACCAGTTAAGAATTGTAACAGGACCTGTTAGCATACCTTTCATAACTTTTTTAGTTTTACTTTGAGCATATTTTATCCACTCAACAGTCATTGGATTTGGTCTTGAAACATCACCAAAAATAACAGGTGGTTTTACGCATCTACTTCCATATGATTGTACCCAAGCATTTTGAGTAAATGCAAAACCTTCCATTAATTCACCAAAATATTCAACCATATCATTTCTTTCTGGTTCTCCATGAACTAAAACATCAAGTCCAATTTCATCTTGGAATTCTACACAATCATCAATATATTTTTTAATTTCAGCTTCATATTGCTCTTTTGAAATAGCATTTGCTTTATATTGTTTTCTATTTTCTCTAATTTCTGGAGTTTGAGGAAATGACCCAATAGTTGTAGTTGCAAGTGCGTCGTATTTAAAAAATTCTCTTTGAACTTTTATTCTATCTTCAAATTTGTCAGCTCTTTGGAATACTTTTAAATTTTTGATTTCATCTTGAACTTTTGCATTATGAATTTTTGTAGATATTTTTCTTTTTGCATTTTCTTCAGCATTTTTCTTTATATTTGCATTGTCATCAAGAGAAAGTTTTAAATCAAAGAATTGTTTTGTTACAAGTGATAACTCTTTTAATTTTTCAGTTGCAAATGCTAGCCAAGATTTAATTTCACTATCTAATTTTTCTTCATAATTTAAAGTAAAAGGAACGTGTAAAAGTGAGCAAGAAGTTCCTATTATGATATTTTCTTTTGAAATAACATTTGAAATTTTATTTAGTAAAGCTAATTTATCTTCAAAGTTACTTTTCCAAATATTTCTTCCATCAATAACACCAGCTATCAAAACTTTGTTTGAATTTTTGATTATTTCTAAAGCCTCAAGATTTTTGCTTCCATGAATAAAATCTAATCCTAAAGCCCAAATTGGAGTATTTACTAAGATTTTTGTTGCTTCATTTGAGTGTTCAAAATATGTTGTTACAACTATTTTAATATTTGGTGCAACGCTTGAAAGTGCATCGTAAACTGGTTTTAATAGAGATAAAACTTTTGTATCTAAATCTTTTACAAAAAGTGGTTCAGCAAATTCAACTACAATTTCTTCATCAAGTTTTGAAATTTCCAATAACAGTTCTTTATAAACATCAACTACACTATTTATATGAGCAAAAACATCACTATTATCAACACTTTTTGATAATCCTAAATATGTTATTGCACCAATCAAATTTATTTTTGTGTTTATTTCTAATTCTTTTGCTTCTTTATACTCTTCTATTACTTTTTTAGAGTTTAAAGCAAATTTTGTATCTTTAGATATTTCAGGTACGATATAATGGTAGTTTGTATTAAACCATTTTGTCATCTCCATAGCAACAGAATCTTGATTTCCTCTTGCCATCGCAAAATATAACTCTTCATTTTTTAGGTGTTGAAATCTTTGTGGAATAGCTCCAAGTAAAATTGTAGTATCTAACATATTGTCATAATATGAGAAATCATTTGAAGCTATAAAATCTATTTTTGCTTCTTTTTGGTATGTCCAGTGTCTTTTTCTAAGACTTTCTGCTACATATTTTACTTCATCAAAGTCTGTTTGTTTTGCCCAGTATTGTTCTAAAACTTTTTTTAACTCTCTTTTTTCTCCAATTCTTGGAAATCCTATTACATAATTTTTTGACATTATTAATCCTTTTTTCAAAGGTTCCTTTTAAAAAAAGAACCATACTATAATTGACTATTTAGTTAGCCAAAACTTAAAACTAAAAAACGGATGTATCTTTATAATTTTTGATACGAATTAAATAGTATATAATGGAGGATGAACGCCAGTTCTTCTAAAAGCAAAATAAGTTGTATAATATGGACATCTTGGAATAAATTTGAAAAGTCTTACTGCAAGTGCCGTTTTTTTTCTAAAGAAACAGTCACAATGGCAAGGTTTACTTTTTGAAATAAAACATGATAGTAAAATTTGCGATATGGTTGGTTCTAATTCTTCTATTTCTTCATCATTTTTTGAAGATAATTGAAGTTTGTTTTTTAAATGATTTTTACAAGACACTACTTTGTTGTGCAAAGATATAGCTACACTGTAAGCTTGTATTGATGACAATGAAAAATATTTTTTTCCAAAACCATTTAATGTTTTCAATAAAAAACCTTCTCTTATAATTATTATAAATAAAGTAAGAAGTCTAAATCAATAATCCTTAATAATAACTAAAACTAAATATGGTAATATTCCAAACAAAATTTTAGGACGGATTTTAGGCTTTGAAATTTACATTTGTAACCCTTTTCCCAAATTTGATAGAACCATATTTTAAAGATTCTATATTAAAAAGAGCAGTGGAATCAAACTTTATATCTTATGAGTTTTCTAATCCAAGAGATTTTACAACTAATAAGCATAAAAAAGTTGATGATGCTATGATTGGTGGAGGAGCAGGAATGCTTCTTTTTTGCCAACCTCTTTTTGATTGTCTTGATGATATAAAGAAGAAAAACAAAGATGCATACATTGTTTTTCCGTTGGCTGCTGCTAAGCCATTTCACCAAAATGATGCAAAAAGATTGGCAAAGAAAAAAAATATAGTAATGGTTAGTGGACGATATGAGGGAATTGACGAAAGAGTTATTGAAAAGTATGCAAATGAAGTATTTTCTATAGGAGAATATATTTTAACTGGTGGAGAACTTCCATCTTTAGTTATGTGTGATGCAATTGCTAGAAATGTAGATGGTGTTTTAGGAAATGCCGATTCTTTGGAAGTTGAAAGCTATGAAAACAATCTTTTAGAAGCTCCATCTTTTGCAAAACCTGAAAAATACCAAAATTTAAGTGTCATTAAAGAATTTTTAAAGGGAAACCATAGTAAAATTTGCGACTTAAAATTCCAGATGTCCATTTGTAAGACAAAATATTATAGACCTAATAAGGAAAAACGATGAAAAACAGATATATTGCAAGTTTCGAAGCAGCACAAATTGCTTCTAAAGAAGTTCCAGCATTTAGAGCAGGAGATACAGTAAGACTTGGTGTTGAGATTAAAGAAGGCGAGAAAAAAAGAGTTCAAACTTTCGAAGGTGTGATTATAGGAAGAAGCGGAAATGGTGTTGATGCTACTTTTACAATTAGAAAACTTGGTGCAAATAGTATTGGTGTTGAAAGAATATTCCCTTTATACTGTGAATCTTTAAAATCTTTTGAAGTAATAAGAAGAGGTAGAGTAAGAAGAGCTAAACTTAACTATTTAAGAGAGTTAAAAGGTAAAGCTGCAAAAATTAGAGAGTTAAAAAAATAATTAGGGCTTTTTGCCTTAATTTTTTTGATTTTTATCACAATTTCTACAAATTTAAAATACTTCATTTCAAACTATCTAATTTAAAGGATAAAATTGTTATCAGAAATAATTAGCTTTATTGTTCAAACTGTTGGAAGCTTAGGTTATATAGGAATATTTATAATGATGTTTATTGAAAGTTCATTTATAATTCCTTTTCCATCTGAAGTTGTTATGATACCAGCAGGATATTTGGCATATAAAGGTGAAATGAGTATGCTTTTAGTAGTATTATCGGGGATTTTAGGTTCACTTGCAGGGGCTTTGTTTAACTACTACTTAGCAATTAAATTGGGAAGAAAACTATTAGTAAAATATGGTAATTATGTTTTTATAAAAGAAGAAACTTTAGAGAAAATAGAGCAATTTTTTAAAGAACATGGGCATATTTCTACTTTTTTTGGAAGATTGATACCAGTTGTAAGACAATATATATCTCTACCAGCTGGACTTGCACAGATGAATTTAGCAAAATTTACTTTTTATACTACTTTAGGTGCAGGGCTTTGGATGATAGTTTTGGCATATCTTGGGTATTTCTTAGGAGATAATGAAGAGTTACTAAAAGAGTATTTACATTTGATTATAATCGTAATTTTAGTATCTATTGTAATCTTTTCTTATATATACTACAAAATTACAAAAAAAAGAAAAAAGAGCCTATAAATATCTTATAGACAGCTTTTTATAAGTTTTATACCTTTTTCAATTTGTTCAAAATTTGAATGAGTGTAGTTAAATCTTATCTCACCATTTGGCACTTTATCAATATAAAACTGATTTCCTGGAACATAAACAACTTTTTTCTTTAAGCACTCTTGAACAAGAGCAAATGTATCTATATTATCTCCAAAAGTTCCATATAAAAACATTCCACCTTTTGGTAATTGGTGTTTAAATTCGGGCATTATTAATTTTAATTGTTTTGAAAAATATTCTGCTTTTGCTTTATAGTCATCTCTTATTGATTGAAGATGTTTTTCATATTTTTGAGTATCTTTTAGATATTCAGCCAAAATATATTGTGAAACTCCACTTGAGTGTAAATCTATACTTTCTTTTATAATCAGTAAAGATTTTATTTTTTCCTCATCTGCTCTAATCCAACCAATTCTGTAACTAGGAACTAAAGTTTTAGAAAAACTTCCTAAATGAAAAGAGTTTTTTGGTAATTTAGCACTAATATAAGGCATTTTTTTATCAAAAAATAGTTCACTATATGGGCTATCTTCTATCAAAATACCATCGTGTTTTTCTACTATTTTTGTAATTTCTTCTCTTTTTTCTTGGCTATATGTTGTTGCACTTGGATTCTGAAAATCTGGTATTAGATAAGTTAATTTTGTGTTTTTAAAACTTTTCTCAAATTCACTAATATTTACTCCATCATTTTCTAACTTTACTCCTTGCATTTTTAACTTATTTAATCTAAAAATATTCATAGCACCTAAATATGATGGTTCTTCGATAGTTATATCTTTGTTTTCAAAAAACTTTGCCAAAATATACATAGCTTGTTGGCTTCCAGTTGTTATCAGAATATTATCTTTTGTTGTAGGAAATCCTTCATCTGAATATCTTTTGGCTATTTGTTCTCTTAATTCATTTATTCCATTGCTAACTGTGTATTGATAAATTTTTGGATTGTCTAAAACTTTTATTGTTGCTTCTTTTAAATCTTGCGTTGGAAATAGATTAAGACTTGGAAGTCCACCAGCAAAAGAGATAGTTTCTTCATCTATTGCTTCAAGAATTTCTCGTATAAATGACCGTTTCATATTGGTTTATAATCCTTTTATATATATTGGCAAAATTCTACATCAAAAGAATTATTTATGCTTTACATAAAATGCTTTTATTATTATCAATTATTGCTAAATTTATATACAATTCTTGATATAATTTCTTATGAAAAAAATTACATTTGAAAAACGAATAAAACTTGCGAATGATGTTATGAACTATATTTATAAATATATTGATACAAATATAAATATAGATGAATTAAGTTGTGAGTTAAATATAAGTAAGTTTCATCTTCATAGAATATTTAAAGAAGAATTTGGAAAAAATATCTATGAAAGTATAAAATCTATCAGACTTGAAAAAGCTGCAAATTTACTTATTACAAATAGATACTCTACGATATCTGATATTGCTTTAATGATTGGATATAGTTCTCAAACTTCATTTTTAAGAAGTTTCAAACAAAGATTTAATATGACTCCAAAAGATTGGAGAAATGGTGGATATAAAAAATATTCAAATAAAATAGTAGAAAAGATATCCAATAATATTGAAGAAAGAGATTTTGATATAGAGCCAACAATTGTAAAAATGCCTGAAATAAAAGGTTATTATATAAGACATAAAGGTTATGATAAAACTATAAAACAAACTTGGGCAAAAATTCAAACTTGGATATATACAAATGATATAAAAGATTATAAGCAAATAGCTCTTCATCACGATAACCCTATTATAACTCCACTTGAAGATTGTCAATATATTGCGATTGTAGTTTTAGATGATGAAGATAGTTTAAAAGATTTGTCTTTGCCTTCTTTGATTGTTCCAAAGGGAATTTATGCAAAATTTAATTTGAGTGGAAAATATGGTGATGTTATCAAGTTGATTCAGTGGGTTTATCATACTTGGCTTATAAAAAGTGGATATGAAACAACAACAAATCCATCTTATACAATATATGAAAAAAACCATTTTCTAAGTAACAATGAAGAATTTACTTTAGATTTTTATCTACCAATAAGATATGTGTAAAAGGATTTATAATGACAAGTAGCATAGAATATATAGCCAATTTTAAAACAACTCTTGACCCATACAATGGAATAACAATAGAAAAAAATGATTTTCCAAAAGATATTTTGGAGTTTGAAAAAAGTTTAGCTATTTTGATTGAAGAGATAAAAAATAAACGAAATCTTATTTGGATATATGTTGATATAAAAGATTCTGAATTTATACCAATTTTGACAAAATATGGTTTTACTTTTCACTCTTGTAATAGTGATTATTTACTTTTGTTAAAAGTTTTGAAGCAAGGAGTTATTATTCCAACTTTGGCAAATCATACTTTGGGAGTAGGTGCAGTAGTAATCAATAAAAAGAATGAGATTTTACTTATAAAAGAGCATTTAAGAAATGAGTACTACAAGCTTCCTGGAGGTCATATTGATGATGCAGAGATGATAACAACTGCTTTAAGTAGAGAAGTTTTTGAAGAAACAGGAGTTGTTGTAGATTTTGAAAAAATAGTATCTTTAGGGCATTTTTATCCACATCAATTTAATAAATCAAATTTATATGTTCTTTGTAAAGCAGTTCCAAAAAGTTTGAAAATAGATATAAAAGATAAACAAGAGATAAGTGAGGCTATTTGGTTGAATCTTGATGAAATGTTTATTAGAGAAGATATTAGTAAATATACAAAAACTATCGTAAAATCAGCGATTAGCATGAGTGGACTAGAAAAATCAGAAACTCCAATTTTAAATCATCTAAAAAATGAGTTTGAGTTGTTTTTTGTGAAAGAAAGCAAAAACTAAATATAATACAAACTTTAAAAATAAAGGATAAAAATGAAAAAGATAATAAGCACAACAAAAGCACCAAGTGCAATAGGACCTTACAATCAAGCTACAAGTTTTGAAAAACTTGTATTTACTTCTGGACAAATAGCACTTGATCCATCTACTATGGAAATAGTAAGTGGTGGAGTTCAAGAACAAACAAAACAAGTTATGGAAAATCTAAAAGCTGTTTTAGAAGAGGCTGGAAGTTCTTTCGAAAATGTTTTAAAAACAACTTGTTATTTATCTGATATGGATAATTTTGTAGCTTTCAACGAAATCTACGGACAATATTTCAAAGCTGAAACTGCACCTGCAAGAAGTACAGTGGCTGTTAAAACATTACCAAAAAATGTTTTAGTAGAAGTAGATGTAATAGCTTTTAAAAACTAGATTTTTCTAGTTTTTTAATTCTTTAAAAAAATCTTCTATTGGAACATCTAAAGCTTTTGCTATTTTATATAGATGTTCCAAATTAAAATGCTTTCCATTTGTATTATTTTCTGCATAATTATAAAATGCATTTCCTTTTTGTCCTATAGTTAGGGCTAATTCTAGTTGAGTCATACCTTTTTCATTGCGATATCTTTTTACATTTTGTGAAACAGTTTTATAAAATTTTATAATCTCTTCATCATCAACATTTGAAATAAACATAGTTACTATCCTATTGGTTAATTAAAAACTAATGATAGATGAAGTAGAATACTTATTCAATTGTTTATAGAATACTAATCTATAGGATATATATTAATAATGCAAGATTTAATACAAGAAAATGAACAGTTAAAAATAATTAATTATGAATTAAACTTATTTTTAGAACAATTTAAAGAATTATCTTATTCTTCAGAAACAGATTTAAATGGGTTTATAACTGATATTAGTCAATCTTTTTGTGATTTGATAGGATATAAAAAAGAAGAACTTATTGGAAAAAAACACTCAATTTTAAAGCATCCTTTAGAACAAGAATCAAAATATAAAGAGCTTTGGGAAAATATAACAAATAATAAGCTTTGGATAGGTGAATTGAGATGTTTAGACAAGAATAAAAATGATATATGGTATAAAACTACAATTTTTATTAAAAGAGACATAAAAGGAAATATTTTAGGTTATGCTGCAAAGAGGCAAGATATAACAGACAAAAAGAAATTAGAGAATTTAAGTATAACAGACACTTTGACAAATTTGTACAATAGAAGATTTTTTGATGAAATAGTAAGAAAAGAGATAAATAGAGCTAGAAGGATGAATAAGAATTTTGTTTTAATGATGATTGATATAGATAATTTTAAAAAGTATAATGATACTTTTGGGCATTTATATGGAGATAATATTTTAAAAAAAGTTGCAATTGTTTTAAAAAGATTTACGAAAAGAGCGAATGATTTTGCTTTTAGATTAGGAGGAGATGAATTTTCTATAATATCTATGGATTTTGATAAAGATAAAATATTAATATATTCTAATAAAATTAAAGAAGAGATAACAAAGTTAAAATTTAAAAATAATATATGTATTACGATTTCAATAGGAGTATATATTTTGGAACAAAATGAAAAAACTAGTTTAAAAGAGATTTTTAAATTTTCAGATGAAGCACTTTATAGAGCAAAAAATTTAGGTAAAAATCAAGTTGTTGTTTATTAGTATAAAAATAGATTTATCTAGTTTTTATACTATTTACAAGTCCAGCTGTAACAACAAAAGTAAGTCCTACAAAATATACCATTAATATAGGTTCATCAAAAACTAAAATTAGGAAAAATGCTGATAAAATAGGAATTATAAATGTAAATGGTGCTACTTTTGAGGCATCAAAAATTTGAAGTCCTTTTATCCAAAATACATATGAAATCCCATTTATAAAAACTCCATTTACCAAAATAGCAATCCAGTCTTTTGATGCTGGGATTACAAAATTTGAGAAAGTTTGCATTGTAAAAAATGAGTATATTGTTGCACTAAAAAAGTAAATCATAACTGCATTTACAGCATTTATTTTAACTTTTTTACTCAAAACTGAAAAAAGAGCAAAACAAAAAGCAGATAACATAACTACAAGTAAAACATCAATATTTTTAAAATTAAAGGCTGAAATATCTCCTTTAGTGATAACCAAGCTAACACCAATAAATCCTAAAATTACAGCAAAAAGTTTTTTCTTTGTAAAATCCTCTTTTAAAATAATCAAAGATAAAACAAGGATAAAAATAGGCCAAGTATATTGTATAACCAATACTTCAATAGAGTTTGCATTGTGATAACCAAAATATAAAAGTAGATAAAACATAAAATCTAAAAATCCTAAAGCAAATAAAACTAAAAAAATCTTTTTTGTATAGCTTAGAATTTCTTTTAAATTTTTACTTGCAATTGCTATAAATAATAAAGATAAAAAAGAGAAAGCTGATGAATAAAACATATACTGATAGTGGTCTAAGTTTGATTGTGCAAATTTTACAAAAATTCCAAGTAGTGACCAAAGAAAAATACATAAAGCTATATAAATTATTCCTAGATTTGATTTTGAAACATTCATTTTAGGCTTATTCCAATTCTTTGTTTTTCCAAATCTATACTTATAACTTTTAGATTTTCAAGATTTTGGTTTATACTTAAAACCTCACTAGGATGAGAGATCCTTTTTTCACTTATTTGTGAGATATGAAGTAGGGCATCATTTTTTAACCCAATATCAACAAATGCTCCAAAATCTGTTATATTTCTTACAATTCCACTTAAAATAAATCCTTCTTTTAAGTCATTTATATCCAAAATGTCATTTGAAAATTTTACTTGATTAAACTCAACTCTCACATCATATCCAGGTTTTAGTAACTCATTTACAATATCTTTTAATTTTAAAATCGAACAATTTATTTCATTTGCCACTTTTTCAAAATCTTTTATTTCTTCGACTTTATAGTTTTTTTGCAATTTTGAAGTTAGTTCATAATCTTCTGGGTGAATTGCTGTATTATCTAAAATAGATTTACCATCTTTTATTCTCAAAAAACCAACACTTTGAATATAAGCTTTTTCTCCTATTCCTTTTACTTTTAAAAGTTGTTCTTTTGTGCTGAATTTTTTTATTTTTTCTCTATGCTCAACAATATTTTGTGCAAGTTTTTCACTAATTCCAGAGATAAATGAAAGAAGTTTATATGAAGCAGAGTTTAAATCAACTCCAACTTTATTTACTAAGTCTATTGTTATATTTTCTAGCTTTAAACTTAACTCTTTTTGATTTACATCATGTTGATATTGTCCAATACCTAAAGATTTAGGGTCAATCTTCACTAAAGCTGCCATTGGATCTCGAAGTCTTTGAGCAATAGATATTGCTCCTCTTATAGTTACATCAAGGTTTGGATACTCTTGCGAAGCTATTTTTGAAGCTGAATAAACACTTGCACCTATTTCACTAACAATTGCATATTTTACTTCCAAGTTCTCTTTTTTTATAAGTTCATCTACAAAATTTGCAGTTTCTCTTGAAGCTGTACCATTTCCAATAGCAATAGCAGTAATTTTATATTTTTTAATCAAATCTAAAACAACTTTTGATGAAGTTTGTATATCTTCTTTAGGTTTTGTTGGATATATAACTCCACTATCTAAAAACAGACCATTTTCATCAATGACTGCAAGTTTACAACCAGTTTTATATCCTGGGTCAATTCCAAGTATTATTTGATTTACAAGCGGGGCAGTTTGAAGTAACTCTTTTAGATTTTTCCCAAAAAGTTCAATTGCTTCAATACTTGCTTTTTCTTTTAAAGTTGTTATAGCTTCTCTTTTTAAAGTTGGAAGTAACAATCTTTTTAACCCATCTTTGTAAGCATCAAATACTAACTCTTTAGAGCTATTTGCTTCAACTGGAATTTTATATTTTTTTATATTTTCTAAAATATGATTTTCATCTATTTCAACTTTTATATTTAGTTGTTTTTCATTTACTGCTCTTAAAATAGCTAATATTCTATGTGATTTTATATATTTTATTTTTTCACTTGTATTTACAAAGTTTATATAAAGTCCATTTTTATCAAACTCTTTACCTTCATTTATTTCTAAAATACCCCAATTTTGTATAAGATTCCTCAAAATTTCTTTTGATTTAAAATCATCTGCATATCTTTGTGCGATTATATCTTTTGCACCGTTGATTGCTTCACTTATAGATTGTATATTTTCATTTAAAAATTGTTTTGCTTTTTGCTCACATTCTTCAATACTATATCTCATGCTTTGAATGATATTTGCTAGTGGTTCTAATCCATTTTCCAAAGCAGCAGTTGTTCTTGAAGATTTTTTTTCTTTAAAAGGTGCATAAATATCCTCTAACACTTGTAAAGTTGTAGCATTTTGAATATTATTTTTTATTTTTTCATCTAAAAAGTTTTTCTCTTTTAAAAGATTTATTATCTCTTCTTTTCTTGCTATAAGTTTTTTTGAGTATTCAAAAATCTCTTCAAAATCTCTAAGTTGTTTATCTGTTGCACCATCTGTAAACTCTTTTCTATATCTTGCAATAAATGGTATTGTGCAACCTTCATCAAGTAGTTTTATAATATTTTCAATAATATTTTTTGATAAATTTGTTTTGTTTTGTAAAATTTCTATTAAATTCATAAATGTTCTTTTTTTGGATTTTGTGAAATGATAGGCAACTTTCATAAACAAAATGCTTATGAAAGTATAAAATAAGATATTTTAGTCTAAATCGTCAAAATTTCCTTTATGGTTTGGTGAATAATCTTCGTTATAATTATAGTCGTCATATTCGCTATAATCAACAGTAAATATTTTAGGATAACCCAATTTTACGAGTTCTTTATCAATATTGTCTTCACTTAATCTATTCTTTACTCTATCCATGATTAATTCGATGTCTTCTTCTTTTACATCGTTTGCTCTTAATTCATAAATAATAGCTAAATTCATTTTATACCTCTAAATTTTTAGTTTGTAGTTATATATAAACTACTTAAAATAAATAAAATTGCCTTAACTGATTCTATTGAAGCTGTTTCATCGACTGTATGGTAGCCTGTTGTTGGGATTTGCAATGTTGTTCCTTGAATCTTTCCTTTTGATTCCATCACAATTCTTCCAAGTTCAGTACTTCCTAAACTTAAAGGTTTTAAACCTTGTTCTATTCGAATCTTATTTTTTTCTTCAATAAACTTATCTTTACAAGAAAATGATAATTTGTTTTTTTTACAAAAACTTTTTAGCTGTTTTAAAATAGGCGATTTAAATCTTGCATTTACGTCTTTATTTCTCAAAACTACAAGTTGTTTATTCGCTTCTTCTCTACTTTCGTAAGGACTTGTATCCAATACAAGAAGTTCATTTGTGCAAAGATTTTGTTTTTTAAACCATTCATGTACAAATCTCCAAGATTTTCCTGCTTCTTCTTGAGCTGTAAAAAATGCAGTTCCTTGAAATCCATTTTGATACAAATATATGATAATTGCTGCTGAAAGAACATTGTCTAATTGAGCAGATATTAAATTATCATTTTGTTTTAACTTATCACTAAATGCTATTGGAGTTGCTGGTTGTAGATGAGAAAGTCCTTCTATTTCAAAGATTAAATTGTTTATTTCTTCTTTTAAAAAGGCATTTTTTATAGTTCCCATTCCTAAGTAACTACCGCTATAAGGTTCATAAGCATGGACTTGTTGGTTGATATATCTTTGAGAGATTAGTTGGAAAGTTTGTTCAGATACTGAGTTTCCTTTTAAATCAGAACGATTTTTTGCTAAAAATGCAGCAAATTGGAACTCATTTGGACCTGTACAAATAACGCCATGTCTATCAATGTGTGCACTTAATATTCCATTTTTTGGATTATTACCAAGAGCAACTAATAAACCATCATAATGTTGAGTTTTAATCCCTAATTCTTCAAGCTCTCTTTTTATATATACTAAAAAAGAGTGTTCGGCTCCTGTTACAGATGGAACACGAATAAGTTGCTTTAACAAATCTAAAAAAAGATTAAAATTTTTTGGCTCATTTATCAATGAATTAACCAAAATTAACTCCTATAATTTTAGATAGAATAAAAATTATTCTATGCGTGGAATTATAAACTATAAAGTTTTTTTTTATTCTAAAATGAAACTTAATTTTAAAATATTAAAGTATATTATTTTAATCAACTTTATTTTAATCTGTATTTAAAAATATAGAGATATAATTTTGCAAATTTATTGTAAAATTACAAATTAAAAAATTATAAGGGATTAATTATGGCAGAATTATCAGCACTTGAACAACTTAAAGCTTCAAGAAATCCACTAAGAGTAGTTGAAGATTTATATAAAGAGGCGTTAGAGGGGATTCCTTTAAGTGATGAATATATCGGACTTTTAAAATGGTATGGTATGTATCCACACATAAACAAAGATGGTCTTGAAGATAAAAAATATTTTATGAAAAGAATTAAGCTTGTTGATGCAAGGATGAATTTAGAACAACTAAAAGTTATGAGTGAAATTGGAATGAAATATGCTCAAGGTCTAGTAGATTTTACAACTAGACAGAATGTTCAATTTCACTATATAGAAATTAAAGATATTCCAGCTATTTTTGATTTATTAAGTAGTGTAAATTTGACTTCAAGAATGGCATCTGGAGATGGACCAAGACCTATTATGACATGTCCTGTTAGTGGAATAGATGATGGTGAGATTTATGATGTTGCTAAACTTTTAAAAGAAGTTGATACATATTTTGATAAAAACGATGATAGATTTTGTAATTTTCCTAGAAAATATAAAATTGGAATTAGTGGCTGTAAATGTCATTGTGCAGCTCATGAAGTTCAAGATGTTGCATTTACTGCTTTTAAAACTAAAAATGATGAGGTTTTATTTGATTTAACTATTGGTGGAGGATTATCAAAATCTAAACAAATTGCAACTAGGGCAAACAGATATGTAAAACCAGAACAAGTTTTAGATGTAGCGGTTGCTTGTGCAGAGATTTTTAGAGATAATGGAAATAGAAGTAATAGAAATAAAGCAAGAGTAAGACATCTTTTAAATGATTGGGGAATTGAAAAATTTGTTGAAGAGATAGAAAAAGCTATTGGATATAAACTTCAAATTGGCGAAGTTGAGCCAATTATTGCTTCGTATGAAAATAGAAATCACTTTGGAATAAACAAACAACAACAAGTAGGTCTTTCTTATGTTGGATTTGCAACAAATTCTGGAAGAGTTGCTGGGGAAGATTTTGTAAAATTCTATGAAATTTGTAGTAAATATGGTGCTGGAGGAGTTGCTCTAACTGGAACTCAAAACTTTATAGTTTATGATATAAAAGATGAATTTGCTCAAAGTTTAGCAGATGAATTTGAAGCTTTAGGGTATCCATATAAACCAAATCCATTTAGAGCAAGATTACAATCATGTACTGGAAAAGAGTTCTGTAAATTTGGAATTACTGAAACAAAAGAGTATGCAAAAAAAGTTGTAGTTGAACTTGAAAATAGATTTCCAGATTTTAAAGAAGACCTAACAATTGCTATTTCTGGATGTGGAAATACTTGTTCTCATCCACAAATTGCTGATATTGGATTTGTTGGTGGAATGATGAGATTTGATGGAGAAAGAGTAGAAGGATATGATGTACTAATCGGTGGAAATTTAGAAGGTACAAGTAAAAGCCGAATTGCTAGAAAAATAGGTGTAAAAGTTCCAGCTACTGGAGTTGTTGATTATATTGAAAGCCTTTTAAATGACTATAAAACTGATAACTTAGGACAAACAAGATTTAAGGATTATCTAGCTGCTTTAGAGCCAGTTGGTGGTGCTAGTAGTGATGATGAATAGTTGATTTATTCAACTATGAGTTCCAAGATAGTAAAAGGAATACTATCTACTGCTATCAAGAAATTTTAGTCGAAATTTTAATACTTAAGTAAAATCTATCTTGAAACCCATAATTCAATAAATAGAGAGTTTTAACTCTCTACTTATTATCTTCTAATTTTTTTAATATTTTATTTGTATTTATTATACTTACAAGCATTGTTGCAAAAAGTAGTAAAAAGGCTAAAAATATACTTATTGTTACAGCAGGACTTGATGAAATTTGCATCAAACTTCTACTAGGTTTTTGTTCTTTTTTAGCTTCAGGTTTAGCTACTTGTTCTACTTTTTCAAATCCATTTGGTGGAGCAATTCCAATTTTTTCTTCTTGATGATCAGCTCCTCCACCATCTAAAACTACTTTATATGGAATTTTTGGAATATCGACTATCAAATCATCATCAGTTAATCTTTGTTGAAAAAGTATTTCACCAGAGTGTAAAGCTTCAAGCTTTACCAATGCCCCTGATGCACTTTCTCCCGTATTAAACTCTCCTGCAATAGTTATTGTTCCATCTTTATTGTCATCTACATATAAAACTAAAGAGTGAGCAAAAATATATAAAGGAGATAGTAAAAGTATTGCTATTTTAAATATTTTATTCATCTGTTTTTCCTTTGTTTAAAATCTTAGCTAGTATAAAATCTTCTCTTTTTTCTGGAAGTTTTTTGCCTAAATATATTAAAAAAATTCCAAATAAAACTAAAGTAATATCAACTGCATAATAACTATTTTTTATAAGTTCTAAATCAAAACTTATCAAGTGCATTAAAACAGCTAATATAAATAAAATTCCTCCACTTACTAAAAACTCTTTACTAGCTTGATAAGAGTTAATTCTATAAAATGACCAAAAAAGTGTAAATAACCAAACATTATAAAAAAGTCCTTGTTGCCATAAAACTCTATCTTCTAAATCAAATGGTAATGTCCATTGCAGTAAAAATAAAACTGCAACAGCAGGAATAACTCCTACCATTGTTGCTGTTGATAGTTTTCCCATCCAGTGATAAAAAGTGATTTTTCCTTCAACTTTTTTTGCTTTTTTCTCAAGCCATAACATCACACCAAATCCAATAGCAACTCCACAAAGTACCATCAAAATAGCTATAATAGTTCTTGAAAAAATATCAATACCAAATAAAAAGTGTAGAAAGAATAATCCTTCAGCTACAAATACTGGAATAGTATTGTCCAATACTCTTTTATTCTCTAGTAATTCCCCTGTATGAGCATTGAGTGCTACATAAGGAATATTAAATATTCCACCATTTAAAAATGGTTTATAAGGGTTGTAAGCTATAAATTCAGCTCTTGCAGTTGTATCGTTCCAGTTTAAAAGTTTTATTTGTTTAAATGTAAGTTGTGGATTTATTTCATTAGCTTTTTTCATCAACTCATTTAAAGGAAGCATTTTCGCTTCAATATTCTCTTTTTTTACAGGTTTGTTTTGTGGGAAAAGTGTAGAACCTACAAGTTCATCTATTGCTTTTGCTTCACCTTTTGTGAGTATTTTTGCCATAGGTGGAGCAGATATTAATCCTAAATTCATAACTGCACCACTTATTGTTATAAGTAAAAATGGTAAAAATGCCCAAGTAAATATTTTGACATGAATAGTTGAAAATAATCCTTGTTGATTTTTTGCTCTATACCTAAATTTAAAATAGTAAATTAAAATTAATCCAGTTATCACTAGAGCCAAAGTTCCAACAGCTGTAAATCCAAAAGCTAATCTACCTATTAATTGTAATGGGTACCCATAATGAAGTTGATTTAAAAATTCAGCTAGATTTGTAACTTCTTTATTTTCATCTTCTAGAATCTCTTTTGTTGTAGGATTAAAAACTACTGGTTTAACGAAACGGTTCGTAACGCTAACTGCTGTATCTCCAAGTCTTCCCGGTAGATTTATAAGAATGTTATCTCTTGGGAAATCTGGATTTTTTAAAGCAATCTCTACCATAAAGTTATAGTCAATTTTTTTAATATCAGATCTTTCGATATATCTTGAAGGTTTTTCCCAATTTTGAATATGTGGTAAAAATATAGCAAATACTCCAAAAAATATTGCAAGATACATAATAATAGAAAAAGTAATACCAGCAGCTATATGAAGAGCAAAAAGTCTTTGTTTAAATAGTTTTGATTTTTCCATAATTTTTTCCTAATATAAAATATAAAGTGATATTGCAAAAATCACAGTAGGAATTACAGCTTTTAATAGTGCTTCAAGTTTTGTATAAGATAGTGCTATCCAAGTAAAAGTACATGCCCAAGCAAAGGTATTGAACATAATTGATATTATTCCTGATTGTTTAACTTCCATAGGTATTATGAAAGCTAGTAATGTCATACCTAAATAAGCAACAAATAGACCGCCAAAAATGGCGATCATTGTTCTAAATAGTCCTATTTTCTTTCCTGAAATTTCAGGTGTAGCTAAATATAAATAAGCTTTTTTTAACATATTTTATTCTTTTAGAATTTATAAGAAACAGATGCTAAGAAAGTTCTAGGAGTTCCTACATATACTCTTGTCCCCCTTGCATCACTAATAAGTGAACCATCAACATATTCTTTATCAGTTAAGTTTTGTACACTTAAGTTTGCTCTCCAATTACCTTTTTTATACCCAATAGTTGCATTGTAAGTGATTACTGAATCAAGTTCTATACTATTTGTTTCATTTGCATATTTACTACCCAAATATTTAACTCCACCACCTATATAAAAATCAGGAAGATTAATTGAAGCTAATTTATAAGTTGTAAACAGATTTGCAGTATGGTTTGGAATATTTATTAAATCATTATTGTTAACATCTTTATTTTTTGTATCAACATATCCATAAGAAGCAATAAGAGATAAATTTTCTGTGATATCTCCACTTAAATCAAGTTCAAAACCTTTACTTTCTTGTTTTCCACTTGCTTTATAGTAAAAAATAGGACTCCCTATAACTATATCACGAGTAGCAACATTTTCTTTTTCTATTTTAAAAATAGAAGCAGATAAATCAAATTTATCATCAAATAGTTTTTGTTTAATTCCAAGTTCATATCCTTTCCCTTTCTCTGGGTCTAAGACATTTCCATTTTTATCAATACTTGTAGTCGGTGTAAATGATTGAGAATAATTTGTAAAAATAGTTGTTTGTGGAGTTACATGATAAACTAAACCAAATGATGGAGTTGTAGCATCACTTTTTTGACTATTTTGAGGTTTTACTTCATCATATCTAATTCCAGCACTAAAAATTATAGAGTCAGTTATATTTATATTATTTTGTAAAAATATTCCATAACTTTCTACACTATTTTTTGGTACTGACATATTTGCTGCATTTGGATGGTCTTTTAAATTTGTAAGATGTTCATAATTTGGATTTGAAAAATTTATAGGATAAAATGTATTCATATCTGCAAACATAATTTGTTCTGAATAAGCTTTGTTATAATCAGCTCCAATAGTAAATCTATTCTTTATACCAAATATATCAAATTCTTTATTTAAAGTATATTGAGAAGCATGTTCTTGATATTTTTGGTTTTGTATAGCAAAGAATCTTAATAAATTACCTGTTGCTTCTTGATACATAAATGGGAATGCAACATTTTCATTTTCTCCAACATAATCAATATATCTATATCTAAAATTAGAACTCCAAGTATCAAAAATACTATCTAAATCAAAACCAGCAATTTTTTGTGTTTTTTCAAACTCTTCATCAGGATGTGAACTCATATTTTTTATAGGAGCTACTAGTTTTCCTTTATTATTTACATAAGTTCCAAAATTTGATGGAGTTTTTTCATCTGTATATTCAGTTACAAAAGTAATAGTATTATTATCATTGATATTATAAGCTAAGCTAGGAGCTATAAATATTTTATTTGTATCTGTATTGCTATTTGTCCAACCTTCATCATATTTTAAAACAGATGTTAATCTAAAATATAAAGATTTGTCATCATTCAAACTTCCTCCAATATCAAGTTTTGGACTATAAGATGGATTGTCTGTGGCTTCAAATTCTATTGAAGCCAAAGAGTTTTTTGTAGGTTTTTTTGTAACTAAATTTACTAATCCACCTGGACTTGATTGTCCATATTGTAAACTGTCAGGACCTTTTAAAACTTCAACTGCTTCAAGATTAAAAATTTCTGGATGTGCTAGTTTATTTGTAAATCTTATTCCGTCAAATAAAATAGGAACTCCTGAAAAACCTCTCATTGATATATCATTTGTTCTTCCATGATTATCGCCTGTGTAAACCGTATTTGATGACATGGTTATAATATTTTCAACATTTTGAGAAGATGAATCTTCTATAAAATTTTTATTAAAAGTTTGAATAGATTTTGCTGTATCTTCTTTTGACATTTGAGTTCTATTTAACTCTATTTTACTTTGATAATTATAGCTTGTAGAACTATTTACTGTAATTTCATCTAGTCTTGTAGTTTCATTTGCATTTAGGAGACTTTCACTACTAATAGTTAAAATTGTAGCAACAGATAGTGCCATTTTTATTTTCATTCTCTTTTCCTTTTATTTAATTTTTTAGATTGGAATAGTATAAAAATAAATAGTTGTTATCAATATTTAAGAATCATAAAAAGGAAAAATTAAACTAAAAAAGGGAAATTTATAATATTTTAATAAGCAGTAAATTGTTTTTTATATTCACTTGGAGTTATTTTGAAATAGTCGGTAAATAATTTACTAAAGTATCCAGAGTGTTTATAGCCAACTTTTAAAGCAACTTCATTTATATTAAAATCATCTTTTAACAATTCTTTTGCTACTTCGAGCCTTCTTTTTTGAAGCATGTCTAATATAGTCATTTTAAAATATTGTTTAAAATCTTTTTTAAGATAACACTCATTTGTTGCAGATTTGTAAGCAATATCTTTTATAGAAAGATTTGAACTGTACTCTTTCATAATTATATCTTTAGCTCTTTCTAAACTTGAAAGTCTATTTTTGTCATAATTTATAAAATCATTATTCAAAACTTTTGCTATTTTTTCTACAGTATAGTGAAGTAAATTCATACTTTTTGATTCTAAATACAGGTTTTTCAATAGATCTTCATCAAAACAACTACTATTAAGTGTATTTAAAATTTCAAATTGTTCTAAATCAATATTTCCATTGTATATATGAGTTCTCATTTTTATATAAGCTTCATTCATATAACTTTTTATATTTTCAATAGGAGAACCGAGTTTTAAAAAAAGTTCTTTTTTAATTGCTATCATAAAAGTTGTATAATTTTTACCTTTTTTTAAATGATTTTGAGCATAATATTTATCAGAAATAAGTTCTAAAAAGAAATCATTAGTTCTTAATTTAAATTCTTTGTCTTCAAATGTATAATTAAGAGGTTCTCCTAGATTGAAAATAAAAGTTGCTCCTGCAACTCCACCACTTTGTTCGATTAATGTAATATCTTGGTTTGGAGTAAAATTTCTAATTAAAACAGCTATACCATTGCCCATATCATACCAAAAATATTTTCCATCTCCTAAATTTTTATTTATAGATCTTATATGGATTAATCTTTCAAATGGATTCAATATCTCTTTTTCTAATTCAACAAAAGTACAAAATTCAACCTTTGGAATACTACTCATAAAAATATCCTTTGTTATAAATCAAAAATTTAAAACTTTATCTTCAAAACTTAAATTTATAGTTTCTCCAATATTAGGGCTTCTATCAAAACTAGTTATCAATAAATCTTGCCCATTAACCTCTGCTATGATTTCATTAAAATTTCCATAAAAAATATTTTCTTTTACGATAGCTTTTATATTTCCATTTTCACAAATTTTTATATTTTCAGGGCGAATATAAGAATTATCTCCTATTTTTGTAAATTTTCCTAAAAAATTTGCACAATATAAATTAGATGGATTATGATAAAGCTCTTTTGAAGTTCCAACTTGAAGAACATCACCACCAAACATAATAGCAATTCTATCTGATAAAAAAAATGCATCTTCCTTATCATGAGTTATAAAAAGTGCTGTTATATTGAAAGATTTTATCATCTCTTTTAATTCAGTTCTTAGAATATTTCTTAATTCTGTATCTATGTTACTTAAAGGTTCATCTAAAAGTAATATTTTTGGTTTATTTATAATAGCACGTGCTAGTGCAACACGCTGTTGTTGTCCTCCACTTAATTCATGTGGATATTTAGTTTCATGACCCTTTAGTTTTGTTTTTTCTAAAATATCTTCTAGTTCCTTTTTTGAAGCATTGCTTCCAAAAAGTATATTTGAAGATACATCAAGATGTGGAAGTAGGGCATAATTTTGAAAAACTATTGCAACTTCTCTATCTCTTGGTTCTAAATTTATATTATTTGAAAAAACCAATTGTTCATCAATAAAAATTTCACCTTCATCAGGCTTTTCAAGTCCAGCTAACATTCTTAAAAATGTAGTTTTTCCACTACCACTAGTACCTAAAATAGTAAAGATTTCACCTTCATTAAAAGATAAATTTATATTATTTGCTACACAAACATTACCTTTACAAAATGATTTTTTTAAATTTCTTATATCTACAATTTTTTTCATTTTCTTCTTCTTACAAATTTTGAATTTAATAATAAAACTGCAACAGCAGTCGTTAAAACAAGGATTAATGAAGGGAACCCAGTTTTATAAAGCATTTCATTTGTTGCTAATTCATATATTCTTATAGCTAAAGTATCAAAGTTAAATGGTCGTAAAATCAGTGTTGCAGGAAGCTCTTTAGCTATATCTATATAAAGTATTAAAAAACCACTTATTAAATAAGGTTTTAAAAGTGGTAGATAAATTTTAAAAATAGATTGAACTTCATTTTTACAAAATATTTTACTTGCATCATCTATACTAGCATCTATTTTACTAAAGCCATTCTCAACTGAACCAATACTTGATGCAAAATATCTAGTAGTGTAAGCAAAAATTAAAATTATAAATGAGCCACTAAAGAAATATATTCCTAGACTATTATCTATAAAATTTGCAATAATAATCAACCCAACAGCAACAACTGCTCCAGGGATTGAATATCCTAATATGGATAATTTGTGAGTAATATTTGATATTCTTGAAGGAAATTTTCTTATAAAATAAACTATACAAAATGCTAGAAGTACTATAAATAAACTTGATATAATATTTAAATTTAAAGTATTAAATAATAAATCAAATGCTTCAAAATCTAAAGTGTGAATATCCAAGTAAGTCCAATAAATTAAAATGGCAGTTGGAATAAATAGTGTAAAAGAACTGATAAAAAAAGATACTAAAAATGCTAAAAGATTGTATTTCCCAGTCAATTTTATTTTATTAGCTTTTTTTGAACTATGAGTTGAACTTGTAAATCTTAATTTTTTCCTAATATTATGTTCGACCAATAAAATAGAAAAAACAAAAACAAGTAGAACAATAGCTACATTTATCGCTCCAGCTAAATCTCCATAACCAAACCAACTTTTAAAAATACCAACACTAAAAGTTTCTATTCCAAAATATAAAACTGTTCCATAATCACTTAATGTTTCCATAATAGCAAGTATTGTTCCTGCAAAAATTGCTGGATAAGACAATGGTAAATATACTTTGAAAAAGGCTTTTATAGGATTTATTTTTTGTAAAGATATTAATTCTGTTACTGTTGATGAAAGAGATGCAAAAGATACTCTTGCTAAAATATAAACATAAGGAAACATTGCTATTGTAAATATAAAAATTGCTCCACTCATATTTAAAATATCAAGTTTTATTGATGTATTATTTAGTATTTGTGATAAAAGACCACGAAATTCAAAAAATCCAACATAAGTATATCCAAAAATATAAGCTGGATAAGCTAAAGGTAAAACAAAACAAATAGCGAAAAATTTACTTCCAAAATATGTAAATCTTGCACTTAAATATGATGTTATAGTTCCTATGATGATTACAAAAATAGCCGTTCCTAAAATCAAATGAGTAGTGTTTAATGTATACTCTATTAAGAAATCACTTTGTAGAAACTCTTTATTAAATGAACCACTAAATATAAAATATGCTATTAAGATTAATATTGGTAAGGCTATACATAGCCCCAAAACTGGAGCTATGTAGAATTTTAAATTTTTTATTTCCATTTCCCTTTTGTTGCTATTTCAACTGCTTTTTTTGTATATTTTCCAACTTCATTTAAAGGGATAGTATCTTCTTTAAATTCACCCCAAGAAGCAACTATACCAGCTGGTTTTACTTTTGGATTTACAGGATATTCATAATTTCCTTGTGCTAAAGCACCTTGTGCATCAACACTTGTTAAAAATTCTATTAATTTTACAGCATTATCTTTATTTGGAGCAAATTTTGTAACACTAGCCCCTGAAATATTTATATGTGCACCAGTTGTTTCTTGTGAAGGGAAAAATACTCCAATAGATTTTGCTATTTCTTCATCAACTTTATCACCACTATTTGCCATAACTCCAACATAATAAGAGTTTACAATAGCAATATCAGCTTCTCCAGAAGCTACTGCTCTTATTTGATCTTTGTCAGCACCTTTTGGATTTCTTGCAAAGTTTTCAACTAAACCTTTTACGAACTCTAATGCTTTATTTTCTCCATGATGAGCAATAATTGAAGCTAATAAAGATTTATTATAAGCGTGAGTTGAAGTTCTAGTTATAACTTTACCTTTAAATTGTGGTTTTGTAATAGAAAAATAGTCTCCTAAATCTTTAGGGTTTACAGTTTTTGGGTTATAAACAAAAAGTCTTGCTCTTTTTGTAAGAGAGAACCATTTCCCATCTTCATCTCTTAAATGACTTGGAATATTTTCTTCTAAAGTTTTTGATTCTACTTTCTGAAGTAAATCTCTTTGTTTTGCATCATATAAATTTCCAATATCAGCAGTGATAAGTATATCAGCAGGAGAATTTGCTCCTTCAATAGCTAATCTTGAAACTAACTCTTCAGCTTTTGCTGTTACCAAATTTACCTTAATACCTGTTTTTTCTTCAAATTGTTTGAATAAAATTTTATCTGAATCGTAATGTCTTTGAGAATAAACATTTACTTCATTGTTTGCAAATAGAAAACTTGAAAGTAAAAGTGAACTTAATGCTAATTTTTTAATCATTATATACTCCATTTTTTAATTTGAACTTGAATGATATAATATTTAAACTTTAAAAAAAGTTATAGTAAGAATGGTTATTAGGATGTTGTAATTATATATTACAAACTCCTATACTTTCTTCCAGCATTTTTAATTTTAATAAATTCTAGGTTATTGTATTTTCTATTGATTTCATAAACTACTATACCTCTTGTATTTGTCTAACATATTTTAAAAATATTTTTTTTGGTACAAATGGTATTATTCTTATCATTATATTTTGAAAACAACCAACACCAGAAATTTTATCTAACTCACCTTTTATCATGGCATTATAACCATCTTGAGCAACACTTAGTGCAGAAACAGCCTTATCCAAAAGTTTTGTTTTATCAACTCCTGAAGTTGCACCAAAATTGGTTTTGGTTGCACCTGGAAGCAAATTTGTAACTGTAATATTTGTATCATATAATTCTTCACTTAATGCATTTCCCCATGAAGTTACATAAGCTTTTGTTGCATAATATACTGCTTGAAGTGGTCCAGGTAGTAATGAAGCAATTGAAGATATATTTAAAATCTTTCCACTATTTCTTTTTTTCATATCAGATAAAAATAAATATGTTAGTTCTGTTACAGCTATTATATTAAGATTAATCATGTGAGATTGTCTTTCCCAAGAAAGTTCATCAAATTTACCTAATAATCCAAATCCTGCATTGTTAAATAAATATTCTATATTAATATTTAAAGCCTTTACTTTTTCATATACCTCTTTAGCTGATCCTATAACTGATAAATCAATTATTATATTTACAACTTTTACTGAAAATTTAAATTCTAATTCATTTTTTAAACTTATCAAACTATCTTCATTTCTTGCTACTAAAACTAAATCTCCACCTTTACTTGCATGAATCTTAGCTAATTCTTTTCCTATTCCTGAACTTGCACCAGTTATTAAAGCTACATTTTTCATTTTATTCCTTTATTATTTAAACCATACTCAAAAGTTTAGTGTAAGAAATCTTAAATATTAATTAAACTAAACGGTTTAGTTTGAATAGCCCTTAAGTTTTTATTTGTTAAAATTCTATTATGAAAAGAAATAGACCATTAAATCAAGAAAAAAGAAATGCTATTATAAAAGCTGCTATTGAAGAATTTTATACAAGAGGGTATGAAGCTTCTAGTATGGATACAATATCTAAGGAGGCTAATGTCTCTAAAGCTACTGTATATAATCATTTTAAAAATAAAGAAGATCTATTCTTAGCATTAGCACATATATTACTTGAAAAACTTGAAAAGAGTTTTCAATATGAATATGATAATAACAAAACAATAGAATTTCAATTAAAAGAAATTGCGTATAAAGAATTAGAGTTTTTAAATGACAATGAAAATATGAAATTAATTCAAATTTTAACAGTTGTAATGATTCAAAAAAATGAGATTGGTTTAAAATTATTGGCTTATGAAAGAGATGACTGTATGGATATGACTTCAAAATGGTTTGAGAAAGCTAAAGAAAATAAAAAATTAGATTTTGAAAGTTCTTTATTTGTATCTAAACAGTTTATAGGAATGATTAAATCATTTGCTTTTTATCCACAAATCTATGGTGCAGCTAAATTGACATCTGATGAACAAAATAACTTAGTAGAAAAAGCTGTGCAGATGATAATAAAACAATATAGTTAAATATTATTAATTTACATATCATAAAAATTTGAGATTAAACATCAATTAGATATAATCAAGAACTTTTATGCTACTTTTAGCGTACTCTTATAAACTGTATAAAATACTAAAATGAGTAGTAATTAATTAGCATGATTTTTAATATTTTAGAATAAATTTTGTATAAATCCATAGAAAATATGGCTTAAAGGATAAAAATAAAATGATTTTAATGATTGATAACTATGATAGCTTTACATATAATATTGTTCAATATTGTTTAGAATTGGGAGCAGATTTAAAGATAATTAGAAATGATGAAATGAGTTTAGAAGATATAATAGCTTTAAATCCTAGTAAAATTATAATTTCACCTGGTCCAGCAACTCCAGATGATGCTGGTGTTTGCCTTGAAGTTATAGAATATTTTTCTGATAAAAAACCAATTTTTGGTATTTGTTTAGGGCATCAAGCCATAGCACAAGTTTTTGGTGCAAAAGTTGTAAGAGCAAAAAATATGATGCATGGAAAAACTTCTTTAATAAAAGTTGTAAAAGATACAAAAATCTTTGAAGGATTACCAAAAGAGTTTACTCAAACAAGATACCATTCTTTAATTGTAGATAAAAATGATTTACCAGAAGATATTATTGTTACTTCAAAAAGTTTAGATGATGAAGAGATAATGTCTTTGGAAATAAAAGATAAACAAATTTATGGTGTACAATTTCACCCAGAGTCAATTATGAGTGAACATGGGCATAAGATAATAGATAATTTTTTAAAGATTTAGAATGCTTTTAAAAAGTAAATATACATTATATTTTTATATATTATTATTTTTTATTGTATGTTTACTTTTTATACAAACACAATTTTATCTAAGTATCTCATATAAAGAAGCTTTAAATTTTTATGAGAATAGTTCTATTTTATCATTTATTACGCAAGCTTCTGTATATTTATTTGGGCAAAGTGATTTAGCATTAAGATTACCTTTTATATGTATGTATATTTTTAGTGTAGTTTTAATGTATAAAATTACTGAAAACTATTTCAAATATGAAATGGATAGATTTATATCAATTTGCCTTTTTATGGTCTTACCAGGAGTTTTGAGTGCCTCACTTTTAGTAAATACGGCAATAATTTGTATATTCTTAACTCTTTTATATATCTACTATTATGAAAAATATGGTAAACACTTATATTATTTGTTACCGTTTTTACTATTTGTTGATAACTCTTTTGCAATACTTTTTTTGGCTCTTTTTTTATTTTCGTTTAAAACTAAAGATAGAAAACTTTTATATTTCTCAACAATTTTATTTGTTCTATCTATATTTATTTATGGAATATTTACTGATGGGCGTCCAAAAGGTTTTTTAATAGATACTTTTGGAATATATGCAGCTATATTATCTCCAGTTTTATTTTTATACTTTTTATACTCTTTATATAGAGTATTAATAAAAAAAGAGATGGATTTGAGTTGGTATATAGCTTCAACAGCACTTCTTTTATCTATTTTAGCATCATTTAGACAACGCATATATATAGAAGATTTTGCTCCTTATGTTGTTGTGGTTATTCCTGCAATTGTAAAAATATTTTTGCATTCATATAGAGTTAGATTAAAAGAGTTTAGAACAACTTATAATATTATAGCTATAACAACAATTTTATTTTTATCAATTAATATTTTGTTTACATTTGTAAATAAACCAATTTATTTACTTCTTGAAAGAAGCGATAAACACTTTGTACATCAATACCATTTTGTAAAAGAACTTTCAAAAGAACTTAAAAATAGAAATATCAATGGTGTTTTTTGTGATGATAAGTCTTTAGCTTTAAGGCTAAAATTTTATGGAATTAAAGAAACAGAAGATTACTTTTTATCAGAATTTGAATTTTATGGTTATGATGAAAAAATATCAATTAACTACTACGATAAAGAACTTTTTAGAGTGTATATAAAAAAATTAATATGAAAAAATCATTTTTCCTAATAGAATTTATTATAGTAATAGTTATATTAGGGATAATTTACTCAATTTTTACTCCGAAAAAATACATAAACAAATTAGATGAAGTTACGAATAGAATTTTAATATATTTACATTTTACAAGATTTAAAGCTTTGAGCGATGATGTTTATTCAGAAGAAAAAGATAGCAAGGGAGATAATCTTTGGTATAAAGGTAGATGGACTATGAAATTTATGCGATGTTCTGAAAATAAAGGTGGAGGAATTTATTTTCGTATTTATTCAGAAAAAAATGATAAAGGACATGCTGGTCAAAAAGAGAGTCTAAAAGATCCACTGTCAAATAAATATATTTATAATACAAATGCTTGTAACAATAATATTGAAAATAGTCCATTTGTGCTTTTAAAAAACTATGATATAAAAAAAGTAGATATTAGTTGCAATTCTACTGATTCTTTAGGGCAAATATCTTTTGGTGAAGATGGAAAAGTTTACTCAAGAATATCAGAAGCATATGATTTTGAGATAAAAAAACCTTGTATTATAAAATTTATATCAAATTCAAATGATTTTAGAGAAATTGTTATTCACCCAAATAGTGGTTTTATCGAGTTTTTAAAAAATAAATAAACAAATTCAGGAATTTAAGCGAATATTAATAAAAAACTCTTGACAAATAAGAAAAAAGCGATTATAATTCCCGTCCAATTTGACCAGATAGCTGGGAAGGTTGAGATCTTTAAAGTTTGATAGGTTTAGAGAGGGTAATCTTTGTAAACCGAATATATATGTTAAAAGAAAAAATTTGTACAAGTAGTAATATTTAACCTAGAGATGGGGATAGATATTATTTAAAATAC
>NZ_PDKB01000011.1 GCF_003316695.1 Aliarcobacter vitoriensis
AAGGGAAGAATAAAGAAGTAGATACGACAATATTAGATAATTCAAATCCAAATAATCCAGGAGAGCCAGATAATCCATTAACACCAGGAGATAATCCAGGATATGGACCAGAAGATACAGTGTATGTAAGAATTATAAACAATGCAGAAACTATTGAAGGTGGAGATTTAAAACATACTGTACAATTAGTAGATAAAGATGGAAAATCTGTAACAATTCCAGAAGATGGAGAAATTACTGTAACTTTAGAATACAAAATAAAAGATGGTACAAACTCTGATGATTATGAAACACAACAAGTAACAGTAGTTATCCCAGCAGGTAAAACATTGGCAGAGGTTTTAAGTAAATCAAAAGTTGATTTTGAAGCTGAAGGAAAAGAGGTTTATGAAGTATCAATTAAAGATGTAAAAGAGACTGGAAACAAAAAAGTATTTGAGAATGTAGAAATTGATTCTAAACACAATACAGTAACAGATACAATTCTTGATGGTATTACACTTGGAAATCCAGAAAATGCTTATGTTGATGAAGATAACTTCTTTGCAGGTGCTTCTACAACTAAAGAAAATATTGCTGATTCAAAAAGCTTAGGGATTAATGTTCCAGCTGGATATGAAGATAAAGTTGGGCAATATACAATTAACTTTGATGGAAAACCAAAAGTTACAGTTGATGGTCAAGATTATATTTTAAAATCAAATGGACAAGATATTACTTATAGTGTAAATGGAAATGTTATTACAGCTATAAGAACTACTGATCAAAAGAAGGTATTTGATATTGTTTTAAATAAAAATGGAACATATAAATATACACAATATGAGAATATTGACCATCCAAAATCTGGAAATGTAAATGAATCAAATGGAAAAGAAAATTATAATGATAAAGATAATATTGATTTAAATTTCAAATTTAATATTACTACAGTATCTAAAAATGGACAAACTGTAACAAGTCCTTCAAAAGAGTTTAAAGTTACTGTAAATGATTCTACACCTGAAGTTGGAGATAAAACAATAAATACTATTGAAGATATACCATTGGTAATCGTTTTAAGTGATGAACCATTTAAAAATGGAGTAATTGAAATAGATAACGGTAAAGATGGATATCAAACAGTAGCTAAAGATGGGACAGTTAATATTTATGATGGGAATGAAGTTGTAGGAACGCTTAAAAATAATGCAAATGGAACTCTAACTTTTACTCCAAATAAAGATTATAGTAAATATGAAGCTGATAATGGTTATTTACCAAACTTCAAATATAAAGTTTATGATACAGATGGAGATTATGCTGTAGGACAAATCAATATTCATGTTAAACCAGTAACTGATGGTACAGAAATCAAATTCCAAGATGGAATAATAGTTGATAAAAATGGAAATGGAACAATAACAACTTATGAAGATAATAAAAATACTCAAGAAGGTAAAAATTCTGTATCTTTAGGATTAGTACAACCAACTATAAAAGATAATACAGATAAAAATGAAACTGCAAAAGGTGACCATGGTGAAAGAGTTGATTATATTACACTTAAGTTTACAAATGGAAGTTCTGTAAATGGAGCTATTTTAGAAAAAGCAGATGGTTCTGATATTTTAACTATTACTAAAAATACTGATGCAGTTAAAATAGTTATTGTTAAAGATGATGGAACAGGAAAAATGGTAGTAGACACAGATTTCCATCATTCAAATATTGCTTTAGGGCAAACAGGAGTAGATTATCTTACAAAAGAAGAGTATGAGGGATTAAAAATCCAACATGCTGAAGATAATGATACAGATATAAAAATTAATATCTCAACTAAAACTTATGAAGTTGATGATAATGGGAAACCTTTATTAAATTCTCAAGCAAATAATCAAGGTAAATCAGATAGTAAAACTATGACAGTTGTTATCAAACCAGTAACTGATGCTATAGAATTGAAATTTGATAGTAATAAGCTTGCTGGAAATGATGTTGGAACAATATCTTCTGATGGAAAAACATTTGTATTCAATAAAGATATAATAAAAGAAGAAGGAATCATAAACTTCAATGATCTTCTATCAAATACAAGTGGTACTACAGATGGTACAAATGGTACAGAAAAAGGAGATTTGGATGGTAGTGAAATTAGATGGTACACTGTTAAATTTGAAGGAGATTTAAAAGATCATCCAGATTATTTAATAATCAATGAAAAAGTAGTATACTCAGATAATAATGGTGAATATAAATATGAATTTACTGCATCTGAAAATACAAAAGCAGATCCAGATTTTAAAGTTCAATTTCCAAATGGTTACTCAGGTGGTACACTAAAGGGAGAATTAACTTTACATGTTCAAGATAGAGGAGTAGAAGAGAAAAATGATTCTTCTAAGTGGGGGGAAGAATTAAAACAAACTGTTAAATTTGAAGTTGCTGTAAACCCAGTTGCGGATGATGCTACAGTAAAAGTTGGGCAACCAGAAGGATATGAAGATGCTGGAAGAAGTTTAGGAAATATTTCAAATGTAGTAACTGATGCTTCAAAAATTGATAATCCAGAAAATGGTATTAGACTACCTATTGAGGTTACATCAACTGATAAAGATGGAAGTGAAACATTTACTGTAACTATCAAAGATATTCCAAATGGTTCAGGACTATATGTTTATGATAAATCATCTGCAAGTTACAAATTAGTAGAAGTATCTAAAGATGGAACACAAATTACTATTAATGGTCAAGTTATTAATGGTAATATAAGTGGAAATATCAGTGTAAAAGAAGAAAATGGTAAATTTGCAGTTGAGATAAAAGATTATCAAAATGCTCTAAAAGATGGAGATGGAAAGTATATTATTGAAGAACCAAAATTTATTCCACCACACAATACACATGGTGATTTTCCTTTAAAAGTTGATGTAAAAACAGTTGATACTGTAAAAATAAATGGAGTAGATAAAACTCATACTCAAGAAGTAGCAACGAGTAAAGAAATAGTTGTCGTTGTAAAAGATGTAGCTGATAGTGTTGTTGGAAATGACTATAATCAAGAAACTTTAGTTGTAACACCAAATACTGATGATAAAGTTATAGGAACACATAAACAATACAATGTAATAGTAAATGAAGATGATAATGGTGGAAAAATATCTTTAAATTCTATATTTACAGATTCTACAAAACTTGCTTCTTATGATAGTGCAAGTGAAGATTTAACTATTATTCTTAAAGATTTACCAAAAGATGTTATCTTAGAAGGAAATGTAACTTTAATTAATGGTCAATATATTTTCAAGGCTAGTGATATTCCAAATATCAAGATAGTTACTCCACCAAATTATAGTGGAGAGTTAAACTTCAAAATTGATTATATTACTACTGAAGCAGGTAAAGAAACAGATAATCCAAGTAAAACTTTTGATAGTAAAAAAACTACTGATAATGTGAGTATTTTTGTAAAACCAACTGTTGATGCTGAATTTAATTCAAATACTACAAAAGCTGAAGATATAGGAGCAGAGATAACAGTTAATGGAAAAAGTTATTATAAACTTGATTTAGGAATTTCTTATCAAAATAGTGATACTGATGAATCTTTAGTAAGTGTTACTATAGATAAACCATCTGATGGAGATTATATATTAGTTATCAAAGGTACTGATGGAACATATACTGAAATAACTGATTTTACTAAAACTTATACAGAAGCTGAGCTAAAAAATATCTATGTACAAGCTCCTGAAAATCAACATGGTAATTTTGATATAACAGGTAGTTATACTGTAAAAGATAGCCAAAATGGTGTAGGAAAAGATGTAAATTATGAAACAGTAAAAACAGATACATTTACACATAAATTGACAATTACACCTGTTACAGATCAACCAGAATTGAAAATTGAATCTATTGATAAATTATCTAATAGTGTAGTTAATGGTACTAAGATTTTGATAAAAGCAGAAAATGCTAGTTTCACTTTAAATACTAAAACTACTAGTGAAGATATAGATAATAGTGAGAAAGTAGTTAAAATAATCATCTCTGGTGTGCCACAAGGTGTAATGATAAGTGGAATAACAGATAAATTAACTGATGATAAAGATGGAGTTACTTTATATGAGCATAATGGAGTTTATGTTATTGAATTAAATAAAAATATTACATCATTAGATGGTATTTTAGAAAATATTAAATTTGATATAACATCATATGCTAATTTTATAGATAGAGATATTACTATTACAACTTATACTGAAGATAGTGGAAATGGTGATATAAAACAAGACTCAAAAACAATAAATATAGTAAAAGATTATGGTACTGGTGGTAATGGACAAGGAATTTCATTAGAAACAAAATCAGATTATGTAACAAAAGAAGATACTGATTTCAGATTATTAGATATTTTCAATATCTCTGGTGGACATCAAACAGATGATATTAAAATCAAAG
Source organism: Aliarcobacter vitoriensis (assembly GCF_003316695.1). Lineage (GTDB taxonomy): Bacteria > Campylobacterota > Campylobacteria > Campylobacterales > Arcobacteraceae > Aliarcobacter > Aliarcobacter vitoriensis. The sequence goes on from NZ_PDKB01000011.1 coordinate 4,444, forward strand.
TAACAAATGGAACTATTGAAGGATATACTCCAGATGCTAATGGGGAATATACTATAAAATTAAAAGGTAATGCAGCTGATATTGGAACAATTTTATCTCAAATAAAAGTTATTCCTGATGCAAACTTCAATGACAATAAAGGTCAAATGCAATTAACAGTTAATGGTTTTGGACTTACAGATAAGATAGTTGATGTATCTGTAACTCCTGTAACAGATTCTGGAGTAATAACTATAACACCAGTTGATAGTGCAACGACAATAGATGAAAATGGTGAATTTAAGTTTGATATTAAATTTGAAAATAATGTAGATATAGGAACTACATTAAAAGATAATGTGATTTATATAAAAGCAAATGAAAATTACAAAGATAGTAATGAAAGTTCAACTGGAAAATTATATTATATAGATAATTTAGGTAACAAAGTTGAGCTAGATGCTGATGGTAAATTTGAATTAAAAGATGGTTACACTATAGATAATTTACCACAATTTGTTTATGAAACTGGAGAAAATAGAAATGGAAATGTTACAATAACTGTTTCTACTGAAAACAAAGAATCGAATGCTGATAATTATACACTTGCAACTGGTAGTACAAGTATTACTGTTCAACCAGTTGTTTCTTCTGAAATTAAAGTTGAGAAAGTACAAGATGGTATTGAAGATGGACAAATGGCAAGTGTTAAATTATCAGTTGATAAATATGATCCATCAGAGAAATTTGAAAGTGTACTTATCAAAGTTGCTTCTGGAGTTGCTGTTTATCATGGTTCAAATGGAAGTAGTTTAGCTATGAATGTTGGTGATGGTTCTTGGTTAGTTCCTGTTAATAGTGATGGTTCTTTACCAGAAATATTTTTTAAAGGAAAAGAGCATTTAGGAGGAGAGATAGAATTTACTGCAACTATAAATGCAAAAGATGGTGAAGCAAAAGTTACAAAAGAACTTACAGGATCTGTATATGTTAAAGAAGTTGCGGATGGTGTTACAATTGATCCTACAAAAACAGGAACTAATGTAAATGGATTTGAATGGACAACTTTAAATTTAAATGCAAACATGAAAGATTTAGATGGTAGTGAAAAAATGTATCTTGAGCTTAAAGGTCTTGGATCATTTGCACAATTTAAACTAAAAGATGGTGGAATTGTAGAATCTGAGTATGACTCTGTTAATAAAGTTTGGACAATTAAAGATATTGCATATGACAAGATAAACGATATCCAATTTACAAATGATAAAGATACTACTGTAGATATAAAAGCTTGGACAACAGATGGGGATGATAGTACAAGGGAAAAACCAGCAACTGGTTTTATGGAAGTAGATTTTGCTAAAAATGCAGTAGAAAATGGTAAATTTACTTTAGGAAAAGAAGTAAATATAGATTTCTCTAAAATTGAAAATGGAGATATCAAAGGTGTTAGTACAATAGATTTAAGTGCAAAAGGTGAAAATAAACTTTTAAATCTTACACTTGAAGATGTTTTAAGTATTGGGACAAAAGATGGAGAAGGGAATATTAATCTTACAATTCTTGGAAATTCAGAAGATAAATTGACATTTGCAGATAAAACTCAATGGCAAAAATCTGATACAACAACTTTTGAAAATGGTAAAACATTTACAGAGTGGTCAAATACTACTGGAGATACTACTGTTACGGTTAAGGTTGAGCAACCAATTTCAGATGGAATTACAAACTAATTTCATCTTGAAAAGCTACATTTTAAAGGTAAGGAATTTTTCCTTACCTTTTTTTATTTAAAAAAATTCTTTATATAAATCTTCATTTTTAGAAAATATTTTATATTGATTGTTTTTATATGTAAATTCTAAATAGTTTGCATGAAGCCACAGTCTATGCGATTTTGTAACTTTTATTCTATCTTCATGGCTTAAAGTTTTATTTAGATAATTTTCAGCATTTTCATCATCAATTCCATAGATTGGATCACCCAAAATTGTATGACCTATGCTATAAAGATGAACTCTTATTTGATGTTGTCTTCCTGTAAGTGGTATTGCTTCAACAAGTGTTAAATCTTTTTCTTTGTTGTATTTTAGAGGTTTTATGATGGTTACTGATTTTTTACCTTCATTTTCATCTTCACAAACTTTCATTCTCACACCTATTAAAAGCCCTTCTTTGTCTATATTCCTATCTATTGTTATTTCATTTTCTATTTTTCCAGTTGCTATTGCTAGATATGATTTATGATATTTTTTTTCTTGAAACATATCTTTTAGTTCAATTTCGCTTTTTTTATTTTTACCTACTATTATCAGCCCTGATGTTTCAGCATCTATCCTATGAACCAAGTTAGAATCTTCTCCAAAATGGTATCTTATTTCATCAAGTAAAGAATAAGGAGTGTTTTTTGAAATTGGATGAACCATCAAATTTGTAGGTTTATCAAAAATAGCAAAATTAGCAAACTCTAACATCGGTTTTAAACCCCTAGTTTGACCTTCAAAAAGTGCTATAAATATGTATTCAGTTGGTATTGTTTCACCAGCATTTATTACTTGCATATTTTCGTCAAAAACTCTTCCTTTGGAGGTTAGTTTTTGTGCTATTTTGGGTGAGTATTTTAAATCTTTAACTAAAAAAATCTGTATTCTTTTATCTTTTATTGCTTTGAATTTTTTGAGAATGAATGGCAAAATCTAACCTTACGTTTTTAATTTTCTTTTAGTTCTTTTAGATACAATACAAACTAAATTTTATGAAATTTTATAATAAAAAATATAGAAATACGATTATATGAGGTTAGCAATGGTTGAAAGATACGCTAGAGAGCAAATGAGCTCAAAATGGACACAAGAAGCAAGATATGCTGCTTGGCTTGAAGTAGAAAAAGCAGCTGTAAAAGCTTGGAATAAATTAGGGCTTATACCTGATGAAGATTGTAAAAAGATAGTTGAAAATGCAAAATTCTCAGTTAAGAGAATAGAAGAGATAGAGGCTATCACAAAACATGATTTAATAGCATTTAACACAAGTGTATCTGAAAGTTTAGGTGAAGAAAGTAGATGGTTCCACTATGGTATGACAAGTTCAGATGCTGTTGATACTGGTGTTGCTTTACAAATGAGAGACTCTTTAAATATCATCATTGATGATGTAAAAATGCTTCTTGAAAGTATCAAAAAAAGAGCAAATGAACATAAATATACTTTGATGGTAGGAAGAAGTCATGGTATTCATGGTGAACCTATCACTTTTGGTTTAACTTTGGCTGTTTGGTATGATGAAGTTGCACGTCATCTTAAAAATCTTGAAGATACTATGGAAGTTATTGCAGTTGGACAAATTTCAGGGGCTATGGGAAATTTTGCTCATGCACCACTTGAACTTGAAGAGTATGCGATGGCTGAACTTGGACTTAAACCTGAACCTTGTAGTAATCAAGTAATTCATAGAGATAGATATGCAAGACTTGCTACGGCTTTAGCTCTTTTAGCATCTTCTGTTGAAAAATTTGCAGTTCAAGTAAGACATTTACAAAGAACAGAGGTTTATGAAGCTGAAGAGTATTTTTCAGCTGGACAAAAAGGAAGTTCAGCAATGCCACATAAAAGAAACCCTATTTTAACTGAAAATATAACAGGACTTGCTAGAATGATAAGAGCTTATTGTATTCCTGCTATGGAAAATGTGGCACTTTGGCATGAAAGAGATATTTCTCACTCTTCGACTGAAAGATTTTGGTTACCAGATGCTTTTATCACAACTGATTTTATGCTTCATAGAATGAATAGTGTTATTGCAAATTTAACTGTTATGCCTGAAAATATGATGAAAAATCTAAATTTAACAGGTGGATTGGTATTTTCTCAAAGAGTTTTACTAGAACTTCCATTAAAAGGTGTAAGTAGAGAAGATGCTTATAGAATAGTTCAAAGAAATGCTATGAAAGTTTGGGAAGAGATACAAAAAGGAAAATCAACTACAAATGAAAAAGGAGAGTCTTTGTATCTTCAATATTTACTTGCAGATGATGAGTTGAGAAATAGTTTAAGTGAAGAACAAATAAGAGATTGTTTTAACTTTGATTATTATACAAAGAATGTAGATGCAATATTCAAAAGAGTTTTTAAATAAAGGTTATCCAATGGCAATAATGATTCAAAAAAGAAATGGTCGAAGAGAGGTTTTGGATATTACAAAAATTCAAAAAATGACTATTGAAGCAACAGCTAACTTAGAAGGTGTTAGTCAAAGTGAATTAGAACTTGATGCTCATATTAAATTTATTGATGGAATGAACTCTAGTGATATTCAAGATGCTTTAATTAAAACAGCAGTTGAGAAAATAGATATTGATGTTCCAAATTGGACATTTGTTGCAGCTAGACTATTTTTATATGATTTATATCATAGAGTAGGAATTGCAACACATGGTGTAAAAGGTGATGCATATAGACATTTAAAAGATTATATTAATTTTGGAATAGAATCTGGAAGAATAATCCCTAATTTAGCAAATGGGTATGATTTAGATGATTTAAACTCATATATTGATCCGAATAGAGACTTTTTGTTTAACTATCTAGGAATTAAAACTTTATATGATAGATATTTGTTGAAAAATAGTAAAGGTGAGCCAATAGAGTTACCACAACAAATGTTTATGGCTATAGCTATGTTCTTAGCTCAAAATGAAAATGATAAACAGACAAAAGCAAAAGAGTTTTATGATGTTATTTCTAAATTTGAGGTTATGCTTGCCACTCCAACATTAAGTAATGCTAGAACAAATAGACATCAATTAAGTTCTTGTTATATTGGTTCAAGTCCAGATAATATTGAAGGCATTTTCGATGGTTACAAAGAAATGGCACTATTATCTAAATATGGTGGTGGTATTGGTTGGGATTGGAATAAAATTAGAAGTTTAGGTGGAGCTATTGATGGGCATAAAAGTGCAGCTGGTGGAACTGTACCATTTTTAAAAATTACAAATGATATAGCTATTGCTGTTGATCAATTGGGTACAAGAAAAGGTGCAATTGCTGTTTATATGGAACCATGGCATATGGATGTCATAGACTTTATAGATTTGAAGAAAAATTCTGGTGAAGAAAGACGAAGAGCTCACGATTTGTTCCCAGCTTTATGGATAACTGATTTGTTTATGGAAAGAGTGTTAGAAGACTCTTATTGGACACTATTTGACCCTGTTGAAGTAGAAGATTTGAGTGAATGTTATGGTGAAGAGTTTAAATCTAAATATATTGCATATGAAAGTGATGATAATGTTACAAAAAATAGAATAAAGGCAAAAGAACTTTGGAAAAAAGTTTTAACTTCATATTTTGAAGTTGGAAGTCCATTTTTATGCTTTAAAGATACAGCAAATAGAGCCAATCCAAATACTCATGTAGGACATATTAGAAGTTCAAATCTTTGTACAGAAATATTCCAAAATACAAATCCAAATCACTATAAAATAAAAATTGAGTTCGAAGATGGAACTATTAAAACTTTTGAAGAAGAAGATTTGGTAATTGTTGATGGTGGAATTACGAAAAAAGCAAATAAAGTAACGGCATTGGATAGCATAAATGGAAAAAAAATATTTATTGTTGAAAAAGATAAAATTGATGGAGATACTGCTGTTTGTAATCTAGCTTCAATAAATTTATCAAGAATAAATACAGATGAAGATATAAAAAGAGTTGTACCAATTGCTGTAAGAATGTTAGATAATGTAATTGATTTAAATTTCTATCCTCTTAGAAAAGTAAAAGCAACAAACTTAAAATCAAGAAGTATAGGTTTAGGTGTGATGGGTGAAGCTGAAATGCTAACTCAATATAGAGTTTCTTGGGGGTCAACAGAACATTTTAAGAAAATAGATAAAATTATGGAATCAATTTCTTATAATACCATTCTTTCTAGTTCTGATTTAGCAATAGAAAAAGGAAGTTATCCTACATTTGTTGGTTCAAATTGGAGTAAAGGAATAATGCCACATGATCATGCTTCACAAAGCGTTAATGCTCTTGTGGATAGAGATTTGTTTGATACAAATTATGATTGGGATTTCTTGCGAGAAAAAGTAAAAAAAGATGGAATGAGAAATGGTTACTTGATGGCTATTGCTCCAACTTCTTCGATTTCAATCTTAGTAGGAACTACGCAAGCAATAGAACCTGTTTATAAAAGAAAATGGTTTGAAGAAAATTTATCAGGATTAATTCCTGTTGTTGTACCAAAGCTAAGTCCAGAGACTTGGGGTTATTATACACCAGCTTTTGAAATTGACCAATTACAAGTTATAAAAGCTGCTGCAATTAGACAAAAATGGATAGACCAAGGGCAATCAACAAATATCTTTATGAGTTTAGATAAAGCAAGTGGGAAATATCTTCATGAAATTTATACTTTAGCTTGGAAGCTAGGGCTTAAATCGACTTATTACCTAAGAAGCCAATCTCCTGAAGCTAAAAATGATGTCGAAGATAGAAGTATGGAGTGTGCAGGTTGTCAATAATTATAAATTTAAAAAGGAAAGTTTAATGGAAAGAAAAACTATTTACAATCCAGATTCTAAAGAGAGTTTAAATGATAGAAGAGTTTTTGGTGGAAATAGTGATGGAATGATCAATTTCACTAGAATGAAATATTTATGGGCTTTAAATCTTTGGGATACAATGGAAGCAAATACTTGGTTTCCAAGAGAAGTTCAGATGACTGCTGATGCAAAAGATTATAAATTTTTAACTCCAGCTGAGAAAAGAATGTATGATTTAGTTCTTTCTCAGTTAATATTTATGGATAGTTTGCAAACAAATAATCTTATGGATAATATAAATCCGTATATAACAGCTCCTGAAATAAATGCATGTTTATCAAGACAATCTTATGAAGAGGCAAATCATAGTAAATCTTATGCAGTTATGGTTGAATCAATCTCTGACAATACAGATTTAATTTATGATATGTGGAAAACTGATATTAAATTAAGAGAAAAAAATACTTATATCGCAGAAGTTTATAAAAATCTTTCAGGTGAAATTGATGATACAAAAATAGTTTTAGCACTATTTGCAAATCAAATCTTAGAAGGGTTATATTTCTATGCTGGATTTGCAGCTATTTATGCACTTGGAAAATCTGGAAAAATGTTAGGTAGTTCTCAAATGATTAGATTTATCCAAAGAGATGAAGTAACACATCTTTTATTATTTCAAAATATGATAAATAGTGTTAGAAAAGAAAGACCTGAGTTATTCACAGAAGAATTAGAGATAGAAGTTAGGGCTATGTTCAGAAAAGCTGTTGAATTAGAAGCTTCATGGGGATCATATATTACGCAAGGACAAATCTTAGGATTTACAGATGCGATTATTAAACAATATATAGAGTACTTGGCTGATAGAAGACTTGAAGCAGTAGGGTATAAGCCAGAATACAATGTAAAACATCCTATTCCATGGGTTGATGGTTATGCTTCGTTTAATGACCAAAGAACAAACTTTTTTGAAGGAAATGTAGTAAACTACTCAAAAGGTAGTATAGATTTTGATGATTTTTAATATAAATTAAAAGGAAACATAATGTCTATTTTTATAAAGATTCTTATACTCTTTGTACTTTTTGTAGCTTTAAATATAGTATCTATTTATACTTTTAGCTATGAAGATTATTTTAGTGATAGAAAAAAAGAGATTACTTTAGATGAAAATAGTGGAATATTAAAATCTATAAAAGAAAAGATATTTAAAAAAGTTGAATATATTCCGTCAGATTTTTTTATAAATAAAGAGAATAACTTAATTCTTTTAAATGGTACTTTTCCTAATCAAAATACCGTAAATCAAATTGTTGAACTGCTAAAAATAAATAAAACGAATGATATTAAGATAGTTGAAAATAGTAAAGTTGATAAGCAACTTTTAGTTGAAATTTCTGGCTTAATTGAATTATTAAAAGATTTCTTTGAAAATGATTCAAAGATTATTTTTATAAATAATACACTAACTTTTGATGGAGTATTGAAAGACATAAAATATAAAGATTTAGTTTTTGATAAGATCTCTAAAATTACTTCAGTAACTATCTTTAATAACATAAAAGAGCCAATCTTAGTAGAAGAATTAGAAAAAGATATAAATATAGATAATAATCATATAAACAAAAGTAATATTTTAACAAAAGATGAGATACAATTATTAATTAATAATTCTATTATTGAAAATAAAATTATTTTTGAAAGAAGAAGTGTTGAAATAACACCCAAATCAAAAGATACTATTCAAAAAATAGCGGATATTCTAAATCAATATACTGTTTACAAAGTTGAAATTGCTGGACACACTGATTCAAGAGGGAATAAGGAATTAAATAAACAGATTTCTCAAGATAGAGCAAATAGTGTAAAATCATTATTAGAAAGCTTTGGAGTGGAATCTAGTAGGATTACAGCAATTGGGTACGGAAATGAAAGACCAATTGCAAAAGATGATGAAAACGGTTTATCTGAAATTAATAGAAGAGTAGAATTCAACATAGGGGAATAAAATGTTAGGGGAAATTGCTCAATATATAGTAGTAAATTTATTTATAGCATTTGTTTTAGGAATACTAGTAGGTTATTTAATTGGAAGAAGAAAAGAGAAATTTAGTAAAATAAATGCTTCAAATACAGGTTCTTGTTGTACTGGTGAAAAAAGATTTAGAATGAACCCAATCTTCAATAAAAGTGCTTCACTAGACTATAAACCAATGGTTTTGAGTTCATCGAGTCTTAAAGACAATCTAAAGAAAATTAAAGGTATTGATGAAGATTTAGAAACAGCGTTATATGAACTTGGGATTTATCAGTTTAATCAAATATCAAATTGGACTAAAAAAAATTCTGAGTGGATAGAAAACTTTTTAAACCTTCCAAATTATGTAAGAAATCATCAGTGGATTGAACAAGCAAAAATTTTAAGAACAGGGAAAGAAACAAACTATAGTCAAAGCTTGTTAGATGAAGAAAATACTATTAAAGAAGAACAAAATTAGAGCTTTCTACATCATTCCTCTTTATAGTTTTTAGAATATCTTATGATTTAATATTTATATTTTAATTAGATATCTTCCTGTTGCTTTACCACTTAGAAGTTTCTCATAAGCTTCTTTTATCTCTTCAAGTGATATTTCTTTTGTAATAGCATCTAAACACTCTATTTTCCACTTTCCTGCTAGTTTCTCCCAAGCTTTTTGCTTTTTCTCTATTTTACACTCGACACTATCTATGCCAATAAGTCTTATACCTCTTAGTATGAAAGGAAAAACATTTGTATTTAGCTCATAAGAAGCGGTTAAACCACAACAAGTAACTATTCCGTCATATTTAACTTGTTTTATTGCTTGAGCTAGTATTTCTCCCCCTACACTATCTATTACTGCATCAAAATTTTCTTTTAGCATTGGTTTTTGTTTATTTTGCATAAAATCATCTATTAAAATAACTTCAGTTGCACCAAGACTTTTTAAAAAGTTATCTTTATCTTTTTTTGTTGTTAGGGCAGTTACTTTAAATCCTAACTTATTTAAAATAGCAACTGATATAGAACCAACTCCGCCAGTTGAACCTGTAACCAATACTGATGAATGCTCTTGTAATCCATTATTTATTAATTCATTTATACTCAAAGCTGATGTAAGTCCAGCTGTACCATAAATCATAATATCTTTATTTGATATGGAATCTGGTGTTGGTATAGCCCAAGAAGCTGGAACTTTTACAAATTCACAGTGACCACCATCACTATTCATACCTAAATCATAACCAGTTACTACAACATTTTGACCTATCTTAAAAATAGGAGATTTTGTTTCGTAAACGGTTCCTGAAACATCAACACCAGTAATATGTGGGAAATTTCTTGTAACTCCTGAATGACCAATAGAGCTAAGAGCATCTTTATAGTTTAAAGATGAATATTCAACTTTGATTAATATCTCATTTTCATTACAAATTGGTTTTTGTACATCTTTTACACTAGATATTATTTCATCATTTTTATTTTTTTCTACAACAAAAGCTTTCATTATCTCTCCTTTTAGCTTTTTGATTTAAAACTTTAGCTAAAATATTTTAAAAGAGCAAGAACTATCTTTTTAGAAATGTACTCACTAAAAAGATACTTTAGGAGTAAAATATGACTAAAAAAATGAATCAAATTAATACAGATAAAGAGTTTAAATGTCCAGTAGAAACAGCTATCGATGTATTAGCAGGGAAATGGAAGATTTTGATAATTTGGTATTTAAAGGATGAAAAAAAAAGATTTAATGAGTTACAAAAATTATTACCAAAAGCTACTCAAAAAATGTTGATTCAAAAATTAAGAGAGTTAGAAGTTGATGGAATAGTTCATAGAGAAGTTTATCCTATTGTTCCACCAAAAGTTGAATATTCATTAACTGAATATGGAAAGAGTTTAAAACCTATTATTAAACAGCTTTATTTGTGGGGAGATAATCATAAAAAAAGATAGTTTAGTTTTTTAGTAAATCTTTTAAGCTATCTTTTGGGTTTTTACCATCTAGTATTAGTTTTACTTCATTCGCTATTGGAGTATAAATTTTGTATTTTTTTGATAATTTATCAATTGCATCAGCTGTTTTTACACCCTCTGCAACTTCTCCTAACTCTTCTAAGATAACACATAGTTTTTTGCTTTGTGAAAGTCCAAGCCCTACTCTAAAATTTCTACTCATCGTTGAATTTGCCGTTAAAAATAGGTCACCTGCTCCACTTAATCCTAAAAAAGATGATTTTTTAGCACCAAAATATTTTCCAAATCTTTGCATTTCAACTAATCCTCTTGCAATTAAAGAGGCTTGAGCATTTTTTCCAAGTTGTAATCCTTCACAAATTCCACTTGCTATTGCTAAAACATTTTTATAAGCCCCAGCAATTTCTGCACCAATTACATCAACACTATAATAAGTTTTTATAAAATTAGGGAAAAAAGGCTGAAATGATTCATATAATTTTTTTGATGTAGAGTTGATTACCAATGCACAAGGTAATCCTTTTATAACTTCAGCTGCAAATGAAGGACCAGAGATAAATCCAACATTCTCACTTGGAATAAAATTAGCATAAATTTCATTTAAAAACTCACCAGTTGTTGCTTCGATACCTTTTGATGCTACAAGGATTTTTTGTCCTTTAAAAATAAAATTTTCTTTTAACCAACTTCTTATTTCTTGAGCTGGAATAGCAATTATTAAATATTCACAATCCATTGCAGTTTTCAAATCAACAAAATTTTCTATATCTTTTTTTGTTCGTGAAGTGATGTAGCATTTTTGTTTTTGACTTAGTGCAAAATGAAGAGCTTGTCCCCATTTTCCTGCACCAATAACTGCAATAGAGCCTTTTTGCATTTTAAGATAATCTCTCTTTTAGTAAATCATTTACTTTATTTGGATTTGCTGTACCTTTTGAAGCTTTCATTGTTTGCCCAACGAAGAATGCAAACATTTTTTCTTTACCAGCTTTGTACTCAACTACTTTATCTTGGTTTGCATTTAAAATTTCATCAATAATAGCTAGTAATGCTCCATCATCACTTACTTGTTTTAGTCCAAGTTTTTCAATAGCTTCATCTACATTTGATTGATTTTCCATTAAATAATCTAAAACTTCTTTTGCTGCTTTTCCAGAAATTGTATTATCTTCTATTCTTTTTACTAAAGTTGCTAAAGTTTTTGCTTCAATTGGAGATTGCTCGATTGTAACACCCTCTTTTAGTCTTCCTTGAAGTTCAACAGTAAGCCATGTTACAGCATTTTTTGCAGTAATTCCTTCTTTCATCATCTCATCAAAATAGTTTGCCATTTCAAGTGATGATGTAATAACAGACGCATCATACTCTTTGATTTCATAATTTTTTACAAATCTCTCTTTTTTCTCATCTGGAAGTTCAGGAATTTTTGAATATTTTTCTATCATTTCATCTGTAATGATTAAAGGAAGCAAATCTGGATCAGGAAAATATCTATAATCAGCAGCATCTTCTTTTCCTCTCATACTTCTTGTTTCTCCAGTATTTGTATCAAAAAGTCTCGTTTCTTGCACAATTTCAGTTGAATGAACACCATCTTCCCAAGCTTCAATATGTCTATTTACTTCATAATGAATAGCTTTTTCAATAAATCTAAATGAGTTCATATTTTTGATTTCACATCTTGTATAGAAGTTTGTATCACCTTTTGGACGAATAGATACATTCACGTCACATCTAAAACTACCCTCTTGCATATTTGCATCACTAATACCTAAATATCTAACAATTGAATGAAGTTTTTTAAGGTATAAAATAGCTTCTTCTGCACTTCTCATATCAGGTTCACTTACTATTTCAAGTAAAGGAGTTCCCGCTCTATTTAAATCAACTTGTGAAACATTTCCACTATGAATATTTTTTCCTGCATCATTTTCTAAGTGAGCTCTTGTAACCCCAATAGTTTTTTGGCTACCATCTGGAAAATCAATAGTAAGCTCTCCAAGACCTACAACTGGAACTTCAAATTGTGATATTTGGTAACCACTTGGTAAATCTGGATAGAAGTAATTTTTTCTATTGAAAATTGATTTTTTATTTATTTGTGATTTTAGAGCAGTTCCTAGCATAATAGCTTTGTGAACTGCTTCTTTATTTAAAACTGGTAATGCTCCAGGAAGACCTAAACAAGTTGGGCATACATTTGTATTTGGTTCTTCTCCAAAACTTGTTGCACAAGAACAAAATAGTTTACTTTTTGTGTTTAATTGTGCGTGAACTTCTAATCCTATAATTACTTCAAACATACTTGACATATCTCTTTATCCTTATCTTAAAACTTTTATATCTGCTGTTAATTTTTGTTTTTCAAAATGTTCTTTTAAAAATGCTTGTTCTCTTTGTGACATAAGGTCATTGAACACTCTAGGTTTTACACTTTCAAATGGCAAAGCAACTTTACCTTCAGAGCTTTTTAAAAATAGAGTTACATATTGCTTATTAAAAGTAAATATTGGAGTAAAAGAGTTTTGTTTTGTACCATTTAAAATATATTGAAGTTGTGCTTGAAGATTTTGACTTTCAAGTTTTAAAGGTGTTTTACTTATCTCATTTGATACTTTCATTGGAGATCTCATAGTCTCTTCTAAAGCTGTTCGATTTGTTGAAGCATATTGAATAACATCAAAAGATTTTGCTGTAAGGTATTTGTTTATATTCTTTTCATAATATAGTTTCATATCTTCATCATTTGCTATTGCTAATTGACCTTGTACAATTTTAGATATTAACTTTTGTCTAATAACTGCATTTTTTGATTCATTTTCAAAAATTTCATAATCTGGATACTCTTGTTTTACAATTCCTTTAAAAGCAAATACATCCATTCCATTTGAATTTGCAAGTTTTTCAATGTAATCATTAACTTCAAAAATATCAGCTGTGATGCCATTTTCTTTAACTAATTGATCATATAATATTTTGTCAATTAAGTAAGCAACAGCTTCATTTTTTGGGATTTTGTTTACAACCATAGTTCGTTCTATATCGTATAGAGTTATTGGTTCTTCATTTACTGTTAGTGCTATACCATTTATTGTTGAAGCATAGATAAGTCCTGTGCTAAAAACTAAAGATAGTAAAAATTTGTGCATTTTGGAAATCCTTTCTTTGGTAAAAGGGATATTTTACCAAAAAAATTGTAAATATAAAGTTTTGAATAAATAAAGAACTATAAACTCTTAGCTTTTGTAACTTGATTTACTAAATAAAAAATAGAGTTATAATCAAGTCCAGAGTGTTCACTTAAACCTATCTCACAAGTTTTACTTGTAGAAAATGCCATTTTTGCACCATCTGTTTGTGTTTTTAAATATCTTAAAGCTGAATCATTGAGTTCAGGGAAATTAAATCCTCTATCTCCTGCAAATCCACAGCATTTTACATCTGAAGGAATAATCACATTTGTTGAACACATCAAAGCAAGTTTTTTAAACTTATCTTCCAATCCCATTTTTCTTGAACTACAAGTTGTGTGAATTGTGATAGCTTCATCTATTGGTGTAAATTCTAAATCATTTTTTAAAAAAGTTAAAGCAAAATCTATTGGTTCATAAATTGATAATTTATGTGAAAAACTTTCCATCATTTTTTTAGTACATGGACTTGTATCACATAAAATTGGATACTCTCCAAATTCACTAGCATTTAAAAGTGCTTCTTCTAATTGGCTTGATTTCGTATGTGAAGCATCATTAAATCCTTTTGAACTAAATGGCATTCCACAGCAAAGATTTGATAGGTTTTGAGGAAAGATTATTTGGTAACCAGCTTTTTGTAATAATTCAACTGTAATATCAAAAAGTTCTTTTTCTTCTTTTGATGCACTATTCAATCCCATCGTTCTACTAATACATGAAGGAAAATATACAACTTTTTTATCACTATCTTTTTGCTCAAAACTTATATTTATGTTTATAGCTTTTGGCATATATGCTGACCATTTAGGAGTTTTATTTTTACTAAAGCTTCTTAAAGATTTAGTGAATTTTTGCATATTTGAAGTTCCTAAAACTTTATGTATAAAGTTAGAACTATGAAGACCAAATCGAACACCTGCTAAAGTTGTACTAAAATTATTTGCTACAAAATTTGCAATATTTTTACTACTAGAAGTTAGTTGTTCTGCTCTTAAATGTTTTGTCAAACTACCAGTATCAATTTTTACTGGACATGCACTAGAACATAAACTACATGTTGCACATGTTTCTATTCCATCATATTGGTATAATTCTTTGTACTCTTTAGCTTCTTTTGTATTTCCAATAGATTCAAGTCTTGAAATTTCTCTATTGATTACAATTCTTTGTCTAGGAGTTAATGTTATTTCATTTGATGGACACGTAGGTTCACAAAATCCACACTCGATACACTTATCTACAATCTCATTTGTTGCTGGAAGAGTTTTTAAATTTTTTAAGTGAGCTTCTTTGTCATCATTTATTATAACTCCAGGATTTAATAAACTTTTTGGATCAAATAAATTTTTGATTTTTTTCATCATATCATAAGCAGTTTTACCCCACTCTACTTCAATAAATGCAGCCATATTTCGTCCAGTTCCGTGTTCTGCTTTTAAACTACCTTGATATTTAAGTGCAACTGAATTAACTACTTCATTCATCAAATCATCATATCTTTTTACTTCTTTTTCATCTGAAAAATCTTGAGTGAATACAAAGTGGAAGTTTCCATCTAGTGCATGACCAAAAATAATTGCTTCTGTATAACCATATTTTTGAAATAATCCTTGAAGTTCAAGAGTAGCTTCTGCTAACACTTCAATAGGATATGCAACATCTTCTATTATAACAGTTGTGCCTGTAACTCTAACAGCTCCAACAGCTGGAAAAAGACCTTTTCTGATTTTCCAATAAAGATTATATTCTTGTTCATCTTTTGTAAAATATATATCTCTTTCTACACTAAACTCTTTTAATAACTGTTCAATTTCATTTATTTGAATATTTAGTTTTTCATCATTTAAAGCTCGTGTTTCTATTAGAAGTGCAGTTACCTCATCATCGAAATCTTTTATAAATATTGGCATTGCAGGGTCATTTTCTATACTTTTTAAAGCTGCTCTATCCATAAGTTCAACTGCATCAACAATGATTTGTTTAGAATCTCGTGCAAGTTTTAGTTTTGTTACAGCATGACAGGCTTCATTCATATCTTTAAAATAGATTAGTGCACTTGCTTTATCTTTTAAATCTTCAACTGTGTAATAAGTAATTTCTTCAATAAATGCTAAAGTTCCTTCACTTCCAATGATGAGATGTTGTAAAATTTCAAACTCATCTTCAAAATCTATTAAAGCATTTATTGAGTAACCACATGTATTTTTTATTTTAAATTTTTTCTCAATTTTTTCCCTTAACTCTTCATTTGATTTTGTTTCATTAGAAAAACTTTTTAAATCTTCTAAAAAATCTTTATGAGTTTTTCTAAATTTATTTTTGCTATTTTCATCCCCTGTATCAAGTTTTGTTCCGTCTGCAAAAATTAGTTTCATTGATTTTAAAGTTTTATATGAATTTTGTGAAACTCCACAGCACATTCCTGAAGCATTATTTGCAGCAATTCCACCAATCATAGCTGCATTTATACTTGCTGGATCTGGACCTATTTTTTTTGAATAACGTGCAAGTAATCCATTTGCTTGAGCTCCAGTTAGTGCTGGTTGTAAAGAGATAAAACTAGCATCACTTGCAATTTTGAAATTTGAAAAATTTCTTGAAGTTATAACTAAAATAGAGTCACTAATAGCTTGTCCTGAAAGTGAAGTACCTCCTGCTCTAAACGTAATACTTAAATTCATATTATTTGCTAATTCAATAATATTTTGAACTTCTTGTGCATTGTCTGTTTTTATAACAACTTTTGGAATTAGCCTATAAAAAGAAGCATCAGTTCCATAAGCTAATGTATGAAGTTTATCTGTAAAGATTTTTTCTTTTGAGATTTTTGTTGATATCTCATCAAAAAATTTTTGGTATTTACTTTCTAACATATTAGTTCTCCTAAGATTCATAAAGTATAAATTTTAACTTTACGAAATGATAATAATATGATATTTATAAAAGAATGATTTTATTTAGGCAAAAAGCCTAAATAAATTTATAATTTTATGGAATCATCCAAGTAAAAATATATGCTTGAGACATTGTAATAAGTCCCATAATAACAACAAGTATTAAACTATGTTTAACTGTAAATCTAAATAGATCAGATTCTTTTCCTACAATTCCTGTAGATGCACAAGCAATAGAAATTGATTGTGGTGAAATCATCTTTCCAGTTACCCCACCAGTTGTATTTGCTGCAACCATTAATGTTTCATTTAATCCTAATTGTTGAGCAGTTTGTTGTTGTAATCCGCAGAAAAGTGCATTTGATGAAGTATCTGATCCTGTTAGGAATACTCCAAGCCAACCTAAGAATGGTGAGAAGAATGGAAATAAGAAGCCAGTATTTGCTAAAACTAATGCCATAGTTGAAGACATACCTGAATAGTTCATAACAAATGCAAATCCTAAAACCATACCGATTGATACAATAGCCCATTTTAATTCAAAAAGAGTTTCTCCCATTGTTTTTATAGCTGTTAATATATTTAATCTAAATATAAACAAAGTAATAATTGCTGTTAAGAAAATAGCAGTACCTGTTGCTGAAATAGGATTAAATGTATATACAACATCAAATGCTTTAGGCTCACTAACAATAGGAGGCATTTTAAATATCATATTATGAATAGCTGAAAACTCAAATTTAAAAATAGTACTTTCTAAAATTTGACCTTTTGCAAAAAAAGCTTTAAACCAAGTAGTTGTCCAAATAGTAACAATTACAGAAAGTATAAGGAATGGTGACCATGCTTTAACTATTTGACCAGTTGAGTATGTAGATTGAACAACATCACCTAATTCTACTGTTTTCATGATATTTTTTGGTTGCCAGTATTTTAAGAAAATTGTTGTTGCAACAATAGAAACTATCGCTGAAGTAACATCTGGTAATTCAGGACCTATAAAGTTTGAAGTAACATATTGAGATACAGCAAAACTAGCTCCTGCAACTAATGCTGCTGGATATACCTCTTTAATTCCTTTCCAACCATCCATCATAGCAACAAGCCATAAAGGAATAATTAAAGATAGTAAAGGTAGTTGTCTTCCTGCCATTGCTCCAATTGTAAATGCATCAATTCCAGTAACTTGCCCTGCAACAATGATTGGAACTCCAAGTGCTCCAAAGGCAACAGGTGCTGTATTTGCAATAAGACATAATCCTGCTGCATATAGCGGTTTAAATCCTAGTCCTACTAAAATTGCAGCTGTAATAGCAACAGGTGCTCCAAATCCAGCAGCACCTTCTAAAAATGCTCCAAATGAGAAACCAATTAAAATAACTTGAATTCTTTGGTCTTCAGTTATTTTGATAATAGAATTTCTAATTATCTCAAATTGACCACTTTTTACTGTTAACTTGTATAAAAATACAGATGCTACAATAATCCAAGCAATTGGCCATAAACCAAATAAGAAACCATAACTAGCTGATGAGAATACCATATTAACTGGCATTTCAAATGCAAAAACTGCTACAACCATTGATAAAGCTAATGTAATGATTGCTGCATAGTGTCCTTTCATCCTAAATACAGCAAGTGCCAAAAAGAAAAAAACAATAGGAATTAGTGCTACAAGTGCTGATAGAACTAAACTGTCACCTATTGGTGCGTATACTTGTTGCCAAGTTTGCATACAAACCTCCTTAATTAAAATCATAAAAATGATATTAATAGAAAGATATGAGATTTATATGATTTTTAATTAACAATTGGTTAAATATTCTTAAAAATATAACCAGTATCCACAACAGTTTGAATAAAATCTTTATCTAAAATTTTTCTTAATCTTCTTATTAAGCTTCTTATTGAATCTAAAGTTACAAAATTTCCTTCCCAAACATAGTTCTCTATTTGTGCATAAGTAATGACTTGATTTTGTTTACTAAGAAATAAATTTATAAGGAGCTTCTCTTTTTTTGTTAATCTAATCTCTTCATTATTTACAATTATTGTAGAAGATATAAAATCAAAATATGAATTTTCATCAAAACATATTTTATTATTTTTAATTTTACAAAGTTTTTCTATTTTTATTTCTAGTTCATCTATAAAAAAAGGTTTTTTTAAATAGTCATTACAGCCAAAATCATAAGATTGTTTTATTATATCTAGTTCAACACTCGCGCTTATTATAATAACTGGAACAATCTCATAAAATTCTCTAATTTTTTTTAGGATATTTATACCATCAATATTCGGAACATTTATATCCAATATAAAACATGAAAAGCCATCTGTAATTTTTTCATAAGCAATAGCTCCATCAGTAAAAGATATTACATTATAATTTTTCATTTTCAATCTTTTAGTGATAGTCTCATTTAGTTTTTTATTGTCTTCTAAAAGTAATATTTTCATTTATAACTCTTTAAATGGAAGTTTTATTGAGAAAATAGCACAATTCCCATTATTTCTAACACTTATTGTACCTTTCATTTTATCTTCAATTATTATTTTTGCCATATAAAGCCCCAGTCCCATTCCATTCTCTTTTGTTGTAAAATATGGTTCAAAAATTGAATTTATGATTTTTTCATCAATAGAACCTGCATCATCTATTATTTCTATCATATTACAGTTTTCACATCTTTGAATATTTATATCTATTTTAGCTTTTTTATTAAATGGTATGTTTTTTTCAACAATTTTATTTTTTGCATTGTTTATAATATTTAATAGAACTTGCTTAAATTCATTTTCATAGCCATAAATTAAAAGTTCTTCATTTGTATTTTTGTAGTTAAAATTCATATTTATGTTTGAGTAAAAAACTTGTTTTCCTATGATTTCGTTTATTTCATTAAATGCTTTAGAAATAGAAAAAAGGACTTTTTTTGTTGATGGTTTTAAAAAATTTCTAAAATCATTCAAAGTTCTTGACATATATTTTATCTGTATCATAGAGTCATTTACAAAGTTTTCTACATCACTATTTTTTAATTCATTTAGCAAATAAGAAGTCTGAATATCCTGAACAAGTGCTGATAATTCAACCAAAGGTTCATTCCATTGATGGGCAATTGCTGATATCATATCACCCATTTCAGCTAGTTTTGTTTGTTGAATTAAGAATTGTCTTTGTTGAGTTCTTTCAGTCATATCATCCATTATACAAACAATTCCACCAATAGTTCCATCTATATTTTTGTAAGCTGCTTTATTTAAAATTATATGTTTCATATCTTTTGATGGAGTATAAAAAGTAAACTCAGAACTAATAGTAGTAAAAGTTTTTAGTACTTCTTTATCAATTTTTATATTTTGAATTGCAATATTTTCTGGAAAAAAATCAAAAGCAGTTTTACCTATAACCTCTTCTTTTGTAGAACTTACTAAAGATGCAAAAGCACTATTACATCCCAAAAAATTGCCATTTATATTTTTGTAATAAATAGCATTTGGAATAGTATCAAGAAGTACTTTATCAAACTCTATTCTATTTGAAAGTTCTCGTTCAAGTCTTTCTCTTCTTTTAATATTTGCTTTTAAAATAACAACAATTATACTTAATAGGGAAATTGTAAGAATTGTAATAATAAAAAAGTTTTTATGTTCTTTATATATGGAACTTGGTTCATTTATAATTATAGGGTTTTCGATATATTTTGAGATATTAAGATTAAATCTTTTTAATTCATCATAATTAAATATATAAAGATTTGGTGATTTTTCAAGTACTGGAATATCTTTTATATCTTTACCATTTAATACTTCTATTGCCATATTTGATACAGTTTGTCCTTGTGCAACTGCTGATGTTAATAATCCTCCAACCATTCCACTATTTAAGTAAAAATCCCAAAGACCATAAATAGGAACTTCACTCACTTTTCTTACTTGTTCAAAACTTTGTTTATGTGTAAAATATTTTCCTGTAGTATCTTTGAAAAGTAGAACAAATAAAATTGCACTTTTCCCTTTTTCAAGATTTGATACTTTTTGCTTTAAATCATTTATTTCAAGATTGTCTGTATATTCTATACTAAATCTTTCTTTATATTTTTCCATGATTTTGACTAAATCTTTTTTTACAGCTAAACCTGTTATTGATTTATCATTTATAATTAAAAGATTTTGTATATTTGGATGTAGTTTTGAAATTAGTTCAAAATTATTTTCAATATCCACAGCTTCAGCAACCCCTGAAACATCTTTAAAAGGTAGAGAATTTAAACGCTCTTTTGTATAGTCATTTAAGCCACAAAATAAAATAGGAATTCCCTTAAACAAATCTTCATAATAATCTTTAATAAAATCAAAAGCATTATTATCGCTTATGATTATTAAGTCAAATTTTCTATTGTAAAATTGTTCTTTATATAATTTTGATAAATTTTCTAAATATGATTTATCATCTATTCTTTTTGTATCCATATAAACAGTTGTAAGTTCAATATTTTCGTGTTTTGAAAAGTTGTTCTCAATGGCTTTTGAAATATCATCAGTCCAAGCATATCCTTTATGATAAGAGTGGATTAATAATACTTCTTTGTTTTCATTTGCATTTAGAAAACTTAAAAAAAGTATGCTAAATAGTAAAAAATATTTCATTATTCTCTCCTATTTAGCGATTATATCAAGATTTGATAAAAATTACATAACCAGATTTTGGTCCATGTGCTCCAATAACAAGTGATTGTTCAATATCAGCAGTTTTTGAAGGTCCAGAGATAAAGACACCAAATCCAGCTTTTTCAAAGTTAAGTTTTTCATAAGCTTCATGCATATTATTTACTATTTCATTCTCATCTATTACAATTACAATATTTTGTGCAATAAAATATAAAGCTCTATGTCTATTTGATTCATTTTTCATCCAAATAGCACCATTTTCTGCAACTGCAAAATTTCCTTTTACAATTGCTAAATCAATATCTTTTAGATTATGAGTATCTTCTTGTGAATTTGAATCAAAGTTTCCTAAACTACAAAAATCTACATTCGAAGCAATTACTTTTTCTTCAGGATATATCTCTTTTATTGTTTTGTCTAAATCCTCTTTTGAAATTAGTAAAGCTTTACCTCCAACACTTTCAAGCATTGTAGAAAATGTTTCAAATCTGTTTTCAAATTTGATACCAAAATTTTCATAAGATGGAAGTTTCACATCTTTTACTAAATTGTTCTCTTTTATAGAGTTTAAAATTTTTTCTTTACTAGTCATCTAAATCTCCATCTTTAAACATTTCTTTGAAGCTTTTTTTAGGGAATTTTGGTAAATCTCTTTGTTTCCCCCAAGCATTAAATTTATTATAAATTATAGATTTTGGAAGTTTTGGAACTATAAATCTTGCCATTTTACCCATAAAATCAAATAAAGCTGGTTTACTCATAAACCAAGCAGTTACTTTCATAGCCATTTGTTTTTTGCTATCAATTAGGTTCATTTTCCCTAAATCTTGTCTTAGACTGTAAAGTTGTGAATCTAAATCTATTTTCACTGGACAAACATTTGTACATGAAGCACATAATGTACAAGCAAATGGTAAACTATTATGATTTTCTGGTTCTTTTACACTTCCTAAAATTGAACCAATAGGACCAGGAATTACATATTCATAAGAGTGACCACCACTTCTTCTATAAACAGGACAAGTATTCATACAAGCACCACATCTAATACAATTTAATGCTTTTTTATTTTTTTCTGAACTTAAAAATTGACTTCTTTGATTATCAACTATAACTATATGCATTTGTCCATCTTCAACAGGAGCATGAAAATGTGAAGTATATGAAGTTACAGGTTGTCCAGTTGCACTTCGTGCAAGTAATCTTGTAAATACACTTAAATCTTCAAGCCTTGGAATGATTTTTTCAATTCCCATTGAAGCAATATGAAGTTTTGGAACACTAGCTCCCATATCTGCATTTCCTTCATTTGTACAAACAACAACTCCACCAGTACTTGCAATAGCAAAATTAACTCCAGTTAATCCAGCATCTGCTGTTAAAAAATCTTCTCTAAGTGCAGCTCGTGCAGCTCGTGTTAGATAAGTTGGATCATAGTTTCCTTGTTGGGTTCCAAGTTTTTCATGAAAAGTATCAGAAACATCAGATTTTTTTAAGTGAATTGCTGGAAGAACAATATGCGAAGGTGGTTCATTTCTAAGCTGAACGATTCTTTCTCCTAAATCTGTATCAATTACTTCAATTCCATGATTTTCTAAATATGGATTTAAGTGGCACTCTTCAGTTAGCATAGATTTTGATTTAACAAGTTTTTTTACACTATTCTCTTTTAAAATTTTATAAACAATTTCGTTGTGTTCTTTTGCGTCAGAAGCAAAGTGAACTGTTATTCCTTTTGCTGTTGTATTTTTTTCAAATTCTAAAAGATATTTATCCAAATTTGCCATAGTATGAGTTTTTATTTGATTTGCATATTCTCGTAAGGTTTCCCATTCAGGTATAGACTTACTAGCTCTATCTCTTTTTTCTCTTACAAACCATAATGCACCATCATGCCAATGCATTCTTTCATCATTTGCAACAAATTTGGCTGCATTTATACTATGACTACTCATGGTCTAACTCCTACAAGAATTTCAGTTATATGCATAACTTTAATTGGTGTATTATCTCTATTTATTATTCCATCTATGTGCATTAAACAGGACATATCAGCACCAGTTATGATTTGAGCATTTGAATCAAGATGGTCTTTTACTCTATCTTTTCCCATTGCAACTGAAATAGCTTCTTCTTGAACACTAAATGTTCCACCAAATCCACAGCATTCATCTTCTCTTTTTAAAGTTACTATTTCAATATCATTGACTTTATTTAAAAGATTTTTTAATTTTGAGTTATATGGAATATTTAATTCACTAGCAGTTGCAAGTTTTAAAACTCTATGCCCATGACATGAATTGTGTACTCCAATTTTATAAGGGAAAGAGTGGTCAAATTTTAAATTCTCAATTTTGATTATGTCATGTAAGAATTCACAAATTTCATAAATTGATGTTTTTACTTTATTGTAATCTTTGTTATCATGAAAAAATTCTGCATAATGCTCTTTTACCATAGTAACACATGAACCACTAGGGGCTACTATATAATCATAATCTTTAAAGGTATTAACAAAATTTATTGCTAAAGTTTTTATATCTTTTGAACATCCAGAGTTTGCCATTGGCTGACCACAGCAAGTTTGGTTCATTGGATAATCTATATCTAAACCTTGATTTTTTAATAGTTTGTATGTTGCTTTACAAATATTAGGATACAGTTCATTCATAAAACATGGTATAAACAGACCAATTTTCATATTTTCTCCTTAAAATATTATTCAACTTATTTTATAGTTAAAATATGAAAAATTTATGATATTTTGTTTTTATTCAGAAATATTTTTAATTTGTTCTATCTCTACCCCATTATCTTTTAAGAATTTTGAGATAATTTTAGAATTTGTATGTTCATAAGATTTTTCATAAACAATTCTTTTTATTCCACTTGCAATTAAATTTTTTGAGCATTCACTACAAGGTTCAAGTGTTACATAAATTGTTCCACCTTCTATAGCTATTCCCTTTCTTGCAGCCCAAATAATAGCATTCATTTCTGCATGAATTTCATAAGTTTTTGACCATTCATGATGATCTTTTGTATATTCACCTTTCCAATGCTCACTACAATTTATATATCCAGCTGGAGTTCCATTATATCCTGTTGATAGTATTCGACCATCTTTTACTATAACAGCTCCTACTTGTTTTGATACACATTTTGAAGCAAGTGCTATCTCTTTTGCTATATTTATGAAGCTTCTATCATTTAACATAAAAGTAATCCTAAAATAAAATTTTTTTATTATAACAGAATTCTAATTACAATCTTAAATCAAGCTTATTTTTAATAATAAAAATATAAATATTAGAAAAATTTTGATATTATGAGAGAAATTTTATAAGAATAAAGGGAAAAAATGGATTTTAAAGATATTAAAGAGCTAATTAGAGTTTTTGATAAGAGTGAACTAAATAAGCTAAGAATTAAAGAAGCAGATTTTGAAATTTCTATGCAAAGAGGATTTGAAAGTGGTGTTACAACTGTATCTACGACTCCTTATGTTCAATCTGTTCCTACCGCTGCTCAAGTTTCAGCTCCAGTTCAACAAACTTCTGTTGCAGTATCGAGTGAAGATAATAAATCAAATACTAAAGATGGATTAACTATAAACGCTCCAATGGTTGGAACATATTATGGTGCACCATCTCCTGAATCTCCAGATTTTGTAAAAGTTGGAGATATAGTAAAAAAAGGACAAACACTTTGTATTTTAGAAGCTATGAAAATTATGAATGAAGTTGAAGCAGAATTTGATTGTAAAATTGTTGAGATTTTAATTCAAAATGGTTCTCCAGTTGAATATGATATGCCAATTTTTGTTGTTGAAAAAATATAAGAGTTCATTATGGCAGAAATAAAAAAGATTTTAATAGCCAATAGAGGTGAAATAGTTCAAAGAGCAATAAGAACAATAAAAGAGATGGGTAAAAAATCTGTTGCTGTTTATAGTGCTGGAGATAAAAATGCTTCATATTTAAAACATGCTGATGAAGCTATTTGTATTGGTGGAGCAAAATCAAGTGATTCTTACTTAAATATACCTGCCCTTATTACTGCTGCTGAAATGACAGGTTGTGATGCTATTTTCCCTGGATATGGATTTTTATCTGAAAATCAAGATTTTGTAGAGATTTGTAAACTTCATAATATTAAATTTATTGGACCTTCTGTTGAAGTAATGGAAAAAATGTCTGATAAATCTAAAGCAAAAGAAGAGATGATAAAAGCTGGTGTTCCTGTTGTTCCTGGAAGTAAAGGTGCTGTTAAAACTTTAGAAGAAGGAAGAAGAATAGCACTTGAAATTGGTTACCCAATTATGGCCAAAGCTGCTTCTGGTGGAGGTGGTAGAGGAATGAGATTGATAAAAACAGAAGGTGAATTTGACCAAAACTTTATGGCAGCTTCAAGTGAAGCACTTGCTGCTTTTGGTGATGGAACAATGTACTTAGAAAGATTTATCAACAATCCAAGACATATAGAAGTTCAAGTTATTGGAGATTCTCATGGTAATGCTATTCATATAGGTGAAAGAGATTGTTCTTTACAAAGAAGACACCAAAAAGTTATTGAAGAGTCACCAGCCATATTATTAAATGATGAAACAAGAGCAAAACTTCATGAAGTTGCAGTTAAAGCAACAAAATATTTGAAATATGAAGGTGCAGGAACTTTTGAGTTTTTAGCAGATGATAAGCAAAATATTTACTTTATGGAGATGAATACAAGACTTCAAGTTGAACATCCAGTTTCAGAAATGGTTTCAGGACTTGATATAGTTGAATGGATGATAAAAGTAGCACAAGGTGAAAAATTACCAGCCCAAGATACAATTAAGTTTAGAGGTCATGCTATAGAGTGTAGAATTACAGCAGAAGACCCAAATACATTTTTTCCATGCCCTGGAAGAATAACGCAATGGATGGTTCCAGGTGGAAGAAATGTAAGAGTAGATTCTCATATATATACAAATTATGTTGTTCCATCGCATTATGATTCTATGATTGGTAAACTAATTGTTTGGGGAAGAGATAGAGAAAAAGCTATAAATATTATGAAAAGAGCTTTAAGTGAATTTGAAGTGGAAGGAATAAAAACAAATATTCCATTCCATAAGAGAATGATGATAAATAAAGACTTTATTTCAAACAACTATGATACAAAATACCTTGAAAATTATCGAGGATTAGACAGTATTTAAGAATTTGGGTTAAAAAACCCTTTTCTTAAAGCAAAACTTAATATAAACTTAGATACAATCCGCCCCGACTTATACACATTTATATATCTACTTTGATTGGTATATCAAATTTTAGACTATCTTACTTGCATGATTTTTAATTATACATTTATGAGCTATATAATAGTGTATATTTAAAATAATATTCAAGGTAAAATATGACTTTTAAAGATTTTAATTTTAAAGAGCAACTTCAGAAATCGATTGAAGAAGCTGGTTTTAAAGAGCCTAGTCCAATACAAATAGAAGCAATTCCTTATATACTAGATGGAAAAGATCTTGTAGGACAAGCACATACTGGAACTGGTAAAACAGCAGCGTTTGGACTTCCAATTTTAAATAAATTGTCTGGTAAAAATGCAGAAGCATTAATCATTGTTCCAACTAGAGAACTTGCAATGCAAGTATCAGATGAACTTTATAGATTTGGAAAGTTTTTAAATCTAAATACTGCAACTGTTTATGGTGGACAATCATATACAAGACAACTAAAACTTATTGAAAATGCAAGTGTAATAGTTGCAACTCCTGGAAGATTTCTTGATTTATTAAGAAATGAACAAATAAAAGTAAAACCAAAATTTGTTATTTTAGATGAAGCAGATGAGATGCTTGATATGGGATTCTTAGATGATATTAAAGAA
This sequence comes from Aliarcobacter vitoriensis, assembly GCF_003316695.1. GTDB lineage: Bacteria > Campylobacterota > Campylobacteria > Campylobacterales > Arcobacteraceae > Aliarcobacter > Aliarcobacter vitoriensis. The sequence goes on from NZ_PDKB01000011.1 coordinate 31,621, forward strand.
ATTTTTACATATCTTCCAAAAGAGAGACAAACACTTTTATTCTCAGCAACTATGCCAGTAGCTATAAAAAATTTAGCAAAAACAATTTTAAATGAACCAGAATTTATAACTATCACAAAAGCAGATATGACAAATTCAAACATCACTCAAACTTTTTATGTTGTTGATGAAAGAGAAAGAGATGATGCTCTTATTAGACTTTTTGATTATAAAAATCCAAAAAAATCTATTATTTTTTGTAGAACAAAAAAAGATGTAGATAGATTATCAACTTTTTTAGTATCTCAAGGTTTTATGGCAAAAGCACTTCATGGTGATATGGAACAAAAACAAAGAGAAGAAGCTATTAGAGCTTTTAAATCTTCAAAATTAGAAATTCTAATTGCTACTGATGTCGCAGCTCGAGGACTTGATGTAAACGATGTAACACACGTATTTAACTATCATTTACCATTTGATAGTGAATCATATGTACATAGAATAGGAAGAACTGGACGTGCTGGAAAAGATGGTGTTGCTGTATCTATTGTAACTCCACATGAGTTTAAAACTCTTCAAAGAATCGAAAAAAGTATAGGTACAAAACTTGAGTCTAAAGTTGTTCCAAATATTTCAACTGTAAAACAAAAAAAGATTGATGAACTTAAATCAGATATCATAAATCAAGAAGTGAAAGATTATGCTATTGATATTGTTGAGAGTTTAAAAGATGAGTTTGATATCTCTACAATTGCTTTTAAATTAGCTTCAATTATTGCCTCAAAAACTTATGTTAAAGGAAATAATAATATAGGTAAAAGCGAAGTTGATCTTCAAAAATTGGTAGAAATGATTTCTAAAGGTGGAGATAGAGGAGATGATAGAAGAAGATCATCAAGAGGTAGAGATAGAAACAGAGGTGGAAGAGATAGAGATTATGGAAATGGTGGAGGAAGAAGTAGAAATAGAAATTCATCATCTTCAAGACCACCAAGAAGTAATACAGATAGACCTCCTAGATCATCTAATAGAAGTAGAAAACAAGATTAATAACATTTATGAATAGAGAATAAAAGTAACACTTTTAATCTCTATCTTTTATCATGATATTAAATACAGTTTTCGCTTATAAAATATCCACAAATTCCATATATTTCAATAAATAATATCGATTCTATAATAAATAAATAAGTAAATTTGAACTACAATATCTTAATTACATTATGATTACATAAGGAAAATATATGGATATTAAAACAATAAGTACGCTTGAAAAAGCCACCGAGCAAACACTTCCAAGTTTTGCAAAATTTAGTCTTTCTTTGCTATTTATCTTAGCAGTTTTTCTCTGGACATACACTTCACACGGAACTATTCCTGATAACTCTTTTTTAATTATTGGAGCAATATTTGGGGCTTATATGGCTTTAAATATAGGTGCAAATGATGTTTCAAATAATGTTGGTCCTGCTGTTGGTGCGAAAGCATTAACTTTAACTGGGGCTATTATTATTGCTGCTATTTTTGAAAGTGCAGGAGCTATTATTGCTGGTGGAGATGTTGTTAATACAATTAAAAGTGGTATTATCGACCCTGCTGCGATTACAGATGTTAATTCTTTTATTTGGGCTATGACAGCTGGACTTTTGGCAGGTGCTGTTTGGTTAAACTTTGCTACTTCTATTGGAGCACCTGTTTCTACAACTCATGCAATTGTTGGTGGAGTTATGGGTGCTGGTATTGCAGCAGCTGGAATTTCTATATTAAATTGGGGAAGCCTTGGAACTATTGTTAGTTCTTGGGTTATTTCTCCACTTTTAGGTGGAATTATCGCGGCTTCATTTTTATACTTCATAAAGAAAAAAATTGTTTATAAAGAAGATATGCTAGGACAAGCTAAAAAATTTGTTCCATATCTAATAGCGATTATGACTTGGGCTTTTTCTACTTACTTGATGTTAAAAGGTTTAAAACAATTAGTACATGTTAGTTTTATAGGGGCTTCAATTATAAGTTTAGGTTTTGCATTTATTGCATATTATATATCTAAAAGACATATTGAAAAAACTTTACCATCTTTACTAAATGATAGAGCAAGTGTAAATAAGCTATTTACACCTGCTTTAATCTTTGCTGCTGCACTATTATCTTTTGCCCATGGTGCAAATGATGTATCAAATGCTATTGGACCACTTGCAGCTATAAATGATGCTATTGTAAATGCTGGTGAGATAGGTGCTAGTGCATCTATTCCATTTTGGATTATGCTTGTTGGTGCTATTGGTATTGTAATTGGACTTATTTTATATGGACCAAGATTGATTAAAACAGTTGGAAATGAAATAACTGAACTTGATCAAATGAGAGGTTTTGCAATAGCGATGGCAACAGCAATTACAGTTATTGTTGCAAGTCAATTAGGACTTCCTGTATCTTCAACACATATTACAATAGGTGGAGTATTTGGGGTTGGATTTTTAAGAGAAGCTCTTGATATGACAGAGAAAAATTATGTTCAAGATATTAGAGAAAAATTTAAAAAACATAAAAAAGAGTTAGATAAATTAAAATCAGAGTTAGTGAGACTTGAACTTATAAAAGATAAATCAAAAGCTATTTATATTAAAATTGTTGATACATTTAAGAAAATTGATGAAATCGAAGATATTGTAAAACAAGAGAAAAAAGATTTTAAAGAAGCAAAAGGTGCTAAATACGTAAAAAGAGATGCAGTTAAAAAGATAGTTGCAGCATGGGTCATAACTGTACCTGCTTCAGCACTTTTAGCAGCTGGAATTTTTTATATGATTAAAGGAATTGTTGCAGTATAAGTTTTTACTTATACTGTTTTATAGATTTAAGGATATTAAATAGAAGCTATACTTTCTGTTATTCCAATATACTTTTTTATCTTTTTGGGTTTTATCGCAAAGAAAAGGTTTAAAACTCAAATAGATGAAAAAACTTTGGTTTTACTTTCACTTTATTTTTTTCAACCTATTTTAATTGTTTGGGGATTAACAAAAGCTCCTATTGATTATGAATTTGTAATGTCCCCTATTTTCTTCTTGGTTTGTATGTTTTTTACACTTTTTATTATGCTTTTGTACTCTAAATTTGTATTTACCCAAAATACAGATAAAAATATTTTTTTAGCAACAGGATTGATAGGTAATACAGGAAATTTAGGAATTCCTTTGGGAATTGCTTTGTTTGGTGTAGAGTCAGTTCCATATACAAGCATTATAAATATTGCAAATATATTTTTTATGTACACAGTTTCTATTTATTTTTTTGCAAGAGATAAGTTTTCAGTTTTTGATTCGTTAAAATCTATATTTAAAATACCAGTTATTTGGTTTGCTGTTTTTGCTTTATTTATAAATTATTATCAAGTGCCTATAAGCGATAATATCCATTTAGCACTTGAAATGGGTGCATATACATCTTTGACAACACAACTTTTTATATTTGGAACATATCTTTATAGTGTAAAAGTAAGTTCAATGCCTTGGAAACTATCTTTTCAAATAAGTTTTGCAAAACATATCTTGTTACCACTTATTGGGTTAATTGTAATTTTAAATTTTACAAATCTTAATTCTTTTGTAGCTTCTATACTGATTATGGAACTTATGGTGCCATTGGCTGTAAATAATGTGAATTTTTCAGTAATATTTAATATGAAACCATCAGATGTTGCAGCAACTATTTTAGTATCTTCTGTACTTTTTGTTGGTTTTTTGTATTTTTATATTGAAATAATCGAATACTACATAAAGTGAAAATATGAAAAAACAAGATTTTGATGATTTAGAAGTATATTTCGAAGGTGAAATATATAATAAAAAAGAGTTCTTTTTTGATGATGAGATACTTTTATTAAAAGATTTTTATACGAAATTTGGTTTTGATTTTTTAGATAAGATTGATGGTATTTTTGCTTTTTGTATTTATGACAAAAAGAAAAGTTTATATTTTTGTTCAAGAGATAGATTTGGTAATATTCCATTTTTTTACTATATTAAAAATGGAACTTTTTTATTTTCAACTTCTATAAAAAATATATTAAATAAGTTAAATTATCTTCCAAATATGAATAAAGTTGCTTTGAGTAAATATCTACAATATTTTGCGACATTTGGTGAAGATACATTTTATCAAGATATTTTTAGGCTTGAAGAGGCTTCATATTTAGTTTTTGAAGCTAAAAAAGAGTTGATAAAAAAAAGATATTATAAAATCAAGACATATAAAGCCATAAATGATGAAAATAGAGCTTTAAATGATTTAGAAGAGATTTTATTTAACTCAATAGAAAAAAGGCTTGTATCATCTCCTAGCACACTTTTAAGTGGTGGAATAGATAGTTCATTTATCAGTTCGATATATACAAAGCTAAGTGGTAAAAAAATAAACACTTTTAGTATAGGTTATAGTGAATACAAAAATTACTGTGAATTGGATTTTGCAAAAATTACAGCAAATCATATAAAATCAAATCATAATGAAGTTATCATAAATCAAAAAGATTATATAGACAATTTTTTTAAAACACTTGATATCTTTGATGAACCGCATAGTGATAGTGCAAGTGTGCCTTTAAATATACTTTTAAATCAAGTAAATAAAGAAAATATAAAGTGCTTGTTATCAGGTGAAGGAAGCGATGAGATATTTTTAGGTTATGATAATTATGCAAAATTCTTAAAATATTACAATTTTGAGAAATCTTTATCTAAAGAGCAAAATGAGTTTTTAGATGAGATAATCTCTGCTTTACAAAACAATACAAAAGAGAGCGAATATTTAAGAAGAGTAGTAAAAAAACAAAATATTTATAACTCTTTTGGAGAGATTTATACAGATATACAAAAAAGAAGATTATTTAAAAAAGTTCCTACATTTAAAACAGAAAACCCAAAGCAAGATCCAGTTGATAATATGAGTTATCTTGATTTAAAAATTTGGGTTGCAAATGCTGTTTTGACAAAAGTTTACACTTTGTCAAGTGCAAACTCTTTACAGATAAATACACCTTTTTTAGATAAAACTTTGATAGATTATGTTTTTAGTATAAATTCAGAGATAAAAGTTGGAGATACAAATAAATATCTTCTTAAAAAGATAGCTTCAAAATACCTTCCACAAGAGATCATAAACCGTACAAAAAAAGGTTTTAACTCTCCATACAATGAATGGCTTCAAAAAGAGTTTAAAGATGGTATATTGGAGACTATTTTAGAAGTAAATAAATCTACAAATTTGTTTAATGATGTTTATGTAAAACATATCTATACTTTAGCTAGTTCAAACAAATTTAAACAACATCTATATTCTCTTTTTGTCTTTTCTTTATGGTATAAAAAAACTTATTTATAAATTTTCTTATAATATAACTATTATCAATTTTATCTTTATTTAAGTTGTACTTTATTAATATTTTATTTATCTTTTATTAATAGTTGATATCAACATTAATAAAATGATATAAAATTAAGATAAATCATCCTAAAGTTTATCGAAATTTTAATCGAGAAAAACCAAAACAAAGGAAAAAACATGAACATACGAATGGCAATTTCAGTTGCTACAATATTGACTTGCGGGGGGGGGTAACCTATTAAGTGCTAATGAAACTACGGTATTAGACACTATTTCAGTAAAAAGTAATACTTTAGGAAGTACAACAGAAAACTCAAATTCATACACAACTGGAAGTATGAATACTGCTACAAAACTCGATTTATCAATCAAAGAAACACCACAATCCGTTGTTGTAATAACAAAACAACAAATGGAAGATTTTAACTATAACTCTTTTGAAGATATTGTAAATAATACAGCAGGTTTAAGAGCCTCAAAATTTGATACTGATAGAGTATATATCAATGCTAGAGGGTTTGAAATAGATTATTATCAACTTGATGGAATTCCTACAAGTAGATATATCACTTTAGAAGATTTATCAATTTATGATAGAGTTGAAATAGTAAAAGGTGCAAATGGTCTTATGAGTGGTGCAGGAAATCCTGCTGCTTCAATGAATCTAGTTAGAAAACATGCAAACTCTAAAGAATTTAAAGGAGATATAACTTTACAGGGTGGTTCTTGGGATACTTATAAAGGAACAGTTGATATGCAAACTCCTTTAAATAGCGATGGAAGTATAAGAGGAAGAATTGTAGCAAGTTATGCAGACCAAGATTCATATAAAGATTTTTATAGTAAAGAAAGCAATACTTTATATGCAGTTGTAGATGTAGATATAAGTGATAATACACAAGTTTCAGTTGGTGCAAGTAGGTTAGAAAGTAAACCAAAAGGTACAACTTGGGGAGGAGTTCCTATCTATTTTAGTGATGGAACTTTAACAAATTTTAGTCCTGAAGACTCTTTTGTTACTGATTGGACTTATTATAATAAAGAAACTAATTCAGCATTTTTAAATTTTGAACACTATTTTGATAATGATATAAAAATAAAAGCAAATTATTCATACTATAAAACTTCTTATGAAACAAATATGCTTTATATGAATTATAGTAAGCTCGATAAAAATACAGGATTAGGAACAAGTGCTACTTCTCCTTGGAAATCAGATGATGAGCAAGTGGATAATACTTTTGATATTTATGCTTCTATTCCTTTTGAACTTGGAAATAAAGAACATGAAATTATAGCTGGAGCTATGTATCAAAAGCAAAATAGAGATACTTTTGGGCAAAAATCATCAAATGTAGATTTATCAGGAAATAGTATCTATTCTTGGAATGCAAATATTCCTGAACCAATTTATCAAGCTAAAGTAAGAAGTGGAGAAAGTTCAGCAGAACAAAAAGCGGCTTATGTTGTTGGAAGATTTTCTTTATTAGATGATTTAACACTTATAACAGGTGGTAGATTGACTAATTATGAATCAGATGATAAATTCAATAAATACTCTTATAAAAATAAAGAAGTTTTTATTCCTTATGCTGGATTGGTTTATAATATAGATGAAAATCATAGTATTTATACAAGTTACACAGATATTTTTCAACCACAAGATAATAAAGATAAAAGTGGCAAAAAGTTAGATCCAAGAGAGGGTAATAACTATGAAGTTGGAGTAAAAGGAGAGTATTTTAATAAAAAATTAAATACAGGACTAACTTTATTTAGAGTTCAACAAGATAATGTTCCTACTTTAGCTGGAGTAGATCCAATAACAGGAGATTCATACTATACAGCAGAAAAAGGAAGTAAAACTGAAGGTATAGAGTTTGACTTAAATGGAGAAATACTTGATAACTGGAATGTAGGATTTGGTATATCTTATTATGAGATGAAAAATGCAAAAGGAGAGAGAAGATCTACTTTAACTCCACAAACACAAGTTATGCTATCTTCAACATATAAAATAGGTGATTTAACATTTGGTGGAAATATTCATTACAGAAGTGAGTTTTATACAGATATAACAACTCCAGCTGGTAAAATTAGAGCTACTCAAGATGACTTTTTTGTAGTAGATGCTATGGCAAAATATGAGTTCAATAAAAATTTATCAGCACAATTAAATATAAATAATATATTTGATAAAGAGTATTACTCAAATATGGTATATAGTAATCAATATATTTTTGGTGATCCAAGAAATGCAACTGTAACACTAAAATATAAATTCTAAAATATTATAAAGAGAGTTTTTCTCTCTTTATATTTTTAAGCATGGGTTTCAAAGTATTTATTTAATTTTGAGATTAAAATTTCGATGATAAAATATACTTTCCTTTTATACTTTGGAACTCATACTTAAATCTATTTTATAAAATGTTTCCCGTGAAACATTTTCTATTTTTCCCAAAACTCTTTCAATGCTTTACTATTTTCATTTGTTTCTGTACTAGAATTTGAGTTAATATTTGTAGATAGACTTTCTATCTCTTTTAAAGCAGTTTTATATTCATCTTCTGAGATTTTATCAAACTTATTCTCTTCCTTTGAGTTTAAATTTGTTTCTATTTTTGTAGAAGTTTGTGAATGATTTGTAGAAGTAGATTTTCCTTTAAAAGATAAATACTCTTCAATTAACTTTTCATATTCATTAAAATCAAGAAGAACTATCGAAGGTCTTCCATCTTTTAATATTACTGCTTTTTCAATCTCTTTATTGTTTAGTTTATCAAATATAGGTTTGTTTTTTCTTACTAAATCAGTTGCTGAAAACATCTCTTTTGAACTATATTGAAGTAGTGACATTGTAATCCTTTACAAATTTAATTATGTATTATATCACAAAACAAAGTTATTTAGAGAATAAATTTTCAGCCCACTCAGTTATTGGTCCTCTTAAAACTTTTTCTAGTTTTATAGCAAAAATATTTACAAGATTATTTTCATTTTTTGTTGATTTTAAAAGAGTTGTTAGAGCATTTGTATATTTATTTACATAAAAATTATCTATTTGCTTATTTGAACCAAGGATTACCACTTTACAACTATCATCAATTCTTGATAAAACCATTTGCATAGTTTTATTTGACATATTTTGTGCTTCATCTATGATTATAAATGAATTTGATAGTGTTCTTCCTCTCATTTCACCTACCCACATAGTTTCTATTGCATAGTTTGAAATCATCTGTTCAACTCTAGCTTGAACTTCGCTATCTTCAAGTGGAGAATATGGTAATTCTGCTCTTTTATTTCTTCTTTTTTTATGTTCACTTCTGATGATATATTCTAAACTATCCATAAGTGGATGATTGTATATTCTAAATTTTTCTTCAAGTCCTGGTAAATATCCAACATCTTCACCTTTATCTAAAGATTCAATAGAGTTTCTTATATATATAATCTTTTGAAAATATTTTTGTTTTACAAGTTTTAATGCTCCACTTAAAGCTAAAAGCGTTTTCCCACTACCAGCTTTTGCTTCAATTATCAAAACATTGTAAACGTGGTTTATGATTGCATTTGAGAAAAATAGTTGTTCTTTATTTAAAGGAGTTATGACTTGATTTCTAACTTCTTCTTCATTTAGAAGTTGTATTTTACCATTTTGAATAGTTGCTAAAACTACTTGATCAGAGTGTTTTACTTTCATACAATATGAAAAGTTTTCTACTTTATACTCTTTATCAAACTTTTTTATATCTTGATTGTCTAAATACTCTAAATCATTAAAATCTATCTCTATATCTTTTATAAATTCAAAATAAAAGTCATCTTTATCTTTACCTAAAAGAGATGAAGATTTTATATCAAGAGATATAGCTCTTGTTCTTGCCATAATATCCATTGAAATAAATTCGATATTTTTCTCATAGTAACTATTTGAGAAAGTTGCTATTTCTAAAATTTTTCTATCATTTATGATGTTTGATGAAACATTTTTTGTATTGATATCATACTCATCTTTTGAAATAATATCTACAATAGTATCTTTTTTATTTTCTATTTTTAATCTGATAATTTTATAGTTATCTACTTTTTTTGAGTCTATTATCTTTGAATTTTCTAAAAGTCTTGCGAACTCTCTAGCTTGAAAATTTATCTCTTCAAAACCACTTTTTTTACTATCTATTTCATCTAAAACTGTTTCTGCCAATATGATAAGATTTTTGTTTTCATCAGATAGTTTTACAATATTTGTAGCATCTTCAAGCAATATATTTGTATCAAGTAGATAGAACTTCTCAAAATTCATTATTTAGCCTTTTTGTGATTTAATATTTTATAACAGATAAATGCAAATAGTAAAATTACAATAGCTGTAAATATCCAAGATAGATTTTTAGTTATAACATAAGTAACTATTAAAATAGCCAAAGCTGTTGGTAATTCATTGTACATTCTAAAAAATCTTCCATTCTTTGTACAGGCATCATTTGCTAAAGATTTTCTAAATTTTGTTAAAGATATAGCATAAGCTACAAGCAATATTATAGCTACAATCTTTGCTATCATCCAATCTTGGCTTAAAAGTGCTGGATTTAAAACAATCATAGTGATACCACTTAATATTGTTACTGTCATAGCTGGATGACCTATATAAGCATCTATTTTTAGTTCTTGTATCTTTACAACTTCTACAAACTCTTTTTTATCTATATGCTCTGTGTGATATACGAAAAGCCTTGGAAGATAAAACAAAACTGCCATCCAAGATAAAACAGCAATTACATGTAAACTCAAAATCCAAGTGTAATATTCCATAAATTAATCCTTATTTTTTATTTTATTTATCCATTCATTTAGAGTTTTCTCAAATGCAATATTTGATGAATCATAGAGTTTTAAATCTTCTTTTAAATACTCTTGTTCAACATATCCACCAAAATCATGTGGATAAAGATATCCAATATGTTGGCTATCTAAATGTTTTGGAATATCAAGTATCTTACCATTTTTTATTTGTTCTAAAGCTTTATTTATACCTTTGTATGCACTATTTGATTTTGGGCAAGAAGCCAAATAAACTGCACACTGAGATAGTATTATTCTTGATTCTGGATAGCCTATTTTATTACAAGCTAACATTGTACTAACTGCAAGATTTAAAGCATTTGGATTTGCATTTCCTATATCTTCACTAGCAAAAATTACCAATCTTCTTGTGATAAAATCTACACTTTCTCCACCTTCAATCAGTCTTCCCATATAGTATAGTGCTGCATCTATATTTGAACCTCTTAAAGATTTTATCATAGCACTTGCTAAATCATAGTGAGTGTTGCTAGAACTTACTCCATCTCCTATTACTCTTTCTCTTAATTGTTTTAACAAATCTATATCAATATCTTTAGATACTTTATATGAAAAATTTAACAATGTTAGCATTGCACGAGCATCACCAGAACTTGATTGTATTAAATACTCTTTAGCTTCACTTGATATATTTATATCAATATCTTTTAAAGCAATATCAAATATTTTTAGCATATCTTCATAATCAAATGCTTTAAATTCATAAAGAAAAGATCTTGAACGAATAGCACTTGTTAAAGTAAAGAAAGGATTTTCTGTACTTGCACCTATAATAATGGCATCATAATTTTCCATTATTGGAAGTAGCACTTCTTGTTGATTTTTTGAAAGTCTATGAACTTCATCTATAAAAATAAGAGGTTTTATCAATGCACCTTTGTATTTATCAAAAACTTTTCTTAAGTCTTCAATTTTAATAGAGGTTGCATTGAAGTAGTAATAATCTGTGTTTATTTCACGAGCAATTATTTTTGCTAATGTTGTTTTACCAGTTCCTGGTTTGCCATGAAAAAATAGATGAGGAATGTCTTTTTGTTTTATAAGTTTGTAAAGTGCTTTATCTTTACCTATTATATGAGATTGTCCAACAAAGTTTTCTAAATTTGTTGGACGAAGTTTATTAGATAGATCTATCATCTTCATTCATAAAAATTCTAAGATTTTTATATTCATCTTTTGTTAAAAATCTTGACTTTCCTGTTGGAAGATTGTTTAAAGATACTCCACCATATTCTAATCTTTTTAAATCCATAACATCAAGATTAAAGTGTGCAAAAAATCTTCTTAATTCTCTATTTTTCCCTTCATTTATTACTACTTTTATTTTAGAAATCTTCTCACCATTTGCCTGAATATCATAAGCTAAAAATGGAGCAAAATGCATAGATTTTATCTTTGTTTTACTATATGCACCTTTTGTTGCATCTTCTATTGTAATACCTTTTTGCATAGCTTCTTCAACTTTAGGAGTGATAAAGCCACTAACTTTTATTTTATAAACTCTTTCTAAATCAGAGTGCATTAATTTATTTACAATATCAACACTATCACTTAAAAGCAATAATCCTTCACTTGAATAGTCAAGTCGCCCTACACTCAAGAAATGCTTGTATTTTGCTTCTAAACCATCGTAAATCGTCTTTCTACCTTGTGGATCACTCTTTGTTACAATTTCACCTTTTGGCTTATTATAAACTATTACAGTGTACATCCTATTCTTATCTTCTTTTATGATTTTTTTACCTATTTCAACTTTATCTGTTGTTTTAACTTTTGTAGCTAAATCTGTGATAAGTTTGTTGTTTACTCTTACAAGTCCATCAGCAATCAATTTATCTGCTTCTCTTCTTGAATAGTTACTATTATGAGATAAAAATTTATTTAATCTCATTACTTCATATGGTATTTCATCACTCTTTTTTGTATCTTTTTTCATTTTATTCCTGCCTCAATTAAATCATGAATATGAAGTAATCCGACTAATTTTTTATTTTTATCCGTAACAACTAAAAGTTGTATTTTATAATTTTCTATAATTTGAAGTGCATCACTAGCTAGTAAATTCTCATCATCAAAAGTTTTTGGATTCATAGTTGCAATATCTTCAATGTTACAATCAATAGAAAAATTTGGTTTCATCAATGCTCTTCTTAAATCACCATCACTTAATATTCCAATAACCTTTTGATTTTCATCTACAATAATAACAGAACCAACTCTACCTTCACTCATTACAATAATTGCATCTTTTAGTTTTGTTTCACGTGAAACAATAGGTAAGTTTTCTTTTTTTAGTAAATCAGCTATTTTTATAAATAGTTTTTTACCTAAACTTCCACCAGGATGAAAAGAAGCAAAATCTTCTTTTTTGAAATCTCTTTTTTTCATCAAACAAACAGCAAGAGCATCACCCATTGCCATAGTTAAAGTTGTAGAAGAAGTTGGAGCAGTATCAAGTGGACAAGCTTCTTTTTCAACAGCAATATTTATAAAATAGTCTGAATACTTTGCTAAAGTTGAGTTTTCACTTTTAGCCATAGATATTAAAGGGATATTCAATCTTTTTAAGTGTGGTAAAATTTGGATTAGCTCTTCACTTTCGCCACTATAAGATATTCCTAGCACAATATCATCTTTACTTATCATTCCTAAATCACCGTGCATAGCTTCTGTTGGATGAAGAAAGAAGGAACTTGTTCCTGTACTTGCCAATGTTGCAGCAATTTTTGCTCCTACAAGTCCAGATTTCCCAACTCCTGTAACAATAAGTTTTCCTTTTGATTGTATGATTAAATCAATAATATTTTCAATATCAAAAGAGACAGAGTTTGCACTCTTTTCTAATTCTTTTGATTCAGTTAGCAAAACATCTTTTACTATCTCTTTGTAGTTCATATTTTGTCCTATTGTACAAATATTGTAGGAACAATCATAGGGTATTTTTTATATTTTCTAATACAGTGTTTTCTTACAACTTTTCTTAACTCATCTTCTAAGATTCTACTATTTTTGAAAATACCTGGTTTTGCATTTTCTAAAAATACACCTAAGATATCTTCTATCTCTTTTGTAAAAAATTTATCTTGTTTATCAGATATCAATCCAAAACTAGCAACTTTTGGTTTTCCAGCAAGTGTTCTATCACTCTCATTGATTTGAGCAACTATCATAACAACACCCTCTTTTGCCATAGTTTGTCTATCGATAACTACATCATCAGAAATTTTATTGTTTAGTTGGTTGTCGATATAAACTTTTCCACTTTTAACTGATTTTACTTTTTTTAGATATTTTGGATTAACTTCAATTTGTTCTCCATCAGCCATAACATAAACATTTCTCTCTAATACTCCACAATCAACTCCAGTCTCTCCATGTTTTAAAGCATGATTATATTCTCCATGTACTGGTAGGAAGAATTTAGGTTTTACAAGTCTTAGCATAAGTTTTTGTTCTTCTTGAGCCGCATGTCCAGATACGTGAATATCTGCATAATCTTGATAAGCAACTTTTGCTCCAGCTTTTAATAAGTGATTTATAATTTCAGAAACACTTCCTTCATTTCCTGGAATTGCTTTTGAAGATAAAATTATTTGATCTTCAGGTTTAATTTTAATATGTCTATGTTCATGAATTGCCATTCTATATAAAGCACTCATTGATTCACCTTGACTTCCTGTTGTTACTATTAAAACTTCTTTATCGTTATATTTCCCTACTTCATGAGCTTCAATAAATTGATCTCTTGGGAATTTTATATAACCTAGATTCATAGCAATTTCAAGGTTTTTTTCCATTGAACGACCAATAACACATATTTTTCTACCATATTTTAAAGCTTTTTCTATTGCTTGAGCAACTCTATGAATATTTGATGAGAATGTACTCATTATAACTCTTCCTTGAGAAGTTGAGAATATTCTTTCAAATGTAGGAGCAACAGCTTTTTCAGTTTTTGTAAAACCAGGAGAGTGAGAGTTTGTTGAATCAGAAGTTAAAACTAAAACACCCTCTTCTCCATAATGAGCAAGTCTATGAATATCTGTTGGAAAACCATCTATTGGAGTATGATCAATTTTAAAATCTCCTGTATGTATCATAGTACCAGCAGCAGTTTTAATAGCAATTGCAGATGAATCTATGATAGAGTGAGTTATGTGCATCCACTCTATTTCAAAATCATTTCCAATTTTTATAGGAGTTCTTTTAGAAATTGCTCTAAATAAATTTCTATGTTCTCTCATCTTATGTTCATCAAATTTTGAACCAATCATTTCAAGTGGTAAAGATGTTCCATAAATAGGAAATTGCATCTCTTTAAATAAATATGGCATAGCTCCTATATGATCTTCATGACCATGAGTGATAATAACAGCTACAATTTTATCTTTTATATCTCTTAAGTATGAGAAATCAGGTATTAAAATATCAACTCCGTGCATCTCTCCATCAGGGAAACTCATACCAACATCTACTATGATTGCTTCATTTTCAGTTTCAACAACCATCATATTTCCACCAATTTCGTTTAATCCACCAAGTGGAGTTATTCTTATTTTGGCATTTGTATTTAGATTTAATTTATAGTGAGGATTCAATCTATCTTTATGAATTTTCTCATTAATAATATATGCTTTTTTTAAATCATTAGTCCAACCTTCTCCACTACTACTATTTTGAGCATCTTTTACAGCATATTTTGGTTTTGGTTTTCTTTTTTTGTTATAAGGAAGCCTTTTTTGAGGAGCTTCTGTTGATTGTTCAGCCTGAGTGCTGTTTTGTATCTCGTTACTTTGTGTTGTCTGTTCTTTAAATTCTTTTGTTTCTTCCATTTTTTACCTTTGTATACATTTGGCTATACAAAGATGAACAAACTTCATGAGGTCGTAAATTTTCGTCAATTTCAAGCTCTTTAAATAGTTCAAGAATTTGATTTTTATCTAATATAGTAGACAAGTTTTTTGATAGTTTTTTTCTTGGCTGAATAAAACAGGCCTTCAAAAATCTATTAAAATCTTTATCTATATTTTTTGACAAATCCTTTTTTATATAAAGAATTGAAGATACAACTTTTGGAATTGGATCAAAAGCTTCAGGTGGAACATCAAAAAGTATCTTTGAGTCATTTGATAATAACTCAGTGATAATACCTAAAGATGAGTACTCTTTATCATTTACATTTGCAGTAAATTTTAAAGCAACCTCTTTTTGAACCATAACAATAATATGTTCACAAAAGCTATCTTCAAAAGCTTTTAATATAATATTTGTTGCAATATAGTATGGTAGATTTGCTATCAAATCATAATTACCATTATATAAGGTTTTTTGCTCATCCCAAGCATCTAAAACATCAGCGTGAATGATTTTTAGATTTCCCTTATCTAAGTTAATTGCAAACTTTGACTTTAAAATACCAATTAAATCGGTATCAACCTCATAAGCTGTTACATCTTTGTACTTGACTAAATTTTTAGTCAAATCACCTAATCCAGGCCCAATTTCTACAATATGGTTATTGTTATGGGGCATCGATTCGATGATTTTATTTAAAATTGAACTATCTTTTAAAAAGTTTTGTCCGTATTGTTTTTTTGCTTTTACTTTTTCCATAATAGCGAGGAGTATATCTGTTTTTAACTTACAATTAGATAATATTTTTTACTTATTTTTAAGGAATTTAATAGTGAATAGTTTAGCAAAAAGGATTATTCCTTGTTTAGATGTGAATAATGGTAGAGTTGTAAAAGGTGTTAATTTCGTTGGATTGAAAGATGCTGGAGATCCAGTTGAGGTTGCAAAAAGATACAATGATGAAGGTGCAGATGAACTAACATTTTTAGATATTACAGCTAGTTATGAGAATAGAGGAACTATTGTTGATATTGTAAAAAATGTAGCAAAAGAGGTTTTTATCCCTTTAACTGTTGGTGGAGGAATAAGAAAATTAGACGATATTTATACTCTTTTAAATGTTGGCTGTGACAAAATATCTATAAATTCTAGTGCTGTTTCAACACCAAATTTAATAAATGATGGTGCAAAAAGATTTGGTAGCCAATGTATAGTTGTAGCTATTGATGTTAAAAAAGTTTCTGATGGTTCTTATCATGTTTTTGTAAAAGGTGGAAGAGAAGATACAGGACTTGATGCTATTGTTTGGGCAAAAGAAGTTTATGATAGAGGTGCAGGAGAGATTCTTTTAACTTCTATGGATACTGATGGTGTAAAACAAGGATTTGATTTAGAGATTACTCAAAAAATCTCAAAAATTGTAGATATTCCTGTAATTGCAAGTGGTGGAGCAGGAAGGATGCAACATTTTAAAGATGCATATGAAGTTGGTGCAAGTGCAGCATTAGCTGCTTCAATTTTCCACTTCAAAGAGATAGATATTATGGATTTAAAAAAGTATTTACAACAAAATGGAATAAATGTAAGGATATAAAATGAATAAAAAAATATTAGCAACAGCCCTATTCTTACCAATTTTAGGGTTTTCTTATGAGTTGAGTTTTACTAAGGTATTTGAAAAAAAAGTTAATGGAGATTTACTAACTTCAAATATTTCGATAAGTGTTGATAAAAAAGATGAAAAATCTGTGAATAATGAAATTGAGAAATTTAACAATTTCATAAAGAATACAAAGAATATTACAATAAAAAATACAAATTATAGTTTGTATCCAAAATATGAATATGAAAAAGACAAATCAGTTTTTAAAGGTTATTCAGGGAATAGTAGTTTTTCAATTGAATCTAAAGATGCAAAAGAGATAAATACCTTTTTATCGGAACTTATGCAGTTAAAAGATAGCATAAAATCAAATGATTTAAAACTAAATATTTCACATTTATCATGGAGTGTTAGCAAAATATTATTAGATAAAAATGTTGAAGAATTAAGATTGGAATCTTTACTTTGGATTGATGAATATTCAAAAGAGTTGTCATCTAAAATCTCAAAAAAATGTGAAATTAAAAGTGTAAATAGTTTTGAACAAAGAGGAATAAGTGGAGTATATGCACGAAAAAGTATGATGATGAGTTCAGATAGTGTGAATTATGAAAGTAGTAGTGATATCTCACCTTTAAATACTGAACAAAATATTTCTCTTGAAACAAGTTATGTATTGGATTGTAAGTGATAATAAGTGCAGGTAGAAATGAAACTTTCCCTTTTTCTACGTCAATTGGTGTAGGATTAATAGAAACTTCTATAAATCTTACACGAATGTGTTTATTTAATAAGCCAGAATATCTACTTTTTATTGGAAGTGCTGGAAGTTATGGAGATTTTAAAGTTTTTGATATAGTTGAATCAAAAAAATCTTCAAATATTGAGTTAGGATTTTTAACACAAAGTGCTTATACTCCACTTGATAATGTAATAGAAAGTGATAATAACTTTGTAAAAAATGACACAATAGTAAATAGTTCAAACTATATTTCAACAGATGATAAGCTTACAAAAGAGTTTTTGGACTATGGAGTTGGTATTGAAAATATGGAGTTTTTTTCTGTTTTAAGTGTAGCAAAAGAGTTTAAAATACCAGTTGCAGGAATATTTGTTGTAACAAATTACACAAATAAAGACGCACATAAAGATTTTTTAGAAAATCACAAAATTGCTATGGACAAACTAACAAATTATCTAGTACAAAAAGATATAATTAAAATAAAAATGGGAAAATAATGGCAAAAGAGCAATTAGTATCTATTTATGATTTAACATTGGATGAATTAAAAAATAGATTAAAACCATCATTTAGAGCAAAACAAGTTTATAATTGGCTTTATAAAAAATATGCAAGTTCTTATGATGAGATGAAAAACTTACCAAAAGAGTTAATTGAAGATTTAAAAACAAATTATCCAATAGACATTATGCAAGTTGTTAAAAAAGAACAAAGCCGTGATGGAAGTATAAAATATCTTTTTAAATTAAGGGATAATCACACAGTTGAAGCTGTTTTACTTTTGATGAAAGATAAAAAAATAGATGAAGATGGACAAATAGTAAGAAGTGAAAAATATACAGTTTGTATCTCATCTCAAGTTGGCTGTAAAGTTGGCTGTAGTTTCTGTTTAACAGCTAAAGGTGGATTTGTAAGAAACCTAACTGTTGGAGAGTATATAGCACAAATTGTAAATATAAAAAGAGACAATAATATAGCTGAAAATAAGGCTCTAAATATCGTTTATATGGGAATGGGTGAACCACTTGATAATTTTGATAATTTTGTAAAAGCTGTTGAGATTTTTTCAGAACTTGATGGGTTAGCAATAAGTAGAAGAAGGCAAACTGTTTCAACTTCAGGAATTGCAAGTAAAATAAAAAAATTGGGTGAAAAAGATTTACAAATACAACTAGCTATTTCTCTTCATGCAGTTGATGATGAGCTAAGAAGTGAATTAATCCCAATGAACAAAGCTTATAATATTGCTTCAATTATAGAAGCTGTTAAAGCATTTCCAGTTGATACAAGAAAAAAAGTTATGTTTGAATATTTGGTTATAAAAGATAAAAATGATAGTATCGATGCTGCAAAAAAACTTGTTAGCTTACTAAATGGAATACAAGCGAAAGTAAACTTAATATATTTCAATCCATATCCAGGAACTTCATATCAAAGACCGCAGGAAAATGATATGTTAAAATTCAAAGATTTTTTAAACTCTAAAGGAGTTATTTGTACAATTAGAGAATCAAAAGGTTTGGATATTAGTGCTGCTTGTGGACAATTAAAAGAAAAGGATGCAAATGGGATTAATTGAGGTAGGATTACTAATATTTTTATTTGTTTTTGTGATTATTGCAGGTGTAGGATTTTATATGTATAATAAAAAAGATGAGGAATAAATTATGACAGTTACAAGATTTGCCCCAAGTCCAACGGGATATTTACATATTGGAGGATTAAGAACTTCATTATATAGTTATCTATGGGCTAGAAAAAATGGTGGAGTTTTTAGACTAAGAATTGAAGATACAGATTTAGAAAGAAACAGTCAAGATGCATTAAAAGCTATAATTGAAGCTTTTGATTGGGTTGGATTAAGTTATGATGGAGAAGTTGAATATCAATCAAAAAGAACAGAGATATATAAAGAGTATATAAATAAATTGTTAGATAGTGGAAAAGCTTATAAATGCTATATGAGTAAAGAAGAACTTGATACTTTACGAGCATCACAAGAAGCAGTAAAACAAACACCAAGATATGATGGAACTTGGCGACCTGAAGATGGGAAAACTTTGCCAGAAATTCCAGCTGGAGTTGAACCAGTTATTAGAATAAAAGCTCCAAAAGATGGAACTATTGAGTTTCTTGATGGAGTAAAAGGTGCTATGAAATTTGAATCTTCATTCGTTGATGATTTTGTAATAGCAAGAAGCAATGGAATGCCAACATACAATTTTGTTGTAACAATAGATGATGCTTTGATGGAAATGACAGATGTTATAAGAGGAGATGATCATTTATCAAATACTCCAAAACAAATAGTGATTTATGAAGCTTTAGGTTTTAAAATTCCAAAATTCTATCATGTTCCTATGATCAATAATCCAGAAGGTAAAAAACTATCAAAAAGAGATGGTGCTATGGATGTTATGGATTATAAAAGATTGGGATATTTACCAGAAGCATTATTAAACTTTTTAGTAAGACTTGGTTGGTCAAATGGAGATCAAGAGATATTTTCAATGGAAGAGATGTTAAAACTATTTGATCCTTCAAATATCAATAAATCAGCATCAGCGTACAATGCAGAAAAGCTTTTATGGTTAAATGGTGAATATATTAAAAAAACTTCAAATGAAAGATTGGAAAAAGAGTTAAAGTTTTTTGATTTAGATTTGTCAAATGTAGAGAAAAAAGATGATTTATTGAATTTAGCAAAACAAAGAGCAAATACTTTAGTAGAATTAAAAAAATTAATTGAAGATATTTTAAATATTCCAAACTCTTATGATGAAGCTGGAGTTAAAAAATTTGTTAAAGAAGATACAAAAGAAATATTAGAAAAATATATAAATTTACTAAAAGAGAATAAAAATTCTTTAAATAGTGTAGAAAAAATAGAAAATTTTACAAAACCTTTTATAGAAGAACAAGGTTTAAAATTTCCACAACTTTTTCAACCAATACGAATAGCAATCACGGGTGGAACGCAAGCGCCATCAGTTTATGATATAATTTTTATTTTAGGATTTGATGAAGTTTTTTCACGAATTTCAAAAGCTTTGGAAAAAAATTTTCAAAACACTTGATTATTGAAAAATATTAAGGCATAATATCTAACTTTTTCAAAGGATAAGAATTATGAATATTTACGTAGGTAATTTATCATACAGAATGAATGATAATGAAGTTGAAGCAATGTTTGCTAAGTTTGGTGCAGTTAAAAGTGCAAAAGTTATAATGGATAGAGAAACAGGAAGATCAAAAGGTTTTGCATTTGTTGAAATGGCTGAGCAATCTGCTGGACAAGAAGCAATCGAAGCTTTAAATGGTAAAGAAACTGAAGGTAGAACTTTAAGAGTTAATGAAGCTCAACCAAGAGAAGAAAAACCAAGAAGAAGATTCTAAAAATGATTTAGTGATGTTTTTACATCACTAAACTTTCTAAAATGAAAATTTTACTCCTTGAAGATGATTTAATTTTAAATGAAATCTTACAAGAACACCTAATCACACAAAATCACACAGTTATCACAACCTTTACTTCAAATGAAGCTCAAGATTATTTGTATTCTCAAAATTTTGATTTACTAATACTTGATGTGAATGTTCCAGATTTAAATGGATTTGAATTATTAAAAGAACTTAGAAATCACAATATAAAAACACCAGCAATATTTATAACATCGCTTAGTATGGTAGAAGATATGCAAAAAGGGTTTGAAAGTGGATGTGAAGATTATATTAGAAAACCTTTTGAATTAAAAGAACTTGATTTACGAATAAATAATATAAAAAGGCTTTTTAATATAGATTTAAAAACAAAGATAAGTGAAAATATATATTTGGATTTACAAAATTACCAGATTATAAAAGATAATAAAATATATAATTTATCTAAAAAAGAGTGCGAAGTTCTACAATATTTATTTACAAATTCATCAAAAATAGTAAGTATTGATGAACTTATTACAAATATTTATAGTTATGAAGATAATGTTGATAGTTCAACAATACGAACTTATATAAAGAATTTACGAAAAATTTTAGGTGAAGATAAAATTTTAAATATCAGAGGAGTTGGTTATAGACTTAACTTCTAGTGAAAAAAAAAGTTTTTTTAGCTTTTTAGGACTTTATTTAGGCTCTTCCTTTATATTGATGCTACTTGCAACATTTTTTTATTATCAAAATGAGAAAATATTATATATAGATTTAGCAAAATCCAATATGCAAAATGTCGTATCAAAAGCTTCAAATGAGATAATTATTTCACATATGACAAATTTAGAGTTTGATAAAAGTAGATATTTGAATGAGTATGAAATGTCATTTTATGATATGAATCAAAAGTTATTATTTGGAAGTTTAAAGGATAGTTTTGATTTTTCTTTAAATTTTTATCAAGATAAAGATAAGTTAATTATTGTCGATAGTTCAGCTGTTGGGCATTTAGGAATTTGGTATATAGTTCTAAAAGATAATAGTTTAAAAGAAAAAATATCAAAATTAACTCTAAATATTATAGGCATCTTTTTAATATTTTATTCAATTATAGCTCTTGTTGGATGGTATTTGGCAAAATTATTTTTAAAACCAATCAAAGATGAAAGACAGAGATTGAATAATTTTATCAAAGATACAACACATGAATTAAATACTCCAATAAGTGCTTTGATAATGTCGAGTAACAGTGAAAATTTGACTCAAAAACAGCTTGAGAGAATAAAATTTAGTGCAAAAAGAATAAGTGAAATATATAAAGATTTAACATATATATTTTTAGAAAAAACACAAAACAAGAGTATAGAAAAGCTTGAAATCTCTCAAATTATAAAAGAAGAGATAGCAAATTTTGAACCAATGATTATAAGAAAAAAGTTAATTATAGAATTGAATTTATATGAGTTTTATTATGAAATAAATAAAGATGATTTTATACGGCTTTTCAATAATCTTTTCTCAAATGCAATAAAATACAATAAGATAGATGGGCAAATAGAAGTTATTTTAAAAAATAAAATATTAATAGTAAAAGATAGTGGAATAGGAATAGATAAAACAAAAATAAAAGATATTTTTAAACGATATTATCGAGCTACAAACCAAAGTGGTGGCTTTGGTTTAGGGTTGAATATTGTAAATATGATATGTAAGAATTATAATATAAAAATAGAAGTTGAATCTGATGAAAATCAAGGAACAATTTTTAAATTAAATTTTAATTAATATATATCAAAATATGAAAGTGATTTATATTGGAAGATAGATTTGTATATAAAAACAAGTTAGGAATTACAGCATTAAAAGCAAGCGTAAACAAGCTTACTCTTAAAAAACATTCTCATGAAGAATACTCTTTAGCAGTTACTTTAAAAGGAGAGCAAAATTATCAACTAGAAGGTTTTTCTCTTACTTCTTACAAAAATGGAATCACACTTTTTAATCCAGAACAAATACATGAAAGTAAAAGTGGTAGTTGTGATTATGTATTATTACTTATAAAACCACAGTTAGTTTTAGAAGGTTTAGAACAAAAAAATATTATTAAGTTTGATTCGCCAATAATTTATAATGATAAATTAAAACAAGATATTCTAAATCTTTCAAATGCGATATTAACACAAAAAGATGAACTTTTTTGTAGTGAACTATTTTTAAATGTAGTAGATAATTTTAGTAAAAAAGATTTTATTTTTAATAGCAAAAAAGAGAAAGATTTTATAGAAAAATCAAAAGAGATGATTTACTATGAAATAGAAAATATACTCAATATTGAGCAAATATCAAATGAATTTAATATTTCAAAGTTTCAATTTATTAGAAAATTTAAGGCAAATACAGGCTTTACACCTTATCAATATTTTTTAAATACAAAATTAAATCATGCAAGAAAATATCTTGATTCTAAAAAGGACTTATATGGGGCTATTGTAGAGTTTGGTTTTTCAGACCTTTCTCATTTTAATAGACATTTTAAAAGAGTTTATGGAATAACACCTTTTGAATATATCTCTTCAATTGATAGATAAAAAAGAGTTTAAGCTCTTTTTTTATTTATCAAAAATACTCCAGAAAATATTAAAATAGTTCCTATTAAATCTACAAAAGTTATATTTTCATTTATTAAAAAATACGCAATAAAAAGTGCAACCGCAGGTGGAATATATGTTGCTGAAGATGCTCTTACTGGACCAATAATTTGAATTAAATAGTAGTAAAGAATAGTTGTTATTCCTGTTCCTAAAAGCCCAAGCCCTATTATCAGTCCATACAATGTATGATTGTCTGATAAAATATTTGTAATTCCACTAAAATCAGTAATAAAAGCTAAAAGTATAAATGCAAAACCCAATTGATATGTTGTAAGTGCTGCAAAATGAATATTTAAGGGTGATAGGAATCTTTTGGCATAAACAAAAGAACAAGCTAAAATAAATGAGCCTAAAAGAATATATATTATACCTTCAAGATTTGTTTCAAATAAGTTACTATTATAAGGTTTTGAGATAAGAATAACTCCTGAGAATCCTATTAAAATACCTAAAATCAAAGAAAGAGTTACTTTTTGCTCTTTTATAAAAATAGTTGCAAGAATAAAAGTAAATAGAGGAATAGTTCCACTTACTGCTCCTGCAACACCTGATAAAAGCAATGCAGAACCTTTTACATAGAAAAAATAGTATATGGAAGTTCCTAGTAGTGACATTATAAAAAAATGAAAACTATATTTTAAGTGTTTTATTTTTAAAACTTTTAAATAATAAGCATATAAAAAAACTGGAATAAAACCAAATAATACCCTTATTAAAACAACTTGAGTTGCACTTAAATAATCACTTGACCATTTCATATATATAAAATTTGCACCCCAAATTATCCCAAGAGTCCAGAATAAAATGAATGGTATATATTTAGACATAAATCACCTTTTGTTTTTCAATTTAAAAGGTGGATTATATAATTTAGAAAATATTTTGTATAGAACAATATTGCAGATAAAGGAAATTAAAAAAAAAGCTAAGACAATATAATCTCTAATAATATGATTGGTTGTACTAATTATAAATAAAAATAATATATTAAAAATAAGTATTGTTAATGTTGTATTAATATTAAGTTAATAGAATTACATAATCATTGTTTTAATAATAATTATTAAACTTTGATAAATAAGGTTTCCTAAAAACCTATTTCGAAATTTTAATTTAAAGGATTAAGTATGAAAATAAGATTAGCAATGTCTGTTGCAACAATTCTTACTACTAGCGGGATACAATTAAGTGCCAATGAAACTACAAAACTAGATACAGTTAGTATAGTTGAGAAATCAGAAACAAATTTTGATTTTAAAGAATCTATGAAAACTCAACCAAAAAATATTTCTGAATTGTTAAAGCAAGATGCTAGTATAGATATTGCAGGAGGAAGTCCAAATGCAAAAAGATTGTATATACGAGGTATAAGTGAAGCATTAACAAACATTACTATTGATGGTGCAAAACAGAGTAAAGATTTACATCAACATAGAGGTGGATTATCAAGTATAGACACAGATATTTTAAAATCTGTTAGTGTAAATGCTGGAGTTTCTTTTGCAGATCAAGGTTCTGGGAACTTGGGTGGTAGTATTAGATTTGAAACAGTTGATGCTCAAGATTTATTAGAAGATGGAAAAAATTATGGAGCATTTATAAAAACTACTTTAGGAAGTATTGATGACTCTTACAAAAATTCTCTAGCTTTATATGGGAAATTGGATAATAATATTGGGCTTTTGATTTATGGGAATAAATCAGATAGTGAAAATTTTAAAACTGGTAGTGGCAAAGAGGTTTTAGGTTCAGCAGAAGAAGTTAAAAATTACCTAGTAAAATTAAGTATGATTGATTTAGCAAATCATAGTTTAAGAGTAAGCCATGAACAAAATACTCAAGAAGGACTTTATAAGTTTGGCTCAACTGGTAGTGATATGGGATATTTAATAGATGAAAATGAAGCTGTACCACAAAAGGTTAAAAGAAAAACATCAGTTTTAAATTATGGATTTAATCCAAATGATTTAGTAGATTTAGGATTGAAATTATATAAAAATGATCAAGATTTACAAAGATTGGATACTTCTACAAAATATTCAAATGAAACAAAAGGTGCAGACTTAAGGAATACTTTTTCTTTTGGAAACGATACTTTAAAAAATGAATTAACAGTTGGTGTTGATTATGAAGAAAATAAGGGTGAATCACAAGGATTTAATAGAAAAGTAGAAGATGAGAATAGAGGTTTATTTGTACAAAATAGAATGATATTTAATAGTTTTAATTTATCTTTTGGTGCTAGATATGATGATTATGAACAAACTATTGCAAATAAGAAATTTAGTGGAGATAAAGTATCTCCAAATATTAATGCTGAATATTTTATAACAGATAATATATCAGTTTTTGCTGGTTGGGGAGAAACTGTTAGTTCTTCAAATACAGTTCCTATTGGTTGGCTAACTGATAATAAAGTACCAACATTTAATGGTTCAGTAAATGGAGATTTAAAAGCTCAAGAATCTGAAAAATATGAAGTAGGAACAAAACTTGATTTTAATGATATTTTTGCAAATGAAGATAATCTACATTTTAAATTATCATTTTTTGAAACAAATATTAAAAATCCTATTTCAAGAGTTGGTGGAGGAATGTCACCACTTGTTATAAACAATTTTCCAGATATTGAATCAAAAGGTATCGAAGCTAAAGTTGGATATCAAATAAATAATTTTAATTCTTCTATAAGCTATGCTCATGCAAAAGTAAAACAAGATGGAACTGAAATTGACGGCGCAGTAAGAAGAACAGCTGGAAGTTATGGAGATAGAATTATTGCAAATTTTGATTACGATGTTAGTAAAAATTTAGGGTTTGGTTATCAAATTCTTGGACAATTAAAAAATGATAATCCTTCAAATGATAATGTAAATAATAAAGCAGGATATGTAATTCACAATTTAAATGCTTCATTTACACCTCAAGAGTTTAAGAATTTAACTTTTTCTTTAGCCGTTAATAATTTATTTGATAAAGATTATGCTTCACATACATCTATGGTTGCAAATGGTGAAGCAGTTGGTGAAGCTGGAAGAGATGTTCGAGTATCTCTAAAATATAAATTTTAATGAGGATAAATAAAATGTTAAAAAATATTAAAAAAATTATAGTTGGAAGTATAATAGCTTCAAGTTCTCTTTTTGCAAATGGACAACTATCAATAGTAAGTGCTGGAGTTGGTGATTTAGATAATATGACGATAAAAGCATATAACGCTATAAAAGAAGCAGATATTTTCTTTACAATGGATGGAAAAGCTGGGGAATATAGTTCTTTAATTGGAAATAAGCCAGTTTATAAAGCTGGACATGGTATTTTTGCAAATATGGATAATACAAAAATGAAAAAAGAGGAGCTAGAACAACTAAAAACTGAAACAAAAAAAATAGTTTTAGAGGGACATAAAGCAGGTAAAAAAATAGTTTTAATAGAAAATGGTGACCCAACTATTTATGGACCACAAATAAGTTTTTTGAAAGAATTTAAAGAGTTAAATCCAAAAATTATTCCTGGAATGTCAAGCTTTAATGCTGCAAATGCAGCACTTCAAACAGCAATTATTGGTGGAATAAAAGATGCAAGTGGTGTTACTTTAACTATTGGAAGTGATAAAAATAAATTAATTTCAACATTAGCAGATTCAAAATCAACACTTGTTTTTTTTATGGATAGAGAGTTTGATAAGTTTATTGACCACTTAAATACTTTATATTCAAAAGATACTGGGATTGCTATTGTAATAAATGCTGGTTCTAAGGATAAAGAAAAAGTTATTATTGCAACACTTGGTACTATAAAAGAGAAAGTTACTGAAAAACTACCTTTTAATCATTTGGTTTATGTAGGTGATTTTCTTAAATGAGAACTTCTGAAAATGGAAATTTAAAAAGAGATATTGGATTAATGTCAGCTACTATATTGGTTATTGCCAATATGGTAGGAACTGGAGTTTTTACAACTTCAGGATTTATAATCACAGAATTAAATAGTTACTCTTTACTAATGCTTTGTTGGTTTTTAGGTGGACTTTTTGCTCTAATTGGAGCATTTAGTTATGCCGAACTTGGAGCAATGTTTCCAAAAGCAGGTGGAGAATATGCTTATTTAAAAGAGAGTTTTGGAAAACTTCCAGCTTTTGTTTCAGGATGGATATCTTTGGTTGTTGGATTTTCAGCTCCAATTGCAGCAGCTTCTATTGCTTTTGCTACATATTTACTTGGAAATCAAGAAAAAACTTGGGTTAGTTTAGAACTTTTTGGATATGAAATTTTAAGTTTAAATCTAATCTCTTTTATTGCAATTTTATGTGTGATAATATTTTCATATATACATTACCATAGTGTAAAATTGGGATCAAATGTACAAAATTTTTTAACAATTTTTAAAATTGTATTTATTTTTGTGCTTATAGTTGGTGGATTTACAGTAGGAAATGGAGATTTTGTAAGAGTTACAACTACACTTTTAGGAGATGATTTCTCTATTTCGTGGACTCATTTTGCTATTTCACTTATTTTTATCTCTTTTGCTTATAGTGGTTGGAATGCAGCTTCATATTTAGGAGCAGAGATAAAAAATCCACAAAAAAATCTTCCTTTAGCTCTTTTAATAGGAACAATTTTTGTAACAATTTTATATATGCTTTTAAATTTTGTATATATTTATGCTTTAAGTATAGATGAAATGAAAGGAGTTTTACAAGTAGCAACTCAATCATCAAATCCACTTTTTGGATATAAGATTGGTTCAATAATATCTTTAGCTATCTCTTTTGGACTTTTATCTGTTGTAAGTGCTATGATTATGGCAGGACCAAGAGTTTATTATGCAATGGCAGAAGATGGACTATTTTTTCAAAGATTTAAAAGAGTTTGCAAAAAAAGAAACACACCAGTTCACGCTATAATTTTACAAGCAATTATTGCAATAATTATTATTTTAACAGCAACATTTGAGAGTTTATTGATTTATATTGGTTTTACATTATCTTTAGCTTCTATGCTTACAGTCATAGGTTTGATAAAGCTAAGAGTTCAAAAACCACAAATCCCTAGACCATATAAAACTTTATGGTATCCATATTTGCCACTTATTTTTATATTTGCAAATATTGGGATTATAATATTCTCTTTTGTAAGTCGTCCATTTATTTCGATTATTGGATTGCTAACTATTTTAATTGGAGTGATGATTTATTATAAAATAAAATAGATTTTTGTATTTTAAAAATCTATTTAAATTTCATCTTCCCCAATAACAATATTTTTACCACTATTTTTAGCCTTATATAAAACAGTATCTACTCTTTTAAATAAGCTTTCTTTAGTGTCTGCATCATTAGATGTTGCAACTCCAAAACTACAAGTAGTTTTTTTAGGAGTTAAACCAAACTCATATTCATTTATTCTTTTTCTAATATTATTTGCAACTATTTTTGCTTGTTCAAGATGAGTTCCTGGAAGTAAAATAACAAACTCTTCTCCTCCCCATCGAGAAAGAGTATCTGTTGCTCTTATATTTAAAGAAATAAGTTTTGTAATAGATTTTAATATTTCATCACCAATATCATGTCCAAAATTATCATTAATATTTTTAAAATCATCAATATCTAATAAAATAATGCTTAATTTAGTTCTTTGCATTCTTGATTTTTGCATCTCAAATTCAAAAAACTCTTCAAATTTAGATCGATTAAATACACCTGTTAAAACATCAATAGATGCTTGTTGCTCTAAAGTTTGAGCCATAGAATAAAGTTCATCTACTTTATGTTTCATAGCTTTATTCAAATTACTTAATTGTTCTTTTGCTTGTTCAAAATCCGTTACATCATTTCTTATAGCTATGAATTCTACAATATCGCCATCTATATCTAAAATAGGAACCATTGTAGAATTTACTGTATAGCTTCTACCATCTTTTCTTAAATTAGTTATTAATCCATTCCAAGTTTTTTTACTTTTAATTGTAGTCCATAAGTCTTGAAAAGTATGACTGGGCATAGATGGATGTCTTACGATATTGTGAGGTTTTCCAATCAATTCTTCTCTACTATAACCTGAAATTTCACAAAATTTGTCATTTACATAAGTTATAATCCCTTTTGGATTTGTTTTAGATACTATGGTACTTAAATCAACAGCTTTTTTATATTCATTTAGTAGATTTGTATTATCATCTTTTGGAATAGATTCTAAATCATTCATTTGTTCATATATTATAAAAAGTTCTTTTGTAATTTCCAAAAAGTTATTTTCAATATCTTTTAAAAGCTTGAAAGATAGTAACCCTTCCAAATTAAAGAATAATATAAGAGAGTTCTTCAAAGACATAAAAAGAGTAAAAAAATCATTTGTACTGAAAGATGAGGTACTTAAAATTTTTAAAAACCTACCATTAATTGAAGAATCAGAAATACTTAATTCCCATTTCATTGAACCTATAATAGATTCAAAAATATCATAGAAAACTTTTTTTTGTTCTTCATTTAAAACCAATTGATGTGCCAAAAATATATCTTTAACCAACTGATTTTCTAGCCAAGTATCAACAATTTTACTTTTATTTACTCTGATTAGATAAGAAAACTCTTTTATTTGGATAACTGTATTCATTGAATATCCTTTAATTAAGACATTGGATTAAAATTTCATTAGAAAATTTATTATTACATTATAATAGTTAGTTTATTAAATAAAAGAATTCTCCACACAAACTACACAAAACTTTAGATAGATTTTCAAATATTAAAAATAAAGGATAAATATGAGAAATATATTTAAAGTGTTTATAGCACTATTTTTAACAGCTACTTTTTTAAATGCAAATTCTTTAAATGAGAAGTTTGAAGTAGATGGTTATAGTGTAGAGTTAGTTAGTAAAAGGGATTTGAGTGTTGGAAGTAATGAATTTTTTACTAAAATCACAAAAGATGGAAAGATTGTAGAAGGTGCTGAACTAAGAGTGAAATTCTTTATGCCTGAAATGCCAGGTATGCCATATATGGATCATGATGGAGAAGGTGTTTTTGAAGCAAATCAATATAAGTTCATAATCAATTTTTGTATGGATGGAACTTGGCAATATCATCTTAGATTTAAAACTTCTGATGATAAAGTGCACTCTATTAAAAGTAGTGTAAGTTTCTAATGAAAAGGGTAGTTTTTGTTTTAAGCATCATCATAAGTTCTTTAAGTGCAACTTCAATAGAAGAGTTAGTAAATAGTAGTTTTTCAAGAAATTATGATTTAAAAGGGCTTGAAAAATCTATTGAAGTTGCGAATTATCAAATAAAACTAGCAAAGAATTGGGAAAATCCTATGTTAGAGTTTAAAACAAATATGATAATGCTAAACAAAAACTATTTAAATGACCAAAAAGAGTATGGAGTCGAGCTAAGTCAAGCTATTCCTATTGGAAATAGACTTGATATTGAAGAGAGTATTGCTAAAAAAGATAAAGATATACAAGAGATACTTTTAGAAGATAAAAAATTAGAACTAGAGTCAAAAATATATTCGTATTCATACAATATTTTGATTTTAGAGAATAGATTAAAACTCTTAGAAGAGTATAAAAAAAATCAAGATAAATTAGAAAATCTATATTCAAAGCTATATAAGTATAAAAAAGCAAATTTTAATGATGTTTTAAATACACAAATATCTAAATATGATATAGATATACAAATAAATGAACTTAAAACAACAATAGAAAATTTATACTTAAATTTAGAGATAATAACTTACGTAAAAATTGACAATTTAAATGGTAATTTAGAGTTAAAAAATATTGATAAAACAATAGAAGAAAATAGTTTTTATACTCATCCACAAATAAAGATTTTAGAACTTACAAATCAAAGATATAAAGATTATGCAAAGCTTGAAGAATCAAAGAAATTTTCATCAATTACTTTGAGTTTAGAGTATATGCAAAACAAAGAGCAAGATTATGCAAATGTTAGTATTGGTATGCCATTACCGATATATAAAACAGAAAATATCAATAAATTAAAAGCGAATTTAAATGCAAATGAAATAAATGACAGACAAAAAAGTCAAATACATAATTTAAAACTACAAACAAAGATATATTTAAATAATTTAGAAAAAAGCAAACAAAATTATAAAATCATACAAGAACGAATAATCCCATTAAAACTCAAACTTCAAAAGGTTTTAGAAAATAGGGTGATATTTGAAAAAGCTAATTTAGAAGAGAGTATAAATAATCTAAATGAATTAATTGATTATGAAATAAAAGCAAATGAAGAGTTAGCAAAATATTTTGAAAATTATAGCGAACTTATATACTATTCAAACAAAGGCACAATATGAAAAATCTGATATTTTTTATCTCTTTTATAGCTATTGGTTTAAATGCAAATCCAATAGATGCAAAACAGTTATTCAATATAGAAAAAACAAAAGTTAAAAAAGAGTTTGTAAAAGAGTCAAAATCTTTTTATGGAATTACAAAAATAGATGAAAGTAAAACATTTGATATTGTAAGTAGATTTGATGGATATATTACATATTTAAATGCTAATAAAAATTATATTAGTATAAAAAAAGGCGAACATTTATATAGTGTTTATTCATCTGAAATAAACTCTATTCAAAAAGAGATACAAATAGCAAAAGAGTTGAATAACAATATTTATAAAAGTGCTATTTCAAAACTAGATAATTTTGATATCTCAAAAAGTGAACAAGAAAAAATCAAAAATGACAAAATAACAAATAGTGGAATATCTGTAAGTTCCCCAATAAATGGTGTAATAATAGAGAAAAATATCAACAACAATAGTTACATACAAAAAGGTGAAGTTCTTTTTAAAATAGCTTCTTTAGATGAGCTTTGGTTTATAGCTTCTGTTTATCAAGAAGATTTAGCATTTTTAAAAACAGGAATGAATGCAAATATAAGATTTGATGGAGTACAAAACTCTATATCATCAAAAATAGAATTTATTTATCCAGTTTTCAATGACAACAAAACAGTTGATGTAAGATTTGTTTTATCAAATCAAGAGTTGAATATTTTACCATCTATGTTTGGAAAAGTTGAAGTTTATAAAGATAAAGCAGAAGTTTTAATACTTCCTTCAACAGCAGTTATAAAAAAAGAGGATAGTTTTTATGTTTTCATTCCAAAAGAAAAAGGCGAGTTTGAACCAAAAAATATAGAAGCAAAAAGAGTATCTAGCGATAAGTATGAGATTGTTTCAGGTCTTAATGAAAATGATGAGGTAATAAACAATACTCTGTTTTTGTTTGATGCAGATGCTATGACAAATAGATTGTATGAAACAAAATCTAGCGATGAGTGGTAGAAAATGGTTGAAAAAATTATAGATTTAAGTGTAAAAAATCGTTTTATTGTCTTATTTATCACATTTTTATTAGCTTTTGCTTCTATTTGGGCTATAAAAAATACAAGTTTAGATGCAATTCCAGATTTATCGGCAAATCAAGTAATAATAGAAGTCGAATGGGCAAATCAAAGTGCTAAAACCATAGAAGAACAGATTTCATATCCACTTATTTCAAATCTTATGAGTTTACCAAATATTGAAACTATAAGAGCTATGAGTTCTTTTTCAACATCAATGATATATGTGATTTTTAAAGATGGATATGATCTATATGATGCAAGAAGTAGGATTTTAGAACAACTTTCTACTTTACAAGGAACATTTCCATCATTAGCAAAAGTGAAACTAGGACCAGATGCTTCTGGAGTTGGTTGGGCTTATGAATATGCTTTAAAATCAAATAATAGAAGTTTAGATGAACTTAGAACTTTGCAAGATTACTTTTTTAAATATGGTCTTTTAGGTGTTGATGGTGTTAGTGAAGTTGCTTCAGTTGGTGGATTTGTAAGAAATTATGAGATCACTTTAAATCAAGACAAAGTTGTGCAATATGATTTAAGTATAAATGAAATAAAAGAAGCTCTTGAAAAAAACAATAATGATAGTGGAGCGAGAATCTTACTAGAAAATGGTTATGAGAGAATAATAAGTGCTAGAGCATATTTAAAATCAAAAAAAGATATTGAAAATATCACTATAAAAACTTTAAACAATGTTCCATTAAAAATAAAAGATATTGCCCAAGTTAATATTACTTCTCTTGATAGAAGAGGAGTTGCTGAATTAAATGGTGAAGGTGAAACAGTTGGAGGAATAGTTGTAACAAGATATGGTGCAGATGTTTATGATGTGATACAAAGAGTTAAAGCAAAGCTTGAAACTTTAAAAATTGATGATGTTGAAATAGTAGAAGTTTATGATAGAACTTCTTTAATCTCTAGTGCCATTGACACTTTGAAACGGACTTTGATTGAAGAATCTTTGATAGTTATGCTTATAGTTGCTCTATTTTTATTCCATTTTAGAAGTGCGTTGATTATTATCATAACTCTACCATTGACTGTTATTTTGAGTTTTTTACTTATGAAACTATTTGGTATTGGTTCAAATATTATGAGTTTAGGTGGGATTGCAATAGCAATAGGAGCGATGGTTGATGCAACTATTGTTATGGTAGAAAATGCACATAAACATCTACAAGAAAAAGAAAATATTTCTAAAAATGAAAGAATAGAGATAATTATAAAATCAGCAAAACAAGTTGGTCGCCCTATTTTCTTTGCCATACTTTTAGTTGTAGTTTCATTTTTACCTATTTTTGCTTTAAGTGGTCAAGAAGGTAAACTATTTTCTCCATTGGCTTTTACAAAAACTTTTGCTATGTTTAGTGGAGCAATATTATCTATTACAGTTGTTCCTATTTTGATGATATATTTTATAAAAGGTAAAATTATAAGTGAAGATAAAAATATCTTAAATAGATTTTTTATAAGACTTTACTCGCCAATATTAAGATTTTCTTTAAAATTTAGATATTTTATTTTAGCACTTTTTTTAGCTATTTTTGTAACATCAATTTATACATATTCAAAACAAAAATGGGAATTTATGCCTACATTAAATGAAGCAACTTTTATGTATATGCCAGTAACTCCTTATGGAATAGGAGTTGATTTAGCTAAAGAGTTAGCACAAAAAACAAATATGGTTATAAAATCTTTTCCAGAGGTAGAAAACTCTTTTGCAAAAGCTGGACGAGCTGCAAGTGCAACAGACCCTGCACCACTTGCTATGCTTGAAACAATCATAACTTTTAAACCACAATCACAGTGGAGAGAAGGAATGACATACAAAAAGCTAATAGATGAGATGGATAAAAAACTTCAAATTAAAGGTCTTATAAACTCTTGGACATATCCTATAAAAGGTAGAATTGATATGCTTTTAACAGGTATTAGAACACCTTTAGGGATAAAACTATATGGAAATGATTTACAAGTCTTACAAGAAGAGAGTTCAAACATAGAAACTATTCTAAAACAGCATGAAGGAACTATGAGTGTAAGTGCAGATAAGATAAATCAAGGATATTATCTAAATATAGTTTTAGATGAAGAAGCAATATCAAGATATGAAATAACAAAAGATGATGTGTTACAAACTCTATCTTTAGGAGTAGGAGCAGAGCAATTATCACTATTTTTAGATAAATTAGAAAGATACCCTATAAGTTTAAGATTTGAAGCACAACAAAGAGAAAATATTGAAGCTTTACAAAATCTTCAAATTAAAACAAAACTAGGATATAAACCTTTAAAACTATTTGCTACTTTAAATTATGAAGAATCAGCTTCTATTATTCAGTCTGAAAAAGCTCTAAAAGTTGCTTATGTTTATATAAGTCCTAAAACAGACTACTCTATCAAAGAGTATAAAGATAAAGCAAATGAACTTTTGTCAGAAGTAAATCTACCAACTGGATACTATTTTGAGTGGTCAGGACAGAGTGAATTTTT
The DNA here is from genome assembly GCF_003316695.1 of Aliarcobacter vitoriensis. Lineage (GTDB taxonomy): Bacteria > Campylobacterota > Campylobacteria > Campylobacterales > Arcobacteraceae > Aliarcobacter > Aliarcobacter vitoriensis. The sequence goes on from NZ_PDKB01000011.1 coordinate 67,034, forward strand.
AGAACTTGCTATGCAAAAATTACAGATGATTATACCGATAGTTTTGATGTTTATCTTTGTTTTGATATATCTAGCTTTGAAAAACTTGACATACACTTTGATAATATTTTTTACTCTTCCATTTGCAATAAGTGGAGGGATATTTTATCTTGAATTTTTGGGGTTTAATATTTCTATTGCTGTTGTTGTAGGTTTTCTAGCACTTTTAGGAGTTGCAGCTGAAACTTCTATAGTTATGCTTGTATATCTTGATGTGGCAATAAAAGATTTAAAAAAGAAAGTTGAAAAATATAGTGATAAAGAGTTGAAAGATGCCATTTATCACGGAGCTGTTTTGAGACTTCGACCAAAACTTATGACACTTTTTGCTATATTTGGTGGATTAATACCTATTATGTATATAAATAGTATAGGAAGTGAAGTTATGCAAAAAATTGCAGCTCCTATGATAGGTGGGATGATAAGTTCAACTATTTTAACACTAGTTGTTATACCTACAATATTTTATATTATTTATAGAAAAAATATATAAAAAAGGGATAGGAATGTTATAAAACAACCTATCCCAATTTACAAATTTATAATCAAAAAAACACTATTTTTGTTACTAAAAGTAACTCCAAACAACAAATTTCAAAATTCTTTTGCAAAAATTGTCCATTTTTTTCATTTAAATCGTCTTACTATATAGAGAAACAAATTCTCAAAATTAATACAAAGGATTTAAGATGAAAAATAAAGTTTTCATTTCAGTTTTAGCATCAATGATGTTAAGTGGAACAATGTTAAATGCAAAAGAGATAAGTTTGCAAGAAGCAGTAGAGAATATAGTAAAGAGATATAATGTAACATATATTTCAAAAGCTAATAACCTGAAAGATAAAAGTATAGATTCCCAAAAAGTGAGTTTCGGGGGGGGGTACGGTATTAAGTAATCTAAATAGTGTATTAGAAGAACATAATCTCAAAGCTATTGAAGAAGATAGCATAATTTATATAATAGAAAAACCAAAATATCAAAACTTTGGTAATACTACCGTTTTAGATGAAATATCTGTAAATGAAGTTTCACTAAATACAACAGAAGGAACTGGTTCATATACAACAGGAAGAATGAACACAGCAACAAAACTAAATATGTCACAAAGAGATACTCCTCAATCAGTTAGTGTTATGACTAGACAGCAAATAGAAGATTTTGGTTATACAACTCTTGATGATTCAATGCAAAACATAACTGGTATTGTTATGGATAAAGGTTATTTAGTTGGAGATTCTGGAAGTTTTAGTGCTAGAGGATTTGAAATATCAAATATTTTATTAGATGGAGTACCTACAAGTACTGGTGCAAATGGAACATTAAATTCTGATAATGACTCTTTAGATATTTATGATAGAGTTGAAGTAGTAAGGGGAGCAACGGGACTAACTACAGGTACAGGAACACCATCAGCTACTGTAAATCTAGTAAGAAAAAAACCAACAAAAGAAACAAAAGGAAATGCAAGTTTAAGTTATGGTAGTTATGATAACTTTAGAGGAACTTTTGATATTGGTGGAGCATTAAATGAAGATAAAACTATAAGAGCTAGGACAGTTATAACGGCTCAAGATACAGATATGTTTTATGATACAGCAGAGCATAAAAATTATCAATTCTATAGTGTTGTGGAAGCTGATGTAAATGATAATCTTCAAGCAACTTTAGGGTTTCATTATAGAAAAGTTGATAATACAGGAGGAGATAGCAGATTACCAACGAATGCAGATGGAACTTTCTTAGATGTAAGTAGAAAAGCAAATTTGTCAAATGACTTCGATTATTGGAAACAAACAGATAAAACAGTTTTTTCGCAATTAGAATATAACTTTAATAATGACTGGAAAGTAAAACTAGCAGGAAATTGGAAAAGACCAGAGCAAGATATAATGTTTTCAGGATTTAGTAGAATTTCTGGAGAGTTATATCAAAATACTCAAAGATATAAACTTGATAATAAACAAGATTCTTATGATGTATCATTAAGTGGACCATACTCTTTATTTGGAAGAAATCATGAATTAATGCTTGGTGCAGACTATAAAAAATTTGAAAATAAAAACTGGGGAGGTTGGGCTGATTATGCTTGGACAACAAATGGTCCTTTAGTTGATCCATATAATTGGAACTCTTCAATTGTATCAAAACCAAATATTGATATGACTAAATGGCTATTACATTCAGAAGTTACTCAAAAAGGTACATATTTAGCAACTAGATTGAATTTAGCAGATTCTTTAAATCTTATTTTGGGAACAAGACTAAGTTGGTATGAAAATGAAGATAAAAAAAACAAATCATCATATAAAGCAACAGCAGAAGTTGTTCCTTACGCTGGAATAGTTTATGATTTAGATGATAATCACTCTATTTATACTAGTTGGACAGAAATATTTCAACCACAAAATAATATAGATAAAAGTGGAAATTTATTAGACCCAATTACTGGAACAAACTATGAAGCTGGTATAAAAGGTGAGTATTTTGATGGGGCATTAAATGCAAATCTATCAACATTTTTAATCAAACAACAAAATAGAGCAACAGATGATTTAGATGGACCAAATCCTTGCCCTGGAACTACAGGTGGATTTTGTAAAAGAGCATCGGGAGAAGTTGAAAGTAAAGGTTTTGAAACAGAAATTAGTGGAGCAATTACTGATAACTGGCAATTAGTCGCAGGATATACTTATGTAAAAACAGAATATACAAAAGATGTAAATAAAAGTAATATAGGTAAAAATTTTGATTTGAATTTACCAAAACATCAATTTAAACTATCAACTACATATAGATTACCATCTGATTTCAATAAGTGGATAATTGGAGCAAATATCTATGCTCAAAATGATATAAAATCAAATAGTTTTGATAAGATAAAACAAAGTGGATATTATACAGTTGGAGTGAATACAAAATATCAATATAGTAAGAATCTTGATTTTTTATTAAATGTTTATAATTTATTTGATGAAGAATATTATCACTCATTAGGTTGGGCAACTGGTGGAAATGTTGTAGGTACTCCAAGAACATTTTTATTATCTATGAATATGAGGTTTTAAGAAACTAGCTATAAAGAGAGTTTTTACTCTCTTTATACTTTTAGGCATGGGTTTCAAAGTATTTTTATTTAATTTTGAGATTAAAATTTCGATAAAAAATATACTTTCTCCTTTCCTTGTATACTTTGGAACTCATACTTAAGGGTATAAATAAAATCTTACAATTTGTAATATTCTTTATACAATTTTTCTTTTTATGATAGAATTTTAGAATTGTTATCATAAGGATATAAAATGGAAGATTTATCAAATTTAGTAGTTTATAATGATGGAGAATTAGAACTAAAAGTTTCGGTAGATAATCAAACAGTTTGGTTGAATAGAAATCAATTATCTGAACTTTTTGGAAGAGATGTAAAGACTATTGGAAAACATATAAACAATGTATTTGTTGAAAAAGAATTGGAAAGGTTTTCAGTTGTCGCAAATTTTGCGACAACTGCATTAGATGGTAAGATTTATAATGTAGAATATTACAATCTTGATGTAATAATCTCTGTTGGATATAGAGTAAAATCACAAAAAGGTGTGAAGTTTAGACAATGGGCAACATCTATTTTGAAGAGTTATATTCAAAATGGATATGTGATAAATGGTGAGAAAATTACAAATGAAAGATTTTTAGGTTTAGAAAATGATGTAGTTTTTTTAAAAAATAAAATATTAAAACTTGAAAATAAATTTGAAGATAAAAACTTGAAACCATCAGAAGGTATATTTTTCGATGGACAAATATATGATTCATACAGTTTTATAAATGATTTACTAAAGTTATCAAAAAATGAAATAATTTTAATAGATAACTATATAGATGATACAGTTTTTACTCTATTTTCAAAATATCAAAATATAAACTTTACTATCTATACAAACAATATTTCAAAACGATTAAATTTAGATTTTGAAAAATACTCTAAACAATATAAAAATATAACATTAAAAACTTTTAAAAATTCACATGATAGATTTTTAATACTTGATAAAAAAGAGATATATCATTTGGGTGCAAGTTTAAAAGATTTGGGTAAGAAATGGTTTGCTTTTTCTAAAATAAGTTTAGATGTAGATGATATTTTGAATAAGTTGGAGTGTTAAATTTTTAGTAATTTAAACTTTATAAAAAGAGAATTTAGGCTCTCTTTTTGAAAATTATATAGGTTTTATCAAAGTTTCTACAGTTAGAGATATAGCTTTATTGAAAATAATTAATTAAGTATTAACTTTATCCAAATAAAATATATGAATCTATTTAACAAAGGAGATATGATGAATTTAATGACAAAAATTACAAGTGCGATGGTATTAACAGCTGGATTACTAAGTGCAGCTCAATACGGAGTTGATAAAGCTCACTCAAATGTTGGTTTTACTGTAAAACATATGATGATTACAAATGTTCATGGTAGTTTCAAAGCTTATGATGCAGATATTGATTTTGATGAAGCAACAAAAACTTTCAAAAAATTTAGTGCAACAGTAGAAACAAAATCTGTTGATACAGGGATTGAAAAAAGAGATGATCACTTAAGAAGTGATGACTTTTTTGCTAGTGATAAATTCCCAAAAATGACTTTTGAGATGACTTCATATAAAGCAGATGGTGATGATGGAAAAATGACAGGAAATCTAACTATTAGAGGTATTACAAAGCCAGTTACTTTAGAAGTTGAAGATATTTCAGTTTTAGGTAAAAAAGTAGGTTTTGCACTTGAAGGTAAAATCAACAGAACAGATTTTGATTTAAAATGGAACAAAGCTGTTGAACTTGGTGGAGTTGCTGTTGGTGAAGAAGTAAAAATAAAAGTAGATGTTGAAGCTGAAAAAAAATAGTTTCAAAATCTTAAACTAAGGCATTTTGCCTTAGTTTTCTTGTCTTTCTTGTAATTTACTAAAAGCATTTTGTAGATTTTCGATTCTCTCTTCTACTTTTTTAACAGAAGCTTCTAAAGTAAAACCCTCATCAAGTAACTCTTTTATCAAAAGTATCTTTTTTATGTTTAAATAGTCAAATTTTCTAGTAGTTCCATCTTTTTGACAAGATGACTGAATAATCCCTTTTTCTTCCCAATATCGAAGTTTTCTTTGTGGAATTCCAGTAACTTCAGCAACATCACCAATAGTTACTAGTAGTTTTGATACTAAATTTGGGTCAAATAAATCTTCAAACATTTTATCTCCTTAAATTGTAGAAAATTATACATATTTTGTAATTAATCTACAATTAAGGTTACTTGTTTGATAATTCTATACATTAATTGTAGCTAATCTACAAAAAAGGAAGATAATATGACAAAAATATTTTTGATAACACTATTTTTAGTGTTAAATCTTTATTCAAAGGATATAAAAATGGAAGAGATTGATATATCAGATTCTGCATTGGTGCTAATCGAGTACCAAAATGAGTGGCTAGATGAAAATTCTAAACTTTACAAGCTTATGAAAGATAAAAAGCAGTTTGAAGATTCTATCAAAAACTCAAAAATTGTTTTAGAATTTGCAAGAAAAATAGGTATGAAAGTTGTTCATATACCTTTGATTTTAAGTGATGACTATAAAGAGTTTGGAAATGGGCAATATGGATTAAGAGCAGTTATTCCACAAGTTAAGACTTGGCAAGGGAAAAACAAAGATTTTCATAAAGATTTTGCCCCAAAAGAAAATGAATTTGTAGTAAGTGGAAGATTGGGTGCTAGTGGTTTTGCTGGTTCAAATTTAGATTCAATTTTAAGAAATAATGGCATAAAAACATTGTATATGACAGGATTTGCAACAAATGTTTGTGTTGAATCAACTTTTAGAGAAGCTCACGATAAAGGATATAACTCTATTGTGATAGATGATGCAACAAGTAGTTTTACAAAAGAAGAAAAAGAGTTTTTTATAAAAAATATTGTTCATCATTTTGGAACAAATATTTCTACAAAAAATTTTATAAATTCAAAAATATCTAAGGATAAAAAAGAGCTTGTAAGTGGTTTTTATAAAGCTTTAGGAAAAAAAGATATAAATCAAGCTTTATCTTTAGTTGATGAAAATATACAGTATTTAGCTGTAAAAGAAACTAGCCCAACTTTGCCAGAGCTATATGGAAAATATAGTAATAAAAAAGAGTTATTAGAGTTTTTTACTCATTTAAATGAATACTACAAAACTTTAGATTTTAAAATCCAAAGTATTGGAGAAAATAAAAATAGTGTATTTGTAAAAGGTTACCTAAAATATGAAATATTAAAAAATAAAGAGATTTACGAAACAGATTTTATGGCTTTGATAGATATTGAAGATAATTTGATTAAAAAATATCAATTTTTTAAAGATACTGCACTTTTGGAGTATTTATACGAAAAAGAGTAGAAGATTTAATCTTCTATTCTTATCATAGCTGGTTTTTTAAGAACTACACCAGAGTTTTCAAGTTCTTTTATAGCTTTTAGAATATCTTTCTCAATACAAGTATGAGTTGTAAGAAGTAAGTTCGCTTTTTCATCTTTTTTAGCTTTTTGCATCATATTTTCAATAGATATATCATTGTCCCCAAAAACTTTTGCAATTTTAGCTAAAGTTCCAGATTTGTCTGCAACTTCAAGTCTTAAGTAGTATTTTGTTTTTATCTCATCTTTTGGCATTAAAGTTGGTCTTATTCCTACTTGTTTTTCAAATCCAAGCATAGGAGAACCTTTACCTTTTCGTGCAATATCTATAATATTTGCTATAACAGCACTTGCTGTTGCATCTCCACCAGCTCCAGCTCCATAAAACATAGTTTCACCAACTTTATCTCCAACAACAGAAACACCATTCATAACACCATCAACTTTTGCTATCATTTTTTCTTGAGGTATTAAAACAGGATGAACTCTTAACTCAATTTGATTTTCTACTTTTTTAGCAATTCCTAAAAGCTTGATATTGTATTCAAACTCTTTTGCAAACTCTATATCAGTTTGTTTTATATTTTGAATACCTTCAATTAAAATATCTTCAGGTTTTATATCCAAACCATAAGCAATAGAACCAAGAATTAATAGTTTATGAGCAGTATCAAATCCTCCAACATCAAAAGTAGGATCAGCTTCAGCATAACCTAAATCTTGAGCTTCTTTTAAAATATCATCATAACTTGCACCTTCATTTATCATTTTTGTAAGCATAAAGTTACAAGTTCCATTCATAATACCTTGAATAGATTGGATATGATTTGCACTTAAACCATCTCTTAAAGCATTTATTATTGGAATTCCACCAGCAACTGCTGCTTCAAATTCAAAAGGTGTGTCACTAGCCAACTCTTGAAGTTCATATCTATGATAAGCTAGTAAAGCTTTATTTGCAGTAACTACTGCTTTTCCATTTTCTAAAGCTTTTTTTACAATTTCATAAGGCTTTTCAATTCCACCCATCAATTCAACTACAATATCGATTGATTCATCATTTAACACTTCATCAGGATTTGTAGTTAGTTTGATACTCACATCTCTTTTTTTGTCTAAGTTTGAAACTACTCCAATAGTTGGAACAATCTCAACTCCAGCCCGTGCTGTTATAATATTTTTATTATCTATTAAAATATTTGCAACACTAGTTCCAACTGTTCCAACTCCAATAATTCCAACTTTTAACATATTTATTTCCTATTCTAATGTTTTTAAATATTTCTTTATATTTTTTGCAGCTTGTCTAATTCTTTTTTCATTTTCAATTAGAGCAATTCTTACATATTGGTCACCATAATGTCCAAAACCAATACCAGGACTTACAGCAACTTGTGCTTCTCTTAAAAGCTGTTTAGAGAACTCTAAACTTCCTAAATGTTGAGCTTTTTGTGGTATTTTTGCCCAAATAAACATTGAAGCATTTGGTTTATCCATAATCCAACCAGCTTCGGCAAATGTTTTAAGCATAACATCTCTTCTTTTTTCATATTTAGAAACTATTTCATCTACACAATCTTGTGGACCATCTAAAGCAACAGTTGCTGCTATTTGAATTGGAGCAAACATTCCATAATCAAGCCATGATTTAATTCTTTTTAATGCACCAACTAATTTTTCATTTCCAACTATAAAACCTACTCTCCAACCAGCCATATTGTATGATTTACTTAAAGTAAAACATTCAACAGCAACATCTAAAGCACCTTCAGCTTGGAAAATAGATGGAGTTTTATATCCATCAAAAGTAATATCAGCATAAGCAATATCAGAGATTATATAAAATCTCTCTTTTTTTGCCATATTTACTAATTTTGTGTAAAACTCTGGTGTTACAGTTGCACAACTTGGATTATGTGGAAAGTTTACAACTACATATTTTACTCTTGGAATTGATTCATCTATTGTTTTTTGCAAGTTTTTAAAGAAAAGTTCTTCATCTACTTTAAACTCATTGTCAAATACCAACTCAAATTTATGAATTGCTGCACCATTTAGCATAAACGCATAAGAGTGAATTGGATAAGTTGGATCTGGAACAACAGCTACATCTCCAACATTTACTATTGCTTGAACTAAATGAACATAACCCTCTTTTGAACCCATTGTTGCACAAGCGTGTTTATCTGGGTCTAAAAAATCAACATTATATTTTCTCTTATACCAATTACAAATAGCAAGTCTTAATTTATATATACCAATACTTGCACTATATCCATAGTTTTTTGGTTTTGTTGAAGCATCTTTTAATTTATCAACTATATGTTTTGGTGTAGGACCATCAGGATTCCCCATAGAAAAATCTATTACATCTATACCTGCTCTTCTTGCTTCCATTTTTATAGCATTTACTTCTGCAAATACATAGTTTGGAAGTCTTTTCATTCGTTCAAATTCAATTTCTGGAAACATTTCATTACTCCTTAGTAACTGTAAGCCCATTTTTTATATTTGTTAGGGCATAAAAATCATCAATTTTTATAAATCGTGTATTATTTGGCACATCAACTTTTAGGTTTTTATGCAAAGTACTATCTTCAAAAACTTCAATTACACCAAAATCATTATCATAAAAAGTAATACTTGGATACCAATTACTTCCGTTATTTGAACTTATAGCTAATTTATCTGTATTTGCTATTTCAATAATGTATGGTTTTATAGGCTTTCTTAGCGTTGTTGAAGCCTTCGTCACTAAATCTTCAGCTTTATAGATTGAAGATTTACTAGAGTCTATATAGTAACTCCATTTATTATTGCCCTCTCTTTTTATATCTACGATTTTACTATTGGTATTTTGTAATTCTTGAGATAATCTGAGAGGGTTTATGGCGGCTGCTGTTTGTACTTTTATACTCCATTTTAGTTGATTATCTAATGAAACTTGATTTGTAGTTATAAAATTTTGTTGTCCAATAGCTTTTAAAATATCATTTATATTTCTAAACGAAATTTTAGGATTTGAATTGAAGATAAATGTAACATCAATAGTTTGTGTAGATCCTAGATTTAATTTTAAAAGATTATTTCCTTGGAGTGCTTGAGATACTTTTGTATAATCTAGGCTTCCATTTGTATAAAAATTACTTTCATTTTTGAAAACGTGATTTATTAAATTTCTATGAGTATTATATTCTGAATTACCTACTATTCCTTGTACTGCTTGGTTAATGTCTGCATTTAAACCTATACATAAAGCAATACTTAATAATATCTTTTTCATAATACTCTCCATTATTTATTTTTTTAAATTGTATATTAATATTCCAGCTGCTACTGACACATTCAATGAATCAAACTCATGGTCCATATTTATAGATACTTTTAAATCTAGTTTTTTAGCAACTTTTGGAGAAATACCTTCTCCTTCACTACCTAAAAATAGAGCAACTTTATCTTTACTTTCTATTTTTCCATATTTTTTAAGATCAATTCCATCCATTGTTGCACCAATTAAAGTAAATCCAGCATCTATTAGTTCACTTGCCAAATCTACACTTCTTGGATGAATACAAAATGGTAAATCAAGTAATGCCCCAGCACTTGTTCTTACTGTTCCAGAATTATTTACTGTTTTTATATTTGAAGCTATAAGTCCTTGAACACCTAAAGAGTAAGCAGTTCTACTTATAGCACCAATATTCCCAACATCTGTAACTCCATCTAAAACTAAGATAAAATTCATATTTTTTATCTCTTTCAATGAAGTATATTCATATTCACTAAGCTTTAAAATAAGCCCTTGATGATTTCCACCTTTTGCTAAAGCTTGAGCTTTTTGATTATCAACTCTATGAATTTTTTTACCCAATTTAACAAATCTTGAGAATAATTTACCATCAACTTCTTTTGATAAAAAAACCTCTTCTACTAAATTTGGGTGTTTGTCTAGCACATATAAAACTATCTGTTTTCCGTATATTATCATTTTTCGATTTTATCCAATAATTCTTGATAAACCTCTTTTACACTAGCACCTGTAAGCTTTGCAATAAGTTTTGCTTTTACTTTTGGAGCTATGTCTAAAGGCATAATATCATCTAATTCAAGATTGAAACCAATTTGTTCTTTTGCTTCAATCACAACAACCCACTCACCTTTTATATCAATGTTCAAAAAAAGTTCATAAAGATTTTTTGCACTATCTTTATAAGTTTTTTGATGAAGTTTTGATATCTCTTTTGCTAAAAATATTGTTCTATCTTCATCTTTGTTTTTTAACTCTTCAAGAAGTTTTAAAAGTCTGTGTGGAGATTCGTATAAAATACCCAATTTATTGCTACTTAAAATCTCTTCAAGTTTTGCATTTCTACTTGCACCTTTATGATCTAAAAAACCATAAAAAGTAAATTCTGTATTTTTAAACCCACTCATAGCAAAAGCTGTTAAAACTGCATTTGCTCCTGGAAGTACATCATAAGGAATATCATTTTTTATACAAAAATCTACCAACGTTGCACCAGGATCACTAATACATGGCATTCCTGCATCACTTACATAAACAACATTTTTAGAAAAAGTATTTTTATCTAAACTTTGTAAAATTTGATTTTCATTGTGAGAGTGAAAAGATTTGAAATCTTTGTTTGAAAAATCTAAGTTATTTCTCTCTCCTAAAAGATTTAGAAGTTTTTTTGTAACTCTTGTATCTTCACAAAAAATTAGTTCCGCTTCCAATAGGACTTTTAAAGACCTTTGGGAAATATCTTCCAAATTTCCTATTGGTGTTGGAACTAAGCACAACATAAGATTGTACTATTTTGCCATATTATATTTAGCTTTGAATTTCTCAACTCTTCCAGCAGCATCAACAAGTTTTTGCTCTCCTGTGAAGAATGGGTGACAAGATGAACAAATATCAACTCTTAAAGCTTCAACATTTGATTTTGTCTCAAAACTATTTCCGCATGCACAAGAAACTTGACATACTTTGTAATCTGGATGAATATCTTTTTTCATTCCATTTTCCTTTTAAAAATTAGCGAATGATAAAAGAGCGAGTCTTTGCAAGTCCTTTATCAAACTTTGAACTTGCGATTATATCGAAAAATACTTAACAATCTCTGAATTTAAGCTAGAAATTATATTTGAAGTTTTATTTTCAAATTGTCCTTTATTAAAAGTATTTTGTCTTTTTGCTAATTTCATAGTATTTAAGATGATTTTTTCTTCTAATTCTTGCTTTGAAATTTTTCCATCCAAAAACTGTAAAGTTTCAATTATACCAATACTTGTCATACAATTTGGACTTCTATTATATTTTTTTTCTAAATATATTATTTCATCTATTAGCCCAGCTTTTATCATCTGCTTTGTTCTTAGACTTATTCTATTTTGAAGTTCTTCTTTTTCCCATAAAATTTCAAATATTTTTAAATTTGCTGATAGTGGGTTTTTGGGATTTTGTAAGAAAAACTGTGTTGGTGTTAAACTAGTTTGTTTGTATATAGCATAAGCCTTTTCAACTCTATATTTATCATTCTTTTCTATTTTTTGCATATACTCTTTGTCTAAATTATAAAGAAAATCATAAGTTTCTTCTATATTGATATCAAAAGTTTCTTTTAAATCAACTCCTATACTAATTCCATCAATTAAAGTTTTTAGATAAAATCCAGTTCCACCCACAATGATAAGGTTTTTGTCGTTATCTATTGCAAATTTTTTAGCTTTTTTATACAAGTTTAAAAATTCAACTACATCAAAATTTTCATTTGGATAAACTTCATCTATTCCAAAATGTATAATATCCCCTATTTCCTTTTTTGTGGGCTTTGCACTAACAATATCTATTTCTTTATAAACGCAAAGAGAGTCTAAAGATAAGATAATAGAGTTTGTTTTTGAAGCAATTTCAAGTGAAAGAGAAGTTTTTCCAGAAGCTGTTGTTCCAATGATTGCTATTTCTTTCATTCTTCTTTCTTTTTAGTAGCATTACATTGTTCAAGTTCTTTTATAATATCGTTTATCTTTTTTTCTTGTTCTGCTAGTTGTAAGATAAGTTCTGAAACATCTTTAACATTTGATTGCTCTATTGACCTATCAATCTTTGTAGAACAAGCAGAAAAAAAGGCAACAAAAAAAATAATAAACATATAGTTTTTCATAATAACTCTTTTTTGGGATTTTTTGATTATAACCCAAAAAGCTTTAATTTAATTAATCTTAGATAAAATTTTTGCCATGGAAAAAATAATAAAAAAAATAAAAGATTTCAGTGAACTTGTAGTATTTCAACACTCTGTTTTTGCATTGCCATTTATTTTTATAGCAATGGTTGTATCTTCTGATGAAATAAATGGTTCTGCTTGGTTTGGATTTAAACTTTTTGTTTTAGGTATTTTAGCTGCAATTACTGCTAGAAATTTTGCTATGGGCTTTAACCGTTTTATGGATAGAGATATTGACGCTCTTAACCCAAGAACTTCAAATCGTCCAAATGTAGATGGAAGAATAACTCCTAAAGCTATGTTTTTATTCTCTTTTGCAAATGCTTTGGGTTTTATAATTGTTGCATATTTCGTAAATAATTTGGCTTTGATTTTATCAGTACCAATTTTAATAATAATTGGTTCTTACTCATATTTTAAAAGATTTTCATATCTTGCTCATATTATTTTAGGAATATCTTTAGCATTAGCTCCTATTGCTGGAGTAGTTGCTGTTAGTGAAACTATACCTTTTTGGGTTATTATGTTGAGTACTGGAGTTATGTTTTGGGTTGCTGGATTTGATTTGCTTTACTCTTTACAAGATATTGATGTAGATAAAAAACTAGGACTTCACTCAATTCCATCAATTTTTGGGGTGGAAAAAACTATGAATTTATCAAAGCTATTTCACTTTTTAACAGTTATTTTTTGGCTTTTATTCGTTATATATTCACAAAGCTCATATTTTGCATATTTAGCTGTATTAATAAGTGCTTTGATGTTATCTTATGAACACTATTTAGTTTCAAAAGACTTTAGAAAAATTGATAGAGCCTTTTTTACTGTTAATGGATATTTAGGAATAGTTTTTTTATTTTTAATAGTTTTGGATAAAATTTTCTTTTAAAATTTTAAGTAAAATTAGGATAGACTTCAATCCTAATTTTTAGTGCGTCTGTAGTTCAACTGGATAGAATACTCGGTTTCGACCCGAGGGGTTGTGGGTTCGACTCCTACCAGGCGTACCATTTAATCATCTAAATCAATCTAAATTAATCTAAGAAATACCACAAATACAAGCTTTATAAACAATCATTAATCTATATTCATCTATAATAATCTAGTTAAATCTAATATAAATTGGGTCTTAGTTTGGGTCGTAAGCAAAAAAACCCAAACATTTTAAGAATTTACGACCCAATTATAAAGTATTCTTTAGTAGGTATTATCATTTTATTAAGCTTTTACCTCATCACTAAAGAGCCTATATAATAGTGTTTATAAGACAATTTGGGTCGTAAATTTCCCACGGGAAAATATGAATAAATAAAGGGTTTAAATATGGCTTCAATAAATATATTAAAAGATATCCAAATAAAACAAGCAAAACCAAAAGAAAAAGAGTATTTTTTAAATGACGGTGCAGGGCTTAGAATAGCTATAAAACCCAATAGTAATAAGATATGGGAGTTTAGATATACATACAATGGAAGTCGTAGAAAAACTACATTTAAAAGCTACCCTATTGTAACTTTAGAAAATGCAAGAATAAAAAGAGATGAGTTTTTAAACCTAATTGCTAAAGGTATTGACCCAATAACTAAAACTAAAGAAGATAAACAAGAGCAAAATATAGATGTAAATGGAATGTTTTTAACTGTTGCTAGTGAATGGTTATCACGAGAAAAAGAAAGAATAGCCCCAAGCACTTTTAAAGATAAAATAAAAGTATTTGAAAAAGACATCTATCCATTTTTTAAGAATACACATATAAAAGATATTAAACCAAAAGATATTATAAAGGTAATAGATACAAAACAACTACAAGCCCGTGAAGTTGCTTCAAAAATATTTAATTATTTAGATAATCTTTTTAGATATTCAGTTATGCAAGGATATTGTGAAAGAAATATTATCCAGGATATAAGAAAAAGAGATATTTTGAAACCCGAAAAAGTAAGACATTATCCAAAAATCACAGATGAAAAAATATTAAAAGAGTTAATAAATGCAATCTATCGTTATAATGGTAGCCACTCTACAAGAAACGCTTTAAAATTAGTTCTACATATACCTTTAAGGGCTGATAATCTTTGTAATCTAAAATGGGATTATATTAACTTTGAAGCTAAAAGCCTAACTATTCCACGCCTTGAAATGAAAGTTAAAGATTTAAATTTAGAAGATTTTAAAATGCCTTTGAGTGATGAGGTAATCAATATATTAAAAGACCAAAAGCCATTTACAGAACACCAGGAATATATATTTTTAGGTAGAGATAATAGAAGTCCAATAAATAAAGAAAGCCCAAATAAAGCTTTAAAATTATTAGGGTTTGATGATGAAGCAAATAACAGAAAAATTACTTCACACGGTTTTAGAGGTACATTTAGAAGTTTAATAGATACTCTTGATACAGATAATAGATTTAGCTTTGAAGTAAAAGAGAAAGCGTTAGACCACCACGAAATAAGTGATACAGTAAGAGCATATACACATAAAGCTGATTATTTTGAAAGACTCAAGCCTTTAATGAATTTTTGGAGTGATTATATAAAAGGGTTTATATATGAATAATTTACCAAAATATAAATTTATTTATAATGAGATAAGAGAAATTCTATTGTTTGAAAGAAATAATATTAATTCTTGTAGTAGTGCTAAAAAAAAGGAAATATTAAAATTATTAACTCATAATAAAACTTTTTTTAAACATAATATAATAGACGGTGTTGTAACAATATCTGAATTATGCAAATATTATGAAGTTGGTGAAGAAAGGACAGAATACATTGTTATTCTTTATATAAATTTATATGGTGTTGTAACAGAAATTCAAAATATTAAAACTAATTCTATTAACTATAAAGATTTTAAACAACAGATAGAAAATACAATTAGTATATTTGATAACCTCAATACTTATGAGAAAAACAAAGGAAATCTAAAAATATCAAAAAGAGCAGAACTTTTAAAAAGTCAATTTGATAAATACTTAGAGAGAAAAACATTAAATAGTAATTTAGAAAAATACTTCAATATTAAAACATCTTATCATATACCAACCTTTAATAATATTTTTACGGTAGCAATAAGCTATATAGAAAGAAGTTTCGAGAGTTATAATAGGTCTATTACCGAAGCAAAAGGCATTACAAAGATAGTAATAAAAGAGTTGATAAAAAAAGAGAGATTTACTTCCGATTTGAAATACAAAAAAATTATTATAAATGGGTATTCGCTAGAATACGATATATATATGCCAAAACTTCCAAAACACAATATATTTACATTAATATAGACTTAAACACGATACACAAAGAATATAAGTGATATATCAAAAAATAGTTATTGATATATCAAAAAAATATCTATTAAGCATTTTATTAAAATTAATAGTTCAAATGATGTGATTAAGCAAAAAAAAATAATCAACTAAAATTTGATAATAGCCTACTATTCTTTTTTTGATATTTTATAATTCTAATACAATCTAATGACGGTTAGATTATATCAATTAAATCTAATTCAAAATTGATATTTGCATTAATCGATTAAAGCCCTTTATATTTGTAGGTAACAAGTAAAAAGGCAAAATATGAACATTACTCAAAAACTATTAAGAGCCAAAGAAGTGGCTTTATATTTAGGAATTGGATTAAGTACGGTTTGGCTTTATGCTAAACAAGGAAAAATTAAGCCTATTAAAATAAGTGGTAGAGTTACAGTATTCTCAATAGATGAAATTAATCGAGAGTTTGGATTAGAATACATTATAAACAATCCAAAGCAAGAAAATAGTCATTAAGCTTATATGATGAAGATAATACCAACAGAACACCAAGAGCAAAACATAGTTATAAAATACTGTGAATTGAAAAAAATACCCGTGTTTCATATACCAAATGGAAGTTATAAAAGCTTTACAGCTAGAATAAAATCAAAACAAGAGGGATTAAAGCCAGGTGTTCCTGATTTAATGATACCACTTGCTAAAAACATTTATCACGGACTATTTATTGAAATGAAGCGTTTAAAAGGTGGTAATGTATCAGAACATCAAAAGCAATGGATAGAACTATTGAATAAGCAAGGATATAAAGCCCTTGTTTGTTATGGAAGTGGTGAAGCTATAAAAGAAATTGAAAGCTATTGTAAAAAATAGAAAAAATAACTTTTTATTTGTAATAAAAAAAGCTTCAAAGTTAAGTAAGTATTAAGTTTAAAAGCACTTTAAGGTTTAAAAAAACACCACTTATAATATGTATCAAGGTAGTCTAAGTAACAAGTAAAAAAAGGTATCTTAAAAATGCCTAAGCAATCCGACTGTTTCGGTGTTGGTTTGGTGTCCCATAAATAGGTTTAAGAATTGAAAGTCTTAATGTAGCAACTTTTTTGCTTTAATGAAACTTAAAAGTTATTATTATTAATCGTCGCACTTTTTAATAAAAATAACTAAATATTAGAATAAGATTAGTTTGAATTTTTATCAAAATAATTAAGATTTGTAATAGTCTTTTATAATAAATTTATTTGGGTTTGAAGTAAATATAAAAAAGGTACTCCATAAGGTTTGAAGTCTATGAGGGTAATGCGTGCCCCGATTAATACGGGGTTTAAGCCAAATATAAAAGGTAGCCAAAATAGTATAATGGTTTAAATTAGCCATTAATACAATATTAAAAAATGATTGAACTTATAAAATTCAATAGTGAAGTTGAGATATATATCAAAGCTTTACATCACTTACTATCATTACAAATGAACAGTAATTGAAAATTAAAATGGGACGATTGAAACTCCATTGATAACCGATAAAATAGGTCATTTAATAAAATAAATGGGACGATTTAAAAATTAAAAATGAAAAGGAATTGAACAATGATTGAACTTATAAAATTCAATAGTGAAGTTGAGATATATATCAAAGCTTTACAAGAAAAGAAACAATATAAAAAGTCATTAGCATTTATGGATTATTGTGTATGTTCGGATAATGGAGAGTTTCTATCAATCCGTGAGAATGCTAAGCGTTGGAATGTAGGAACAACAACGGCTCACAGTTGGATTAAAGAATTTGAAGACATTATCTTTAATATGACAAATTGAAAGGTAAATAATGAATGATAGTAAAAGAGTAAGCCAAAGAGAGTTAGGGCGTTTAACTAATTGTGTACATCAAAATATATCAAAGCTAGTACAAAAAGGTATTTTAGAAGTTGGAAAAGATAGAAAGCTAGATTTAAATAGTTCTTTGCAACTATTAAAAGACTTTAATTATTTAGATGAAAATAATCAATTTAGAAAGCCAACAGTTCCACGAGATGAAAAAGGCAAGGAAATATATACAAGCCCTATTCCTTTAAGTGTTGAAGATAAAAAGCAAAAGGCTATTAAACTAAATATGGAAATTGAAGCTTTAAAAAATCAGATAAATATTAAAGAACAGCAATTAAGCAATGATGATACTGATATGATAACACAAGCTGAATATATAGCTAATAACTTAAAAGAGTTTAATGATTTACTTCTAGCACGAATAAAAGCTTTAAAAGAATTTTGGTCAATGTTAAGTGATGAGTTAAAAGAGGATTTAAAAGAATTAAGTAATATAGAAAAACAAATATTTGAGAAACAAAAGCAAGTAATCAAAGAAATATCAAAAAGCTTTTTAGAACTTCCAAAGGGCTTGAGTGAATGTATAAGTGATGATGAGTATAACAAAGACGATATTATTGAAATTTATGAATTTGAAATCAAATTTATTTTAAAAGAGCATTTATCAAAAGTTGGTTTTAAATTTAATGACTAAATCAAAAGTTTTAAAAGAGTTAGAAAACTACATAAAAGACTTTAACGATAGTAATGATTTAAAATTAAGCTATGACACCATAAGAATAGATTTTTCAAAACAACATAAGCTTACAAAAATAAAGGCTTTGGGAAATTGGAAAAAGATTAATAAAAGTAATAGGACCATATTTTCAGGACTTAGAAAAAAGATTATTGATGATGAGGTAACAAGCGTTTATCAACTTGAAAACTATAATATCTTTTATTATAACAGCAATAAAGATAAGCCACGATATAGATTAGCTACTATGGTAATATTTGGGCTAAAACAATATCATAAAGAGCCTATACCTCATCAGAAAATAGATGAAATACTATCTATACTAAAAAATATTACTAGCATTGATTTATGTTTTGATATGAAGCAAAAACCAAATATTGATAATTTAAAAGAAAATTTTAGAGTTAGACAATATTTGACAAGTGAAAAAGTAAAAACCGATACATATTATATTAATAATCCAAATATTTTAATGCTAGATAGAGTTTGTATCTATAATAAAGCTAAAAAGAACGATTTAAAAGGTAGGTTATACAGAATTGAAGCAACTATATCCATACCAAACATAAAAGCCTTAGCATTACCACTATATGAGTTTAAAGATATAATAAAATTATTAGTGCCGTTTGATAATAAAAGAACACGCCCAAAAGATACAGTTTAATAAATAAGGTTAAAAGATGAATGAAATACTTAAAAGAGATTTTGAAAAAGGTTTAAAAGAGATATTATCAAAATATGATATTTTAAAAGATACAAAGATAACTATAAATTACAATGAAAAGCAAAAGACTAAAAAGCATAAAGTTAAAAAATATGAAGCTATCTTTTTGGTTTAAGGTTATCTAGCTTCATCTTAAGCAATTCAAGTCATTCTATTTTGAAAAGCATAATTTTCAATACTAAAATTTAAAGTACAAATTACCATTTTAAGGGCTTCATTACTTGTTAGATAGATATTCACATATAAATAAGCCTATTTTCAATCAAATATTTATCAAAAATAGCACTTATTCACATAAAAAGAGTGTTTTTTTAGTTTAAGGTTTGGATTATTTAACTTCACTTCTTAATATATTTAATGGTTCAGTTGCATACAATTCTAGTTTATTATTTGAATTTATTTCTTTAGTATTTGATCTCAAATCATTTTTATTGTTTTCAAAAAAAACCCAACAAAGAAAAGTAGATACTATTATACAAGCAACAAAAATATTAAATTTAAAAATATAACTATTGCAGAACTTATCTTTAGTATTCTCCCATATATTAACACAGACATTTTTATCTTTATTTGAAATTCCAAAATGTATTTCTCTTACAAATGAATATAAATAGTGAAGTATATTTGTTATAAAAAGCCCTATTAAACACATTATTAAAACCAATCTATATATACTACTTTTATCTATGTTTGATAGTACAGAAGTTGAGAAAGTTAGTCCAGCAACAAAAGAGAAAACAATAGCAGCAAAAATGCCAAGAATAGTTATATATTCTTTTTGCATATTTTTCAATTGATTTTCTGATTTTTCTATATTATCGTTTAATTGTTTAGATTCTTTTTTTAAATTATTTAATTCAAGTTTTGTTTCTTCTAATTCAGCTTTTGTTTTATTTTCTGCATCAAATATATCTCTTATTCTCAATATTTCTAAATTTATATGGTCTTTTAATTTAAAAACTTTATTTTTAAATTCATCTTCATCTTTGTATATATCTTGTTTGTCAATTGTTGCAAAAATATTTTCTATATTAAAAGCTATTATATGTAATATTTTTTGGTCTTTGTCAAATATACATTTTTCTCTGTGAGAAATTATATATTTAGTTATGGTTGAATAAGAATGTCTATAATTTGTACCTTTATAAATTTCTTCTAACTTCCCTATTGCTTCTTGATACTTTGCAATATTATCAGTTGGTTCTACATGATTAGAAATATCACTTCTTAAATCTTTTGTGAGATTATCACTAATAGGCTCTAAACTAATTGATTTTTCTTGTATATTAGCTATACTAGTTAAAAATTCATCTAATTTTTTATTTAGCTCATTATAATTAGATTGAGGGGAATTCATTTATATTTATACCCCAGCTTCTTGTCTAATTAGTTCCTTATTTATAACAGTTTTTCCATGATGATATGTATGATACCAAGCTCCTGTATTTGAATGACTATATTCTACAAGTTTCCAAGGGTCAATTTTCGATAAATAATCAATAGTTTTATTAATAAAAACTATTTTATCATTCACTATTTCAATACCATTTTCATCTTTTAGAGAAGCATCTAGAATGTCTTTTTTATGATAAATCTTCATTCCACCATTTATAGAAAATTCTCTATAAATTTCTGGAATAACTGGTCCATGTTGCCAAGCTTCAAAATTCTCATTTTCTTCTAATAAAAAGACCTTATTATCACTCAAATATAGTAAATTTACAAAATACAATATTTTTTGTAACTGTAAATTACTAATATAATTTCCATTTTCTATACATCTATTAATAATATAATATGCTAAATTCATTGCTTTCATAATAATACCCTCTATATTTAAAATACATTCTATCATATTTCAATATATATTTACAAATTTAAATTTATTTCATTATGTTTATTTTACTTTTCCAAAAATGGCAAAATATTTTTTACTTAAGTTTCTATAATTTAATCTTCAAAGTTTAATTCTAATTGAATATTTTTCCCGTACATTTCATTAAATTTTTTAATAAATTCTTCTTTAGTTCTAGACATTTTCATTATTAATGTCGTTTCAATTATTTGTTTTTTTAAGTGTTCTCTTCCTACTTCTGGAGTTAAAGATTGATGAAACTTATATTTCCAGTTACCTTTTTCTGTTTTAGGTGTTTTTTCTCTTATTTTTTCAACAACTCCATTAGGTAAAATGTCATAAACGTATTTGATTGTTAAAGCTCCAATAAAAGAGGGTTTAACTTTAATGTTCTTTGGAATAAAAGGAAGTTTCCATAATCTAAACATTTCTCGATAAAATTCATCAGTAAAAGTAAGTTGCCACTTTAATATTTCATCAGAAATATATGCGTTTAATATCTTTTGTAATTCAAATCTTTCTCTATCATATTGATAGCCAGTTGCTTCATCAACTAATGCAGTAATTCCAAGCATTGCTAATGAAGACAATAAAATCTCAGATTGTGCTGCTAAGTGTTTTTGCTGTATATTTAAAACATTTTCTCTTCTAGCATTCAAATATAATTCACATAGTTTTGGGAGTATTTCTGCTCGAAAGCCATCTTTTATGGTATCTTTTTCATAATATTCAATTGGTGTTAGTAGTTCAATTAACTCTTCTTTCATTACAGATATTAATGCTTTAGAGTCTAAAAATATAGGTAGCTGCTTTAGTCCATTATTTGGTATTCTTTCTTCTAAAAAAGATAATAGTTTTTCTTCTCTATTCTTATACCAACCTCTTTGACTTCTTCCAAATGCTTTTAGAATAGAACTTGTACTTATTATCCTAGTACCATCTTCTAAAACTGCTACATTTAAGTCTATTTCACCAATCTTTAAAATACCATTATGTGTTGATTTTATATTCATTCTAAATTACCCCCCCCTTAATCTATTTTAATATACGGTTTTACTGTTGTAGCTATTTTGTCAATATCTTTAGCCTTTATATAATTTTCAAGCCAAGATTTAACCCAATAAGGTATATTTTGAGAACTACCCCAATTATTTAAAGAGCCTGGATTTATATCAAGTATATTCGCAAATTCTTTTTTAGATAAATTTGCATTTTTTAGTAATTCGTTAAATTCTTCTTTTTCCATAATATACCTACTTATTTAAAACCATTTTCAATTATTAACTTTTTGTATTAACTTCTTTAATAGCGTCTGAAATTTCTATTAGTTTTTTTATTCTATCTATATCTAAATTATTATGTTCGCAAAAAGCACCAATTTTTACATACTTTAAAAGTGTTGGATGTGATTTACTCCAATTCTTTATAGTACCCTCTGTTTTTCCTAAATCTTCTGAAATTTCTTTATAAGTTACATTTTTCATAATCAAATTATACTAAATAATCATAAATAAATGATAAATATTCTAATAAGTCATAAATAAATGACTTGTTAAGATTGTCTTAAGGTCATTAATTTTATACTTCTTATACATAAAGTCATTTATATATGACTAACAAAAGGATTATATTTTACAATGGAAAAAATAGAACTGGATTTTTCAAAAATCGCAAATGATGAAGATATTGGAATGGAAATAGAGCCTAAATTAAAAGGGCTTATTTTTATACTTGATAGCTTATTTCTTGTCGGGAATACGGGTGAACATAAATTCCAAAAAGAGGGATTTTTTGCTTTACATAGTTTAACTTCATCAATACTAGATGATGTAGATGAGTTAAAGGAAAATGTTGAATATATGTATCAGTTAATACATAAATTTAGAGATATAAATATAGGAGTTGAAAAATGAAAATTAAAGTGTATTTAAAAGATGATGTTTACAAAATAGTTACTGTTTTGGTTATTGATGATATTAGAAAAATAGCTAGTAAATTTGATAGGTGGGAATATGTATTATAAATATTATTTATGTCAAATAAGGGTTTTATTTTAACCCTTTTTTTGATATTATTTCTATCTAATTTATTAAAATTTTGCTTCACAATCTTGTGAAATATCTTCTAAAATCTATATACAAGATTTTAAATTGGGTCGTAATTCGGGTCGTTTAAATATTTTAATATATTAGAAATAACCAATTTAAAGCTATATATTAATAGTTTTTCTATTCCTACCAGGTCCATTAGAATATCGAACTCGCTATTTATAATCTTCAAATCAATTAAATTTTTCTTAGTGTCGATTTGGTGTCAAAAAATAATATATATTCAATAATTCTATTAAATTTATATCCAAAATAAGTTACACTTAAAAGTAGTTTTGATAATCTTCATTAAAAAATTCAAGAGAAACAAAAATGCAACGATACTACAAAGAATTAGTTATATTTGTCCAAAAAATGACAGGAGATAAGGAACTAGCTTTAGAAATAGTACAAGAAGCCTATGCAAAAACCTTGGAAAAACAAAAAGAGATGGATATTGAACATCAAAGAGCTTTTTTATACAAAGTTGCTAGAAATTTGACTTTTGATTATTCAAGGAATAAAAAAAATAAGGATTTTATAGATTATGAAGAAGAGAAGATTTTTTGCTCCAAAGAATATGAACCAGATGAGATTTTGATGGAAAAAGAGAAAAATGATATGCTTTTAGAAGCATTAGACATCTTACCAAAAAATTTAAAAGAAGTTTTTATTTTACACTTTGTTGATGGATTGGAAAAAAAACAGATTGCTAGTTTGTTGAATATAAATGTAAATACAGTACAAAAATATGTTATAAGAGCAACTACACAAATTACAAAGTTTATAGAAGACAAAGATTGGAATTAAAATGATAGAAAGTATAGAAGAACAAGCAGCCTATTTTTTTACCTGTAAAAAGGATGGTTTCACAAGAAATCAAGAATTAGAGTTTAAAACTTGGATAGAAGAGAGTATAGAACACAAAAAAGCTTTTGAAAAAGTAGAAAAACTTCAATCTCTTTTTTCATCTTTACCAAAAGATATAAAATCAAATATATCACAAAAAGTTCATCAAGATATAAAAAATAGAAAAAGATTTAGAAAAGAAAATTTATTTAAAATTGCAGCCTCTTTTACTTTGATAATTGTAAGTTTATTTGCTATAAATGAATATATGAATTTTGGTATAAAGCATACATATACAACAAATCAAGAAATAAAAGAGATATTTTTACCAGATGGCTCAAAAGTAGTAGTTGATGCAAAAACAAAATTGGATATAAAATATCACAATGATAAAAGAGAAGTAAATATTAGTGATGGTAAAGCTTTCTTTGATGTAGCACCAAATCCCAACAAACCTTTTATAGTAAATGCCAGTATGATAAAAGTTGAAGTTTTAGGGACAAATTTTGAAGTCAAAAATGATAAAGAGCAAATAACAGTAGATGTTATAAGTGGAAAAGTAAAAGTTCAACACAATAAAAATAATGAATTTAAAGAATTAGCTATCTTAACAAAAGGAAAGCATATATCGTTTGATAAGCAAAGTGGTAAGGTTGTATTGAAAGATATAGATGTAAGAAATATTGCTTCTTGGAAAGATGGGATTTTATTTTTTCAAGATTACTCTTTGGAAAAAGCTATAAATGAATTTAACAAATATCAAGATATAAATGTGATAATACAAAAAGATATAAAAAACTATTATGTTAGTGGTTCTTTTTCAATATATGATATGGAAAAATTTATGGTTGCTATTACAAAAATATATCCTATAAAAGTAGATAAAAAAGCAAATACTACATATATTTATAAGAAATTTTAAAATTTCTTATAAAGGAAATATTCAGATATTTGTTACCAAAAGTAACTCCAACTAACAAATTTCAAAATTCTTTCTGTAAAATTGTCCATTTTTTTCATTTAAATCGTCTTACTATATAGAGAAACAAATTCTCAAAATTAATACAAAGGATTAGAAGATGAAAAACAAAGTTTTCATATCAGTTTTAGCATCAATGATGTTAAGTGGAACAATGTTAAATGCAAAAGAGATAAGTTTGCAAGAAGCAGTAGAGAATATAGTAAAGAAATATAATGTAACATATATTTCAAAATCAAAAGATTTGAAGAATAAAAT
>NZ_PDKB01000012.1 GCF_003316695.1 Aliarcobacter vitoriensis
GTTGCTGGGATAACTCCTATCATAACTGCCAAAGATAACTTACCAAATCCTTGATATACTGGAATATTATCTCCAAACTTTCTGGCTTTCTTCTCTAAATAAAGTAGATTCCCAAAGCCTATGGCTAAAGTTGTTATTATCATTAAAAATAAAACTACTAATCTAGTAAAAGTATCAACATCATTTAGATAGTGTAAAAAGAAAAAGCCATCATAAACAATAGAAGCCCAATGTTTATCTAAAACTTTTTTCTCTTCTACTAAGCTTCCATCAACTCCATCTAGTAGAATATATGGTCTATTTGAAACACCATTTAAAAATGGCATATATGGATTGTAACCAGTAAGTTTTACTCTTACAGTTTCATCGCCATAATTTGTAATTTTTATAGATTGAAAAGATAAACTTGGATTTATCTCTTGAGCATTTTTTACAAGTTCATTTAAACTTAACATAGAAGCTTTTATTCCACTTACATTTATCTCTTCATCTTTTGGATTTATAGCTTCACCTCTTATTTTCCAAGTTTCACTTGTTTCACCTTTTGTAGCAATATATGTCATCAAACTAGAACCTTGATTTCCTATATTTAGTAAGGCTCCAGTTAAAACAATAGGGAAAAAAACAATCAAAGTCCAAATTAGAATTTTTCTATGCCAATTTGAAAACTTACTTGCTACACTTTTTGCACCATTTTGGTACTTTATAATCAATATTTGGATTAATCCACCAATCATTAAAAACAATCCAGCAACCGCCATAATCCCAAAACTATACCAACCTAAATCACCAAGAGGTCTTCCATAGTGCATAGAGTTTAAAAACCAAGCTAGTTCAGATAACTCATCTTCTCTTTGAATTTCTTCATTTGTATTTGGATTGAAAGTTTTTGTATCCATAAAATTTGTAGATACACTCAATGTAGGAATTTCAAAAGCTCCAGGAAGCCTTACAAAAATAGGATTTACTTTTGGATAGTTTTCATCATCTATAACCTTATTTACCATCTTGTCAAAATCAATATCTTTAATATCTGCTATTTTTATATGAGTTGATGGTTTCTCCCAATTTTCTATATATGGAAGTAATATCGCAAATACTCCAAAAAAAAGTGCAATATACATCAAAAATGAAAAACTCATCCCTATTGCAATATGTACTCTTTGGAGTCTTTGTTTGAAGAGTTTTTCATCTTCTTTTTTATCTAATTGTTTTACAGTCATTTTTATTCTTTATTTCCTTTCATCAACTCAAAGTTATTTTAATAATTGTTACATTCATATTAATATAAATTAACAAAAAAATGTTTCTCTATAGTATAAGACGAAAAAAGGGGTCAAAAGTGGACAAAAAATCTTAATTTTTTTCAAAATTCTTTTTTCAATGTTACTATTGGTTACAAAATGATGATATTTTTATAAATCAAGTTAAAAAAAGCATCTAATCATTTCATAAAAAATGTCTTTAAATCTTTTATAAAAATATTATTTTTCATACATTAATTTAATAAAATAAATTAAAAAAAGCTATCCTAACTTTTGTATTCTTTCTCTTATACTTTTAGTTATAAAGAGAGAAAAAGACTCTCTTTATTTTTAAAACTCCATTTTCATAGAAAATGCAATATTTGTAGGCTCGTATAGATAACCTGATCTTGCCCAAACTGTTTTATCAAAAATATTTGTACCATTTACTATAAATGTTGTAGGATATTTATCAATTTTTGTTTTATATCTAAGTCCTGCATCAAACATAGCATAACTTGGCATTTGTTTTGTATTTTCAATATTTCTTTGTCTTCTATCCATCCAATACGAACCACCAGTTAGTGTTAATCCGTCTATAAATGGAATATCATACTCTGCATATATTTTAAACTGTTTTCTTGCAACTTCATCAAGATATTTCCCATTTAAACTGTGATCATCAGCTTTTTTCATTTTTGCATCCATAAATGTTCCACCTGTCATAAGTGTAAAATTATCTGTAACTTTTCCTTGAAGCATTAGTTCTACTCCTTGATAAATATTTAGTCCATCTTGTACAATTTTCCCATCCCAAGTTCCATCTTCAGTTCTTTCCGTATCTTGTTCTATTTTATACAATGCTGTACTTAAAAATAAATCTGGTGCAATAGAGTATTTAACTCCAACTTCATACTGTTTTGATTTTAGTGGGTCTAAAACTTCATTTGGATTTACTCTATTCTCAGAAGATACAATAGTTGGACTACTCAAAGCTTCCATATATGTAGCATAAGTTGTTAATTCTTCAAAAGGTTTATATATAAGAGATAGTGTTGGAGTAGCAACTGATTTTTTAGCATAAGATTGTCTATCTCCATCTACTTTATAACTTTCTGCTTCAACTGTTGTATAGTTTACTCCTACTAAAGCACTCCAATTTTCATTAAAAGTAATATCATCTCCTATCATAATATTACTATTTTTAGATTCACCAGATTTATAATGTCTCCCGAATTTTGGTTCTTTATAAGAATTTGGTATTGGAAGATTCATAATATCATTTATAGAAGATAACCCATCTTTCCAACTATTAATATTTTTTTCATGGATTTTATTTTCTATAATATTCCCAGATACCCCAAAAGTTAGTTTATGATTGATACTTCCTGTATCAAACTTACTATCCAAATAAGCATAAACACCGTGATTTTGACTCTCACTTGGAGCAAGTTTAACAGTTCTAACAGCCCAACCATCAGAATATAAATCAACATATGAATTATAAGCACTTTTTAATTTTTGTTCACTATACTGATATTTTGTTCTAAGAGTGAAAATATCATTAATATTCCATTCTAAGTTTGTGCCTATTCTATTACTTTCATTTTTATTTTTCATCCATTTTGGACTATTTGTTTCATTATTTTTTACAGGAATCCCTGAAGTATAAAATCTAGCATTAACATTTGAAATTTCATTTGTATTATGAGATGCATCAACTTGAATTAATAAATTATCAGTTACATTCCAATCCAATGCTCCACTAATTAAACTTTTTGTCATATCTTGGTCTTTTTTTGAAGTTTCACCATCTTGATATGAAGCATTTAATCTATATGCAAACTTACCTTTTTCATCTATTTTATTTCCTGCATCAAGATGTCCAAACCATTGTTGGTTTCCATAATTTCCTAAAGTTAGATTTGTAACTCTTTCATAAGTAGGTCTTTTTAAAACATAATTTATCTTTCCACCTGGATTTCCAATACCATACATAAAACCAGAAGTTCCATTTAAAATTTCAACTCTTTCAACTTCAGATAAATTTGTACTTCCACTTCCATTTATACCATCTAATAAAGTATCAAGAGTAGTAATTCCCCTTATTATGGCTTCTATCTCATGAGTATATACTCCTGGTGCTCCAGCATTTTGAATTGTAGGATTTTTTATAAATAGTTGTGAACTATTAGTTGATACTGTATTTTCTATAAATTCACTTGGTATTGAAGTTATTTGATAGGGTGTATCCTGAAGTGATTTTTCTCCCCAAGGTCCAACTTGTTTGAGTTCTTTTACTATATAGCCATTTTCGCTGATTCCATTTTTATAATTTGTTCCAGAAACAGAAATTTCATCTAAAACAGTAGTATTACCAAAGTTTTGATATTTTGGTTTTTCTATTATGTAAATTATGCTATCTTCTTCGATAGCTTTGAGATTATGTTCTTCTAGTACGCTATTTAGATTACTTAATACCGTACCCCCCCCCGAAACTCACTTTTTGCGAATCTATACTTTTATCTTTCAGGTTATTAGCTTTTGAAATATATGTTACATTATATTTCTTTACTATATTCTCTACTGCTTCTTGCAAACTTATCTCTTTTGCATTTGCAAAAGAACTTCCTAACATCAACGATGTTACAACTGACATGAAAACTTTGTTTTTCATCTTAAATCCTTTGTATTAATTTTGAGAATTTGTTTCTCTATATAGTAAGACGATTTAAATGAAAAAAATGGACAAATTTTACAAAAGAATTTTCAAATTTGTAAGTCAGAGTTACTTTTTGTAACAAAAATGAGTAAAATTTAATCTTATAAATAATTAGAATTGCTATATAAATTAAATTTTTACTCTCCTACTTTATAAAATATTTAATATGTATTTGAGTTGGAATTAGGTAAAATCCTTACCCTATATAAATTACGGAGTGAAATATGTTTGGTATGGGTATCACAGAAATTTTACTTATTGCAATAGTTGCTGTAATTGCACTTGGACCAGATAAACTTCCAGATGCAATGGTTAAAATAGCAAAACTTTTTAATTCAGTAAAAAAAGGTCTAAATGATGCAAAAACAACTTTAGATAATGAATTGAATATTAGTGAATTAAAAAATGAAGCAAATAAATTTAAAGCACAAATAGAAGATACAAAAAACTCTTTGATGTCTGAAACAAAGCTAGATTTAGGCTTAGATGAAATTTTAAAAGATGATTTAGAAAGTTCAAAATCTACAAATGAAAAAGATTTTATTGAGAGAAAAAGAGAAATTGATGTTTCTAAACAAGAGAAAAAGAACTCTGTAAGTGAGGAAAAATAATAATGTTTGATGATTTAAAACCACATATTGCTGATTTAAGAAAAAGATTGGTTTTCTCAAGTATTTGTGTTGTGGCTATGTTTTTTGTATGCTTTGCATTTTATGAGCCTATTTTAGATTTTATGACACTTCCTGTAAAAGAAGCTTTACCAGATGGCACAAATATGATTGCAGTATCTATTGAAGAGACATTTTTTACAGCTATGAAAGTTGCATTTTTTGCTGGATTTATAGCTTCACTTCCAGTTATATTTTGGCAAATGTGGTTATTTTTAGCTCCTGGACTTTATGACCATGAAAAAAAGCTTGTAATTCCTTTTGTATTTTTTGCTACATTGATGTTTTTAACAGGAGCTGGATTTGCTTACTATGTTGTTGTTCCTTTAGGATTTCAATTTTTAATTGCTTTTGGTTCAACTGTTGTAACAGTAATGCCTAGTATTGGAACTTATGTAGGTTTTTTCACAAAAATCATGATTGGTTTTGGAGTGGCATTTGAATTGCCTGTTGTTACATTTTTTCTTGCAAAAATTGGAGTTGTTGATGACAAAATGCTAAAAGATTTTTTCAGATATGCAATAGTTCTTATTTTTATAGTTGCAGCTATTTTAACTCCACCAGATGTTATAAGTCAGCTTTTAATGGCTGCACCATTGATACTATTGTATGGTGTTTCGATATATATTGCAAAAGTATTCAATCCTGCACAAAAAGATGATGAAGAGGAAGAAGAATAAATTGAAAGATGTTTTAAAAACTTCAAGTTATGATTTTACTCTTCCACAAAATCAAATTGCAACCCATCCAGTAACTCCAGCTGATAGTGCAAAACTTTTAGTTTTTAATAGAGAGAAAAATGAAATTCTTCACTCTACTTTCAAAAATATTTTAGAGTTTTTACCACAAGATTTATCAATATTTTTAAATGATACAAAAGTTATAAAAGCTAGAATTTTTGGCAAAAAAGACACAGGTGCTAATGTAGAACTTCTTTTAAATAAACCTCTTTTTATGGATAGATATTTAGTAATGATTAGAGGAAAAGTAAAAGTTGGAACAAAAATCTATTTTGATGAAAATCTAAGTGCTGAAGTTTTAGAACTCAATGTTGATGGAAGTAGAATAGTGAAATTTTTTCAAGAAGATAAGAAACTAGATTTTATATCTTTGGTTGATATTTTAAATAAAATAGGACATATTCCTCTTCCTCCATATATGCAAAGAGATGATGAAAAAGAAGATGAAACAAACTATCAAACTTTATTTGCAAAAAATTATGGAGCAGTTGCAGCTCCAACTGCATCGCTTCACTTTACGGAAGAACTTTTACAAGATTTGGAAGAAAAATATGGATTAAACTATCTTACACTTCATGTAGGAGCAGGAACTTTTAAGCCTGTTGATGTGGAAGATATACTATCTCACCCAATGCACAGTGAATATTTCGAAATAGGAATTGATGCTAAAAAAAACTTAGATAAAGCAAATAAAGTTTTAGCAGTTGGAACGACGGTAACAAGAACCATAGAATACTATGCAAGAACAAATAAAATTCAAGGTGAATGTGATTTGTTTTTAAATCCAGCAAATAAACCTATAAAAGTTGATTATCTGCTTACAAATTTTCACTTACCAAAATCAACTTTGATTATGTTGGTTGCTTCGTTTATTGGACTTGAAAAGACTTTGGAACTTTATGAAATTGCTATAAAAGAAAATTATAGATTTTACTCTTATGGTGATGGAATGTTAATTATTTAAAGGATATTTATATTATGGCTTATTATGTATTATTTGACACAGAAACAACAGGAGCTTCACAAGAAGATAGAATCATTCAATTTGGTGCGATGATTGTTGATCAAAAAGGTCAAATTGAAACTTTTGATGAATTATGTTCAAGTGATATTGAAATAAAACTTGAAGCTATGGAAGTTCATAATATAACACCTGATTTACTAGAAAATAAACCAAAAGCAGTTGAAACAAACTTTTATAAAAGATTAATTGAGTTAAATACAAATGAAAACTATCTAATAGCTCACAATATAAATTTTGACTTAGAAATGGTAAAAAAAGAAGGCTTTGAAAACAGCTATAAATTAATAGATACTTTAAGATGTGCGAAACATCTATTTGATGATTTACCTTATCATCGACTTCAATATTTAAGATATGCTTTAGAACTATATAAAATGGAAATTAATGAAGCTTCAAAATATAATATAACTATAAAAGCACACGATGCAATCGGTGATGTACTTGTGATGAAGCTGTTTTTATCAAAACTCGTAGCAAAATGTAGAGAAATCTATCCAAATGAAAATCCTATGGAAAAACTTACAGAACTTACACAAACTCCAGTATTTATAAATACTTTTAAATTTGGAAAATATAAAGGGCAAAATATCCAAGAAGTTGCAAAAATAGATGCAAACTATCTAAACTGGATGAGAACTTCTATGAGTGATTTAGATGAAGATATGAAGTTTACTTTGGATAAGGTTTTACAATAAAATCACAAGAAATTCTTAAAAATATTTTTACTAATATAAATATAGTTAAAGTAGAAAATCAAAATGTTGATTACGAAGGAATGATTTTTGAAGATAATAAAACTGTAAGATATCATTCAAGATTAGCAAAGAAAACCCCAAAAAAAGGTGGTTATTTCG
Organism: Aliarcobacter vitoriensis; assembly: GCF_003316695.1. GTDB lineage: Bacteria > Campylobacterota > Campylobacteria > Campylobacterales > Arcobacteraceae > Aliarcobacter > Aliarcobacter vitoriensis. Next base: position 7,253 of record NZ_PDKB01000012.1, read on the forward strand.
TAGCTTTTTATGAAAGAGAAAATAACAAAAATAAACCTTTTAATGAACTAATTTCGATGGATTTTTTAATTATTTTAGTAGATGATGAATCTAAAAAAGGTATTTTTATAATTCCAAAAACTGAATGTATAAAAAGAGGTATTATAAGTAGTAGCACTTCAAAAGGTAAAATGGCGATGAGATTTTATTCTAATTGGTGTAAAAATTTAAATTCTACTGCACTAAAAACACAAAAATGGCAATCTTTATATTTTAAAAATTTATAATAAATACATATAAATATTAAATCCTATCATTAAAATATTTAAAAGAAAAAAAGCCTTTTTACTCCAAATCGATAAAAATGAAACTAAAAGATATAAAATATAAAAATAAAGTGGAGTAAAAACTTCATAAACATTGATTTTATACTCTATAAATATTTTTAGATACTTATCAAAGTAACTCGATACTTCAAAAATATGAGCTACAATTTGTGCTGGATAGAAGATATTAAAAAATATTGTAATTGGTATTGAGTAAAACTGTTCATAAGAAGTTTGAGGAAAATAGTAGTGAACTATTGGGTTAAATATCAAAAACATCCAAACATTAAAAAAGAGAAATAAAAACCATTTATTATAATCTTTAAAATATTGTATAAACAAATAGATATAAAAAACTGCAAAAATAGAGAACCAAAAACCAATAGAAAAAATATATTGTGGAAAAAATGCAATTACAATCAAAAAAGTATAAAACAAAGTCATATATGAAAGAATTTTTATATTACTTCTAAGAAGATAAATTCCCAAACAATACATAACAAAAGCTCTTAATAAAGAAGGTACAATATCTGTTAAAATAAGATAATAAAACAATATTGCCAATGTTATCATCAAAATATCGAATTTTCTGTTACGGTATGGGAAATATCTGTCTTGAAAGAATTTATAAGGAAAATATAAAAGCCAATAAATCACAAAAGATAAAACAACCAAGTGAAACCCTGAAAGAGCAACAACGTGTGTTATAGCATAATTTACAAATACATCTCTTAACTCTTTTGATACATTTACAGCTAAAAAAAGAGCATTATATAACTCTATTATCCTTTCATCTTCATGATTTGCTTCAATATTTTTTATTATTTTATCTTTAAAAGTTATATATCTATCTTGTTTATCAAAATACAAAATAGAAGTATAAAATCCCTTTAAATAGTCTATGAAATCTATTTTTCTACTATCAATAAGTACATTTAAGATATCAAATTTTTTTAAATCTTCATCTTTATTTATATTTGCAAAAAACTCAAAATCTGGAGTTTTTAATTTTAAAATATCATAATTATCTTTTCTATAAATATTGCTAATCTCTGCTTTTGTTTCAAAGACATTTTCATATTTAAATTCTAAATATTTACTATATTGATAAGCCAAATTTGACAATAAAACAAAGATTAATATTGAAATAAATATTAGCTGTCTATTGTTTATATTTAGGCTTATCATAAAGCTACTCTAAAAATTTAATTTTATCTATTTTTGTATCTTTTATAAACTCTTCATAAATATTTTTTATCTGTTCATATTCACTTTTAGATAAGTTTAAAATACTATTTTCAAGTTTTAAAACGATATCTTTATAATCTAGTTTTAGTAAACTTTTTGCAATATAATTTTCAATTAAAACCATTCCTAATCTTTTTATAGATTTTGTTTCAGTTAAAATTCCTAAAGCTTCATTTGTTACTTCTAAAACTTGTTTACAAAGTATTTCATCATAAGATTTTGATATTTTATATAAAATATTTAAAGCAAAATTATGTAAAACAATAGGCATTTCATCTCTATCACCCACAGATTCTTTTAAAACTACTCCTAATTTTCCTAAACTTATAGCTTTATTTATAGTTTCATCATCTTTTTTTATTTCTAAAAGATACTTAAATCTATATGAAATTGCCATATTTACAAAGCTTGCTCCATATTCAAATGCACCTAGAGCTGGGATTGCTAAACATTTTTGATAAAAGATTATTGCTTCATCATAATTTTCTTCCCACTCACAAAGATTTGCTTTTAAGTTATAAAAATGCCATAACCACAAAGGATTATTATCTTCATTGTGAGAGAAAAGTAGTTCTTCTAGCTTTTTTAAAGAATTTATTGCTTCATCTTTTAAACTTTTATCTCTTTGAGATATTATTATAAAAGCTGCTTTCCTTTGATAATATCGTACCTCAATATCTGATGGTTTTTCAAACTTTCCTAAATTTAGTTCTTTTGGCAAAGTTGCATATGCAAGTTCAAATTGCCCTAATCTTTCATATAAAGAAGATATATTTAAAATGTATTTATTTGGGTTTATTTCATATAAATATTGATTTATTAGTATTGCTTGTTCGAAATATCCACTTCTTTCAAATAAAAATGCTAAGTCATTTAGAGCCAAAATTGAAATCTTTCTATAATAAGATTTTATTGAATTTTCAAAACTATTTATATCATGAGGATCAAACATAAATCCAGCAATATCAAACCAATAGTCATTTATTAACTCATATTGTTGTTTTTCTTTTATTGAACTTATAAATTTTTCCAAAATTTTAACAACTCTTTTTTCATCTAAAACTAAATCTTTTACATAATAATATAAAATCAAAAGAGAAATAGGATTTTCAAATTTCAAAACACAATCTTCAAGATGATTTCTCAAGTATTGAGACAACTCGTTTTTTTGAGTATTTAAACCTTTTAGTTTTATATTTTGTGTAAAGAATATTTGTAGAGATTTTTCTTGAGCTAAAAAATTAAAATCTTCAAAACTTCTATTTATAAAACTTTGAAAACCAAAACTTAACTTATTTTGTTCATCTGATTTTATAAAATTTTTTCCACAATACTCAAAAAGTTCTAAAGAAATGAAAACTTTTTTTTCTTTACTTTTTGCCATAAATGTTGAACAAAGTTGCATCAAAGAGTAGAAATTTTGCTCTTTTTGTGATAATAAAACTTCTAAATTTGAACTATTTTGTACTTTTGAATTTTTTACAATTTTTATATTTTCAACACCTAGGCTATTTAAATTTCTTTCTATACTTTCTATTTTATCATTTCTAGTATAGAAATAAATATTTGTAAATTTAGTTAAAACTATTTTTATAAAAATGCTCCAAAGCCAATGTCTTTCATCTTCTAAATCAAAATTATATAGATGAATTTCCATATTTTTATCAAAGTTAGAATATGCAAGTTTCAATCTTTTTGCTTTTCTAATATCTTTATTAAACCAAGAAGTAATAAGATTTTTCAAATCACTTCCTTGAGCATCTAAAATCTTTGGCATAAAAAGTAAAGACAAAAATAAAAATCCAACAAAAAAGAAAGATATATAATCTTTCAAATCAAAACTTGTTGGCAATTCAAGCACAACTTTTTTTAGAATATCTTCATAAATAGATATAGTCAAAAGTGCAACTAATATTACTAAAACAGAACAAATAGAGATAATCAAAGGAATAAATCTTTTATTTAAAAAATATAAAAAAGTTCTATTTTTACCTAAAGCTAAATTTATATCTTCTTCAAATTTATCTAAAGTATCACCTTCACAATATGTTATATGAAAAGTATTATTATCTTTAAAAAGTGAACTATTTTGCTTTTTATCTCTTTTTTTATTTGATAATTTTGAAGTATAAATACAACAATTAATTTGATTCATTGTGATTTTTTGCCTCTCTTGCAGCTTGATTTTGAATTGGGTCATTAAAACTATAATTTCCACTTTTCAAAGGAAATGGAAAATCTTTTAAAATATCATCAAAATCACTTTGAAACTCTTTTGAAAAATTCTTTATTCCTTCTTGTACAATTTCTATATATTTTGATGGAATAAAAGTATTAATATCCCCTACTTTTGCTATTTTCTCTTTATTTGTTGTCATAAAGGCAAATACATCATCTTCAAGTTGTAAATTCAAAATATCTTCTTTTTTTATTCTAATACAACTATAATTTTTTTCTCTTTTCTTTAAAACTTCAAACTCTTCATTGCTTACTTTTATCATAACTCCAAATATAGTAGAGTTTTCATCTTTTTGTATATTTAGAAATACTCCATTTACTTCTATATTCTCAAAATTTATAGATTCAAGTGCATTCCAAGCTCTTTTATAACCTTTTATTCTTATAGGTATTAAATCATCTTTTTTTAATTCTCTATTTTTAAATGAATTTTGAGCACTTTTTATATTTATTAAGGAACCAAAGCCAAATATATACATAAAAACTCCTATTTATAAGATAATAAATTCTATCCTTTTTTGCTTTAATATAGGACAAAATGCCAATTTAACAACTTTTAACTAAATTTTTTGTATATTAAATCTTTATTATAGATTTTATAAGGCTTTTTTTAAATGGAAAAATTTGACTATACGAAAATATCTGATGATTGTGTTAAATGTGGAAAATGTAAACCAGTTTGTACAATTTTTAATATAAATCAAGATGAAGCAACAAGCCCAAGAGGTTTTATAGATTTACTTGGAGCTTACAAAAGAGATGAATTAGAACTAGATGAAAATGCAAAAAATATATTTGAATCATGTTTTTTGTGTACAAACTGTGTGGAAGTATGCCCAAATGACTTACCAACAGATATGATAATAGAACAAGTAAGAAGTGATATTGCAAAAAAATATGGGATAGCTTGGTATAAAAGACTTTTTTTCTTTCTTTTAAGACATAGAAAAATTATGGATTTGATGTCAAAATTAGGATATATGTTTCAAACATGTGCTATTAAAATTGATGAAGCAAAAAAGAGTGCTGTTCCCCGATTTTCACTTCCAATAGTTAAAAAAAATCGTGCTTTACCTTATGCAGATAACGTAAGCTTTTTAAATAAATATCCAGAAAACATATCTTCAAAAGAGCAAAAAAAAGGTAAAGTTGCTATATTTATAGGCTGTATGAGTAACTATACATATACAAATACTGGTGATAGTTTAGTAAAAATATTAAAAAAATTAGAGCTTGACATTTTTATACCTAAAAAACAACTTTGCTGTGGAGCACCTGCATATTTTACGGGAGCATTTGATACTGTTGATTACCTAACCAAAAAAAATATTGAATATTTTGAAAGTTGGATAGATGATGTTGATGCTGTTATTATCCCTGAAGCTACATGTAGTGCAATGATAAATAAAGATTGGGAACATTATTTACATGACCAACCTGAGTGGCAAGAAAGAGCTATTAAACTATCTAAAAAAATATTTTTAGCTACAAAATGGCTAGAAAATAACACTGAATTAAAAGGGTTACTTGCAAAAAGTGGTAAAAAGTTTGACCAAATGGTAACATACCATGATCCATGTCATGCTAAAAAAATGCAAGGAGTTTGGAAAGAACCAAGAGAACTTTTAAAACAGAACTATGTTCTAAAAGAAATGAGTGATTCAAACAGATGCTGTGGTTTTGGTGGAGTTACTATGCAAACTGAAAAATATGAGTTTTCAAAAGCTGCTGGAGCTCCAAAAGCTGCTATGATTAGAGATACAAAAGCACAAATTGTAAGTGCAGAATGTAGTGCCTGTAGAATGCAAATTACAAACTCTTTGTATTTAGCAGATGTTGATGTGGTATTTAAAAACCCAATAGAATTAATAGCTGAAGCTTTGGAGGATTAAAATATGGAATTTTGGCAAAATATATACTCTCACTTTAATCCTGTAGCTTTTAATATTGGAGAAATTGCTGTTCATTGGTATGGGATTATGTATGCTCTGGCACTTTTAAGTGCTATATTTATAGCAAAGTGGTTTATAAAATATGATAATATCAATATTTCTGATGATATTTTTGATTCATATATCTGGTGGGCTGAAATTGGTGTAATTTTAGGAGCAAGAATTGGTTATGTATTATTTTATGATACTCAAACAATGTATTATCTTTCACATCCTTGGCAAATATTTAATCCTTATGTTAATGGTACTTATGTTGGAATATCTGGTATGAGTTATCATGGAGCATTCTTAGGATTTATTATAGCTTCATATGTATTCTCTATTAGAAAAAAAGTATCTTTTTGGTTTATAACTGATATTGCAGTTCTTGGGATTAGTGCTGCGTATATATTTGGAAGAATTGGAAACTTTTTCAATCAAGAATTAGTAGGTCGTGTTACTGATGTTTCTTGGGGAATTTATGTTGATGGAGTATTAAGACACCCTTCACAAATTTATGAAGCAATTTTAGAAGGTTTAGTAGTATTTGCCATACTAGTTTATCTTAGAAAAAGAAAGACTTTTGATGGACAATTAGCTTTAATGTATGGAATTTTATATGCAATTGCTAGAATTATTGCAGAGTTTTATAGACAGCCAGATTCTCAACTTGGATTTTTAGCTGGTAATTGGCTAACAATGGGAATTTTACAATCGTTAGTAATTTTAATAATTTGCTTAAGTTTATATTATTTAAGAAGAAAAAAACAAGTATTTTAAAACTACTTGTTAAATTTAAAAGGTTTATTTTTTTTTAAAATCTTATAAAGTTTTGCATTTGCAATATCTTGAAGAAATTTTGGTTCAATTTCGTGAAGAGCAATAAGATCAATAAAACCATTATCCATATACCAACCTTTACCAGTATCGACAATTCTTTCAGATTCAAATAGTTCTATTAACTCATCTTTTGAAACAATAATTTCTTCCAATTTACACACCTATTAAAAAATTAATTCTTTACAATATCTATAGTATAACCTCTACCAGAGTGGTTCTTTATAATCTCATAATACGTCTTTTGTCTAATTTTATTTACAATATTTCTCATAGTGTAAATACTCATTTCTTTACCTTTCCATACAACTTCTTTTATCATATAGTAATCAGTAACTTCGTCTTTTCTATCTATTAAAAGTTTTAAGAACGATTTTTCTAATCTTGTGAAATCAATAATAGCTCCACCTTTTTTGAAAAATTGATCTCTATATTCATCAAAATAGATTCCATTACTTAACTCTATTTTATCAGACCTTTTTGTCTGATTAACACACATAAGTATTGCCATTCTTAGATTTATTAAATCGAATGGTTTAAGTAAAAAAGTATATGCTTGAATATTAATTGCACTGAAAACTTTACTTTCAATATCATCTGAAGATATTACTATTTTTGGAACAAAAGAAGCCACACTTTGAATTTTTAAAGAAATATCTTCAAAAACACTCTCTTTAATGTCTAAATCAACTACAATAATATCTGCATTAGAGATGCTTTTTGTATTTATATCATCACTACTTGATATAATTTTAATATCTTTAAATTCAGTGCCAAAGTTCGTTTTAATTTGCTCTTTAGTACTTATATCATCACTAATAACAAATACTTTTATATTACTTACTTTTCTAATGTTTTTTATACTCTTTTCCATGTTCTCTCTTTATATAAATAATTTAATATGTAGAATAATAACAAAAAAATGACTATTTTGTCAAAGTATTTTATTATTTTTCTTTGTTACAATTAATTTCTCTGATACAATCTAAAGACTTAAAAACTTTAGTAGTATTAGCTTCTATACTATTTGAAAGTTCTAAAATCTTGTCATTTGAACTATTTTCAGAGTATAAATCAATAGTTTTTTGAACAAAACTATGTACATTATCATGAGCTATTTTCAAATCTTCCCACTCTTGTGTTTTTGCAAACTCATGATTTTCATGAGCATTTAACCATTTACCAAGATTACACTCTTTTGAATTTGTTACAGTAAAACTATGCCCCATTTTACACTGTGCAAAATTTTTATTTTTAAAATTTATATGGTCTGATTTTAATCTATTTATCTCAACAATCATACCAGTATCACAAATTCTTTTAATTGCTGATTTATCAAAACTTGTTTGATTTATAGCTTCATTTAATTCATCTGCAAGTTCCAAAGTTTTTGATGCCATTTCATTGATTGTTGAAGCTAAAGATGCATTTTTTTGGGTAGCTTGATCTAAACTATTTACAGTTGAACTTATTTGACTCATAGCTAATTGTTGTTCTTTTGAAGCATTTGAAACATCTTCAATTAGTTTTATTGTAATATCAATATTTTCATTTAATTCATTAAACCCTTCTATCATATTAGAAGTAATCTCTTTCCCTTCATTTGCTTTTTTTGTTGCATGTTCTACTAAATCTTTTATTTCCTTAGCAGCCTCTGCACTTCTACTTGCAAGATTTCTAACTTCTGCTGCAACAACAGCAAATCCTTTTCCAGCTTCACCTGCTGTTGCAGCTTCTACAGCAGCATTTAATGATAATATATTAGTTTGAAAAGCAATATTATCAATAACAGAAATAGCCTCATTAATAAGATTTACTTGATTATTTATTTCATCCATAGAAGTTGACGTTTTATACGCTAAATCTTTACCTATTTTTGTAGATTTTATAACATTTTGAGCATATTTTGACATATTTATAGCATTTTCTGTACTTCTAGTAATCGTTGCACTAATTTCTTCAATTGCAGCCGCTGTTTCTTCAAGACTTGCAGCTTGAATATTTGATGAGTTACTTAAATTTGATGAAGCTTGTGCCAACTCTTTCGAACTAGAAGTTAATTCTACACTTGATTTATCAATTAAACACATAATTTCATTAATTGTTGATTGAGTTACTAAAATTCCATTTAATAAAGATGCTATTAATCCTGTAATATTATCTATTTTAGGAGCTTCATAATCAAACTTTGCATTTGATAATGCAACTAAAGCTTCACTTACAATCAAAAGATTATTACCCATTCTATCTATCATACTGTTAATTTCTATAATCAAAGAATTCACACTATTTGAATTAGCTTTGAGTTTTATTTTATCGTTAAATAAACCAGCATTAACTTTTTCTATAATATCTTTCGCTTCTTGTATTACTAAGTTATCCTTTTGTAAACCAATTTCAATAGAATCTAAATATTTATTAAAACTTGTAACAACATCTCCTATTTCATCGTTTGATAAAACTTTTATTCTTTTATTTTGCCCACCAGAATTAACTTCTACTTCATCTATAGATTTTTTTAAATTGTAAATCGGCTTTATAATTCCATTTCGCATATTTAATAAAGATATAAACATAGTTATTAAAAGAGATGCAACTAGAATAAATAAAGCTACAAATATTATTTTTGAAGCTTGTTCTATTTCATTTGTAACATCTGATATTGGCTCTGCAATCAAAGAAATACCGATATTTTTACCAGAGAAATCTTTAACTTCTGAATATGTATAAAAATATTTTTCAGTTATAAGATATTTATCTTGTAAAAGTTTATTAAAATTTATTTTTTTAGTATCTGCTAAAAAATCTTCGTTTATAAATTTTTGTGATATTACATATCTGTCAAGTTTATTTTCATCTTTTATTTTAGATGTTGCCAAACTTGCATCCATCAAAAGTAGAAATGATTTATTCTCTTCATGAAAAGATTTTGCAACTGAATTTAGCCCTTGCATAAACTCCATAGAACCAACATGATTGTTTTGTTCATCAAAAATAGGTACAACTGAACGAATACTCAATCCATCATTTCCTATTTCAAATCCATTTATTGCTTTCTTTTGACTATTTACTTTTACAACACTTGCTCTAAAAGAGCTTAAATCATCACCAAAATCTGCTGGTTTCCATGATCGCAAGAAAGATTTATTATCTTTTGTATGAAGGTGAATCTGAATATTTTGAAATGGTGTTGATTCTTTCATTTTAGAAGATAGTTGAGCTAAAGTTTTTATAGCTTGCTCTCGATTATTCGTAGCTAAAGACTCTTTTATTGATGAATCATTTGCTATTGAAATTGCATTAGAAATACCAACATCTAATTTTGCTTCAATTTTTAAATCACTTAAAGAGTTTAAAGAAGTAGTAACTTTTTTGTAAACTTCTGAAGTCAAATCATTTTTGTATTTATTTAAAATTAAATATCCAAATACTAAAACCAATATAGTAACAGCTATATTGATAATAGTAAATTTCCAACTAATAGTTAAATTTTTCATTATGCCCCTTTTATCTAAATTGAAGCATTTTAGTTTATAATTATTTAAATATTAATAAAAATTATATTTTATTATCCCATGGGATATAAAATATCTCTTTGAATAGCCTCTATTTTACACAATAGTTCACTATCAATTTTAAAATCAAAAGCTTTTAAACTATCATCTAATTGTTCTATTTTTCTAGCTCCAATTATAGTTGAAGCTATAAAATCAAAGTGTTTAGAGTATGAAATTGCTAAAGTAACTGGACTAACTTCATAATCTTTTGCTAATTGTAAATATTTTTGTGTTGCTTCCAAAGTTTTGCTATTTACAAATCTATTTGCCATAGCCTGAACTCTTTTATTTTTTTCTTTTAAATATATAGAAAATCTTATATCAGGAGCTATAAAATCACTATTATATTTTCCACTTAAAACTCCACCAGCCATAGGAGAATATGGTAAAAGAGAGATATTTTCTCTTTTACAAACATTTGCTAATTCATCAAAAAATCTTGGATTTAATAGTGAGAAATTATTTTGAATAGATTCAAATCTAGCATATTCTTTGAATTTACTAGTTTCATTTGCTTTTGTAAGTCCGTAAGCACTATCATTTGAAGTTCCAAGATATCGAACTTTTCCCTCTTTTACTAAATCATCAAAAGCTTTTAAACTCTCTTCTATTGGAACAATAATATCAGGCCAATGCATTTGATATAAATCTATATAATCAGTTTGAAGTCTTTTTAAACTACCTTCAACAGCTCTTTTTATATGAAAACTATCAATGGCAGTAAATCCATGTCGTACTGGCGGTACAAACCAACCAGAAGCTGCTCCAGCTATTTTTGTAGCTAATATAACGCTATCTCTAGGCTTTGTTTGAAGCCATTCTCCAACAATAAGTTCTGTATTCCCAATAGTCTCTTTTGTAGGAGTTACTGGATAAAGTTCTGCTGTATCAAAAAAATTTATACCTTTATCATAAGCCTTATCCAAAATCTTAAATGCTTCATCTTTTGAGGTACTACTTCCAAAAGTCATAGTTCCTAAACAAATTGAACTAACTCTTAAACCACTTTTACCAATATATCGATATTCCATAATCTTACTCCATAATACAAATTTCTTTTTTTAATATATGCTCTATAGTTTTAAAAGTAACTAAAAGCACTATAATAGTTGTCATTGCACTTAATATATAAGCCAAAATTTCATAAAAAGAATTTCTTGTTAAATCATACATTAAAATAGTGCTTAAACTCACGGCTGCCATAGGAAAAGTAAATGCCCACCATGATATAAAAAACTTAATTTTTAAAAAATTCTTATACATAAAAAATAGCAAAATAACAAAAAATATAGCTAAACTAAATAGCATTTGCGAAAAAAAGTCTAAAGTTTGATTTAATTTTATATATGAAATAAAACCAATTGCTGGTGGTGCTATTAATATAAACATTGTTGGCATAAATTTTGCTGCAAAAGACTTATGAAAGATAACTCTATTTAAAATAATAGAAAACAGAATAATCCAAAAAAATATCCCTATTGAAAAATAAAAAATCAATATTTGACTATCTACAAAACCAATTCCAGATATAGGAACTATCAAATTTCCGACAATTGGAATAAACCAAGCTGGATTTGAGTGAACTATTTCAAAATCACTATTTATCCAAAACCTAATTGTATAAAAAGTAAAAAATATATGTAAAATGGCACCTACATAAAAAAACATTTCTGAAGCTTCCATGTAATAATCTCTATAAGTTGCTGATAATATAAGCATTGATATTGAACTTGCTGCAAAAAAGTTTATTCTTACTGGATGATTTAACTCTTTTATAACCTCTTCTTTATATTTTATAATTTTTAAAAGATATGTAAATACTAAAGTAAAAAATAAAATAGTTGTTATGCTTATTAAAGTTGTAGCAAAGATTTTTGGAAAATTAAAAGTTGCATATAATCTTTCAAAAACCAGTGTCAAACCACCAAGTCCCATAACTGTTGCAAACATCATAATTGGGAAAAACTGCAATCTATTTGAAGGAATTGCTTTTATACTCTCTTGTTGCATTTTAAATCCTATTTTTGTAAAATTATTTATATTAAATTTTGGAGTTAATTTGGCAAAAAGTAAAAAATTAGTAGATTTAAAATATGAAAATTTTACATTTACGCAAAAAAATGAGATTATAAAACTACTAAACTTTAATCAAAACTCTATGAATGTAGAAGTTGCTATTTTTAAAAATGATAAGTTTGTTAAAAATAGCAAAATGGCTTTTGCTCATTTACCCAAAAATCTAAAAATAAAATTAAATCCTAAGGCATAAGCTTAACATAAGTTAATATTATGCTATCTTAATTAGTTCTTTTTATATTCAACTTCTAGTTGTTCATATAAATGTACAAAACTTACATCTTCCATTTTTTCTAGTAAACTTACCATTACTACATTATCTTCATTACCATTCCAAACTTTTATATAAGTTCCTTCTTTATAGCCATTATCTTGTCTAAATTGATTTAAGCAATTTTTACCAATATATAATTTTTGAAGCCAAGTAAAAGACAATCCAGCTACTTTACAAGTTCTAAAAAACTGTTCTATAAATCTTTCTATTCCACTAAAAGATGGCATATTTTTTGTATCAATTGCTAAAGAAACATATGATAATTTTTCAGCTTCTTTCACAACAGCTTTTATATCTATTTCACTTGATGCTTCATATATACAATGAGTATTTACTAAAGATACTGCTTTTGGAACATTTGTTTCTTGTAAAATATAGCTCATTAAAAAATGCCAAATATCAACCAATTCAACATGAATATTGTTCATATCTGGACTTGAATTTATATTTTTCCAATGTTTCCATGGAGTTGAATCTATGAGTTCAGCAACCTCCATATGAATACATCTAAGCCAATTTATCTCTTTTCCAAATTTATTTATTCCTAACTCCCAATGATTCCCATTTGTTGAGTCATTTAACTGTTTTTGTAATAAAAACATCTCTTCAAGTTTTGATGGAAAAGATGAAGCTTCTTCTAGTAATGTTGCAAGAGGTAAGCACTCTTCAACAATATTTTCTAAAGATATACTAGCAGGTAAAACATCTTTATCACCTTTTAAAGTATGAATAAGTAATGATACCAAATATGGAACTTCATCATTTTCTATCCAAACTAAAACTTCATCTGAGCTTATTTTGGCATAAGTTATAAACTCATCTACAGAGTTAAAACCTACACTTTTTATTGCTTCTTTAAAATCTTTATATAACAAACTAACTCCTATTTTCAAATTTTTTTTCTATAAAAAGTTTACAATCTTCACCACTACTATTTTTAACAACAATAGAAGGAAGAGTTCTTGATTTAAATCCATAAGATTTACATCCATGAGGTTTATTTACTTCCCAAGTTACAAAATAGTGCATACATTTTTGGCATACAACTCTTTTTTGCATTTTAAACCTCTACTCTACTTTGAATGGCTTTTGATAAAGATAATAAATCAACATTTTCAAGACTTACTCCTGTTGGAACACCTTGGGCAATTTTTGTAAAAGTTATATCAAAATCTTTTAGTTTATCTTCAATAAACAATATAAAAGCATCATTTGCAATAGATGGAGTTATAGCAAAAAGTATATTTTTAACTTCATTATTTTTTATAAAATCTTGAAGCTTAATAATCTCATCAATAACTAACTCATCTATTACAAAATATCGTCCATCAAACTCTTTTGATTCTTCAATAATAAATATATCTTTTGCACTTTGAACAATACAAAGCTTTGTTTTATCTCTACTTTCATCTAAACAATATTCGCAAATCTCATTTTCACTCATAGAACCACATCTTTTACATTTTTTTATGCTTTTTAATGCATTTTCTATACTATGAGCTATTTTTATACCGCAATAGTTATCATTCATTACAATATGATAAGCAAGTCTTAAAGCTGATTTTTTACCAATAGTTGGTAGAGATTCAAAAGCTTCAACTAATTCATAAAATTTTTCTAATCCTCTATTCATTTTGGGATTATATCGAAATAAAAATTAATCAGCTTAATAAGAAATTATTTAGTTTTTAGTTAAAATGCACGCTTTATAAAATTTTATTATATTTTTGGAGATTTAAAATTGCTTGAAATTGATTATTACGAATTATTGGAAGTAAATAAAACTTCGGACAAATCTACTATTAAAAAAGCTTACAGAAAGTTAGCTATGCAGTATCATCCAGATAAAAATCCTGATGACAAAGAGGCTGAAGAAAAATTCAAAGCTATAAATGAAGCTTATCAAGTTCTAAGTGATGATGATAAAAGAGCTTTATATGATAGATATGGAAAGTCTGGACTTGAAGGACATTCAAATAGAGGTGGATTTAGTGGTTTCGATGATTTAGGTTCAATGTTTGAAGAGATGTTTGGATTTGGAACAAATTCAAGAAGAAAAGAGAGAAAAACATATAACTACAATCTTGATACAACTGTAGATGTAACTTTAGAGTTCAATGAAGCTGTTTTTGGGTGCAAAAAAGAGATAAATTACAAATACAAAACTGCTTGTAAACCTTGTAGTGGAACTGGTGCAAAAGATGGAAAACTTTCTACTTGTAAAACTTGTGGTGGAGTAGGACAAGTACATTCAAGACAAGGCTTTATGACTTTTGCACAAACATGTCCAAACTGTTCTGGAAGTGGGCAAGCAAAAGTAGATTCTTGTAGTTCTTGTAAAGGTTCTGGTTATGAAGAATTAAAAGATAACTTCAAAGTTGATATTCCAGAAGGTGTAAATGATGGAATGAGAATAAGAGTTTCAAATAAAGGGAATATTGCACCAAACGGACAAAGAGGAGATTTATACCTTCAAGTAAATGTAAAAGAAGATTCTCTTTTTGTAAGACATGATGATGATATTTATTTTGAAGCACCTATTTTCTTTACACAAGTTGCATTAGGAACAAAAATAAAAATACCAAGTTTAAGAGGTGAATTAGAACTTAATATTCCAAAAGGAGTACAAGATAAACAACAATTTACTTTTAGAAATGAAGGTGTAAAATCTGTTCAGGGATATGGTAAAGGTAACTTAATTGTTCAAATTAAGATAGAATATCCACAAAGTCTAAACAGTGAACAAAAAGAACTTTTAGAAAAACTTCAAGAAAGTTTTGGATTAGAAAGTACTCCTCATGAAGCAAAATTCGAAGGAGTATTTGACAAAGTTAAGAAATGGTTTTCTTAAAAATATAAATTGTAAAAAAGGGGAAATATAAAATGAAATTAGATTATGTAGGTTTTAGACCTATTATAAGCCAACATGGAATTGCATTTAAACAAGGAAAAGATGATAAATTTATCTATTTACCTTATGTATATGAAA
This sequence comes from Aliarcobacter vitoriensis, assembly GCF_003316695.1. Classification (GTDB taxonomy): domain Bacteria; phylum Campylobacterota; class Campylobacteria; order Campylobacterales; family Arcobacteraceae; genus Aliarcobacter; species Aliarcobacter vitoriensis. The sequence continues at coordinate 22,708 of NZ_PDKB01000012.1, forward strand.
TCATAAATGCTTTAAAAAACAACTATGAATCACATAAGAATCACTCATATAATATAAAAATAAGTAAAGAAAATATTAGTAAACTACACAATAAAATGATAGATTTTTTTCCATCTTTGGACAAAGAAATTGAAAATAAAATAGATGCTTATAAAAAACATTTGGATTTAGAGCTTGAAGATATCGAAAAAAGAACTCACTTAAGTGACATAGAAAAAGATATTTATAAAACAAATCTAAGTTTAATGAAAGACTATAGAATTAAAAGAGCAAAAAATAAAATTTTTTATTACTACAGTGTACGAACTATTGCTGAAATTATAAAAGAAAATAGAATAAAAGAGATTAATATTCCTTTTAATGAAAAATTTTGGCATGTTTTTAAAACTTTACAAGGTGTTTTAGCATCAGAAAAAATTAATAGTAATATAAAAGTAGAATATATTGATTCTACTCTTAAACTAAAATTTTTAACTTCAATTTACTAAAATTACTTAAAATATCAAGATTATTAATACTATAAATCTTGATATTTTATACAATAATTTAAAAACAATCTTCTTGTTTTGATAATTTTTTTAGTTCACTGCAAGAAAAACCAGCTTCTTTTCTAGCACTAAAATTTAAGTCCATTTTTCTTTTTGAACTACCAGGAAAAACTTTTTCTATTAAATCTAAATATGTACTTTCTGGCTCTAAATTAAGTCTATTACACTCATATTTAAACCAAATATCACCTTTTCTTACATGATCAACTTCTTCTTTTAATATAACTTCCAAAGCTTTAATAAATTTTGTATTAAATTCATCTTTATTAGAATTTAATTTTTGCATAATTTTTGGATTTTGATCAAGACCATTTGCCTCCAAATATCTTGGAACACAGGCCATACGACTTAAAAAATCATTTGTTTGTTCCATAGCTTCAAAAAGATTTTTATGTACAGGAAAATCACCATATTTACCACCTAATTGATGCATCAAATCTTCAAGCATTAAAAAATGTCTTATTTCATCATTAGCAACTTCAAGCCAATCTTGATAATATTTTAAAGGCATATTTTTAAATCTCAAAGCAGCATCCAACGCCAAATCAACTGCACTATACTCAATATGCAAAATAGTATGCACTAGATATTTTTTTCCTTCAATAGTTCTAAAATTCTTTATTTCGGGTAAAGATATAGGTTTTACAATATTTAAGAATGTTGAATAAGAAGGTGATTGTATAATTGGTGGTATATAGTCATCATTAAAATATACACTATTAGTCAAAAATTTTTCATAAAAATATATAAATTTTTCAATCTTATCTTTTGGTAAATCAGTCAGTAAAATATCTTCTAGAACTTCATAATAATCCATATAAATTAACCTTTTTTTAGATATAATTGAGTAATTTTAGCTAATTAAGGTTTAAGATGCATATTAAAGTTCATCCTATGGGTGATTATCAAACAAATTGCTATATAGTAACTATAAATGATAAAGATATTATTATTGACCCAGGAGTAAATGCAACTGCTTGGATAAAACAAAATAGTACGAATCCTATTGCTTTATTGAATACACATGGACATTTTGATCATGTTTGGTCAAATCAAGAAGTAAAAGAACTCTTTAATATAAAATTATATACTCCAGTAGATGATGAATTTATGCTTACTTTAAATCCTTATAATCTTGGTATGCCACCATCTAGTGCAGACGTTTTAGTAAAACCAGATGAGGAAATTGAAATTGAAGGAATAAAAATAAAATTTCACCATTTTTCAGGTCATACTCCTGGTTGTAGTGTGATACAAATAGATGATACCTTATTTAGTGGAGATTTTATTTTTAAAGGAACAATAGGAAGATTTGATTTCCCAAATTCAAATGCACAAGATATGAAAAAAAGTTTAAAAAAGATTTTAAAATGGGATAAAAACTTTCATATCTATCCAGGGCATGGAGATAAAACAACACTTTATGATGAAGTTGATAATCTAAAACAATGGGAAAGACATATAAGATGAGTAATTTTTTTGAAAATTTAACAAAATTATCTCATAAATTAACTTTAACTGAACAAAATGAAATTTTTTTGGAAATTTTTGAATTCTTAAAAATAAATTTTCAAATCTCATATCTAAAAATATTTCTCAAAAAGAATGATATATCTAGCCTCATTTTTGATAATTCAATAGAAGATGAAGAATCCTTTTTTTATACATATAAACTAAAAGTATCAAAAAACCTTGAATTAACTTTTGGACTAATTTTTAATGATAAAAGCATACTTAATAACGTAAAACAAAATAATACAAATATTAATATATCTCTTGAAATTTTATCTATTAATATTTATGCTAAATATTTGGAAAATACTATATCAGATATTTTAATTATTGATACATTAACAGGGTGCTACAATAGAACTTATCTAAATCATTACATAAGATCAATATTTAGCCTAGCATTAAGAGAAAGAAAAAAAATAGCATTTTTAAAAGTTGGAATAGACCATTTCAAAGCTGTTTTAGATGAATTTAACTATGAAATTGGTGATAAAGTAATAAAAAGATTATCAAAGGTATTAAAAGAAGGTGTAAGAGATTCTGATTTAGTTGTAAGAGTATCTAATGATGCTTTTTTAGTACTTTTACAAAATATAAATGAAGAAGAAAATGCCTTACTTGTTGCAAATAAATTAATAGATTCTTTTAAAAAAGAAAAAATAGTTGTAGATAGCTATACTCAGCAGGTTTTAATGAAAACTATTTGTATTGGAATTGCGCTTTATCCAAAAGATGGTGAAGATTTAGATACAATTATAAAGAAAGCAGATATTGCAATAAGAGAAGCAAAAAATAGTGGTAGAAGTAAAGCGTTTATATTTAGTGAAGAAGAAACATCAAAAATAGAGCTTTTTTAGGTAGATTTATGAAAAATAGTATTTTATATTTGGTAAAGCAGTCAGCAAAAGATCAAAAAGCTTTTGAAGCAATAGAAAGTATTTTTAAATTATATGAACAATTGCAATATTCTTCAAACATAAATCAATTAGCTATTGATATTTTTGATTGGTTAGAACGAGAATTTAATGTAAAAAATATAGTATTTTCTTTATTTGATATAAATAACAATGATAAAACAAATATTTTATCAAGAGGAAAAGAGTTTTTTTTAGATGATGATTTATCACATTTTTTTATAGTAAATACACATACGAATATGAATGCTACAATATCTTTTTGTGCATCTTCAATTGAGCATTCCAATTTTTTAGAAGAAAATTACAATACTATTGATTCTGCATTTTTTATTATATCTACTATAGTTCAAAACTCTATTTTAAAGAAAAATTTTATAGAATCAGCTTCTTTAGACTCAGTTACTAATGTTTTAACTAGACATTATATTATTGATAATTTATCATCTTATTTAAAATTATCAAATAATAAACAAGATAAAATTTATTTATTAATGATAGGAATTGATAGATTTAAATCTGTTATTGATGAATTTGATTATGAAGTATCTGATAAAGTATTAGTTCAACTTGCAAGAGTTATACACTCAAATATAAATGAGTTTGATTTAGTTGGAAGATTAGAATCTGATACTTTTTTAGTTTCAATTTTAAGTAATGAAGATGAGCATCAAGCTTGTGAAATAGCAAAAAAGATAATCTCTGATTTCTCTGAAATTGAAGTTATTGTAGATGAAAAAAGTGGACAAACTTTGAAAAAAAGTGTAAGTATAGGTTTTGAAAGATTTGAACTTGATTCAAATAAATCAATAAACGATGCAATAAAAAATGCAGATATTGCTTTATATGAAGCAAAAAACAAAGGTAGAGGACAATTTTTTAAATACTCTCAAATCTCTACAATTGAGAGTATTGAACTTTTTTGACTATAAAATTTTTCTAGCTTTTACATATACTCTTTTAGGTGCAGGATAACCTTCAACTGTTTTACTATCATCATTTGGGTCTAAAAAATCTTCTAAGCTTTCATCAAAAGACCAAATTGTTTTTCTTTGTTCTTGAGAAGTTGTAATTGTTGTAGCTAGTATTTCTATATTTCCAAATCCAGCTCGTTCTAGCCAATTTTTAAGTGCAGGAATTGTAGGAATAAAATAAATATTTGGTATTTTAGAATATCTTTTATTTGGTGTTAAACAAAGTTCTTCTTTTCCATCTATCATAAAAGTATCAATTATTATTTCACCTTTACTATTCAAGCCTCGTGCTAATGATTTTAAAGTTCCAACAGGATCAGCTCTATGATATAAAACTCCAAGCATAAAAATAAAATCAAATTTATGATTATAATATTCCAAATGCTCAACTCCAAGCATCTCATAAACAATAGGTGATTTTACAAAATGATTTATAAATTCAAATTGATGTAAAGTAAGTGGACTTGGATCAAATCCAACTAATCTTTTGGGACCATCTTCTAGCATTCTAAACATATAATATCCGTTGTTACAGCCAATATCTGCAACAATCTTATCTTTTAAATTAAAATATGGACGTATTAGATTATATTTTATATTACTTTGCCATTCACTATCAATTTCTAAATCAAAGATTTTAAAAGGGCCTTTTCTCCAAGGAATAAGTTTTTGAGCGGTTTTTAAAATAATTTCATACTCTTCTTGGCTTAAATCTGTTCTATTTCCTATGCTAAACCAATCACCATAATCTATTTTTAGATTTAATTTTTCTATTTTACACGATTCTTGTAATTGTAGAAACCAAGGTTCAACATTCTTCCAATTTCTACAATCGTCTTTTTTCTTTTTAAGTTTTTCTAAATTCATAAGTGCAATTATAAGTAGTTTAGCTTAAATTTATTCAAAAATTTCAACTCTATCTCTTCCACTTTCTTTTGCTACATATAGTGCTTTATCTGCATTTGAAATTATCTCGTTATAAGTTAAAATTCCTTGCTTATATGAAGAACAACCTATACTCATAGTTACAATATTTGGATAAGTTCTAAATGAATACTCTTTTATAACTTTATTAAGTTTTAATGCAAGTTCTTTAGCACCACTTAAAGGTGTTTCTGGACAAATAATTAAAAACTCTTCTCCACCCCATCTTCCAAGTATATCAACATTTCTTATATTGTTTTTTAAAATTTCTGCACTCTCTTTTAAGACATCATCACCTACTTGATGCCCAAAATTATCATTTATATTTTTAAAAAAATCTATATCCATAATAATTACAGAAAATATAGTGTTATATCTTAAAAATCTATCCATATTTTCTTGTAAAACTTTGTCTAGCTTAACTCGATTATACAATCCAGTCAATTTATCTGTAATTGATAGTTTGAAAAGTTCTTCATTTTTCAAAGATAATTCTCTTGTTCTATCCTCAACTTTTTGTTCCAATGAGTCTTGATACTCATAAATAGATTTTGCCATACATAAAAAAGAGTTTGACAAAATAGAAACCTCTACAATAGAACTATCTACTTTAGAAATAGAATCATATTTTCTATTTTTAATTTTTATACTCTCTTTTACCAATTGGATGATTGGTTTAACAATCATTTTTGAAAAATATAATATCACTGGTATAATCAATAATCCAATTATTACCAAAGTCATCATAAGTTTTAGAGTTTGAATATGATATGGTTGAATAATCTTTTTATAATCAGCAAATAAAATAATATATTCATCTTGACTACTATTTTTTATAGGTGCAATTTGTACAATATAACTTTTATTTTTTATCTCAACTATTTTTATCTCTTTAAAATATAAAATATTTTCATAAGATTTAAAAAATTCTTCAAGTAAACTATCATCTTTTGTGATAGAAGATATAGATTGTTTATCACTATTTCTAAATAAAAACAAATCCATACTATCTTGATCAATATTATCTATAAATATATTTTTAAAGTCTTCCATTAAAAAATCAATAGAAACAACATTTTTAGTATCATCTAATTCTCTTGAGTATGTCATACCATAAGTGTCTATATGTGAGTACTTGTAAGGAGGTGTTTTTATAGACTTTCCTCTATTTTCTAAGGCTAGTTTATACCAAGGTCGTTTTGTAGGATTATAACTATTATCTAATTCAACCTTTTTTGATGTTTCATTTAAATTTTCATCATATAAAAGAAGTTCTCTTTTTGCTATATTTTCACCATCAATTTTTATAAGCAACCATTTATCTGTTTCTTTTGCATTATAAAGTTTTCTTAAATTTTCATCTATATCAAGACTTATGATTTCATAAAAGCTTCCATCTTCATATCCAGTATATACTGCATAAAAGTTTTTTTGTAATTTTAAAATCTCTATATAAGCTTTAAAGTTTTCATCTTGTTCATTTTTATATTTTTTATTTATAAGACTTAACATTTCAATTGTGCTGAAATTTATATGCTCTACACTTTTTATTGAAGATTCAACATTATAAGATAGGCTATTAAGCTTTGTATTTATACTTTTTTTTGCTAGTTGATTATCTATATAGAGTAGTTGTATTCCAAAAATAACTATTATTAAAAATATTACAAATCCAAAAAGAGATAGAACTGTTGTTTTTAGAGATTTTTCCCTATTAAAAAAATTCATATAGTTATCCTTGACTAATTAACTTAAAAGCAGTTAATATAGCTAAACTAACAGAATTATTTAATTAAATATGCTAAAGATTTATTTAAATTTATAAAAATCTTAAAATTCGTTTCTTATATAAACAGTTTTGTAAATGATATCCTATCATGTACATCTAATTTATTGTAAATATTTTTAATATGTTTTTTAACTGTATTAATAGAGATACTTAATTCATCTCCTATTTCTTGGTTTTTATACCCTACTTTTAAAAATTCAGCTACTTTTTTTTCAGATATTGTAAGCTTATTTAATACATTATCATCAATTTTTGAATATTTAATTTGTGCAATATCTCTTATCAAACTTTGAGTTATGTTTGGTAAAACCCAAATATAATTATTTTCTACAGATTCTATAGCAGATTTAAAAAATGATGAACTCATCAAAGAATTTCCATATCCATCTATACCTAAATCAAAATACCTTTTAGCATTTAATATATTTGGTTCTCTTTCTAAAATAATAATTTTATTATTGTTAGATTTTAATTTTTTAATTTTTTGTATTTTATTACTGATTTTTATGCAACTACTTAAAACTACAATTGAATTTTCTATATATAAAAGTTCTTCTTCACTATTTAAAATAGAAAATTCATAATCTTCTAAGAGTTTTTCCCATCTTGTAATAAGTGCAATATCACTACTAAAAAGTTTGATTTTCATACTATTTCCAACTATATCCTATATTTATAACTTAAAATATTATCTAAAAAATAATTAAAAAAGACATAAAAAGGGTTAATCCCTTTTTATAAAATTATTTGTTCTTGAATACTCTGTTCTACTTTTACTTTAACATCAGAATTCCCACTATTTGAGTAAATGTCAAATGTTTTACTATCTATAGTTTCAGTTCCATTTTTTGACCAAGTTTTATTAGCTTCATCTTTAAAACTAACAATATCAGATCCATCACCTTTTATAGTTAATTCACCTTTATCATTTGTCATTTTTAATATATCATCTAATTTTAAATTTTCAAGTTTATTTTCACCAGTGATACTTAAATCAATAGTATTAATACCTTTTAATGAATCTGTACTAAGATTAGAAAAATCAAGATTTACTTTTTCTTCCAAAGATAAAATTCCACCAACATCTTTTAAGTCAGCTTTAAAAGTTTTTTCGGCTGTCATATCAGATAAAATATCAGTTTCAAAAGACTTTCCATCTTTATCTATCTCTTGAGTCCAAGCTTTTACACTTACACTATCAACAGTTTTATCATTCATAAACTCAATTTTATTTATCTCATCATATTTGATACCTGATATAGTCCATTTACTAGAACTATCATCCCAAACAGCAGATGATGTTAAAACATCATTTCCAATCTTGAACATAGCTCCAGCACTAAGTCCACTTAGCTCCAAACTCATAGTTTCACTACCATCTACATCTTTCATATTTGCATTTAGTTTCAAATCAACCCACTCAAATGCTTTTCCAAATGTAAGTGTTGGATCAATAGTTACACCATCTGCGACTGGTATTATTTTTCCAGTTATATCTACTACTATTTTTTCTGTTGTAGTTAAATTTTGCTCTTTTAAAGTAAATTGTGCTTTAAAATCAAAATCTCCAGCCCAATTTTCTGGTGCATTTATATAAATTTCTGGCATTGCTCCACTATTTCCTACTACTGGAATTAACCATTTATTTCTATGAGTTGATGTATCTCCACTAACATTTGGAGTTAGATCAAAAGTTCCATTACCAGATTTTCCAATATTTGTAGCCATTACCAAAGTTCCGCTATCATTTTTATACCAAACTGTAAATCCATTTGGTACTTCATCTAATATAATACTCCCAAATTTTTCAGATTGATCTACAAAAGCTTCTGATTTTATTTCAAGTTTTACTGGATTACCTAAATTTATTCCATCTATCTTTTTATCTTCAATACCAGTTGCAATTACAGTTGTAGAATTTAACACCATATCTATTACTGGATTTACATTTATAGTTGTTTCACCTTTTGAGTTTAAAGTTATAGAACTTCCCTCTTTATTTTGTACACTTACTTCAAATTTTACATTTCCATCTCTATTTGTTGCAGGAATATATTCAAGTCCATTAATTAGCAATTTACCTTCACTATCTAATTCAAAGTTTCCATTATCTTTAGTAATAGTATATGTAGTTGTAACTTTATCTCCAACTATCGATGGAGTTCCTTTTACAACTCCTGTTCCTGTTAACTCTCCACCAACGGTTCCACTTGTTTGTGATTTATCGTTCCAATTTTCTGTTACAGTTATAGTTATAGTATTACCTAGTATTGTTTTTGTAGCATCACTTGGATTGGATAGATTTATACTAACATTAGTCTTTCCATCTTCATCTATATCACTAGCAGTTATAGAAATTGTCATCTTATCTGTAACAGGAATAATATCTCTATTTTCTATCTTAGACTCAGGACTCTGATATGAAGTTCCATCTTTTGTAGTTGAGATAGTTCCTGTAATGCTAAAACTCTCTTTCAAATCACCCACTTGTTGAGAGTTTTTATCTTTTGGCAAAATAATTTGAACTTTATTTAATTCAGTTTGAATATCACCAGAAGTTCCATTTGGTCCACCAGAAACTACATAATAAGTTTTTTCACCTTCTACATAACTATAAACACTTCTACCATCTAAACCTTTTACTTCTGAACCAGCTGGAATATCTGTAAATGTTACTGCCCAAGAATAATCTTGTGTAATATTAGTGTTTGTAGCATCTGTAACAGTAAATAAATCACCAACTTTTAAATTTTCCATATCTTCACTAATAGCAGTTTCTTTTGGAGTTAAAGTAAAGTCTGGTAAAACATCAGTTCCATTTCCATCTTTATAGGCTCTTGAGTCATTTAAAGTAATATTTACAAAAGCATTTTCTTCACTAGCTGTTCCATCTTTTGTAAATGTTTTGATAGTTACAGTTCTATTATTAAAATCAGCACCATTGTGAACTATAAATTTAATATCTGAAAATGCACCATTATCATCAATTTTTGTAGAATCATCTCCACTTGGAGTTATAATCCAAACTCCAGAACCATTTTTATAACCTTCAAATTTAGCACCAACAACTTCAACACCTTTTGGAACACCAGTTATTTCAATTCTCTGAACTATTTCGCTGTTATCTTTATCATCACTTGTTGTGTTTACGTTTACTGTAAATTCTGCACCATTGTCAGAAACTGTGATTGTTTTATTTTCATTACTTACACTAACTTTATCAGAAGTTGTAGTAGTCGTACTATTTACACCTATAGTTGGCTTATCTGTAACTGGATTAATAGTTAAAGTATGTATGTTTTCATTTGTTACTTCTTTTGTGATTTCATCTAAAGTATTATTTGTTTTATCTTTTATCACATACTTATAAATACCTATATTTACATCTCCACTAAAGTGTTCACTTACTTTTACATATACTTTGCCTAAATTTTCTTTTGCGATAGTGTTGTTTGAACTATCTATTTTAGTATAAGTTGTACCATCTACAATATAAAGCTCATAACCGCTAGTTGGAACTGTAAAAGTAACACTATCTATATATTCATCGTTATCACCATCATTGTCTATAACTCCTAAATCTAGTTTATAGAAGCTTTTACCAGTATGAGAGTCTATTCCAGCTATATAGTTGTCTCCAATATCTTCTGTTGCTGTTGATTGAGTTTGTAATTTTCCATCTACTTCTTGTTTTACAAAAATATTTATTTTATCAGTATGCCAAGTTTTACTATCATTTTCTCCTGCTTTTTCAGTAGTTACATAAGTCAAATCAAAACTCGTATTTCCACTAAAATTATGAGGGAATTTAATATTTACTTTATCATTTTGTATATCACTAACTTTTACAACATATTCGCCATCATCTATTTTGTATGGATTACCATTTTCATCCAATACAACTCCTGAACCATCTGCAAACTTGATTCTTACTGTTAATTCTTCACTATTATCAGAAGAAGCAAGTTTTGTTGAATCTGTATAAATAGATTTTAAATTAAGTGGAGTATCTTCTGTTGCATTTGTTGTAAGTGTATATTCGTTTGTTTTACCACCTACTAATGTACCAGCTATATCTGTTCCAATTGGTGCATCTGCAACATTTTTTACAATAACATCTATATCTTTTGTACCACTCCATTCACTTGTTTTTGTTTCTGTGCTATTATCATTATAAGTTACTGTATCAACAAACTGTACAGATACTTTTAGTTTATAATCACTATCATCATTAAATGGTGGAATAAATACTAATGATTTAGCATTATCAAATTCATTTATTATTATTGTACCAGCTGGAGATTGAGTAACAACTGCACCATCATAATATATAACTGCTCCTGTAGGAATATTTTCTATTTTTACATTTGCTTTTTCACTTCCATCTGTATCAGTTGAAGAAACTTTAATATTTAAAGGTATTCCATTTTGTGGTTGGTCTATACTACTATTTGGAGTAGCACTATTTCCATTGCTTCTTCCTGCATCTTCATATCCTATAGCTTGTGCTACTTGGAAAGTATTTAAATCAGCAGTTGTTTCCGTTGCAACTGGTTCTACATCTAAGTTTAGATAAACTATTTGAGTTTTTACAGCCCCTGCTATATCTGTACTATCTACACCTTTATCATATACACTAAGTGTAATTGTAGCTTTTACTCCTCCACCAAAATGCTCTGGGAATTTCATAGTAAATTCTGGGTCTAATAGTTTATTTTGGGCATCTTTAAATGTAAGTGTAGCTTTTCCATCTTTGTCTGTAACTGCTTCTGTATCTCCTATTTTTACAATAGTTCCCTCTGGAATTCCACTTATAGTATATGTTCGTTTTTCACTTCCATCTAAATCAGGAGTAGCTCCAATACCACCACTTGTATTTGAAAGAATAGATTTTAGGTTTATCTCTCCTGAACCCTCTTTTATTTTATCTGTAAATGTGAAAGTATCATTTTCTCTAGTTGTTTGTGAAATTGTTCCACCAGTTGCTGTATCAAAGATTAAATTAATATCATCTGTTACTGGATTTATTTTTACAATCATATCTGCTGTTGTTTCTTTTTCTACTTGATTTCCATAAGTTGTTTTATCTAATGGTATTCCACTATCATCAACTTCATAAGATGTTACTTTTATAGTGATTTTTATATCTGTATCATTATCTTCTGCATGTTGGATTTTTAAACTTTCATACTCTGATTTTGTAAGATATAAAACATTACCGCCTTTAGCAGGTAAAGTTCCACTATGATGATAAGTTGTATCTATATTTTCTTGTCCAGATGTTTTTACTATCACAACTTTTATCTCTTGATTTGCAGTTGTGATATTTGCAACTTCACTACTACCATTAAATATTTTTGCACCAGTTAATTTATCCCCATTTGTAAATGTAAGAGTAATTTCTCCATTTCTTTCAGGATTATCTCCTTTTCCACTATCTAAATCCGTTTGATCTTTTGATAAAGCTGGAACTTTTAATCCTAAATCTACTTTATGAGAACCCTCATTATTATTTTCATTGTCCTCTTTTGTAGTTACTAAAAATGTATTACCACTCATAGTTCCTTTTGTTGTATCAAATGTAATTGTTGGAGCATCAGCTACTGGTTTAACTTTGATTTCTACTTTTGCACCGGCTGTATCTCCATCAAAATCGCTAACTTTATAACTAAAGCTTGGGTTTTTCGTATAATCATAGTTACTATAATCAATCGATGGAGTAAATAATACTGTTCCATCTCCTTCAGTTGTAAGTTCTCCTACTTTTTTATTTAAATTATTTGGGTCAAAAATATCTACATTAGTTACTATATCTCCACTAGTAGTTTTTCCTAATTTATAATATACTAGTTCACCACCATTTATTGTTCCATTTGCTATTTCAATATAACCACCAGCAAATGACTCAGGAGAAATCACTATTTTTACACTTTCATCTTCATTTACTTCTTCTGTCCAACCAGATGTTTTTGGCAAAGAATCATTTACAGTTACTTTAAACTTCACAACATCACTTGTTGAACCTTGGTCTGTGATCTTAAATCCAAATTCAAAAGTTATATTATCATCATTTATAGAATCTGTTGAAGCTCCTGCAACTGGATGGTCAATATTTTTGTATTGAGTGTATGTGTAGTTATCTTTTGTTATTTTATTAGGATTAGCTCCTGTTTGTAATGAACTATCTTTGTTTAAAGTTATCTCAAATACTTTATTTGCTTGTGCTACTTCATTATTTCCTACATATGAACCAACATATCCGATAATTTTATTTCCAATAGTTTGATAATGTATAACTTGTCCACCTGATTGAAGAGATGTACCTCTACTATCTTCATAATTAAATGCTACTCCACTATCTTTATCACCTTTATAAACTGTTGGATTACCATCAAATATTAAAGAGTAATTATTATCTGTATTTGGTTTAATAATATTTAGATATTGTCCTTGATAAGTGTTTGTACCATCACTTGCATTTCCATCTTCGTTACTAATTTTTGAATTATGATTTGTAACATCAAATCTATCTTCATCAACTATTGCATTTTCAGGGTCAATATATGCACCATCTTTATATATAGTTACACCATCTTTTATAGTTCCTGTTGTTGATTTATAGTTACCATCTTTATCACCCATAACAACATTTTCAAAAGCTCCTGATTGAGTAACACTTGAGATAGTTACATTATAAACTTCATCTCCTTCATAAGTAAAATCATCTTTTGTTATATTTGTGAAGTTTTCAGAACTTTTTCCACCAGTTATTGTTACACTTTTTACTATTGTAGATAAATCATCTTCCGTAAAATCTCCACTCTTTGCACTATAAGTTAAATTTACAGTTACAGTTTGTCCAGCTGGTACTGTTACAAGATCTCCATTTTTATCAACTAAAGTTATAGTATGAACTAAATTCCCACCCTCAACAGTTGAAGGTGTTTTTGTAATTTTTACATAAACAGTATCTTCTTTTCCATAGCTTCCAGTTGTTGGATTATCTTCTCCAATACTTGTATCAGGTTGTTCTACTGTTGCTGGATTATCTGTAATAGTTGAAGTTACAGTATCTTGTGTAGTATCAATAGATGGTGATTCATAATTTGTGTTTATAGGATCTGTGATTTTAACTGTAAATGTTTCATCATTATCTCTTACATAGTCATCATTTGTTTTTACTTTAAATACTTCTCCAATATTTACAGATTGATTTACCAAAGATTTATAATCCTCACTTCCATTTAATGGAGGAGTTTGAGATGTTCCACCTATTGCTGTACCATTTGCAGTATTTACTGTAACTTTTCCACTTTGAACCAATACTTTATCTTCACTATCAACAGCAACTGCTATATATGATAATTCTCCACTTTCAGGAGTTGTATTTGTGTTTTTATAGATTAATTTTCCATCTGTATCTGTAATATCTGCTAATGTTTGCCCTTTTTCTAAAGCAACCAGTACGATTTTTACAGGGTCTATATCTGTTTCTGTTCCTGAGTTTGTATTATCTTTTATTTCTGTAACGATATCTTTTTTATTTCCATCTTTATCACCAATATTTGAAGCAGTATATCCGTGAGTATTTTCTATTTCTGTAATTGTTAGTTTATATTTTTCACCATCATCTTTATATACATCATCATTTGTTTGAACTGTAAATGGCTCTGACTTTGATTTTCCTGCTTTAATAGTAATTTCAAACTCATCATCATTGTTGTATTGAGTATCCTCATTTTGCGTTGGATTTGTATTATTATGATTAAATTTAACTTTTACTTTTGTATCTGCTTCTACTTCTACCTCATTTCCATATTTATCTATAAATTTTACTGTATATGAAGCTGTGTCACCCTCATTTACAATTATGTCTCCTTCGATAATTGCATATATAGTATCTACTTTATCATATATAGTTGTTGTAACTGGATTTGGGTCTATTTTAACACTTTCATAATCACCTTTATATGAATTTGAATCTATTGTAACTGTATAGTGTTCTTCTCCTTCTGGCATATCATCTTTAAAAATATCTGTACCAAAAGTAACTCCAAGTGAAATATTTGATTTAGAAGTATTATTAAAATCTTTATTTCCAGTTGTATCTGTATTATCACCAGTTTGACTTCCTGTTGCTGTTCCATTATGAAATTCAATATCTACTGTTCCAGTTTGAGTTTGTAATCTTGTATTATCATTAAAAACCGTTTCACCATCCTTAAATGCATATGCTATATATTTAGCCTCTGTTCCTTCTGCAAATCTATTTGCTAATACATAATTTCCATTTGTATCTTTTATAACATTTCCATCTTTATCAGCTGCAAAAAGTTTTATAAGAACAATATCTTTATCTGATTCTTGATTGTGATTTGTTGGATCATTTGGATTATGTGGAGTTCCATTATTTGGATTACTATTATCGTAAATAGTTGTTATTACTGGATTTGGGTCTATTTTTACATTTTCATATATTGGAGTACTTGGATGTGTGTATGAACTATCAATTATAGATACTTTATATTTTTCACCATTATCAGATATATAATCATCCAAAGTTTTTACTTCAAACACTTGCCCCAATGTTACAGTTTTTTGTGTTGATTCATAATCTAGTTTTGCATCATCTTTTGTGCCAGTTGTAAGTGCTGTATCATCAGCAGTTTTTATAGTCACTGTTCCTGATTGAAGTGAAGGAGATAAAACAGTTTGTGTTGTAAACTCTGTTGTATTTGGTTCAAATGCTAAAACCATATATTTTGCATTTGAACCTTCATTTACACTATTTACAAATGTATATTTATTTCCATCCATTATTGGGCTTCCAGTTTCATCGACTGCAACTATTTTTAATATTACTTGTTCTTGATTTTTCTCTATTTTTCCATCATTTGGTTTATTTGGATCTGGATAACTTGGAGTTGGATTGTTTGGATTTTCTGGATTATAATTTGTAGGTTTACTATCATCTAAAATAGTTGTTGTAATATCTTTTTGATTTCCATTTTTATCACCTATTACTATATTCTCAAACTCATTTGTTGTTTCCACTTGTGTTATTTCTAGCTTAAAATTTTCTCCATTATCAGCTAAATAATCATCTTTTGTTTCTACATCAAAAATTTCTGATTTTGAAGTTCCAGCTTTGATGATAATATCTTTTTTTATATATTCACCATCTTTATATTCTGTATCATCATTTGATGTTGAAATATTTTTATATACAACTGTTACTTTTGTATCTTTTGTTACAAATACAGGATTTCCATCTCTATCTATGATTTGAACTGTATAATTAGCTTTATCTCCCTCATTTACAGTTTTGTCTCCAGTGATTACTACAAATACTGTATCTTCTTCTCCATAAGTTCCAGTTTCACTATCAGATTTATTTGGATCTAGTGGATTATTATTTGCTGGTGGATTATCTAAAATCGTTCCTACACCTTCTGGTTTTGAAACTACTACATTTCCTATTGGATTTGAAATAGTGATTTTCATATTTTCACCATTGTCAGATAAATAATCATCTACTACTGGAACTTTTATTTGTACACTTGTACTTCCAGAAGGGATTGTTATATTTCCTTCAACATCACGATAATCTTTTCCATTTTCTGCTGTATTTTGTGAAGTTTTATAGTTAAATGATATATTTTCTCTTGTTGGTTGATCTATAGTCACTGTGAATATCAAGAAACCTTCACTTTCATAAACTGTTACATCATCTACGCCTAAAGTTACTAAAGGAAGTGGTTCTTCAGGAATTACAGGTACAACTGGAGTTGGAATTGGTGTTACTATTGGTGGAGTAACATTTTCTATTGGAGTTGAAGTTGGTCTATCTATTGGAATTGTAACGATTGGAGTTGTGTTACCTAAAGGTTTTGAGTTTAATTTATCATAATCATCACCTTTTTCTACCTCTTTATAAGTTTGAGTTTTTACCCATGATTTTTTTCTCAAATCACTTATAACATCTACAATATCTCCATTTCTAGAAGCAAAAGTACCTATACTTCCTTCAGTAACTTCTTCCTCTTCTTCCCCTGCTGTTGTTTCTTCTTCTGTAATATCTATAACATCATCAAAATCAGCATCTCTTAAATCACTCCATACATTAGCAATCTCATTGTGAGCGTCTAAAACTTGCTCCATTGATTCTCTTGTAAAAAATAGCTCCTCATTTCCAAATGCTGTTTCAATCAAAGAACTATCTATAAGTTGTTTTTGTCCTTGCATTAAAACAATTACATCATTTCCATCTAAAAGAATCTCTATTTTAGAAGAGTTTGAATTCAAAATATCACCATATACCGTGTCATTTTCAAAAACTACATCTCCCACTTTCAACTCTTTTATATTTCCATTGTGATCTTTTACTAAAAACTTTCCATTTTCTATTGATTGTACTTTTCCAGCTTGAGTTGCCATAAATATCCTTTTAATATTTAGATTTTTAAAGATATTATCTTATTTTATTTTCTAAAAATAGTACCCCTTCGGGTACTATTTAGTGTTTTTAAATTTCTAAACCTTTTATAATTAATATTTTATTAGATAATATTTCATTAACTAAGAGTTAAACTATTAGTTATAGAATCTCGTAAAAATCTAATAAAGGATACTTTTTGAATTTAAAAAATATTATGTTTTCTTTTAAAACCACCCTACTTTTATTCGCTATTTTGGGTATTGGTGCTGGAGTTGCAACATTTATAGAAAATGACTATGGTACTTCATCAGCTAGAGTTTTAGTATATAATAGTATTTGGTATGAAGTTATTATGGTTTTAACTACAGTAAACTTGTTAGGAATAATCTATAAATTTAAAATGTGGAAAAATCTTCCAAGATTTTTATTTCACTTCTCTTTTGTAGTTATTTTACTAGGTGCGATTATTACTAGATATATAGGCTATGAAGGTGTTATGCAAATACCTGAAGGTGCTACAACAAATCAAATGATCTCATTGGAACCATATCTTCAAGTAACAGTAAAAGAAGGTGAAAAAGTAGTAGCTTATGAAGAGTATCAAAAAGAGTTTACTTCACTTCTTCCTGAAATAAATAACTTTTCTCATACAATATCTTTTGAGAACAATAATTTAGTTTTAGATTATAAAAATTTTCAATTTGAAAAAAAAGAACAAGCTAGTATGGGATTATTGAGCCTTGAAGTTAGTTTAAATGATAAAAAAGAGTTAATAAGAGTTCCAGGGCAAAGAGGACAAATGGGAATGCCAAGAGAACTAACATTTGATAAATATAGTGTTACTTTAGAATATGGCTCAAAATTTATTGAACTACCTTTTGCTATAAGATTAAATGAGTTCCAATTAGACAGATATCCTGGAAGTATGGCTCCATCATCTTATGCTAGTGAAGTTACAGTTATAAAAGATGATAAAACTTATGATTATAGAATTTTTATGAATAGAACACTAAGTGAAGGTAATTTCTTATTCTTTCAAAGTTCATATTTCCCTGATGAAACAGGAACTGTTCTATCTGTAAACAATGACCCAGGTAAATGGCCAACATATTTTGGATATTTTCTACTTACATTGGGTCTTGCTTTAAACTTCTTTGATAAAAAATCAAGATTTAGAAAACTTATAAAATATGTTGGAGATAAAAATCTAGCTAGTTTTGTATTAGCACTCTGTATTAGCGTAGCGATCCCGCTACATGCCGTTGAGCCAAAAATTGAAAAAAGTACAGAAGAAACAATATCTATCACTGTTGATTATCTAAATAAACTAAAAGATGAATCTGCTATAACAGCTGACAAATTTGGACATTTAATAGTTCAAAGTAGTGGTGGAAGAATGAAACCATTGGCTACTTTAAATAGAGAAATAATTCAAAAATTAAGCGGAAGAGCAACTTTTTTAGGAATGGATGCAAACCAAATAATTCTAGGAATGTTATCGCGTCCAGATGTATGGAAAGATGTAAAAATCATAAAAATACAAACTCCAAAGCTAAAAAAATTTTTAGGTATTGATGAAAGTGAGAAATATATATCTTTTTCAGAAGCATTTAATGAAAAAGGTGAATATATATTAACACAAGAATCAGAAAAAGCATTTCAAACAAAGCCAATAGAAAGAGGAACTTATGAAAAGGATATCATAAAAGTTGAAGAAAAATTAAATATCATATATTCAGTTTTTAATGGTGCTTTATTAAACATATTTCCTAGAGTTTATGATGAACATAGCCCAGATGATAATTTCAAATGGTATTCTCCAATAGAAGCTATGCAAGAGTTTACAGGACAAAATCAAGCAGCAATAAACTCTGTTATTCGTGGATTAATGAACTCTTTAGTTGAAGAAGATTGGGAAAGTTCAAATAACTATATTGATATGATATCTTTATATCAAGATAAAGTTGGAGATGATATAAAACCATCAAAATCAAAAGTTAATGCAGAAATAATTTTTAACAAAATAGATATATTCTTTAATTTAACTTTTGCTTATATGATTTTAGGTTTTATTATGGTTGTATTAGCTTTTGTTATTATTTTTAAACCAGAATTTAAAGTACAAAAAACAACAAAAATAATATTTATAATACTATCTATTTTATTTGCAATTCAAACATTTGGTATGGGATACAGATGGTATTTATCAGGACATGCTCCATGGAGTGATATTTACGAAACATTAGTTTATATATCTTGGTCAGCTATTTTTGCTGGAGTAATCTTCTTTAGAAAATCATTACTAGCTTTAGGAGCAGCTGTTATAATTGCAGGAATTTTTATGTTTACTGCTCACTTAACGGATGTTGATCCACAAATTACAACTTTAGTTCCAGTTTTAAAATCTTACTGGCTAACTATTCACGTATCTATTTTAACTGCTTCTTATGGATTCTTTGGATTGAGTGCAATATTGGGGTTTCTAACTTTAATTATGTTTATTTTTAGAAAAAACAAACCTCACTTAGATGATATTATCAAACATATTAGTGCAATCAATGAAATCTCTTTAATTATTGGTTTAGCTTGTATAACAATAGGAAATTTCCTTGGTGGAGTTTGGGCAAATGAATCTTGGGGAAGATACTGGGGATGGGATCCAAAAGAGACTTGGGCTTATGTTTCAATCATAGTTTATGCATTTGTTATTCACTTAAGATTTGTAAAATCTCTAAATACTCCTTATGTTTTGGCTTCTGCATCACTTTTAGCATTTAGTTCAATTATGATGACATATTTAGGAGTAAATTTCTATCTTTCAGGAATGCACTCTTATGCAACAGGAGATCCTGTACCTATTCCAACTTGGGCTTATGTGACAGTTATAACAGCATTTTTAGCTATAATTTTAGCTTATAAGAATAGAAGCTTAAAAAGTATAGAATAAAAGTTAATAAATCAAAAATAAAAAGGGCTTAATTGCCCTTTTTTATTTTATACCATATAAAAAAGGAAAAATATGTCAAAAATAATAGATATATTTAAAGAAATTACTAGTATTCCTAGATGTTCAGGAACTCATCAGCCATTTATAAAATATATTCAAAAGTTAGCAAAAGAGTTTGATTATATTTGCTTAGTTGATGAAGAAAAAAATATTTTATGCAAAAAACTAAACTCAAAAGCTAAAATAGTTTTTCAATCTCACTATGATATTGTTTGTTTAAAAGAAAATTGTGTTCCACAAATAGTTGAAGAAAATGATATTTTGAAAGCAGCAGACTCCACTTTAGGAGCAGATAATGGAATTGGTTGTTCTTATATGATATCTTTAATGTCTGAAAACTTTGATGGAGAGTTTTTATTTACAAGTGATGAAGAGATAGGGCTAATAGGTGCAAATAGTTTAAATTTACCTATAAATGCACAATATATGCTAAATCTTGATAGTGAAGAAGAAGCTGAAATTTGCATAGGTTGTGCTGGTGGAGTTGATATTATTGCTAAGAATTCAAATAAAAAAATTGTTCCAAATAGCGAAAATCTTAAACTTTATGAAATAAGTATTTTCAATCTTCAAGGTGGTCATAGTGGAGTTGATATAGATAAAAATATACCAAATGCTATAAAACTTCTTGTACAAAGTATAAAAGGGTGTGAAGGAAAACTTCTTGATATAAATGGTGGGGAGAGAATAAACTCTATTCCTGCAAATGCAAAAGCAATTATTGCTTCAAAAAATATTCCACAAAAAACACATCAAAATATGAATATTATAGAAATAGATACAAAAAGTGAACATCTTAATATCTATGATGATAGAGTAATTGATTTTATTTATAACTTTTCAAATGGAGTTAGAGAGTTTAATAATGAACTAAATGTAGTTCAAGACTCTATAAATTTAGCTATTATAAATACTTCAATAGATGAGATTACTATTGAAATAAGTGCTAGATCAATGTCAAATGAAAACTTAGATAATCTAAAAAATAGAACAAAAGAAGAACTTGAAAATCTTGCATTTAGTGTAGAAACTTTTGGAAAATATCCAGCTTGGAAGCCAGATATAAATGACTTTACAAAAAAAGTTTTAGATATTTATCAAACATTTAATAAAAACTCTTCTTTAAGAGCAATCCATGCTGGTTTAGAGTGTGCTATTTTCAAAGATAAGCTACCAAATCTTAAAATTGCATCTATTGGTCCAACTATAAAATTTCCTCACTCAAAAAAAGAGTTTGTATATAAAAAATCTATTGAAAATGTTTATGAAGTAGTTAAAAAAATCTCTGCTAGTGTATAGTTTGAGAACTAGGAATAAATCCTAGTTCTTAAGTATATTTAATTTAGAAGCTTTCCCATTCGTTATCATCAGGTGATATCTCTTTTTGTATATCTTTTTTATTTTTATCAGTTCTTGTTTTTTTGGGAACTTGGCTATTATTCAAAACCATAGTTTTTGTTTCAAACTCTTTTGCTTTAGCACTATCTTTCCCTATAAAATCTTTTGAATTTGCCTCATTTACTATCTCTTTTGCTATATTATCTGTAACCATAGAGATATCATGTGTTTGTGAAGCAATCATAGCATTTTGTTGTGTTTGACGGTCAAGTTGATTAACTGCATCATTTATTTGTTCTATTCCAACTAACTGCTCTTTACTTGACATCTCTATATCTGATATTAAAGTTGTTGTTTGAGTTATTGAATCATTTAATCCTTTATAACCTTCAATCATAGTCGTTGCTATATTTTTACCTTCATTTGCTTTTAATGTTGCAAGTTCAACTATATCTTTTATCTCTTTAGCTGCTTCTGCGCTTCTACTTGCAAGGTTTCTTACTTCTTGAGCTACAACTGCAAACCCTTTTCCTGCTTCACCTGCCGTTGCTGCTTCCACTGCTGCATTTAAAGATAATATATTTGTTTGGAATGCTATATTATCTATTACACTTATTGCATCATTTACAAGATTTACTTGTGTATTTATTTCATCCATTGCTATTGTTGTTTTATTTGCCAATTCTTCACCAATTTTTGAAGAATTTGTTACTTCATTTGAAAGATTTGACATCTTTGCAATATTTTGTGTTGTATTTCTTATATTTGAAGTTATCTCTTCAAGTGCTGCTGCTGTTTCTTCCAAAGATGCTGCTGCTTCATTTGAACTTATATTTAAGTTATTTACATTAGATAGAAGAATTTTTGAACTCTCTTCAAGTGTAAGTCCATTCACTTTATTTTCTAAAAGAAGATGATTTATAGTTTCCGCTAACTCATTTATCTCTTTTGCTACTTCTCCAACTGGATTTTCAATTCTAGCTCTAAAATCCATTTTTTCATATTTTTTTAAAACTTCATCAATTACCACTAAGTCATTATTTACTTTTTTAGATATAAGTTCTAACATCTCGTTTAGAATATTTTTCAGTTCTTCTAAACTCTCATTTCCAGTAGTTTTTTCTATTCTATTTCTTAAATTTCCTTTGTTTATTTCGTTAATAACTTCTTTAACATTTTTAATTAAATCATCATCTTCTTTCAATAATCTACTTGTTTTGATAATATTTTCATTAACGACTTTTGCCATAACACCTATTTCATCTTCGGCTATTATATCTATTGATTGAACATCTTTATTTTCTTTATTTAAATATTTAAAGAACCCTAAAAGACCATTTTCAAATTTTTCTAATGGAGAAATAATATTTTTTGTAATAAGAAATGATATAAGTGCTATTAAAACAATAGAAACAATAGCAGCAATAATTACAATTCCAAAAATAATTGAAGCAATTTTTTGATTTGAATGTTCTTGCATAATTGCTACATTTTTATCAATATTATCAGTATAAATACCTGTTCCAATCATCCATTGCCACTCTTGTAAACCATCTGCGTATCCAATTTTATCATATAATTTTGGATCATCTTTAGTTTTTGTGAAATCAAATATAACTGTTCCTCCACCCTTTTTAGCAACTTCTATTAAATCTTTTATATAATAAATACCTTTTTGACTTTTATTATCTATTAGATTTTTACCAACTAAAGCAGGATTTATTGGATGCATTATATTTGTACCATCATAGTTATATACAAAGAAATAACCATCTTCTCCAAATCTAATTTTAGAAATATCTTCTAAAGCTTTTTTCTTTAACGCTTGTTCTTCATTGTCTATATAAACACCTGTTCCAACAACCCAACCATACGGAGCAAACAGTCTAACATTAGACAATTTTGCACGTGGTTGTTTTCCAGGGATTACTTGATCATAAGGTACAAATCCTTCCCCTTTTTCAAAAGCAGTTCTAATAAATTCTAAAATATGTTTTCCATTATTTTTAGTTCCTTCTCTTTCAGGTGTTAAAGGAAGCTTTAAAATAGTAGAATTTTTATCATATACAAAAAAATAATCATTTTCTTCACCATATCGTACAGAACCAATAGCATCTAAAATCAATTTTTTTAGTTCAGCTTCAGAAAGATGATTTTTTTGCTTCTCATATATTTCTGTAATCATTGCAAATAGAAAATCAGTTTGAGATTTTAAATAAGCCCCTTTTCTCTCTTTTACATTTTCTATTTTTGCTTTTTCATAAGCATCTTTTGCAATATTTAATGCAAATGCAGTATAGTTTTTCATCTCATCTATACCTGAATTTAATGCTCTATTTTTATATTCTTCAATATTTTGAGCAGTTAAATTATTAACTTCATAGATAGATTTTGTAGCTATTATAGTAGACACTAATATAATTGTAATAATTACAATTGCTAAAAGCTTAAATCTTATAGATAAGTTTTTCATATATACTCCTAATGTATTAATGTTTGGGTAATAATAATTTTACTAAAAGATTTATTAAGTCTTGGTTTAAGTTAGAATAAAAGGTAGATTATAAGCCGTGTTCTGTATTTGACAATAATTTATCTAGGTATTAAATTACTTTAGTACTCTTGCGAAGACGAAAAAAATGTGAAGCTTATACCATGTCTTCTTGCTACAAGTTGGGTTTACATAGCCAAAAAGATTACTCAATTTGCTGGTAGGCTCTTACTCTACCGTTTCACCATCACCAAAACTGGCTGTTTACTTTCTGTTGCACTATCCCTTAGATTACTCTAGCCATCCGTTAGATGGAACCTTGCTTCACTGTAGCACGGACTTTCCTCTTGAAACCAAGCTATCGTCTAATCTACCTTTACTGAAATTGTATCTATTTTCTTATTAAATCATAATTGCTAGGGATTGAGAATATAAAAATAGAGTCTGATATGTCTTCATCTTGGATAATATTTGAAAAATTTATTTCTACACTATTTTCTAAATTATCTTCATAACTAATTTTTTCTATTTTATTATTTTTTGTAAAAATCAGATATTGAACGCTATCTATTTTCGAAGAATATTTATTGTTATCTATTTTTTTAGCATCTTTCAAAAGTTGTATAATATTTATCTCATTTTCAAGTTTTGTAAAAATGGCTTGTTCAAGTTCAGGTTCATCGACTATTGCTGAATTATTATCTATATATACATTTTTTTCAACTGGTGTTTTATATTTCCACAAAATCTTTCCACTACTTTTTATAAAAACTTGTCCTTTATAGAGTATCACATCACTTGAATTTGATGTTATAGTTTGAGTGAATTGTGCTTGAAAAGTTTTTAGATTTTTAATATCACTTGCTGCAAAAGCAAAAATTGATAGCACAACCGTAGCAAATATATATTTATAAAACATTTTTTAACCTTTTTTTTTATATAATCTTTCTCATTATAACGAAAAGGAACTAATTTTATGTTAAATGTTTTTTCAAAAGTTTTTGGTACAAAAAATGATAGAGTTGTAAAAAAATATAGAAAACGAGCAAGTGAGATAACTGCATTAGAAAAAAATTATGAAAATTTAAGTGATGAAGAACTTAAAAATGAATTTAATAAATTAAAACAAATTATACAAAATGAAGAAAAATCATTAGATGATGTTTTAAAAGAAGCTTTTGCAATAACTAGAGAGGCTAGTAAAAGAGTTTTAGGTATGCGACCTTATGATGTTCAATTAATCGGTGCTATGGTTTTAAATGAGGGAAGAATAGCAGAAATGAAAACAGGAGAAGGAAAAACTCTAGTTGGAAGTATAGCTGTATGTTTAAATGCTTTAAGTGGAAAAGGTGTACATGTTGTAACAGTAAATGACTATTTGGCAAGTCGTGATGCAAATGAATTAAAACCACTTTATGAATTTTTAGGTTTTAGTGTTGGTGCTTTAACAGATGGTATAAAAGATGATGTAGAGAGAAGAAATCAATACAATTGCGATATTACTTATGCTACAAATAGCTCTTTAGGATTTGATTTTTTAAGAGACAATATGGTTTACGATATAAAAGATAAAGTTCAAAGAGGTCATAACTTTGTAATAGTTGATGAAGTAGATTCTATTTTAATTGATGAAGCTAGAACTCCTTTAATCATTTCTGGACCAACAAATCATAAAAATTCAAACTATGTAAAAGCAAATGAAATAGCATTAAAACTACAAAAAGGTGAACTGATAGAACCAAAAAGTGCTGCAGAAAAACCTACAACTACTGGAGATTTTGTAGTTGATGAAAAAAATAGAACTGTAAGTTTAACTGAACAAGGACATATAAAAGCTGAAGAACTTTTTGGAGTTGATAACCTATACTCTATTGAAAATGCTATGCTTTCACACTCTCTTGATCAAGCTTTAAAGGCAAATTATATTTTCCAAAAAGATGTTGATTATGTTGTAAAAGAAGAACAAATCATAATTGTTGATGAATTCACTGGAAGATTAAGCGAAGGAAGAAGATTTAGTGAAGGTTTACATCAAGCACTTGAAGCAAAGGAAAAAGTTGCTATTCAAGATGAAAGTCAAACTTTAGCTGATACAACTTACCAAAACTACTTTAGAATGTATAAAAAACTCGCTGGTATGACAGGAACTGCTCAAACAGAAGCAACAGAATTTGCACAAATTTATAAGCTTGATGTTGTATCTATCCCTACAAATGTTCCAATCAAAAGAGTTGATAAAAGTGATTTAATATATAAAAGTGAAAGAGAGAAATTTGAAGCAGTTTGCACAAAAATAAAAGATTATCATGAAAAAGGACAACCAGTACTTGTGGGGACTGCAAGTATTGAAAAAAGTGAAAAACTTCATAAGATCTTAGTTGATAAAAAAATACCTCACACTGTATTAAATGCAAAACAGCACGAAAAAGAAGGTAAAATTATCGCTGATGCTGGTCAAAAAGGAGCAGTTACTATTGCTACAAATATGGCTGGAAGAGGAGTTGATATTAAACTAACTCCTGAAATTTTAGCTTTAGGTGGATTAGCTATCATTGGTACAGAAAGACATGAAAGTAGAAGAATAGACAATCAGCTAAGAGGAAGAAGTGGAAGACAAGGAGATGTTGGAGAATCACAATTTTATCTAAGTTTAGAAGATAATCTTTTAAGAATTTTTGGAAGCGATAGAATAAAAAATATTATGGAAAGACTTGGTATTCAAGAAGGTGAATTTATAGAGTCAAAAATGGTAACAAGAGCTGTTGAAAATGCACAAAAGAAAGTTG
Organism: Aliarcobacter vitoriensis; assembly: GCF_003316695.1. Lineage (GTDB taxonomy): Bacteria > Campylobacterota > Campylobacteria > Campylobacterales > Arcobacteraceae > Aliarcobacter > Aliarcobacter vitoriensis. The sequence continues at coordinate 49,429 of NZ_PDKB01000012.1, forward strand.
AGTCTATGCACTTTGAAAGTAGAAAACACTTACTTGAATATGATGATGTTGCAAATGAACAAAGAAAAGTGATCTATAACTTTAGAAATGATTTATTGAGTGAAAATTTTGATATTACTTCAAAAATAGATGAAAATAGAGTTGAATATGTACTAAACTTATTATCGGATGCAAACATTACTCACTCAACTTCTCCTGAAGATTTTGACTATGAATTTATAATCGCAAAATTAAAAGAAGATTTACACTTTATAATTGAATCTGACGATATAAAAAGTGAGAATTATCAAGATTTAGAAGAAAAACTTATATCTATTTTAAAAGATACTTATGAAAATAAGATGAATGCTGTTGATTCAAAACAAAAAAATGAGATAGAAAAAGTTTTATATCTTCAAATTTTAGATAATGCTTATAGAGAACACTTATATGCTATGGATACTTTAAAAACTGGTATTGGATTAAGAGGTTACAATCAAAAAGATCCGCTTGTTGAATACAAAAAAGAGTCTTATAATATGTTTATTGAATTAATCTCAAATATAAAATTAGAGATTATAAAAATTTTATTTGCTGTACAACTTCAAAGTAAAGATGATAGACAAAAAGAGCAAGAAGCTTTACAAAGAATGAAAGAATCTATGGAAAAAGCAAATGAACATATAACTACAAACTTAGCCCAAGAAGCTGTAAAAAGTAGCGAAAAAAAAATAGCTAGAAATGAACCTTGTCCTTGTGGAAGCGGATTGAAATATAAACAATGTTGTGGAAAGAGTGGACCTAAAAAAGGTTTAGTTGCAGGAAACTAATTTGAATAAGCAATTAGTTAATTTTATAGTTAAAAAATACCTAAGATTTGATAAAAAAAATCCATTTATTTCAATAAGTGCTATTTTGGCATTTATTGGAGTTGCTATTGGAGTTATGGTACTTATCCTGTCTATGGCGATTATGAATGGAACTGCAAAAGAGTTTGAAAGAAAACTTTTTACTATGAATTATCCTCTTACAATTTATGCTAAAACATCAAATAGTGTAAATGAAAACCTTTTAGTTGAATTACAAAATGAATTTAAAGATTTAAAATTTTCTGCATTTATATCTACTCAAGCTATTATTCAAAATGGAAGTAATATGAGTGGAGGTATGATTTTTGGAGTAAATGCACAAAATGAATCAGAAATAAATCCTATTTTCAAAGAAGCCTTAAATGACTTTGAACTAAATAAATTTGATTTGATAACTGGTATAGGAATAAGTGATAAACTTCTTTTATCAAGTGATAGCAAAGTAACTTTGTATTTTACAGAGCTAAATCCAGCTGGTTTTTCTTTGATGCCAAAAATGAAAAGATTTAACTATCTTACATCTTTTTCTTCTGGACTTAGTGCTTATGATAAAGCTTATATGTACACTTCAATAGAAGCTCTACAAACTCTACTACAAAAAGATGAAAATATTTATGATGGTATACATATTCATTCAAACAATGCTTTTGAAGATATAGAAAAATTAAGAGTCTTTTTAAAAGATAAAAATGTTGGTGTTGTTGGTTGGTGGCAACAAAATGGAAACTTCTTTGCTGCTATGAAGATGGAAAAAACAGCTCTATTTATAGTTTTAATGCTTATTATATTAGTTGCTTCTTTAAATATAATCTCATCTTTACTTATGACAGTTATGAGTAGAAGAAAAGAAATAGCCCTACTTTTATCTATGGGAGCAACAACAAAAGAGATAAAATCAATATTTTTAAGAGTTGGTACGATCATTGGATTTAGTGGAATTATTACTGGGATTATTCTAGGATTTATTGGTTATTGGTTTTTAGATACTTTTGATATTGTATCTTTACCAGCTGATGTTTATGGAAGTGCAAAATTACCACTTGATTTAGCTATGAGTGATTTTATATCTATTGTTATTGGAGCAGTTGTTATAGTTCTTTTATCATCTTTTTATCCAGCAAGTCGTGCTACAAAAATAGATGTTATTGATGTATTAAGAAATGAATAAAATTTAAAATCATTAGATATTCCAAAACTTTTTTAGTTTTGGAATAAAGTAACTTAATTGTTTTTAATATTGAAATTATTTATAAAATTTGTTGGAGTATTAAATATTCTTTTAAATATATTTACTGGGGCATTGAATCCATCTTGTAATAGATTTGTATTAATAACTGGATTATTTAAATCTCCACTTATATTTATTTGTGTTTCAACTCTATTGTCTTCACCCAATAAAATATAGTTTACAAGTGGAATATACTCAACAATAGAACTATAACTTTTTAAAAATATGAGTTTTAATTTAGAATTAATCTGATTCGTATCAAGATTTACAATTCCACTACCTTCAAAATCTATTCCATTTCCAGCAGTGTGCAAACTTTTTATATCCAAGATATTACTCTTATTGTTGTACTCAAAATCTAAGACACCTTCTTTTATTTGATAAGCTCCTAGTTGATTTATTCCAAAAACAGATGGAATGGCTAAAAATGGATTTAGTAAAGCTGGAGAGCTTTCTAAAAAAAACATAATATTACTTAAAATTGATAAATTTTTTATATTACTTTGTCGTATTAACATCTTTCCTTTTAAACTATCAAGAGTTCCATTTGCGTAAAAATCTAGTTTTCCTCCACTCATAATATCTTGATTAAATAGTGCATTTATAAAATTTTCTTTTGCTTTTGCAATATATATATTTATATAATCACTATTTTGTGTAAAACTCATCTTACTATCTTCATATTCCAAATATGCAAATTTTCTATTTTTATCCAAATCTATTTCGTAAAAATCGGATAAAACTCTATTTTTATGGTTTAAAACTATTTTAGAATTTACTCCTATTATATTTATAGTCTCTAATTTACTATATTTATCACTATTTTTTGTATCATAATATATATCATATCCATCTAGTTTTATACTATAATTTTCATCTTGAATTGTCAAAAATAAATTTTTATCGTCTGAATGTAAATTTAAAACTCCATTTTCATATTTTCCAATAATTTTTATATTTTCTATATTTTTATCATCTTTTTTTATAGGTAAATCTAACTCTTTTATCATAGCTTCAAAAGATATTAAATCTTTTTTTACATCAATTTTTGCATCTTTGATTTTATAGATATCACTATCTACATTTAAATTTGTATTTTTTAAATATATATGTAAGTTTTGAGAAATATCCATATTTTGCTTATTATTCGTATCATAAAATATATCATACTCATCTAAATATATAGATATTTCATCTTTTATTTCAAGTTGTATAGAGTTGTCTTTTGAAGCTATAAAAACAGTATCATCTTTAATATTTCCTATAATATCCAACATCGTTACATCTTTTGTATTTTTCTTTATTGGTAAATCAAAACCTTTCAAAGAGCCTTCAAAATCTATTTCTTTATCATCAATGATTTTTAAACTCAAGTTTCCATTTTTTATAGAATTTGACTTTAAAGTATCTGAATAATTATAAATTTTAGAGATATCGTCAATTTTTATAGTAAGTAAGTCATCATAATTAACTGTCGTTTTTAAATCATCCAAATATATAAGTACATTTTTATTAAAATCCATAAAAATTTGTGTTGATTTATCTTTTATATTTAAAATTTCTTCATCTTTATTGCTTTTTATTAATAGTTTATTTATTTTTATATTGCCATTGGCTTTTAAACTATCTAAATCAAGATTTATATTTCCATTTACATCTATCATATTTTCATATAGAAAACTAGCATCATTTATATAAAGTTGATTATTATCTAAAATTACATTTGCACTATTTGTCTTAAAATGAAAATCATCTATAAAAATATCTGATCTAAGAACTTCAAAGTTACCTTTTGTCGTCATTGGTAAATGTTCCACATAAGGAATATCTAAAAGGAGTTTTGCATTTGTTTGCCCGTTTTTTTGTAAGATAGGTAAAGAGATATCATAAGCTTTTAAAATATCTAAAATATCTTTATCTAAAGCAGTTTTTGCTTCAATATTTACTAAAACTTTTCCATTATCTTCATTTGTTAAATTTTCTATTTTAACAAAACTATTTTCTAAGTTTTTGTTTTTATATTTTGCTTCAATCAAATCAAAACTCAAAGTATCATTTTTATAATTTACTTTTACATTATTTGTCATAATTTCTTCTAAAGTTGGCTCAAATTTTATCTTTGCATTTTTTATATGGGCATCACCTTTTAAAGTTTTAGATATTAACTCTTGTTTTTCTAAATCAAACTCTCCATATAACCAATCTACTTTAAAATCCCCTACTACATTATCATATATCCACTCATTTGCAACTTCATCTAAATCTAAAAAAGGTTTTAAAAAATGTAGATTTTCAAAATATTCACTTCTTGTAAAAAATGAAAGTTTTTTTCTTGTAATATCAATATTTGTTTTTGTAGCAATATTTTTATAAAAAACATCTCCAAAGTATTTTAATTCTTCATCAAAATAATTAACTATGGCTTTACCTTTAAATAAAACTTCATAATCTTTTAAATACAACGATGAAATATCAAAATTTACAGTTTTTGAGGAAATATCAATTTTAGAATTTAAGGTTATAAATTTATTGTCTATTTTAAACTCTTCATCATCAAACAATATTTTAAAACTATTTCCATTTATATTTAAGTTTTTTATATCTATTTTTTCAAAATATTTTAAGAAAGTTGGTAAAAGTTCAATATTATTTTTTATATCTTCAAAAGAAGAACTCACTTCACTTTTTTTTGATTTGTACTCTATATCTTCAACATTAACAATCAGTTTTTTATCCAATTTTATATAGAATTGCGAAACTTTAAAATTAAAAATATGAAAAGAGTTTATTTTGATACCAGAAAATAGAATAGAAAACATTAAAAATATTAAAAGAAAAAATGATACAAATATTAAGATTTTGATGTTTTTTAACACTATATATTTTTTCCTTATAGCTTTTATTATGGTACTTTATTATCTAACTTTGCCAGTTGTATCTACAAAAATCTTGTATATACCAAAAGGTAGCACTAGCAATATTATAACACACTTAAATAAAAATGGTTACGAAATGAATATAATTGATGAAATTATTTTAAAAACTGGTGGATTTATACAAAGTGGTTGGATTGATATTGAACAAAATAGATTAACAAAAATGGATTTTCTAATAAAATTACTAACTTCTAAAGCTGCTTTAAAAACTGTTACTTTAATTCCTGGAGAAACTTCTTATTTTTTCTTAAAAAAAATAGCAAATGAGTTTAATTTAGATGAAGAAAAATTAACAAAAATATACAATGAACATTCATATAAACTAGATGGAAATATACTTGCTGATACTTATTCTTTACCAGTTGGAATGAATGAAGAGTATATAATTTTCTACTTATTCTCACAAACAAACAGAAAATATGAAGAGTTCTCAAAAAAAATATTTGGAATTTATGATAAAGATAAATGGTTTAACTATATAACTTTAGCTTCAGTTATTCAAAAAGAAGCAGCAACAAGAAATGAAATGCCAATAGTTGCAAGTGTTATCCACAATCGTCTTAAAAGAGGAATGCCACTTCAAATGGACGGAACATTAAACTATGGGAAATATTCAAATAGTGTTGTAACGGCTGATAGAATAAGAAATGACAATAGTTCATACAATACCTATAAAAATAAAGGTTTACCTAAAAATCCAGTTTGTGCAGTAAGCCTTGATTCTATAAAAGCTGCTATTTTTCCTGTAAAAAGTAGCTACTTGTACTTTGTAAGAGATAATAAAACAGGTCTTCATAAATTTGCAAATAGTTATGAAGAACATCAAACAAATATTCAGGCAAATGTTGGTGTTGAAAAAACATATACAAAAGTTAATGATACTCCTAATGATATAGATAATGAAGCAATAGATATTATGAAAAATGATATAACAAATCAAAAAGCCCCATCAATAAAAGATTTATTCAACAGTGTAAATTAGATGTGAATATTTGAAACAATCAAATATTCACACTAAGAAATATAAGCAAATTCAATATTATTAAATATAAATATAGTTAAAATCACGACATATCAAATTTACAATTTAGGATAAAACATGGCACAAATCATTTACACAAAAGTTGATGAAGCACCAGCTTTAGCAACTTACTCTTTTTTACCAATTATTAAAGCTTTCACAAAAAGCTCTGGTATTGAAATGGTACAAAAAGATATTTCACTTGCAGGAAGAATTATCGCAACTTTCCCTGAAAAATTAAAACCTGAACAAAAAATTGGTGATGCATTAGCAGAACTTGGTGATATGACTCAAGATCCAAATGCAAATATTATAAAGTTACCAAATGTTTCAGCTTCAATTCCTCAATTAAAAGCTGCTATTGCTGAATTACAATCAAAAGGTTATAATATTCCAAATTATGACTCTAGTGAAGAAGTAAATGCAAAATATTCAAAAATTTTAGGAAGTGCTGTTAATCCAGTATTAAGAGAAGGAAATTCAGATAGAAGAGCTCCTGGTGCTGTTAAAAATTATGCTAAAAATAACCCTCATAAAATGGGTGAGTGGAAAAAAGATTCAAAAACTGATGTTGCTCATATGAATGCAAACGATTTTTTTGGAACAGAAGTTTCTACAACTTTAAATAAAGAAGATAACTTTAAAATTGCATTTATTGATAAATCTGGAAATGAAACAGTTTTAAAAGCATCTTTACCTTTAGAAAATGGTGAAGTTGTTGATGCTACTAAAATGTCTGCAAAAGCTTTACAAGAGTTCTATCAAAAAGGAATTGATGAAGCTAAAAAAAGAGATGTATTACTGTCTTTACACTTAAAAGCTACAATGATGAAAGTTTCTGATCCAATTATGTTTGGATTTGCTGTAAAAGTTTATTTCAAAGATTTAATTGCTAAACATGGTGAAACTTTTGATAAAATCGGTGTAAATTTCAACAATGGTTTAGGTGATTTATACTCAAAATTAGACAAAGTTGATGATGCAAAAAGAGCTGAAATTTTAGCTGATATTGATGCTGTTTATTCTGTTCAACCAAGACTTGCAATGGTAAACTCTGCAAAAGGTATCACAAATTTACATGTGCCTTCTGATGTAATTATAGATGCTTCTATGCCTGCTATGATTAGAGGTGGTGGAAAAATGTGGAATAAAGAAGATAAAGAAGAAGATACTTTAGCAATGATTCCAGATAGATGCTATGCTACAACTTATCAAGTTGTTATTGAAGATTGCAAAAAACATGGTGCATTAGATCCAAAAACTATGGGTTCAGTACCAAATGTTGGACTTATGGCTAAAAAAGCTGAAGAGTACGGAAGTCATGATAAAACTTTCCAAGCTAAAGCTGATGGGAAAATCGTAGTTACAAATGAAGAAGGTGTTACTGTATTTAGTTTTGATGTAGATAATGGTGATATTTTCAGAATGTGCCAAACTAAAGATGAACCAATTAAAGATTGGGTAAAACTTGCAGTTAATAGAGCAAAATTATCAAATACTCCTGCAGTATTTTGGCTAGATAAAGCTAGAGGTCATGATGCACAAATGATAGCTAAAGTTGAAAAATATTTAAAAGATTATGATTTAAGTGGTCTTGAAATATCTATTAAAGCTCCAGATGATGCTATTCAATACTCTTTAGATAGAATGAGAAAAGGTCTTGATACTATTTCTGTAACTGGAAATGTATTTAGAGATTATAATACTGACCTATTCCCTATTTTAGAGCTTGGAACATCTGCTAAAATGTTATCTATTGTTCCTTTAATGCAAGGTGGAGGATTATTTGAAACTGGTGCTGGTGGTTCTGCTCCTAAACACGTACAACAACTTCAAGAAGAAAACTACTTAAGATGGGATAGTTTAGGTGAATTTATGGCACTTGCTGCTTCTTTTGATCACTTAGCTAATACTCAAAATAATAAAAAAGCTGCTGTTTTAGCTAAAACTTTAGATGAGGCAACAGGAACTTTCCTTTTAAATGACAAATCTCCAGCGAGAAAAATTGGAAGTATCGATAATAGAGGAAGCCATTTCTATTTAGCAATGTATTGGGCAAATGAGTTAGCTTCACAAAATGATGATGCTGAACTTAAAGCTGAATTTACTCCAATTGCAAAAGCTATGAATGACAATGAAGCACAAATTTTAAAAGAGCTTACTGAAGTTCAAGGAAAAGCTGTTGATACTGGTGGATACTATCTATTTGATGATGAAAAAACATCAAATGTTATGAGACCATCTACTACATTAAACAAAATTATTGGTTAATAATTAAAAAGAGAAGCTAAATCTTCTCTTTTTAAATTTTCAAAACTCTCTTTTAACACTATAAATAAACTTAAAATATTATTTTATATCTCATATACTGCCTCTAAAATAGGATTTAAGGAAAATTATATAATAATGCTAGCCACTTCAAAAAGCATATAAGGAAATCATGAAAAAATTATTTATACTTTCATTTATACTACTTATAACTTTTTTTATATCTGCTTGTAATGAAAACAATATAAATAAAAAAAAAGAGTTAGTTTATGCAAGCACAAAAGATATTAGAATTATAAATCCTCATTTATATAGTGGTGAAATGTCTGCACAAAATATGGTATTTGAATCTTTAGTTATAAACACAACTGGAGATATAAAACCATGGTTAGCTTCAAGTTGGGAAATATTAGATGAAGGGAAAACTTATATTTTTCATTTAAGAGATGATGTAAAATTTAGTGATGGAACAAAATTTAATGCATATATTGTAAAACAAAATATCGATGCAATATTAGAAAATCGTTCAAGACATGCTTGGTTAGAACTTGTAAATCAAATATCAAAAAGTGAAGTTGTAGATGAATTTACATATAAATTATCACTAAAAAATCCATATTATCCAACATTAATAGAACTAGCTTTAACAAGACCATTTAGATTTATTGCTCCACAATATTTTATCAATAGTGGAACAAAAGATGGCGTTACAAAATATATAGGAACAGGTCCTTTTATATTAAGTGAACATAAAAAAAATGAATTTGCAATATTTAAGAAAAATGAAAATTACTGGGGAGAAAAAGCAAAATTAGATAGTGTAAAATGGAAAGTATTACCTGATCATCAAACAATTCTTTTAGCACTTCAAAAAGGCGAAATAGATTTAATTTTTGGAGCAGATGGAGATATGATAAATATTGATGCTTTTAATATTTTACAAAAACAAAATAAATTTAACACCATTTTAAGTAATCCAACTGCTTCACGAGCAATACTTTTAAATACAAAACAAGAGATATTAAATGACAATAAAATAAGACTTGCTTTACAATATGCAATAAATAAAGAAGATATTATTTCTGGTATTTTAAATAACTCTGAAACTATTGCACATACACTTTTTTCACCAACAGTTGAGTATTGTGATATACCTTTAGAATTAAAAACTTTTGATTTAGAAAAATCAAAAAAACTTTTAGATGAAAGTGGTTGGATTTTAGATAAAAAAAGTGCTTTAAGAAAAAAAGATGATAAAACTCTTACTTTAAAACTATATTTTAATATCAATAATGCTCAAGAAAAAATTATCAGTGAATATATTCAGAGTAATTTAAAAAATATTGGAATTGATTTAAAAATCATAGGAGAAGAGAAACAAGCATTTTTAGATAGACAAAAAAGTGGAGATTTTGATTTACAATACTCTCTTTCTTGGGGAGTACCCTCTGATCCACAATCATATATTTCATCTTTTAGACTACCAGCACATGGAGATTACCAAGCACAATTAGGATTAGATAAAAAATCTTGGCTAGATGAAAATATACAAAAAGTCTTAATAGAATCAAATATCGAAAAAAGAAAGTCTATCTATGAAGATATTTTCCAATATCTTCATAATAAAAATGTATATATTCCTTTAAGTTATTCAAGAACTAAAGCTGTATTTTCTAAAAATTTGAAAGGTGTAGGATTTAATATATCTCAATATGAAATTCCATTTGAAAAGATGTTTTTTGAATAAGGTAAATTGGTGAAATTCTATCTTTTAAAAAGACTTATTATCTTTATTCCTTTAATTTTTATAATATCTTTTGTCACTTTTTCATTGATGAATTTAAGTTCTAGTGATCCAGCTGAAGTAACACTTAGAATAAATAATGTATCAATAACGCAAGAGGCAATAGAAGAAGTTAGAATAGAATTAGGATTAGATAAACCTTTTTTACAAAGATATATAATATGGCTAGAAAATGCTGTTAAAGGAGATTTTGGAATAAGTTATAGTCTAAAATCTCCTGTTATAGATGAAATACTATATGCTCTACCTACAACTTTAACTTTAGCTTTTTTTACTCTACTGCTTATTTTGTTAGTAGGATTTGGCTTAGGAATAATTTGTGGTTTAAATGAAGGGAAATTATTAGATAAAATATTAAGATTTTTTCTGTTTTTTTCAACTGCAATGCCTAATTTTTGGTTAGGATTACTTCTTATATACTTATTTTCATTATACTTTAATCTACTCCCAACTAGTGGATTTGATAATTACAAAAGTATGATTTTACCTTCTATTACACTATCTTTTGCATATATTTCTACTTACGCTAGATTACTTAGAAATAGGATAATTCAGACAAAAGAAGAACCTTTTGTAATATTTGCAAAAGCTAGAGGTTTAAAAAATAGCACTATAAATTACCATATAATAAAAAATGCAATCATTCCTTGTATTATAGCCTTAGGAATGTCTATTCCAAAGCTTATAGCAGGAACAGTTGTAATAGAAAATATATTTGGATTACCTGGACTTGGAAGTCTTTGTTTACATGCTATTTTTGGCAGAGATTTACCAATAATTCAAGCTTATATTCTTTTTATGTCTTGTTTATTTATATTTTTCAACCTATTTGCAGATATTATAGCTAGATATATTGACCCTAGACTAAAAAAGGTCATTTGATGATAAAAAAACTTTTAAAAGATAAACTAGCTATCGTATCTTTAAGTATTATTTTTTTAGTAATCATTTTGGGAATTTTTGCTCCATTTGTTGCAATAAATGACCCTTTAGAACCAAATTTAACAAATAAATTTGCATCTTATAGCCTAGAATATCCTTTAGGAACAGACCACTTAGGAAGATGTGTATTTTCAAGGCTTATTTATGGTATTCATCCAACAATATTTCTAGCTTTTTTGACAATGTTTATAACAATCTTCTTGGGAGTTATATTTGGGCTAATTGCTGGTTATTTTGAAAAAATTGAAAATTTTATATTAAGAGTATGTGATATTATGTTATCTTTTCCAAATGAACTTTTAATAATAGCTATTGTTGGAATTTTGGGAGTTGGCATAGAAAATATAATAATAGCCACAATAATAGCTAAATTTGCTTGGTACACAAGAATGACTTACAGTTTTGTACTAGAATACAAAAATAAAAATTATGTTTTATTTTCAAAAACAATAGGTATTCCTTCAAATAAAATTTTAAGAAAACACCTTCTACCTTCAATATCTAGTGATATAGTTGTATTAGCTACAATTGATACTGGTTGGGTTATTTTGAGTATTTCTGCATTATCTTTTTTGGGATTAGGAATACAAGCCCCTACTCCTGAATGGGGAATGATGTTAAATGAAGCAAAAAATATGCTAAGCATAGAACCATCTTTAATGTTTCCTGCAGGGCTTTCTATCTTAATTGTAGTTGCATCTTTTAATTTTTTAGGAGATAGTTTAAGAGATGCTTTTGATACAAAACATAATAAAAGGTTTGATAAATGAATACTATTTTAGAAATTTCAAATCTTTGTATTTATAATAAAAAAGAGGAAAAAAATCTTTTAGAAAATATTAATTTAAAAATAACTCAAGGTGAAATGTTGGGGATAATTGGAGAAAGTGGAAGTGGAAAATCTATACTTTGTAAATCAATTTTAGACTTAAATCCAAACTATTTCAAAATTACTGGAAATATTTTTTTTGATGAACTAGATATTTTAAAAGCTTCACCAAAACAGATTCAACAAATATGTGGTAAAAAAATATCTATGATAATGCAAGATTCAGTGAATGCTTTTAATCCAATAGAAAAAATAAAAACTCAATTCATTGAGAGTTTGATTGATAAAAAAGATTTAAAAAATGCAAAAAATGATAGCTGTTTTTGGCTTGAGAAAGTTGGTTTAACTGATATAGAAAAAGTTTTAAACTCTTACCCTTTCGAGCTTAGTGGTGGAATGTTACAAAGAGTTATGATTGCTCTTGCTTTTGCTCAAGATTCAAAAATAATAATAGCAGATGAACCAACTTCATCTCTTGATATGATAAATCAAAAAGAAATTTTAAATATTTTTAAAAATCTTCAAGAAAAAGAGAAAAAAACAGTTATTTTTGTATCTCATGATTTAGGAATTATTTCACATTTAGCTAACAATATAGCTGTTATGAAAAAAGGTAAAATAGTTGAATACAACGATACAAAATCTATTTTATTAAATCCACAAAATGAATACTCAAAATATTTAATAGAAGCTCATAAAAAATTGTTCAATAGGTTCAATGAATGTTTAAAATAATCAATATATCAAAAACTTACAAAGATAAAAAAGTCTTAGACAATATAAATTTTGATATAAAAAAAGGTTCTTGTCTAGGGATAATTGGTGAAAGTGGAAGTGGCAAAAGTACACTAGCAAAAATTATTTTAGGAATAGAAAAAGCTAATTCTGGAGAGATTTTAAAAAACAATAAACCAACTGCATCTATTGTTTTTCAAGATTATAATAGTTCAGTAAATCCAAAATTTACAGTTTATGAAATACTTAATGAACCATTTTGGAATAGTTATAAAAAACTTGATATGAAAAATGCTATTTTACTTTTAAAAAGTGTTGAACTTGAAATCAATATTTTAAAAAAATATCCTCATGAACTTAGTGGTGGACAGTTACAAAGAGTTTGTATAGCAAGAGCCATAGCAAATAAACCAAATTTTTTAGTTTTAGATGAAATTTTAAGTTCACTTGATATTTTAAATCAAATAGAAATTATAAACTTACTAAAAAAAATAAAAGAACGAAATAATATAACTTATCTTTTTATAACACACAATTTAGAGTCTATTTTTAGTTTATGTGATAGATTTTTAGTCATAAAAGATGGAAAGATTTTAGATGATATTTTAGTAAATAATTTTTTACAAAAAGATGTAAGCCCCTATACAAAGCAACTTTTTAATGCTATTATTCCAATCAAATTTTAAAAAGGTATAAAATATTTGTGATTATTCAAAGAGTAAAAGAAAATACACAAAAAATTACAGAAGAATTTTTGTGGAAACAATACAAACTCCATTATGGTGATAAAATAGACCCAAAAAGATATGAAGAGTTAAAAGAAAAACTATTCAAAGAGTGTGAAAATCCACAAAATGCAATGTTTATAGCCTTGAATAAAGATAAAATAATAGCTTGTATATCTATTTTTAAATATGATTTTAGAATAAAAAACTTACAATACAAAGAAGATGAAAATATAGCAGAAGTTAGTCGTTGTTATGTAGAAGAAAAATACAGACGACAAGGAATAGGAACCAAACTATTTAAAGAAGCTATAAATTTTGCAAAAAAGCAAAAATATGAAATACTATATTTGCATACTCACTATTTTTTATCAGGTGGTTTTGATTTCTGGAAAAGAATGCAATTTAAAATAATTTTAGATGAAAAAGATAGTTGGCAAACAGTTCATATGGAAAAATATATAAATTAGATAAAGGTATTATTTTGAATAAAAAAATTGGAATTGTGGGTGTTGGAAATGTTGGTTCAAGTTTGGCTTATAGTATTGCTACAAATTCTCTTTGTGATGAAGTTTTATTAAAAGATATTAGAGATGATTTCATACAAGCTTTATCTTTGGATATTACACAAGCAAGTATAAATACAAATAGTAAAACAAAAGTAAAAGCTTGTATCAAAAATGAAGATTTCAACTCTTGTGATATAGTAGTAATTACTGCTGGAATAGCAAGAAAACCAAATATGAGTAGAGAAGATTTACTTTTTACAAATGCAAAAATTATGAACTCTATTTTAGATGATATCTTACCTATAAATCCAAATGCAATTTTTATAATAGTATCAAACCCATTGGATGCTATGGTTTATAGTGCTTTACAAAAATCAAAGCTTTCAAGAAACAGAGTTTTTGGGATGGCAGGAGCATTGGATAGTGCAAGATTTAAATATTATATTTCTCAAAAACTAAATTTTGATTATACAAAAATAGATGCTATTGTGATTGGTTCTCACTCAAATAGTATGCTTCCATTGATAAAAAGAGTAAAAGTTGATGATAAAAATCTAGTAGATATTTTAAATCAAAAAGAATTAGATGAAATTTTAGAAAATACAAAAAATGGTGGAGCAAAAATAGTAGAACTTTTAAAAACTGGTTCAGCATATTTTGCTCCAGCATTTAATACATATTTGATGTGTAAAGCTATATTAAATGATGAAAAAGAGATTTTCTCTTGTAGTGTAAAACTTGAAGGAGAATATGGATACAAAGATATTTCTATTGGTGTTCCAGTTATTTTAGGAAAGAATGGAATAGATAAAATATTAGAATTAACTTTGGACAATGAAGAAAAAGATTTATTTGAAAAATCTATCCAAACAGTAAAATCAAGTATAAATATTTTAAATAAATAAAGTTGATTAAAGTCAATTAAATTTAATCAATAATATATTAGAATGGTATCACTTCAATAAAAAGGGATATTTATGAAAAAAATCGTTTTAGCAACAACTGTTTTAACAGCATGTATTAGCTTTGCAAGTCCTTATGCAAAGTGTGTAGTTTGTCATGGAGCAAATGGAGAAAAAGTAGCTTTAGGAAAATCTAAAATTATAAAAGATATGTCTAAAGAGGATTTCATAGCATCATTAAAAGGTTATCAAAGTGGAACTTATGGTGGAGCACAAAAAGCTTTAATGCTTCCTCAAGTAAAAGGAATGGATGAAGCAACTATGAAAGAGATTGCTGATTTAATCATAAAATAAAAAATAGGTTTGAATTTCAAACCTATTTTAAATATAGCTTATTAAAAATCCATTTTCAAAGATATTGCAACACTTCTTGGATCACCCAAATAATCACCACTAGCCCAATAATCTTTTCCAGTTAAATTTGAAACATTTAATAAAAATGTTGTTGGATATTTATCTAATTTCGTTTTATATCTAAGTCCTGCATCATAAAGTGTATATGATGGCATTTTATCGTTATTAAATCTATCCCCATATTTTTCACCAGTATAATATGCTCCACCAGTTACAGTTAATCCTTCAATCATAGGAATATCATATTCTGCATAAAGTTTTGCCATTTTTGATGCTGCATTTGTTGGTTTTTTATTTTCTAATGCTTTATCATTTGATTTTACAACTTCTATATCCATCAAAGTTCCACCACCTAAAATAGTTAAATTATCTGTAACTTTTCCAGTAATTGTAAGTTCAATTCCTTGATGTACTTGTTCTCCATCTTGTACAAATTTTGGCATAGGAGTTGCATTATCTGAATATTGATTTGCTTTTTCTATTCTAAATAAAGCACTTGTTAATAATAATGATTCATCTAATAAACTATATTTTGCTCCAATTTCATACTGTTTACTTACAAGTGGGTCTAATACTTCTCCTGCATTTGAATAAATATTTCCTACAATAATACCTTGTTCTAAACTCTCTATATAAGTAACATAAGTAGTTAAATCTTCAAAAGGTTTATACATCAAAGATAAAGTTGGTGTTAATTCTGATTTATCGTATTTTGAACTTTTCACTCCACTACTATATGCTGTTTGAAGAGCTGTTGTATAATTAAATCCAACTAAAGCACTCCAATTATCATTAAATACTATATCATCACCTACTAAAACATTTTTATATTGTGTTTTTGAAGCAGGTAAAACTTGACCATTTGGCACTGTATTTTTTGGGATAGTTGTACTTTTTATCTGATCTAAAGGTCTAACAAAAATTTCAGTAACACTTCCTCTTGTAGTTGAGTATTTGTGATAATTTTCAGAATAACCAACAGTTAGAAGATGATTTATTCCAAAAGTTTCAAATTTACTATCTAAATAAACATTTCCAGCATAACTTTCAAATTTATCAGGTAAAGCTGAATATCTATAATTAAAAACATCATATAAACCATCTGTTCTTGTAAAAATTCTTTGAAAAGTAGGTGTTTTTCTATCAGAATCTTCATAAAGAAATGAACTCCTTACTGTAAAAATATCATTGATATCCCATTTTAAACTTGTCATAACTCTATCATTTTCTTCTTCTATTCTATTCCAATTTTCAGTATATCCTTTACTTACATCAAGTATAGGACGAACAGTATTTGTTCTTATATTAAAAGCTGGTTTTTGATTAGTTTTTATTAGTTTTCTATGAGCATAGTTTAAATCCATAGTAAAATTATCTGTTGGTTTAAAATCAAAAGAGATACTTGCAAACTTTTGCTCTTTTCCAACATCTGCTACACTATCACCATCTTGATATAAAGCATTTATCCTATATCCAAATACTTTTTTATCATCTATTTGTCCACTTAAATCTATATGTCCATAGTATTGCTCACCACCATAGTTTCCTAAAGTTATACTTCTTTTATCTTCTAAAGTTGGCTTTTTCATCACATAGTTTACTGCTCCACCAACTCTTCCCCCACCATATAAAAATCCAGTTGCTCCACTAATAGTTTCAACTCTTTCTAAATCTTCCATAGTTGTAAAACTATACCAAGATGCCAATGGCACACCATTTATAATAGCATTACTTGAGCCACCTGAATTACTAGAACTAAATCCTCTAATAGTCGTATAATAATTTCCACCAAGTGAATCTCCACTATCTTGAGTCAAAGGGTTCATTTTAAATATTTGTGCCATATCATTGGCTTGAGTGTTTTCTATAAGTTCTTGAGGTATTACATTCATAGAATAAGGAGTGTCTTGTAAACTTCTTTTTCCCCATAGTCCAACACCAGTTATATTTTCAGTTAAATATCCATCTTGTGCCATTCCCGTTTTATTTTCACTTTCATTAATAGAAATTGTTTCTAATATTGTTTTTTTATCTTTATTGTTATCAATTGTTGTTTCATTTGAAAAAAGCAGTGTACTTACAAATAAAGAAGCAAATATTTTCTTTTTAGCCATTTTTATTCCTTTTTTATCTTATTTTGCGACTAGGTTGCATAAATTATTTCGGATTTTAATATGTTAATTCTTATTTGCAACTTAGTTGCATTGTATATTTAGTAGGTATTTATTATTCATAATAATAAAAAGTTATAATATTTTAAAGTTATAAAATAAATAGTTTTAATAATATAAAGAGAGCAAACTCTCTTTATATTTTAAAACTTCAAAGTTACATTAAAAGCAACACTTTTAGGACTTTCTGATAACATATTACTAGCTGCCCAATAATCTTCACCAGTTATGTTTGTTGCATAAATTCTAAATGTTGTATCGTATCCATCTAGTTTTGTTTCATATCTAGCACCAAAATCAACTGTTGTATAAGCATCTAATTTTTCAGTATTTTCATCATCAACCCATTGAGTTCCAGTATAGTAAACTCCACCATTCAAAAAGATTTTTGGCTCTATTGGAAGTCTATACTCTGCATATATTTTTGCTTGAACTTTTGCAATATTTGTCGATTCTTTCCCTTCAAGTGCTTTATTTGTAGTTTTTTCTACTTTTGGACTTAGATAAGTAACACCACCCATCAAAGTTAAACTATCAGTTGGTTTTCCAGTGACTAAAACTTCAACTCCTTGATTTATTTGTTCACCATCTTCAGAAGTTTTTGTCATACCATTTGCAAGATTTTCAGTCATTCTATTCGCTTTTTCAATTCTAAAAAGTGCAGTACTTAGTAATAAATCAGGATTTATAGAGTATTTTGCTCCAATTTCATATTGTTTACTAACTCTTGGGTCAAAAACTTTTCCATTATTTACATCATTTGGATTCTTAACAACTGTACCATTTTCAAGTGATTCCATATAAGTAGCATAAGTTGTTAAATCTTTTATTGGTTTATATATAAGTGATAAAGTTGGAGTAAATTTAGACTCATCATAGCTTCCACCCCATTTTGTCCATTGATTTACAGTGGCATAATTAAATCCAACCAATGCACTCCAATTTTCATTAAAAGTAATATTATCTCCTAGAACAATATTCTTATTATTATATTTTTGACTTAAATCATTATCTGTGCTTAGTGAATTAGTTATATTCCAAGTCATTAAATCATTAATATTTGTATAAGTATTGATATCCCAAGTACCAACTACATCACCACCTTTAACCTTTGCTTTTCCTAAAGAACCACCAAAAGTTAAATTATGATGAATAGAACCTGTATCAAACTCTCCATCTAAATAAGTATAAGCACCATGATTTATAATTTTGTCTTTTCCCATATCCCAAAAATTTCTTGAGAAAGTTCCAGTATTAGAATCATATCTATTGATAAACCAATGTGCTACTCTATCGGCTTCTTTGTAGATATATGCAGATCTTAGTCTTAAATTATCACTAAAATTATAATTTGCTTTTAGTTCAATTTTATCTGAATCTACATTATTGTAACTCCAATCTGGAGAATAAGATTTACTTGTATCAAAAGCTTTTGGCATTTTTCCTGTAATAACCCATAAAGGAGTTACTCCATTCATATGAGATTCTCTATGTGAAGCATAAAGTTGTAGTTGTAAATCATCAGTTGGTTTATAATCAAATGATATACCTACTAATTTTTCTTCATTTGAATTATTATCTTTTGCTGTATCACTATCTGTATATGAAGCATTTACTCTAACTGAAAGTTTGTCTGTGATATTTTGAGAAGTATCTATACTTGTATAATAGTTTTCACCACCATTATTTCCAATAGATACATTTGTAAAAGGCTTTATAGTAGGGTATTTTAAAGCATAGTTTATAGTTCCACCTACATTTCCTACACCATATAAAAATCCATTCAATCCACTTATGATTTCAACTCTTTCTACTTCTTTTAATCCAACTCCAAAATTTGATGAAGGTATTGGAATACCGTCTATTAAAGCCGAACCAATGGCAAATCCTCTAATACTATTTCCTAATTCACCATTATATGAAGCATTTCCATTACTTTGTAAAACTGAAGTTTGTTTTGCAACTTGTCCCATATTATTTGTGATTGTATTTTCTATAAAGTCTTGTGGAATTATTGACATTGAATATGGAGTATCTTGAAGACTTAAATTCACCCAAACTCCTAAAGTTTTTACATCTTCTACCAGATATCCTGAATCAGCAGAACCATTTTTATAATTTGTTCCAGAAACAGAAATTTCATCTAAAACAGTAGTATTACCAAAGTTTTGATATTTTGGTTTTTCTATTATATATATTACACCATCTTCTTGAATAGCTTTGAGATTATGTTCTTCTAGTACACTATTTAGATTACTTAATACCGTACCCCCCCCCCGAAACCTAACTTTTGCGAATCTACTATTTTATTCTTCAAATCTTTTGATTTTGAAATATATGTTACATTATATTTCTTTACTATATTCTCTACTGCTTCTTGCAAACTTATCTCTTTTGCATTTGCAAAAGAACTTCCTAACATCAACGATGTTACAACTGACATGAAAACTTTGTTTTTCATCTTAAATCCTTTGTATTAATTTTGAGAATTTGTTTCTCTATATAGTAAGACGATTTAAATGAAAAAAATGGACAATTTTTACAAAAGAATTTTGAAATTTGTTAGTTCGAGTTACTTTTAGTAACAAAAATAGATGAAATTAGTTATTTTTATTTTATACTTTTTTTTAGATTTTCTAATATTTTGATTAATTCATTTTTATCATTTAATAACTCTTTTATCAAAATATCTTTTTCATCTTGAAAATCATCAATATTTTTTTGTTCTAAAATCTTTCCTAAATGAAATCTAAAGATGGATTTGTCTTTTATATATTCTATATTTAAACATTCAACTATGATTTTTGGTTTATCTTCACCTAAACCATTTACCAAAATCAAATTTTCACTCTTTTTGATATCAAAGAAAATAGAATCATCAATAATCTTTGGAATTAAAATTTCTTTTTTCCAATAATTTGTAGCTTCTTTTTCCAAAATAGTTATTTTTTTTAATAATATATCTTCAAATAACTCTTTTTTTATTGAAAATTTATACACAAATATTAACCTTTAATAAGAAATAGTTTAGAGATTCCAAAATTCAATTATAAAATGTTACAATCAAATAAAAAAGGAGAATTATGACTAATTATTTCAAAAATATTATCCTAATTTTAGCAACATCTTTGTTATTTATTGCTTGTAGTACAAAAGACAAAATACAACAACCAACTATCATAGAAGCAAAACAAGATGAAATATTACAACTATCAAATCTTGTAAATGACTTGCATTTTAATCAAGAAGAAAATACAAATGAGTTTTTTACAAAGTTCTTTAAACCTTGGAAACAAACAAAACTATCATATCCTAAAAATGAAGCTATGTGGGGTTTGTCTTATAGAAATAAACAAGTATATTTAGAAAATCATCGCCTTGCAACAAAAGAGTGGTTTGACAAACAAATAGATAATACAAATTTTGAACAATACAATTTAGAAGTAAAAAAAGCTATATCTTTAAAAAATACAAATGTAAGAGTAATACCTACAAACTCTCCAATGTTTTACAACCCTCTTCTTCCAGGTGAAGGTTTTCCATTTGATTACAATCAAAACTCTCTTTTAAAAATAAATACTCCTATAATAGTTTCTCATTTATCAAAAGATAGAGCTTGGGCTTACATAGAATCTCACTTTGTAGGTGGATGGGTAGAGATAAATAGTATTGCTTTTGTAGATGAAAACTTTATTCAAGAGTTTGAAAAATCAAACTTCTTTATAAGTATAAAAGAAAAATTTCCTATTTATGAAAATAGTTTTAGAGAATATATCAAAGTAGGCACAATATTCCCTAAAAAAGAGAATTCATTTATCATTGCAAAAGCTGATGAAAAACAAAATGCAGTAATATCTTATATAAATTTAAATCCAAATGAAGTAGAACAAATGCCTTTAAAATACACTTCAGAAAATAGAACTAGAATTTTAAAAGAGTTTTTAAATGAACCTTATGGTTGGGGTGGATTACTAAATAATAGAGATTGCTCTAGTTTTACTCAAGATTACTTTAGTGTGTTTGGAAAATATCTTAATAGAAACTCTAAAGCTCAAACAATAAATGGAAAATATCTTGATATGTCAAACCTTACTTTAGAAGAAAAAAAAGAGTTTATAAAACAAAATGGTGTTCCTTTTTCAACTTTGGTTTATCTCAAAGGACATATTATGTTGTATATTGGAATAAAAGACAATGAACCTTTAGTTGTGCATAATATTTGGAGTGTAAGAATGAAAGACAATAACAATAAAGAATTTAGACACATTATAGGAAAAGCAACTATTACAACACTAGAACCAGCAAAAGAGATAGAAGGATTTACAGAAGATAGCAATATCCTAAAAAGAGTGTTGGGTATAACTATTCTTTAATTAGAGCTTATTTTTGCTCTAATTGTATCAAAGGATTGAAAAGTAAAGAATCTATAACTTGATTTTTAAATTTCATATCCTCTAACTGTTTTGAAAGAAAAGTATTCTCTTCATTTAATGAAATATAGTGAGAGTATAGTCTGTTTATATCCTTACTTGTATAATAGATATTATTACTTACATAAATCTTTGGAATATACATAAAAAGCCCTACAAATAGTATTATTAAAACAAATGTTAATGAATTTTTTGCATTTAAACTAAACAAATCTAAAAATCCTTAATTTTGAACTTCTACTTCTTGGATTTTGTTTTATCTCAAAATCTGTTGCAATTATAGGTTTTTTTGTAATAATCTTTCCTAAAGCATGATTATTTCCGCACTCACATCTAAATACATTTGGTGGACAAATACAGCTTTGACTCCATTTTTTAAAGTAATTTTTCACAATTCTATCTTCAAGTGAGTGAAAAGATATTATAGCAACTATACAATCTTTAAATTTTGCTTCTTCAAGTGATTTAAAAAGTCTTTCTAAAACTCCTAATTCATCATTTACTTCTATTCTTATTGCTTGGAAAATCAAAGTTGCTGGATGTATCTTTCCTTTTGAAAGCTTTTTATAAAAAAATTCAGCTAACTCTTTTGAACTATAAAATGGACGATTTTCAACTATCAAAGAAGCAACTTTTTTATACTCTCTAACTTCTCCATACTCTTTTAATATTTTTTCTAATTCTATTTGAGAATAAGTATTTACCACTGTTGCAGCATCTAAACTTTTAGTTTGGTCCATTCTCATATCTAAAGTTTGACTATTAAAACCAAACCCTCTTTCTTCTTTATCGAGTTGCAAAGATGAAACTCCAATATCAGCTAAAATACCTTTTATAGGATAATCTTTGAATTTTTCAATAACATTTTCAAAATTTCCTTTATTAAAAACAACCCTATTTTCAAACTCTTTTAATCTATTTTGGGAAAAAGATAAAGCCTCATCATCTTGATCATTGCAAATTAGTCTAATATCTTTATTTTGTTTTAATAAACCACTACTATGCCCAGCAAATCCTGTTGTACAATCAATAATATAACCAGATTTTATATCTTTAAAACTATTCAAAACTTCATCATATAAAACTGGAATATGAGGGATTTGCATAAACTATCCTTTTATTTAAAGTCGTTATAATAGCGAAAATTTATTTAAGGCTTAAAATGATAAACCAAGATACAGTAAAACTACTTTCCGAACTGTCTTTATCTATGTTTACAAAAAACTTTTTTGGAATTTATCAAGGTGCAATTTCAGCAAAACTTGATCACGAACATTTTATGATAAATACAAGAGATGCGGTATTTGATAGGCTTGACGAACAATCATTTTCTACATTAAATATGAATAACCAAGATTATAGATGGAATATTGCAAGTGTAGATGCTCATATTCACTCTTCAATATATACAAATATTCACGAAGCAAAATATGTAGCTTTTGGAATGCCAATATATACAACTGCATATACATTGGTACATGAAAAAATAGTATTTGAAGATTATTTAGGAAAAACAAAATTTGGTGAAATTCCAATATATGATGCTGGTGATTTTTCTACTTGGGGGAAAAGAAGTGCCTTAGAGATAACAAAACATATAAAAAATACAGAACATAATCTTCTAATTATTAAAGGTGTTGGAACATATATTTACGATAGAGATATTCATCAACTTGTGAAGAAAATAGCAATTTTGGAGAATTCTTGTAGGCTTTTAAGTATAAAATCAACTTTTAAATAAGAAAATTATAAAATTTTTTGTTTTAGTTGTATATTTTTTAGCTAAATTAAAGTTTAATTAGATTAAAGTTTTCTCAATTTATTTTATATGAGGAGTTATCCATGAACAAGGCTGAATTTATTGATGCAGTTGCTGCAAAAGCAGGTTTATCTAAAAAAGATGCAAAAGGTGCAGTTGATGCTGTATTAGAAACTATTACTGAAGCTTTAGTTAAAAAAGATTCTGTAAGTTTTATAGGATTTGGTACATTTGCTACAGCTGAAAGAGCTGCTAGAGTTGCAAAAGTTCCAGGAACAGATAAAACTGTAAATGTACCTGCTACAACTGTTGCTAAATTCAAAGTTGGAAAAGCTTTAAAAGAAGCTGTTGCTAAATAATCTTAGTTTGATTTAATTAAAAGAGTTTATCTTAAGATAAACTCTTTTTTTGTGCCGCTGTGGTGAAATTGGTAGACACAAGGGATTCAAAATCTGATGTCTAAACACTTTAGAAGTTCGTTATTATTGGACTTTAAAAAAGTTAAGTACATATTTTAGGTACATAACTTAATTTTTATATTTTGTTAAAAAACAAATGGCTCTGTGGCGGAATTGGTAGACGCGTACGATTCAAAATCGTATTCCACTGGAGTGTCGGTTCGATTCCGACCAGGGCTACCACTTTTATAAAACTTTTCTTAAATTATATTTATCTCTTTTTCCAAGTTTTCTAAAATATAAATTATCTCGTTAAATGTAAGTTTTTTATCAAAAATCATATTTTGCATAGCCTTATAATCTTTTTCCAAAGTATCAAGTCTAAATTTTGGAGGTAAAAGTTTAAACGTTCCTTTTTTTGCTTCTTCATATTTCGCCCAATTTCTTGGATAAAATTTTTGTTTAAACTCAACAACATTTGTTAACAAATCTAAATCATTTAATGCTTCATCTTTAACTTTATTTTGAGCCATCATTGCTAAATCATAATAGTGTCTTGAATATCTTATAGGTATTGTAGAATCAACTGGTCTATTAGCTTCATGATGTAATATAGTTGCTTTTTCCCAAAATGTTCTTTTAGCAACTATTGTATTTATATTACAAGTTGGCTTTTCAAAAACTTGTGGAAATTTAATCGCAGCAAAAGATGATATTTCAAAACTATCACTTGGTAACCAAGAAGCTAAAGGTCCAATTTCAAGCAAGATTTCAGGTCTTAAATAAGTATCATCAAAAGCATTTGGGTAATTAACATTTATTGAAAATTCATCTTCAGATATATTACAACTACATAATGGAGATAAATTTTGTGAAATTATTGGTAACAATATATCTTTTATGTAAATTTTTGCATTTTCATTTATTTGTTCATTAAACCTAGTTTGTTTATTCTTTGATGCTTGTTCATCTAATGGATTTTCTTTTGATACTAATCTCCAATCTAAAATTAAATCTATATCTTCTGAAAATCTTCCTATCAGATTAAATACTTTTGAAAGGCTTGTTCCACCTTTGAACATTAATATTTTATTTAATCTATCATCACTAAATATTTTATCTAAAGTCCAAACAACCCAAAAATCTTTTTCAACAATAGCATTTGTTGTCTTCATCAAAGTTGCTGTTTCACTAAAAAGTTCAGCTCTTTTTTGTTTAGTTAAATTTGCTATATTATTCATTTTTTATTATCTTTACATATTTGTTTTATTGCTTCATATATCCAAACCGTTGAAGTTTTTGTATCATTTAAAATTTTATCATACATTTTAAAATCAATTTGATTTCTTATTTTTTCTATTATTTCATTTGTAATATGCTCTTTGCCTAAAGTTTTTAAAGCTTGAACAATCAAAGAACTTTCTTTATATTTAAAACCTATATCTTTTAAAGGAGCTTTTTTAAACTCTATTTCCATATTATTAAACAATTTATAACTTCTATTTGTACCATTACTAAGATATATATATTTTGCTTGAATTTGAGTAGATAAATCTAATATATTTAAAGCAGTATCTCCTGAAACTTCTATTTTCCAATTAAATTTTCTAGCATATGCACGAGCTACTTCATCTATATCAGGATTTAACTCTTTTTTTAAAAACTCACTATATTTGGGATAATCATATATTCCTCTTGCTACTCTTCTAATTTTTTTATCTTTTGTTAAATCTGATAAAATATTGTCTATTTGTTGTCTATCAAATCTTTTTATTAAATCAACAGATGAAAAAGCCCACCCCTTTCCATGTCCAGATATAAAATAAAATACCATATTATAGAGTTTCATTAAATCAAACCTTTTAAATATTTTCTAGAAAAAAGTATATCTTTTTCTAGATTTTAATTAGCTTTTAATTTTTCTAAGATCTTCACCATCGCCAAAGTATCAAGTTTACAATACTCTAAAAGTGAGTTTCTAAGTTTTTGTTTTTCTTTATTATCAAGTAAACTAAGTTTTGCAAATGCATTCATAGCTTGGCTTCCATTTTGAACACCATCGAGTTCTTTATATGCTTTTTCAAACTCTGGAACAAGTGCTGGTAAAACATACTTGATAGAATAACTTCCATTCATAGATGGAGTTACATACCATTTCTTTTGAAATGGAATCATTAAATCTTGCATATTTTCATTTATAGCTAATAGATGTTCACTAAACTCTTTAAATAGTGTTGCAAGTCTTGTTATTACACCTTTTTCAAAACTCATGTTATAAGCTAATACAGTTGCATCACTTGGAATATCTTTACAAAGTTTAAGTGCAAGTTCATATCTACTATCTACACTATCTTGTGCTAAATACTCTTTATGTTCAAGTCTTCCATCTTCATACTCAATATGAAGTGAGTATTGAAATGGTATTTGCTCAAATGGTTTTAAACCTTTATATTGAGGAATGGCTTGTTGATAGGTTTCAAAGTCTAAATGATATATCGGGTAAGTTAGATTTTGTAAAAATGATTTGATATTTTCTATATCTATATAGGTAATTTTTGATTTATAGTTTTCAACAGCTTGTGCTTGAATAGAAGTCATATCAAAGTCATGTGGAACATCATCTATATTTATAATACCTCTATTGTAAAGTTCTATTTGTTTTTTACTTCCAAGATTGAAAATATTAAATATAGAGTAATCAGGAATTTGTCTTTGAATTTTCCAACAATACTCTTTTGCATCACATTCATAAGGGGTATGACAATGTTTACCTATATCAATATTTGGTTCATTTTCTCTATCTTCTAAATATCTTTCAAATTCTTTTAAAATATTTGGAATATTTGATTGCATAGATATAACTTCATTTGTAACATCAACTATCTTAAAAAGTTGATTTACATCAAGTTCATCACCTCTTATGTATTCATTATTTATATGAATTACATTTGTACTTTTTATTTTGAAACCTAAGTTTTTAAGCACATAATACTGAATAGATACATCATGCAAATATATATCTTTTACTTCTGTTGAGCTTTTAACTTCATAAATAGATACTTCATCATTTTGAATAGTCAAAATATCCACCATAACCAAAATACCAGAGAAGTTAAATGTAGCTTCATAGATATTTTCTAATCCATCATCAAGACACTGTTTTGTTGTAGTTATCATTTCATCATAATTTTTAGAATATGGCACTTCTTTTCCATTAGGAAAAAGCTTACATGCAAAATCTCCTACTACATTTCCAGTATCAAATATAGCTTGGGCAGACTCATCAGGTGGTGTTAATACACTTGGCTTATACTTTTTAATCCAAAGTGCTTTGGAGCATTGGATACCTTTTGTGTAGAGGGATTTAGATAGGGTCATATTAAACTCCAAAAAACTCTTTTTGAACATTAATAACTTTTACAGATTTTTCATAAAAATTTTCAATTTTATATTTCATATAAATTGCATTCATGTCATTGTGAGTAGAGAATATCAATTGATAATCCTTTGCAAATTCATTTTTTATCAATTCTATAAAAGAATGAATATTTAATGCATCCATTTCTTGAATAGGATCGTCAATCGCAAGTATTTTTAAATTAGGAGAAATATTATATGTTTTATTTATTGCTAAACAAAATGCTAAAGAAACAACTGCTAATTGTCCCGAACTTAGATGATGCATTACATCATGGTCGGAATCCGTTGGTGTTAAAAATCTTATTGCAGATGTTTTAACATTTGTATCAATAAAAATCCCCATCCCTTGCTGATAATTTTGCAAAATTTTTGCAGTATAGATAAAAAATGGTATTTTTATCTTTTCTGTCATATCAACTTTATACGCTTTTATTTCATTAGAATATATATCTTTCAAATCTTTTAATTTATTAACAATTTTGTCAATTTTTTCTTTTCTTATTTCAAATAGTTTTGCAATTTCATTTTGTTTTATTTGAAGCTGAGTGTTAATATAAGATTTTTTATCAATGAAATCTTGTTTTTTATATTTTTCAAAAATATCTTTTGATAATTCAAAATATTTTTCAAAATAATTATTTATGTCTTCTGACTTTATTTCATCATACTTATATTCTAAAAGCTTATTATCTAAAAATTCAAATAAATCTTTCTGTTTTCTTTGCAATAAATCTTTTGTGATATTTTTATCATCAGACTTAATAATAAACTTTTTAAATTCATCATCTAACTTTAATTCATTTAATAAGTCAATTTGTGTTTGAAAAGATTTTATTTTTATTTTTTGTAATATTTCAAATATCTCATATGAAATGTTTGTTTGATTTTTAATTTCTTTTTTAAGAGAAGACAATGTTTTTTCTAACTCTTCAATAGACTTAATATTCTTCCATATATAATTATTTAAAGATGAAAAAATTGATAGATCAAATGAGACTTCATTATCCTTTAATTTATCAAGTAAACTTAAAAAATTTTCATCTACTTTTTGATTTTTCTTCTGATATTCTTCAATAAATTTATTTATTGGATTGATAAAATCATCATTGATTTTTTTGTCCATTTCTAATAACTCAGATGATTGCACATCTAATAATTCTTTTAATATGTTTTCTCTGTCTTTAAAGTTGTCATCTAAATCTTTAGCTGTCTTCCAGTCATAACCACAATAAGGACAATGGTTGTCTTTCTTTGGAGATTTTTCAAACTCTTTATTTAATGCATTTCTAGCTTTTATTATTTCGATTAATATTTTTTCTACTGTATCTACTCCAGAAATTAGACTTTCTCTATTTTTAATAGTCTGCTCATAAAAAGTAATTTGAGTTTTATCCCAAATAGCTACTATAGTTTTTAAACTTTCTAGTTTTTTATCATATTCTTTAATTTTGGCATAATTTTCAAATTTAATTAAGTTTTCATTTTTAGTTTTCATATCTAAATATTTTGGTAAAAATTGTTGAAGAATATAACAATAAAGTAAATTACTATTACTAAATATATCATATATATTTTTAGTCTTATCAAATTCCTCTTTTTCTAAAAAAGTATTTAATATCAGGTATTGTGTAAATGTTTCTTCTTTTAATTGATTGTTTATTTTTTCAGAAACTTTTCTTTTTTTATATTCTGTTGGAGAGAAATTTTCTATAAATTCAATTAAACTATCAATATCTTTTATATATTGCTCTTTTTTTTGTAATGCTTCTTCTTCACTAATATCTAAAAATAGTTTTTCTGAATCAAAATCTATTTCTTTATTTTCAAATAGATTCTTATAAGATATAGATAAATCATTCTTATTCTTTAATTGACTTATTTTAAGTTCTAATTCTCCTTGAATATTTTCAAATTTTTTATAATGATTCTTTATGTTTTCTAATTTTTCTTCTTGTTCATTTGTTTGAAATAAAAAACCTAGATTATCTTTTCTATCTTTTTCTTTTTGTTTCAAAAAATATGTAGTTTCTTCTTGTTGTAGGTAGTTAAATAACATATAAACATCATCTATTTTATATTCTTCACCCTTTTTACTTTTTTCAAACTTTAACTCAAAAAAATCTGTTATTTCATTTTGCTCCAATTGTGTATACTGAGATTCAACAAAATTTTCATCTTCAAAGTTTTCTATATTAATTTGTTTAAATTTCTCTAAACTATCAAAATCTGTAGGTTTATTTTTCTTTCCATCAACTGATGGTCGACTAGATTCATCAGCATTTAAATATCTAGTTATTATTAAATTTTTTTCACCATTTTGTAACCATAGTTTTATCAAAACCTCTTTAGATACATCATTTTGATAATAAGGTTTAACATAATCTTTTCTATCACTAGTTACATCTTTTTTAATATAGGTTCTGTGTATTTTCCCTGTTAAACATAATTCTATAACATCGTAAATCGTAGTTTTTCCGAATCCATTTGGACCTGTTAAAAAAGTAGTATGTTCACTAAAATCTACTATTTGCTTATTTTTAATACCTTTAAAGTTTTTAATATAAATCTTATTTATTTTCATTTTAATATCCCTTGATAAACCTTAAACAAATCATCATCTTTTGTATCTTGTGATAGAAAAAGCTTTTCTTCTTCATCATTCATTAAATCAAGATCATCAAATAATTGATTAACTTCTTTTAAACTATCATCTAATTTATTATCTAAAATACTTTGAATAGATTTAAAATTATTATATTTAGGTACGTATTTCAGAAAAGGTAATTTCACAAATAATTGTAATGCTAGAAAATATAGTTTATTTTGAAATTTTTCTACTCGGAAATTATCAATATTTCCATTAGTAACTACTTCATTAATAAAATTTCTAATATTTTCATTTGGTAGTTTTTCAATCATATCTTCTTTATAAGCTATTACATACTTTCTAAAAAAATATTCATCTTCTTCAATAGCTAAAATCTGATTCTCAATTAAGTCATATTCTGTTTCTAAGTTATCAAGTTTAACGAATATTATTAAAGATGAGTTTTTTTCTGCATTACTATATTCTATTTTTAATTTATCAAAATAGTCTATTAAACTTTTAGTTTTATCACATGAAAAAAAAGATTTAAAATCTTCTTGTGAATAATCTTTTACAAAAAGATATTCTCTTTCTTCTTTGGTAAAACATATTTCATTGCCAATATTTTTATCAATTTGTACATATTTATTTTCATTAAATAACAATTTTATTTTTTCAATCATTTAAAACCTTTTCTAAATTTTGTTCTTTCAAATCACTAATTTTAATTAATTTTATATCTTTAGGATGTAAAAAGAAATCCTTTTCAGTTACATACCTATCCATGGCTTCTTCTAAATCTTTCCAATTATTATCATTTTGATATTGAGTAAAGTTTTTTAATGTAGAAATTGTATCAAATAAGCTTTCTGATTTATGAAGATTAATAATGTAGTTGTTTTTAAATAAGCTTTCTGTTATATTATGATTATTAATAATATCTTTTGATAAACTTACTCTCGTACTGTTAATTGTTGTTAAAACAAAAATTAAATCTTCACTATTTTTAAAAGAAATTTTTCTTTTATCAAAATATTTATAATTAAATAAACAATGAAAAAATACTTCTTTTAATCCATCTTCATTGATGTTCATATTTATATTAAAATCATTTTTATCTATATGAATATTTTCCAAAAATTTTATAAACTTATCGTCATCCATAATATAAATTTCATGGATTAAGTTATCCATTTCTTTTTCATATTCATAAACTTCTATTTCTTCTTCATCTAATTCTATTTTATATTTTAAATATACATTATAAAAACTACTTCTTAATCTAAATATATCTGATTGTATAAATTCGTTATCTGAAGTAATATAATCATAAATCTTTTTAAAATTTAATTCTGGATAATTTCCACTACCTAATATATGCTTTTGTCTAATTTCTTCATCTAAAAGAAATTGAAGTCCATCATACATTCCAGAAAAGTAAGAATTATCTTCTTTTTTAACATGATTAATTTTTTCTAATATAATTTTAATTTCATTTTTACAAAATTCTTTTATTTTACTTTCTGTTCCACCAAGAGAACAAAATTTTTTATTATCAGGATATTCAAAAAGTTTTACATTATTTGGATTAGAAACATAGGTACAACCACTATATGTTCTTGTGAATTCATCTTCACTAAGATTAAGACCTAATATTTCAGTAATCACATGTAAATATCGGGACTCATCATCTACTTCAATATTTAAGGGATTACATAGATTATCAAAACTGCGTATTTGAAAGCCTTTAACTGTTAACTTTTTCTTTCCTTCAACAAGTTCATAATTTTGAATAGAGAGTACATCTTTTATATCATTGGGATACTTTGCATCTTTATATGCTTTCACTTGATGTCTAGAATCAACAGTACCATTATTTTGAATATCAAAATCTTCTGCATTTTCATAAATCACCTTCCATCCATCAAGACTTTTATCATCTGCAAATAATTGATTAATTTTTTGCAATGCTACGAAGATACCTAAACTACCTTGATGGGAATAACCACTCCAACTAGATGTTGCATTTCTATTATCTGACAATAAACATTCTCCTAATCTAAATTTAACAAACTCGTCCCATCTCCTTTAGGCATAACCCTAATCTGCAATGGGATTCGCTCTTTTAGTGCTTCCACATGGGAAATCACACCTACCATCTTTCCTGAACTTTGTAACTGATTTAGAGCATTTAGTGCTAATTCTAAACTATCACTATCAAGTGTTCCAAATCCTTCATCTAAAAAAAGTGAATCTATACTTATCTTTTGACTAGCAAGTACTGAAAGTCCAAGTGAAAGTGAAAGACTTACTATAAAACTTTCACCACCAGAAAGTGTACTTACAGGTCTTACTACATCACCTTGGAAACCATCTATTATCTCTATTTCTAATAGCTTACTTGAATCACTACTTCTTTGAAGTTCATATCTAGGACTTAGTATTTGTAAATGTTTATTTGCTAGATAGATGAGCTGATCTAGTGTGATACCTTGGGCAAATTTGGCAAATTTATCGCCATTTGCTGAACCTACCATTTCGTTTAGTTTTATCCATACTTTAAAGGCTTCTTTTTTCTTTTCTAACTCTTTTATCTTATCTTCATGTTTTTTCATATTTGAAGCATTTATTTCAAGCTCTTTTTCTAGGCTTCCTATAGACTTCTGGAGTTCATCAGTAGCTGTTTGTAACTCTTTTAACTCATCATTTAGAGTTTGAAGTTCTTTGTCTGTTAGGTTTAGTCCTTTTTGCTCGGATAGTTTTTTTGCTGTGTCTATTTTTAGAGTTTGGGTTTGAGTATATTTTTCTTCTAGTGTTTTACACTTCATAAATAACTCTTCTCTTAACTCTTTTGGTAAAAGTGCTTTTTCAAACTCTTCTTTTGAAGTAAAACTATTTTCTACAAGAGCTTTATTGAAATTTTGTTTTGTCTGTTGTAGTTTTGTATTGTCAATTGTTTGTTTTTGATTTAACTCTATTATTTGAGTATTTAGTGATTCATCTTTTGAATTTAGATTTACTAACTCTTTTGATAAAAAGTTATATTTTTCATTGATAGTGTTAAATTTAGCTGTTATCTCTTTTTCAAAGATATTTAAATCAGTTACATCCAAGATAGCTTTGCTTTGAGTTTGTAACTCCTTCGTTTCAGTAGAAATTTGAGAAAGTTGTTCAGCATCTGTTTTTAAACTTAATTCTATTGATATGATTTTTGTATCAAGCTCTTTTAGTTGTATTGTTAAATTTTGAAGTTTAGCATCAAGCTCTTTTTTTGATGTTTCATTTTTAATAAAGCTATCTTTTTTTGCGACTAAATTCCTAAAGTTTTCTTCAAACTTTTCGTCAAATATTAATTCATATTTGATATAAACTTTTGAAAGTTCCTCTTCTAAACTTTGCTTTTTAGATATGTTCTGAGTTTGTTCATTTTGTAATTGGTCTATTGAACTTTTTAGTTTATAAAGTTCTTGTTCATTTTGAGAAACTAAAGTTTGTTTAGTATTTAATTCTTTTTGAAGATTATCTCTTTGAGCTAAAACTTTCTCTTTTTTATCTCTAGTTTTTATTATATTTTTTAACTCTTCTTCTAAAAGTTGTTTTTCTTCTTCTAAGTTTATTTTTGAATCATCTGTTAAAATGAAATTTAATGAACTAAATACTTGTTCTATCTCTTTTTTATTTTTTAATAATTTGTTTAGTTCTAAAGTAGAACTCTCTATTTTAGTTTCAAGTTTTGATAAGTTTAATTCAATAGTTCGTAAAGCTTTATTCTCTTCATCAAATATCTGCTTCTTTTGAGCGATTATTGAAGTTGTTTCATCAACATTTACACTTATTTTATGATCTACAAATGGATGTTCTTTTGAACCACATAAGAAACACTCTTCACCTTCTTTTAGATTTACTCTGTCACTTTCGTATTTTGCTATTAAAAGTTCTGCTTCTCTTTTATCATTTAGAGTTTGAATATGTGTTTGTATTTCATTTATTAGTTTTGCTTTTTCTTCTATATTTGTTTTTATAGTTTTTGATTCATCTTTTGAAGAAGATATGATGTTTTCCTCTTTTAAAATAGATTCCAACAATCTTTTATATTCATCTATAGAAGTGATTAATTTTTCAATACTCTTTAATCTATCCCTATTATTTACTTCTTTTTGATTGAAATTTGAAGTTTGAATTTCTAACTCTTTATACTCTTTATCTTTTGTATCAAACATTACTTTTATTTCATCAAACTCTTTTTTTGCCTTAGTAAAACTATCTTGTAAAGTTTTTTCATGTAAACTATTATTTTGAATGTTTTCTTCTTTTTGTTTTAAAAGTATTAGTACATCTTTATAATCATTTACATTTTTTGAGATTAAAGATATCTCTTCTTTTAATGATTCATCATTTTTATTTTTAATTATATAATCATTTATAGTTTTTAAATCATTTTCAATTTTCTCTTGATTTGTTTTTAATACTTTCAAGTCTTCATTTAGTTTAGTTTTTTGTTCATTTTGAGAGCTTATTTTATTTTCCAACTCTTTTATATTTTGAAGTTTTGATTCTATTTTAATTTGTAACATTCTTACTTCTTGAAGTTTTTTAGAGTTTGAATCAAATGAGATTTTTTCTTTATCTAATTCATCTTTTGATTTTAATGATTCTGTAGTTCCTAACTCTAGTTGCTGTTTTAACTCTATTAGGTCTTTTTGAAGTTTTTCTAGCTTTTCTTTATCTTGATTTATTATTTGAGTTAAAGAGTTTTTTTCTTGATATATGGGCTGTACATTTAAAGCTTTATTTGCTAAATCTAATAAAATAAAATCTTCTTTTTTACTCTCTTTTTCAAGAGTAATTTGCTCAAACTCTTGTATATACTTAGTATTATCAGCTTCTAACTTTTGTAAATTTTCAAGCCAATTAATTACCTTTTTTAGCTCATTTCCTTTAGTGTCAAGTTCAAGTTTTTGAGTTTTTGAACTGTTTAAAATTAAACTCTTTTCAGAAATAACTTCATTTGATAATAGTTCAATATTACCTATTAAGCTTTCATCTAATTCAATCTCTTTTTTCTTTAAATCATAAGTTTGATATATTTCTTGAGAAATTTGTTTATAGATTTGTGTTCCCGTGATTTTTTCAAGTAAACTTGAACGCTCATTTTCCTTTGCTTTTAAAAAGGCATCAAAGCTTCCTTGAGCCAACATCATAGATTGAATAAATCTATCAAAATCAAGTCCAGATAAATCTTCTATATATTTTGGAACTTTTGAAAGATATGATTCTAAAATTTTTCCTGATTCAACTTCACTTAATTCCATTTTAGCAGTTTGAAAAGCTCCATCAGGACTTTTTCTAGCTCTTTTTTGACTCCAAGAGCTCAAATAAACTTTTCCTTTTACTTCAAACTCAACTTCACATAGACATTCTCCTGTATGTCTACTCATAAGTTCATTTGGATTTGTAAGCCTTGCTGTTCTTCCATATAAAGCACAAGTAATTACATCTAAAATAGTACTTTTACCTGCACCCGTTGGTCCCGTAATAGCAAATAATGATTCATCTTTTAAAAACTTTTCAAAGTCTAT
This sequence comes from Aliarcobacter vitoriensis, assembly GCF_003316695.1. GTDB lineage: Bacteria > Campylobacterota > Campylobacteria > Campylobacterales > Arcobacteraceae > Aliarcobacter > Aliarcobacter vitoriensis. The sequence continues at coordinate 84,934 of NZ_PDKB01000012.1, forward strand.
TTCAAACTCACCTTTTAGTGAGTTAATATTTAATGATTTTATTTTTAATATTTTCATAGGCTTTGCACCTTAGAAACTACTTCTTTAAAGTTTAAAAGTAATTCTTTTTCAAACTCTTTATCTTCTATGTTTTCAAGCTCTAATCTTTTTTCAAATACTTGTTCAACTGATAATTCATCTAAACTTATAACTTTTAATTCATTAGCTTTTAATTGTTTTTCACTTTTATCTATTTTTACAGCAAGTAGTGTTAGTTCAAGTTTTGAAGCAAGTTGTCTGATTTCATTATTTGCATACATCGCATTATCATCAGATATATGAACTTCTATCCAAGAGTTTTTATCTTCAATTTTAGTAAGTTCATTTTTTATAGTTTCATAATTACCTTTAATGACAAGTAGTTTTCTATAAAGCGGAACTTCTATTTCTTCTATACTCATTTCATTTTGAGTAAAAGATACAAGATTTACTTTTTGACTGTTTTTTGATTCAGAAAAACTAAGAGGTATTGGAGAACCTGAATATCTAACATGTTCATTATTTCCAACAACTTGATTTATATGAAGATGTCCTAAAGCAACATAATCAAACATAGAAGCTAAGTAATCTCCACCAATATCAATAGTTCCACCAATATAAATATCTCTTTCACTTTGAGAACTTCTACTTCCAACTGTTGTTAAGTGTCCCATTCCAATTATTGGTATATTCTTATCTTGTTTTAATTCAAGTGCTTTTTTGTAGCAGTTTTCATAATAAGCTTTAATTCCACTATTTGCTAGTTTCTCTTTTTCGCTTATTGTTATTCCACTTAAAGATTCTCTAATAACACTATCTCTTAAAAATGGAATAGCACAAACAATAGATATTAAATCATCATTTTTATTTATAGGAATAATTACATTTTCATCTTCATCACCAGTTGTTATAACATGAACATTTAAAACTTCTAAAAGTTGTTTTGGTGCTTTTAGAGTTGAAACTGAATCATGATTTCCAGCAGTTATAATAGTAGCAATCAGTATTTTTATACTTGATAATTCTTTTAAAAAATTATAATAAAGTTCTAATGCATAGTTTGGCGGAGTTCCTGTATCAAAAATATCTCCAGACACTAGCAATATTTCAATTTGTTTTTCTTCTATTATTTTTAAAAGCCAAGAGAGAAAAGCTTCATGCTCATCTACCCTACTTTTTCCCATAAAGTTTTGACCAAGATGCCAATCTGATGTATGTAAAATTTTCATATTTAAATTCTTGTGTAATTAATTATTTAATTATTGTACATAAATATAGTCACATTCTTGTCACATTTCGTTATTTTTTATTTATATTTACATATAAAGGAGTTAAATTTACACAATAAAAATTTAATAATATTATTTACTAATTAAATTTGCATATTTACCATTTCTCATTTTTTCACACATATTTTATTAAATTAAATATGAATTATCAATTATTCTGATGAGACACAATTAGGTACACAATTAACTATATTATCTTGTATATAGCTATATACATTTATATCTTAAATTTCATAATAAATATAATAAAATTGCTACAGATACATCTTTTATGTACTTTTATATCGTTTTACATGTTAAATTCAAAATCTTTATTTTTGTTATTCAAAACACCATTTTATGGGCTTTTTATGATGTTGAGTATGCAAAAAAGTACACAACTTACTTTTAAGATATTTTATTAAAAATAAATGGCTCTGTGACGGAATTGGTAGACGCGTATGATTCAAAATCCCTCGCTTTAGGGCATGTCGGTTCGAGTCCGACTAGCGGTACCATTCAATTATATTCTATAATCCCTATTTAATAGTATTTACATATTTTTTTAAGTTTAAAAGATTTTATAAATTTATACCCTATTTATACCTTATCAATAAATTTTAACTTTTTAATGATATATTGCATCTTAAAAGATACAATTTCAATATATACATATTAAAATGAAAATATAAATTTTATAAGGCTAAATAATGAGTAAATTAGAAATTACAAATTTTGATATAGTACAATATCTTGATGATAAAGAAATAATAGCAGAATATTTATCTCAAATATTAAGTGATGCAAATATGAATGAACTATTAGAAAGCTTTAGAAATATTGCACTAAAGCAAAAAGTATTAGACTCTTTTGATATGAAAAAGAAAGGGGGAGTATATTTCTCTTTGTATAAAAACAACCATATAAATTCAAAAATTTAATTTATCAGATTAATCTTTCTCGTCAATTAATTATTTTCAAATTATATGTTATTAAGTTAACTACATAATTCACAATTCCTAAATTATGAATATTATCAAATGCAATAAATATTCCTGAAATTATAATTGAAGATATTAAACTCAAAAAAGAACCTATTAAGAAATATTCAGCTTTCATTTTTTCATCAATTTCTTTATATCTAGCCACAGTTTTAAAAGCCATGACAATAGTAACCAATCCCATATTTTGAAACACAATACCTATAAAATATAAAATTCGTTCCAAAAAACCAATCATTTGAGAATTATAATCTATATTTGAAAAATTATTTAATTTAGTTTTGTCTTGCGAACAACTAATATAAATTTTGATATTAATTTCATTATTTTTATCAGTCTGATTATTTTCATCAGTCACACTATTTTCGATATCAGTACTTTGACTTTTAATACCACTAATTATATCTGCAATAAAATCATTCACAGAATGTAATAATACCACACTTGTAACACATATAAATATAATAGAAAAAAATTTATTTATTTCTATATTAAAACATTTTATAAAAATAGTAAATATAATAACTAATAAAATAGCACCTATAGAAATATATTTATTCAAAGTAAATTCCTTTATCTAATCTCAAATCTTTAAGATAAATATTTTCTAAGTTTTTACTATCATTCATAAATGAAAGCTCTATTTTTTCAAGAACATTCATTATTAAAAGATATTTTGATCTTTTATAATAATCATAAACTGCACGTTGTTTTACATCCATAATTTTTTCTATTTCATTCAAATCTTTATTCATAACTATTCTATGATATAAAAATTCTATTTGTTTTTTTGTTAAATTAGATAAACAATCCTCTAAAAGTAATCCTATAATGTTTAAAAGTATTGTTTTATAAATTTCATCTTCAATATAAAAACTATATTTTTTATATTTCTTATTTAATATTTCATTAACATTTGTTAATCCTGAGCCTATCATTTCTGAATGTCCATCTTTATTTATATTACCTGAAATTGTTCCATAACCTAATGCAAAACGACATTCTATATTGTTCTTTTTTAAATAAATATCCAAATATAATAGAATATTTAACAAAGAATTTATATCTTTCATAACAACTTGAAAATCATCACCAACTTTTATTTCTAATTTTGAAAGACGATCATTGTTAAATTTTTGTTCTGCATGACTAATTACTTCCATCATTATACTTGACAGTCTTTCAGAATTTTCTTTTCGACTATTCTTTATATCACCCATTAATATAAAATATTTATTCACTATAATCATCCTATTCTTTTAATAGTATAATACTACTATACAAATACTTATTGCATGTTTTAATATGCAATTTGTGTTTTTGCATGTTTTAATATGCAATTTGTGTTTTTGCATGTTTTAATATGCAATTTGTGTTTTTGCATGTTTTAATATGCAATTTGTGTTTTTGCATGTTTTAATATGCAATTTGTGTTTTTGCATGTTTTAATATGCAATTTGTATTTTTGCATGTTTTAATATGCAATTTGTGTTCTTGCATGTTTTAATATGCAATTTGTATTTTTGCATGTTTTAATATGCAATTTGTGTTCTTGCATGTTTTAATATGCAATTTGTATTTTTGCATGT
>NZ_PDKB01000013.1 GCF_003316695.1 Aliarcobacter vitoriensis
CTTTTGTTGGTACTACTACATTACCATCTTTATCTACTAATTTTACTACATACTCACCTGTCTGACTCTCCCACAACTCTTTTGTTCCATCGATTACAACATACACTGTATCTTCTGGTCCATATCCCCCATCTTCACCACCTGGATTTAAAGGGTTTGAGTTATCTAAAATCTCAGTATCAACATTTGTTTTTTGTCCGTTCACATCTCCAGTTCTCATATCAAAATGAGTTGAGTTATTTCCTGTGATTTCTAAATTGTAAATTTCACCATTATCTGCTAAATAGTCATCTATTGTTTTTATATTAAATGTAGTTTCGCTTGTTCCTGCTTTGATTACTACTTCTATAACATTGTTGTGATTATATTCTGTGTCGCCATCTTGAGTTGTTTTATTTGTATATCTTACATAGATTATTGTATCTTGAGTTGCTATTACTGGATTTCCTGCAGCATCTACTAGTTTTACTACATATTGAGCTTCATCACCTTCATTTACAACTTGTAAACCTTCAATTATAGTATAAACAGGAGGTAAGATAAAAATATTATCTGGTGCATCTTCGATTTGATTATCAGTTCCACCAGTCCATGAAGCTTGTCTTAAATCACTAATAACATCTGTTGCATCTCCATCTCTAGCATTAAATTTAGATCTTAATGCTCCACCATCTTGACTCTCTTCATTTCCAGCATTTGTAGCTTGTTCAGTTACATCACCAGCTGCTGTTTCCATATTGTCTATATTTTCTTGTGCTTGATTCCATGCACTTAAAGTTTCATCAACAGCTTTTTTATCAAAAGCTACCTCTTCATTTCCAAAAGATATAGTAGTTAAAGATGAATCAAATAATTGATTATTATCTTGATTTACAACTACTACATCATTTCCTGATAGTTCAATAGCGATATTTGCCAAAGATGAGTTTGTTTTATCTCCAAAAACTACATCATTTTTTGCTATTGTATCGCCGATTTTAAGTTCTCTTACAGCTCCTGAAGAATCTTTTACATAAAATTTACCTTCAGTGATTGATTTTACTGTTCCTAATACTTCCATTAGTATCTCCTTAAAAATAATATACTAGATTATATCAAATTATTTAAGGAGTATGTATCACCCGCTGGGGTGATATTTGGCATAAATTTAGCTTAAATTTTATCTTTTTCAAACTTTTTAGCTATAAAAAGTAAAAATACTCCACCTAAAACTATCAAAGCTGTTAAATATAGAGCATAATCATAGTTGCCATATTTTTCAATAAAATATATACTATAAAGAGGTGCAATAACTTGTCCTATACCATAAGAAGTTGTTAAAGCACCCATCAAAACAACTGGATTTCCATTTGAAAGTTGCCCACCCAAATTCATAAAAAGTGCAACAAGCCCTATAAAAGTTCCACCATACAAAACTCCACTTAATAAATTTAAATAAATATTTGTTGTAAAAGCAGGGATTAAAATCCCTATAGCTTGTAAAAGTAGGGCTATGATGATGATATTTACACTTCCGTATTTATGAGCCAATCTCATCCAAATAATACAAGATGGTATTCCAGCAATACCAACTAAAGTCCAAGTTAAACTTCCATATCCTTCAAGTCCAGCAAGATTGTTTATAATATCTGGTAAAAATGTAGCTTGAACAACAAATCCTACACCTTCAGCAAAATATGCCATAATCAAAAGGATAACAAATGGAGTAAAAATAGTAAAATCAAATTTCTGTTTTATTTGAGCTTGTTTTACTTCTTTATCAAAAGATAAAATATACATTGCATAAAAAGATAAAACAATAGCATATATACAAAGTACACTCCAAGCATCTTCCCAAGTATAACCCAAACTTAAAACATATCTTGCTATTAAATCCGTAGTCAAAATAGAAAATCCTATTCCACTAAAATGTATTCCCATCGCTTTTGTTTTACTCTCAATTTTGAGTTTTTGCATAACAATTGCAGATCCTACAACCAAACACATAGCTCCTGCAAATCCACCTAAAACTCTTCCTATCATCCAAAGTGTATCATCTTTGCTATAGGCTAAAATAAAAGTTGTAACAATAGCTAAAACTATTCCAAATCTATAAAAATATACTTTGATATTTATGTTTTTTATAAATACCGAAAATATAGAACCAGCTAAATATCCAGCAAAATTTAGTGAAGCTAAAATCCCTACAAATTTAATAGTTAAATAATCATCTATCATAGGAGGAATAAGCCCAGTAAAAGCAAATCGTGCAACGCCTATACCTATGATAATTGAAAATATACCAGCAATTAAAATCGCTAAATTATCATTTCTATCGAATAATCTTCTTAACATAAAACTCTCTTCCTTAGTTTTTTTGCTATCATATCACTAAAGATTATTCTGTGTCAAATAATCAATAATGATAGGTGATATAAGGAAAAATGATATGGATTTAAATTTATTAAAAGTTTTTGTAAGTGTTGCAAATAATAAAAGTATATCGATAGCTTCAAATGAGTTAAAATGTAGCCAATCAAATGTAACTTCAAGAATAAAACAGCTTGAAAAAATATTGAATTTAGAGCTTTTTCATAGAGTTCCAAAGGGTGTTATATTAACTTCAAGTGGAGAGAAGTTTTATCCACAAGCTTTAGAAATAATACATAAAATGGAAAGTTCTATTGCTAGTTTAACTGAAGATAAGAATATAAGTTCTCTAAAAATTGGTTCAACTGATTGCAATGCAGTTGTACGAATTTCACCATTTTTAATACAACTTCACAAAGATTTTCCAAAAATGCAACTAGAACTTTTTACAGGGACTACAAAAGATATTATACAATTAATCTTAGATTATAAAGTTGATATAGCTTTTATAAGTGGTGAGCCAAGAAATGATAGTTTAATGATATTAAAAAAATTTGAAGAAGAGATAGCGATTTTAGAACCTTATGAAGAAAATACTCCAAATGTAGCTTTGAGTTTTAAAGATGGTTGCGTTTATGATGAATTTTTAAAAGATTATTACAAACAAAAAAATATATATGTTGAAAAAACTTTACCTTTTGGAAACTTAGAAACTATTCTTTCGTGTATAAAAGTGGGTATGGGTAAATCTTTACTTCCAACAAGCATAGTTAAAAAAATGGGTTATGATAAAGATATCAAAATCACAGTTTTACCAAAAGATGAAGCTAATATTCCAACTTGCTTGATTTGTAGAAAAGATAATATTCCAAAAATTAGTGATTATCTTAAGAAGATGGAGTTATAAAACAATTTAATTCTGGTCTCTCTTTTGAACCCCAACTACACATAGCATCTAAAATCGGAATAAGAGATTTTCCCGTACTTGTTAAACTATATTCAACTTTTGGTGGAATCATTGCATACTCTTTTCTTGTAATTAGCTTGTCAGCTTCCAACTCTTTTAATTGAGAACTTAACATTTTATAAGTAATACTTCCTATTTTTCTTTGTAATTCATTGTATCTTATAACTTTATGTTCAGATAATAAGTACAAAATCATCATTTTCCATTTTCCAGAAATCAAAGATAAAGTATAACCAAATGGTGTTTCAGCTATATTTTTTAGTTCATCTTTCTTCATTTACACTTTCCTTTTTGATAGTATATTACATAAAAGTACATATTTACATTTTTTTATATTTACATATAATAACATCAAATTTTATAAAAAAGGTTTTAATATGAAAAAAATATTAATCAATTTGGTACATCCAAATTTCGAAAAATCGCTTGTAAACAAAAGACTAATTAATGCTATTAGTAGTTTTGAAAATGTAACTATAAATAATTTATATGATAAATATAAAGAGTTTAAAATAGATGCTAAAGAGGAGCAAAAACTACTATTAGACAACGATGTTATAGTTTTTCAATTTCCAATGTATTGGTTTAGTTCACCTTCTATTTTAAAAGAATGGTTTGATATTGTACTTGAAAACAATTTTGCTTATGGAGGTCAATATAAATTACAAAATAAACCTTTTGCTGTTGCTGTTAGTTGTGGAGGATATGAAGAAGCATTTTGTGAAACAGGAAAAGACAAAAAAACAGTTGAAGAGTTTCTTTCTCCATTGTATGGTACTGCAAATTATATAAAAATGGATTACAAAAAACCTTTTATAACTTACGGAACAGAATTTGAATTGAGTGAAGATACATTAAATAAATTTGAACAAGATTATATAAAATATATTAAAGAGTTATCTAAATAAAATAAATAAGCGATGAGTATAGTGTTTTAGTTAAACTTCTGCTGTAAGTTTTATACTCATCGGTTATCAATCTTTTTGTTTTTGGATTATATCAGAAATTTTTTTTATTTGTATATATTTTAAAATCTTATAATTAAAAATTTGCAAAAGTGTAACCATATGTAGGAAAATTATAAAATTAATCCTACAAATATTGTTAAAATACCTAAAACCATCAAACAAATTGAACTTGAAATTGCTTTTTTCTTTCCAAACCAAACTGTATATAAAGCTTTTAGTATATTATTACTTCCAGCTGCAATAATAATCGCTCCTGCAATTGATAAACTATCAATATTATAATTTCCAGCTAATAAAGATAAGATAAACGGGTCAATATCTGTAAATCCAATTATTACAGAAAGGATATTAAGCCCTGTTGTGCCAAAACTATTAACTACTAAATTTGTAATAAGCATAGTTACAACAAACAAAAAGGCAAACACGAATGCTGTTCCTAATTCTAATGGGTTTGAATCTTCTAATTCAACATTATTATTTACTATATGAGAACCTTTTTTATAATAAATACCAACTATTATCAAACAAATGACTGCAAATGCTAAAAATGGATAAACAATGATTTTAAAAACTTCCATATTAAAAATAGCTGCAATTACACTAAGTCTAAGATACATCATTAAAGTTGCACTTACAATAGAAGCTGTAAACATATCACTATTCTCTAAGCATTGGGATTTTTTTGATAAAACAACTGTTGTTGCTGTTGAAGAGTAAAGTCCTCCTAAAACTCCTGTTAAAAGTAAACCTTTTGAAGGAAAGATATATTTTTGAACTATATAACTTAAATAAGAAATAGTTGATATAACTACAACTGTAAGCCAAATTTTATATAAAGAAATTCCAAGATAAGGTATAGTTGTATCTTTTGGTAGAAGTGGCAAAACAACTGCTGAAAGAAGAATAATCTTTCCTAAAGTCTCTAATTCATAGATATTTATTTTTAGTTTGAAATTGAACAATTTATTTTTTGCATTTAGTAAAAATATTATTACAACAAAAATTAAAGAGGCCAACCAAAATGGAAAAATATCTATTAATGCACCAAAACTATACACAATCATAGCAACTAGAAAAAGTACTATACTATTTTTCTTATTTTCAAGAAGTTTATTAAAAAGCATAGTATAAAGAACTGTTATTGATATAAATCCTGCTATAAAGATAAAGAAATTATTTGGTTCTAATATATAAAATATAAATCCTACAATACCTATAAAAGTGTAAGTTCTGGTTGTTCCAAAAAATGTTTTTATATCATTTTCATGAAATTTTAATCCATAAGCTTTAACTTCTAACCCTATTAAGAAACTAAAAACTGTTGTTGCAATAAAATCTATTAAAAGTTCATTGATTTCCATTTGTGTATCCTTAGTAAAACTTTGTAATAATATCATATTAATATTGATTTAAATCAATATCTATTAAGATATATAACGATACTATTTGATTACGTTATATATCTAAAAATATAACAAAAGGATTATATATGCCAATATCATCTAATTTGACTTTAGAAATTTTGAATCAACCTTTTTTGCTTGAGAAAAGAATTGAACTACTTATGGCTATAAAAAAAACTGGTTCGATAAACAAAGCAGCAAAAGAAGTCCCAATGAGCTATAAAGGTGCATGGGAAGCTATTGAAGCTATGAATAATTTATCAACAACTCCAATAGTTTTAAGAGAAACTGGTGGAGCAGGTGGCGGTGGAACAACTCTTACAAAGTATGGAGAAAATCTTTTAGAAACATATTTTTTACTAAAAGAAGAGCAAAAAAAGTTTATTGAAAATCTAAATCGAATTACTGATTTGAATACTGGAACTTTAAAAACTATAAGGAGGTTATCTATGCAAATTAGTGCAAGAAATCAAATAATCGGTGTAGTTGATAATATCTCACTAGGAGCTGTAAACGCTGAAATAGAGATAAAACTAAAAAGTGGAAATTCAATAGTTTCTATTATAACTAATAGTTCTGTTGAGAATTTAGGGCTTAAAATTGGAGATGAAGTTGTTGCTGTTATAAAATCTAGCAATGTTTTATTATCAACTCAAAGTGATTTAAAACTTAGTGCAAGAAACTCTTTAAAAGGTACTATTGAAGATATAAGTTTAGGTGCAGTAAATGCAGAAGTTGTAATAAATATTGGAGATAAAGATAAAATCGTTGCAGTTGTAACTGCAAATTCTATTTCTAATATGAAATTAGAAGTTGGAACAAAAGTTGATGCTATTATAAAAGCATCTGATATTATGATAGGAAGATAGGAGATAGTATGAAAAAAATTATTTTAGGTTTAGCACTATTATGTTCATCTGTTTTTGCTGGAACAGTTAATATCGCAGTTGCTGCAAATGTTAGCTATGCAATAAATGACTTAATCGCAGAATTTAATAAAACAAATCCAAACACAAAAATAGAAGTAGTTCTTGGAGCTAGTGGAAAATTTACAGCACAAATTCAAAATGGTGCACCATTTGATATTTTTATGAGTGCGGATATGAAATTCCCTGAAACTTTATATAAAGAGAATTTAACTGCAACGCAACCTGTTGTTTATGCGCAAGGAAGTTTAGCAATATTAAGTGCAAAACCACTAGATTTCTCAAAAGGAATAGAAATAGTTTCAAATGACACTATCAAAAGAGTTGCGATTGCAAATCCGAAAACTGCTCCTTATGGAACTGCTGCTATTGAAGCACTAAAAAATGCAAATATTTTAGAGAAAAATGAAAGTAAATTTGTTTATGCTGAATCAATTTCTCAAGCTGTAACATATGCTTTAACTGCTGCTGATGTTGGATTTATCGCTAAATCTTTATTGTATGAAGATAAGATGGCTCAATATAAAGAAAATATAAATTGGATAAGTGTTGATCCAAAACTATATACTCCAATTGACCAAGGAATAGTAGTTTTAAATAAAGCAAAAGATAATGCTGAAGCTAAAGCTTTTTATGATTTTATCTTAAGTTCTAAAGCAAAAGAGATATTTAAAAACTTTGGTTATTTGGTAAAATAAATATGATTGCAAGAGTAAAAAATATTCAAAACAAAGACAATTTGAATATAGTAGAATTTGATTTTCATAATAACACTTTTAAAATGATGAGTTTGGATTTAAGTAGCAATTTACAAATAGGCTCAAAAGTTGAACTTCTTGTAAAACCTACAAATATTGTAATATCTAAAAATCATATAGAAGATATTAGTCTATCAAATCAAGCTCTTGCAAAAATTACTGATATACAAAATGGTGAACTTCTAAGTAGTATCAAACTAAAAATAGAAAATACTATTTTAGAAAGCATTATCACAAAAGAGTCTTCAATAAGACTAAACTTAAAAAAAGATGATGAGATAAATATCTTGATAAAAGCTAGTGATTTATCTATAAATAGGGTTTTAAATGATTGATTACTTACTAAATGTTGATTATGCACCTTTTATGCTATCTTTCAAATTAGCATTTATTACGACTTTGATTTTGTTTGTGTTATGTATGCCACTTGCTTGGTATTTATCTCAAACAAAGTCAAAATTTAAACCAATTTTGGAATCTCTTTGTACAATGCCATTGGTTGTTCCCCCAACTGTTTTAGGTTTTTATCTTCTTTGGGGGTTATCTCATAACTCTCCAATAGGACAATTTTTTGAGAACTATTTTGGGATAAAACTTGTTTTTAATTTTTATGGAATTATCATCGCAAGTTGTATTTATAGTCTTCCTTTTATGGTTCAACCTCTTCAAAGTGGATTTGAAAGTTTAAATAAAAATATGCTTGAAGCTAGTTATATAAGTGGAAAAAGCAAATTTACAACTGTTTTAAGAGTTGCATTACCAAATATCAAACCATCGCTTTTAACAGCACTTATTATAACTTTTGCACATACCGTTGGTGAGTTTGGAGTGGTTTTGATGATTGGTGGAAGTATTCCAAATGAAACAAGAGTTGCAGCTATTGCAATATATGAATTTGTTGAAGTATTGGACTACAAAGATGCTCATATTTATAGTTTGATTATGATTGTAATGAGTTTTTTAACTCTTCTTGCAGTTTATGTTTTCAATGGTAATCAAAAAAAAGATAGGTTTTTTTAGATGATAAAGCTAGATATAAAAAAAGAGCTTCATGGGAGTTCTGGAAAAATGCTTTTAGCAGTAGATTTAAATATAAATAGCGGTGAATTTATAGCTTTAAGTGGAGTAAGTGGAAGTGGGAAAACAACTATTTTAAGAACTTTAGCTGGACTTGAAGAAGCAAATGGAGAAATAATTGTAGATAATGAAATTTGGTTAAATGATAAAATCTCAAAACCTATTCAAAAAAGAGATATAGGATTTGTTTTTCAAGATTACGCACTTTTTCCAAATCTTTGTGTTATTGATAATTTACTTTATGTTACAAAAGATAAAGAGTTAGCAAAACATCTTTTAAATCTTACAGATATGTATGAACTAAAAAATAGATATCCAAATAGCTTAAGTGGTGGACAAAAACAAAGAGTGAGTTTATGTAGAGCTTTGATGAAAAGACCAAAATTGCTACTTTTAGATGAGCCGCTTTCAGCTTTAGACCCATCAATGAGAGTAAAACTTCAAAATGATATTTTAACTTTACATAAAGAGTTTAATACAACTTCTATTATGGTAAGCCATGACCCAAGTGAAATGTATAAATTAGCATCAAGAGTTTTGGTTATGAGTAATGGAAAAATAGTTGAAGATGGCTTACCAAAAGATATTTTATTAAAAACAAAAGGTAGTCAAAAATTTAGCTTTGAAGGTGAACTTTTGGATATAAAAAAAGTAGATGTTATAAATGTAGCAATCATAGCTATTGGACAACAAATTGTAGAAGTTGTAATAAGCGAAAATGAAGCACAAAATTTAGAAATTGGACAAATAGTAAATGTAAGCACAAAAGCATTTACTCCAAATTTACAAGGAGTATAATTTTTTTTAATAGTCGTTATATATAAAAATAAATAAAGGAAGAAGAAAATGACAAAAAAATTGAGTTTTGCAGTTGCAACTGCAGTTATGACATGTTCATTGGTTGCCAATGAAACAACTCACTTAGGTGAAGTAAATATAATAGCTGGAAATAATTCTGATAGCAAATTTAAAAGCAATCAAATTTCAAGTGAAGATATGAAACTACAAGAAAAAAATACGGTTGTAGAGGCATTAAATACAATTAGTGGTATTACAGTAAATAATCATGGAATAAGAGGAGAACAATCTGTTTCTATTAGAGGATTTAGTGCAAAACACGCTCCAGTTTTTATAGATGGTATTGCTGTAAATGTACCTTATGATGGTTACCTAGATTTTGCAAACTTTACAACTTTTGATTTAGAGAAGATTCAAATAAGTAAAGGTTTAACTTCTACTCTTTTGGGAGTAAATACTTTTGCAGGTGCAATTAACTTAGTTACAAAAAAACCAACAAAAGAGTTTGAAGGTACAATATCTGCTGGGGCATTTAGTGGAGAAGGAAGAAAAGCTTATTTAAATTTAGGAACAAATCAAGGTAAATACTATATCCAAGCTAGTGGTTCTTATTTAGATAGAGATTATGTTCCTATGTCGAGTAATTTTAACTCAACTTCTGTTCAAGATGATGGGCATAGAGTAAACTCATACAAAGAAGATAGAAAAGTAAATCTTAAAGTTGGTTATACTCCAAATGATACAGATGAATATGCTATCAACTATATAAATCAAAAAACAAAAAAAGGTATGCCTTATCCAGTTTATCAAAGTGAGTTAGGTCAAAATTCATACAGACAATGGCCTTATTCAGATAAAGAGAGTTTTTATTTTCTTTCAAATACAAACTTTGATTTAGGGTATTTAAAAAGTAGAATTTTCTATGATAAATTTGAAAACAATATGTACTTTTTTAAAGATAATACATTTAAAGAATTAAGAAGTAATCCAACACCTTATGATGCAAATACAAAAGGTATTTCACTTGAACTTGGGCAATACGACACACAAAGAAATAGTTTAAAATTAGCACTTCATGCAAAACAAGATACTCAAAAAGACCTTGATAAAGATGGTAATACTTCAAGTGTTATGAAAATTAACTATTTATCTATTGGTTTAGAAGATACTTTTAAAGTAACTGATGATTTTAGAGTTATTACAGGAATTAGCTGGGACAAAGATGATGTAAAAAAAGCTAATAATGGAAGTTTTAAAGCAAATGGAACTCGTCCTTATGAAAATGTAAAAGAGTTTGAACATACAAGTGAATCAGCTTTTAATCCTATGATTAAAGTTGAATATGATATAGATGAAACTTTTGGACTTTATGCTGGAATTGCTAAAAAAACAAGATTTGCTAGTCTAAAAGAAAGATACTCATTTAGATTAGGAAGCGCTATTCCAAATCCAGATTTAAAACCTGAAAAAGCTATAAACTATGAAATTGGAGCAAATAAAATATTTGATAATCAAGGTATCAAATCAGCATTTTTTTACTCTGACGTAAAAGATTATATTCAAACTGATAGAGTGACTAATCCTTTTGGTGGAGGAATGACTAATCAAAATAAAAATATTGGAAAAGTAAAACATATGGGTTATGAATTAGAATATTTCTATTCATTTGATGAAACTTTAGATTTTGATGCAAGTTATACAAGACTTTTAGCAGAAGATAAAGATAAAAAAGTTGATATAACAGATGCTCCAAAACATAAAATTGCTTTAGGTGTAACATATAGACCAATCAAGGCTTTAACAACAAATGTAAATATGCAATACTCTTCAAACAGACATACAACTTCAAATGATAGAAGTAAAGATACAAGCGGTGCAGCTATTTGGAATGCAAAAATTGCTTATGAACTTGTAAAAGGATTGACTATTGATGTAGGTGCTTCAAATATATTTGACAAAAACTACGAATATAACTATGGCTATCCAGAAGCTGGAAGAGTTATATACTCAAATTTAACATATAAATTCTAATGAAAACTGCACTTTTTGCACTTTTTGAGAATTGGGAAAATGATTACCAAAAAGCAATAACAGACCAAATTGATTTGGTTTGTTATGCTGAAAATCTGGGTTTTGATGAAGCTTGGATAACAGAACACCATTTTAACAACTTTAGTGTAATTCCATCTCCTTTAACTCTAGTAAACTATCTTTTAGGAAAAACAAAAAATATCAAAATAGGAACAGCTGGAATTTTACTTCCATATTATAATCCTATAAAACTAGCAGAAGAGATAGCCACTATAAAAGCTTTTGATGATAATAGGTTTTTATATGGTATTGCAAAAGGTGCATTTGCTATTTATGATAAAACTTTTCATACAAATGCTTTAACAAATAGAGAAGTTATGTTTGAAGCAAATGAACTTATACATAAGCTTTTACTTGAAGAACAAGTAAACTTTAAGGGTAAATTTTTTTCTTGTGAAGATATATCAATTCGCCCAAAAATAAAAGATAATTTTACAACTTTTTTAGCTTCAGAATCTCTTGAAGCAATAGAAAAATGTGCAAAAGATGATTTTGGACTTATTGGAAGTTTAGCTTTAAGCAAAGAAAAAATGAAAGAAATATTCACGAATTTCCAAAATTTTAGCCCAAATAAAAAGCTGTCATTTAGAGTAGCAAGAGGTATAAATATAGGCTTTGACAAAAAAGAAATAGAAGAAGAAACAAAAAAAAGTGCCGATATATTTATCAACTCAATGCGACTTTCAAAACAGACAAATCCAACTTTAGCAAAACTTCTAACATCTGAGTATATTGATATCAGAAATACCATATTTGATAAAAATAGAATTTTAGAAAACTCTATTTATGGAACTCAAAAAGAGTGTATTGAACAAATAAAAGCTTTAAAAAATGAGTTTGATATTGAAGCAATACTTCTAAAACCACTCACAACTTCTACAAAAAGAGCAAAAGAAGTTTTAAATTTATATATAAAAGAGGTAAAACCTTATGTTTAAAATAGTTTTTTTAATTTTATCTTTATGTTTTTATGCAAATGCAAACAGTTACAAAGATATGTTTGATGAAAATATAGAGATAAAAAAAGTAGATAAAATTTATGCCTCAACTCCTACAATTTTATACTCACTTTATGCTGTTGATAAAAGTAAAATTGCAGGATTGAATTTCCCTTTTAATGAAATAGAAGCAAAATATATAGATGAAAATATAAAAAATCTTCCTATTATTGGTGGTTGGTTTGGAAAAGGAAATACTCCAAATAGTGAGATGATTTTAAAAATAAATCCAGATGTGATACTACTAAGTGAAACTTCAAAAGAGCAAAGTGAAAAAAAAATAAAAGATAGTTTGGGAAATATAAATATTCCATTTTTCTATATAAAATCTTCAACTTTAGAAGATATTATAAACTCATTTTCATATTTAGGTAAATTAACTTCAAATGAAAAAAGAGCAAAAGAGTTAGAAGATTATGCAAACAAAGTTTTAAATGAAGCAAAAGAAGTATCAAAAAAAGTTACAAAAAAACCAAAAGTATATTATGCTCAAGGAAATAATGGACTTGAAACTGAATGTGATAGTTCTGTAAGATCTGAACTTATAACTTTTGCAGGTGGAGAGAATTTACACAAATGCCAAAATTCAAATACTTATGGAAAACAAGCTATAAATTTTGAAAAAGTTTTATCATACAATCCAGAAGTTATATTGGTTTATGAAAAAGAGTTTTATAAAAAAATTTACAATGACCCAAAATGGCAATTTATAGATGCAGTAAAAAACAAAAGAGTATATTTTTTACCTAAAGGACCTTTTTCTTGGTTTGATAGACCACCATCTTTTATGAAAATATTAGGGCTTAAGTGGTTACTTAATATCTTACACAATGATATTTATCAAATTGATATAAATAAAGATGCAAAAGAGTTTTATTCACTATTTTTAGGCTTAGAAATAAGCGATGAACAATTAAATCATATTATGGGAAAAGATATTGAATAAATATCTATTTTTGATTATTGCTTTAGTGGTTTTGATAAATAGTTCACTATTTATTGGAAATTATGATATTTCATTTGATAATTATATAAATTTTATAAAAGCATTATTTGGTTTTAAATCAAATCTAACACAAGAGCAATATGACTTATTAAAAAGTATCATCTTTGATATTAGATTACCGCGAATTATAGCTGCAGCAATGATTGGTGCTTCACTAGCAATTTCAGGAGCAGCTTTTCAAGCTATGTTTGTAAATCCACTTGTTTCTCCTGGAATTTTGGGAGTTTTAAGTGGTGCTTCTTTTGGAGCAGCTTTAGGAATGGTTTTAGGTTGGTCTTGGTTTTTTATAAATCTTAGTACATTTATCTTTGGTTTTTTAGCAGTAGTTTTTGCACTTTTTATCTCTTATATTTATTCAAATGCAAAAAATATGATTATCCTAGTTCTTGGTGGGATTATTAGTAGTTCACTTTTTGGAGCATTACTTTCTATTTTAAAATATAGTGCTGATCCTTATGATACTCTTCCAGCAATTACTTATTGGCTTATGGGAAGCTTGTCTTTTAGTACTTCAAGCATAGTTTGGAATTTAACTATTCCTATGCTTTTAGGCGTATTTATTTTGATTTTTTTATCAAAATACCTAAATGCCTTAAGTTTAGGAGATGAAGAAGCAAAAGCTTTAGGAGTTGATACAAAAAAGATTAAAATTGTTGTTATTTTAGTGGCTACTTTTATAAGTGCTTTAAGTGTTATTTTAGCTGGGATTATAGGTTGGATTGGGCTTATTATTCCACATATTGTAAGATTTTTATTTGGAGCAGATAACAAAATAGTTCTTCCAATAAGTGCTATTATAGGAGCTATTTTCTTGCTTATTGTTGATAATACCTCAAGAATGATATTTAGCTTTGAAATTCCAATAGGTATTGTTACATCAATTATTGGAATACCAATATTTATTTTAGTTTTAAAAAATGCGAAAAAAGGTTTTTAATGCTTTTAATTGATGCAAAAAATATCTCTTTTTCTTACCAAAAAAAAGAGGTTTTAAATGATATAAATTTTGAACTTCATCAAGGAGATATATTATCTTTGATTGGGAAAAATGGTTGTGGAAAAACCACTTTATTAAAAATACTTTTGGGAATTTATAAAAGCTCTGGAGATATAAAAATATTATCAAAGAATATCAATGATTATAAAAATAAAGAGTTAGCAAAACTTATATCTTATGTTCCTCAAACTCATCAAATACCTTTTGATTATACAGTTTTTGATGTAGTTTTGATGGGAAGATTGGCACATATAAATCTATTTTCAAACTATTCACAAAAAGATATTGAGATAACTATAAAAAACTTAGAAAAAGTTGGCATTTTACATTTAAAAGATAAAATATACTCACAAATTAGTGGAGGAGAACGACAACTAGCCTTTATTGCTCGTGCTTTAACACAAAATGCAAAAATCATATTTATGGACGAGCCTGTAACTGGACTAGATTATGGAAACCAATTAAAACTTTTGAAGTTTTTAAAAGAGTTAGCAAATGAGGGATATACTTTTGTAAAAACTACTCACTATCCAGATCATGCGTTATATGCTTCAAATAAAGTTATGATGTTAAAAGATGGAAAAGTTTTGGATTATGGGACAGTTGATGATAAACTAACAGTTGAAAATATAAACCAACTTTATGATGTAAATGTTGAGATAATATCAAAAGAAAATTATAAATTCTGCATACCAAAAATTTAGGAGAAAAAATGGCACTGGTAAAAACAAATTTAGATGAGTTAAATTTTTCAAAACTCTATAAAAAACAGATGAAAAACTCTACTTTTAAAAGTAAAAGTAGCAAAGATTGGGATAATAAAGCAAAATATTTTAGTCAAAATGTTGTAAATAGTCCTTACACAAAAGAGTTTATAAGCAAAGTGGATACAAGTGATTGTGAAACGCTACTTGATGTTGGAAGTGGACCAGCAACCATCTCTTTGGCTCTTGCAAAAAAACTAAAAAATGTTTATGCTCTTGATTACTCACAAGAGATGCTAAATTATGCAAATGAAAATGCAAAAGAGAAAAATATAGATAATCTTACAACAATTCATAAATCTTGGTATGACTCTTGGGAAGATGTACCAAATACTGATATGGTAGTTGCTAGTCGTTCTATGGAAGTAAAAGATATAAAAAAAGCTTTACAAAAACTAAATGAAAAAGCAAATAAAAGAGTTTATATCACTACAAAAGTTGGTGGAAGCTTTATTGATAAAGAGATACTAGAGCAAATCAAAAGAGATATTATTCCAAGACCTGATTATATATATTTAGTAAATTGTTTACATAGTATGGGAATATTTGCAAAAGTTGATTTTATCAAAACAAACTCTTCAAAATTTGATACACCAAATGAAGATGATTTTATACAAAGTTTAAAATGGAGTTTAGGTGATATGTCAAAAAAAGAGGAAAAAATCCTAAGAGAGTATTTTAATACAACATATAAAAATAAGAAATCAAAAGAGACTATAACTTGGGCATTTATTTCGTGGGAGAAAGAAGTATGAAAAAAATATTTTTAGTTTTAATATTTTCATTATCGCTATTTGCAAATGAAAATTACAAAGTATCAACAAAAGTTGAAGTTTATGGTTTAGTTTTAAATAAACTATCATTAAATGTAGAAGAGCTTGAAAAAATGAGTTATTTTAAAAGTGGTTCAACTCCTGTTATTTGTATGAGTGGAGAAACAAAAGATAATGTAGAAAGCTATGAAGGTGTCTTGCTAAAAGATATTTTAGATAAAGCTGTTGTTGATATAACTAGCAAAAAAGATTTTAATAAAATATATATTCAAGTTATTGCAAGTGATGGCTACGATGCAATTTTTTCATACAATGAGGTTTTTAATACCAAACTAGGAGATAATATAATAGTTTTTTATAAGAAAAATGGCGAATATCTTAAAGATTATCAAGGTAAAATCGCACTAATAAGTATAGATGATATAAGAAATGGACCAAGACATATAAAATGGCTTGAGAAAATTGTTGTGGGTAAAATATAAATTTTAATCTCAAAATTAAATAAATACTTAAAGTTATTGAGAACTGGGACTTTTCTCAACATTTGCTAAAGCAAAGTTTCGCTCTAAGTTGTCCCAGTTTCAAAAGTCTAAAACCTATATTTCAAAGTAGCCATCCAATTTCTCTCTTCTCCATAATTGTAATTATTAAAGCTAGTTTTGTACTCTTTATCTAAAGCATTTTTGATATTTACCAATAAACTTAAGTTTTTATTAAATTCATAATTTGCCATCAAATCAACTACAAAATAATCTTTTTGTGTAGCTTCGCTAACCATTTCAGGATAACCAGCTTGTATATAATAACCTTTTACTGTATTATCAAAAATTTCACTTTGCCATCTTACACCACCACCTAAAGTTAATTTAGATATAGGTTTATAAGTAGTAAATAGATTTGCTGTTCTAATAGGTATAGCATCACTTGTTAATCTTTTTCCATTTTTATCTTTAAGAATTGATGAAGAGAAACCAGCTTGCACTTGCCAATAAGGAGTAATTTCTCCTGCAATTTCAAACTCCCAACCTTTGTTTTTTGTATCATCTTCTGCTTTCATTGCACAACCATTAGTACCTGGAACTTTATAACAAAGCCCTGTGTCTGGATTTATATCAGTTACTGCAAGATCATCTTTACCTGATTGGAAAAGTGCAATACTAGAGTTTAATCTTCCATCAAACCATTCACCTTTTAAACCAACTTCATAGTTAAATCCAGTTTCTGGGTCAAGAAACTTATCACCTTTATCTTTATGATTTTGTGGATTAAATATCTCTGTATAACTTACATAAGTTGTAAGATTTTCTGTAAGATCATATGTTAAAGCTAAATATGGTAAAAAATTATCAAATTTTCTATCATCTACAATAGTAGTACCTTTCCAAATATGTTTAGTTTCCCATTTACTATATCTTCCACCTAAAATTGCAGAGAAATCATCTGTAAAGTTTAATTTTGTTGAAATAAATATTCCATATTGTTTTGTTGAATAATTACTTCTAGTAGAACTATATTTAGACCAATCAGGTTCAATATGCACTAACTTATTATTACTAATACTAAAACCTGTTCCATCCCAACTTTGCTTTCCTGTATGTTCAGCCTTTGTTTTTATTACATTTGCTCCAATAACTAAATCATGAGATTTCCCCCATAAATCAAAAGCTCCATTTAACTTTATATCTGCTGAATGATTTTCTTCCCAAACATCATATTTTCCAAGTCCAGCTTCACGTACAGTGTAATTATTTACCCAAGCATTTGCTCCACTATATTTGACTGCTCTATCTTGTTTAATATAGTTATATTTAGCGTCTATTTTCCAAGAATCATTAATATGATGATTTAAAGCTAAAGTGTAATTATCTATTGTTGATTCTTTTTTCGTCCAATCTGAAGTATACCAAGTATATTTATCAAAGTTTGTTAAGCCAACTCTCTTATATGGTCCTGTCGCATTAAATAAAAATCTTTCTCCACCAGCTTCCTGATAAGCATTATTTTCAGCTTTTGACATTTCCCAAGAACCAGATATTGTAGTTGAATCACCTAAATCAGCTTCTACAACACCATATAAAGTATTATTTTGTCTATCAAGTAAAGGGTTAAAATATCCACCTTGATTATGAACAGCTATAAATCTTCCTCTTATACTTCCATCTTCATTAAATCCACCACCAATATCTACAACACCCCTATATTTGTCCCATCTTCCAGTTTGTACTTCAAGTAAAGCTTGAAACTCTTTTGTTGGTTTTTTTCGTACTAGATTTATACTTCCACTTGGATCTCCAGCACCAGTTAAAAGTCCATTTGCTCCTCTTACTATAGAAACAGAGTCGTAAATGCCTGACTCGAAACCTCCATCTTGATTAAATTCAAATTGTGTAGTAAAGTTCGATGATCCATCTATTTGAAAATTTTTAATTTTATAACCACGAGACCAAAAAGTAGCACGCTGTGGATCATTTGTTGGAGTTGATTCTACATAAACTCCAGTTACATTTTTCATCACATCGTTTAAATTGTTTAATTGTTGATCTTCCATTCTTTTTGAAGTTATAACTGAAACTGATTGTGGTGTTTCTTTAAGTGATAAGTTCATACCAGTTGCTGAATTGTCTTGGCTACGAGTGTAGCTATTTTCTTTATTATCTTTTACAGAAATTTCATCTAAAACAGTAGTATTACCAAAGTTTTGATATTTTGGTTTTTCTATTATGTATATTATGCTATCTTCTTCGATAGCTTTGAGATTATGTTCTTCTAATATAATATTTAGATTACTTAATACCGTACCCCCCCCCGAAACTCACTTTTTCTGAGTCTATACTTTTATCTTTCAAGTTATTAGCTTTTGAAATATATGTTACATTATATCTCTTTACTATATTCTCTACTGCTTCTTGCAAACTTATCTCTTTTGCATTTAACATTGTTCCACTTAACATCATTGATGCTAAAACTGAAATGAAAACTCTATTTTTCATCTTAAATCCTTTGTATTAATTTTGAGAATTTGTTTCTCTATATAGTAAGACGATTTAAATGAAAAAAATGGACAATTTTACAGAAAGAATTTTCAAATTTGTTAACTGGAGTTACCTTTGGTAACAAAAGAGAATATTATATTTAAATAAGGTTTAGATATTCATCTCATACTTCTAAAGCTTTTTTATGATTTTGATTTAATAAAGCTTTTTGAAACTCTAAATTTTTTGATTTATTTTTTCTATTAAGTTGTTTTTCATACCAAAGATATGCTCCTTTAATATCCTCTGCAACATCAGAATGAAAAACAATTTGCTTAAACATTTAGCTTAATACTCTTGGTTTTATTTCATTCCAATTTTGAGTTTGAACTTGTCTAAATTGTATTTCTTCATATCTTTTTTTAGAAAGTTCTAGCCATTCATTTTCTGAATTTTCATCGTGTTTTTCATCCATTGAAGCAATCAAAAATTTTATAAGATTACTTTTCTCATCTTATGAAAGTTTTTGTATGTCATCTATAACTCTATTCATAACTTTAGTCATAGTAACTCCTTTTGTGATATTTTTTATTATATCAACTTATTTTAATCTTTATAGTAATAAGTATAAAATTATGTAAATTTATGTAATATACAACAAGATATTTAAGGATTATAAAATGTATATAAAAAGATTAATTATAAATGATATAAGAGAATATCAAAAGTTTTTCCCAGTTTTACTTATAAGTGGAGCTAGACAAGTTGGAAAATCTACTTTGGCATTACATTTAAATATTGACAATTATATAACTTTAGATGATATAAATATGTATGAAATGGCAAAAAACAATCCAAAAGGATTTATAGAGAGTTTATCTAAACCTGTTATCATAGATGAAATACAAAGATTACCACAATTATTAATTTCTATAAAAGAGTATGTAGATAAAGATAGAATTAATGGAGAGTTTATTTTAACTGGTTCTGCATCACTTCAAGGATTTAAAGAGATATCAGATTCACTAGCAGGAAGAATTGGAATAGCTGAACTTTATCCTTTTTCATTAAAAGAAAAAAATCAAAGTAGTGAAAATATCATTGATATTTTTTCAGATGATTTAAATAAATATCTTTTAAAAAAATATGAAGATATAAGTATCGAAAAAGATATTATAGATGGTGGTTATCCTGAAATTAGTAAAATTGATAGTACTAAGGGAAAATATCTATGGTTTAGTTCATATATAAGAACTTATATAGAATCAGATGCAAAAGAATTAGCAAATATTAGGAATATGGATAAATTTATCAATATGTATAAACTTTGTATGTTTAGAAGTGGAAGTATATTTAATAAAAATGATATTCAAACACAAGTAGGACTTGATGGAAGAACTTTTGATAGTTATTTTAGTGTTTTAGAACATACTTATCAAATACAAAAATTGCAACCATATTTCAATAATCAATTAAAAAGATTAGTAAAAACTCCAAAAATCTTTTCTATTGATACAGGAGTTCTTTGTCATTTACTTCAAATTAGTACAGAAAATGAATTTAATAAATCTCCATTAAAAGGAGAAATACTTGAAACTTTTATTTTTAGTGAATTATTAAAAGCAAATTCTTATGCTCAAAGTAGAACTAATTTGTATTATTATAGAACAATAGATAAAAAAGAGATAGATTTTATTTTGGAGTATTCAAACAAAATTATAGCTCTTGAGATAAAAGCTTCAAAAACAGTTAAAAAAGATGATTTTAAACATATATATAATCTTAAAAATGAGATAAACAAAGAGTTTGATAAAGGAATTGTTTTATACATGGGAGATACATTTTTACAAATTGATGAAGATATGTATGCTATTCCTATTGGATTTTTAAAGTAAATTATAGATTTTATTAGACTATCAAAGCTATAAAAAGGTACCTTCCTAACTTTGATATTATTACTAAAACTAAAAATAGTTTAAAATTATATTTCAAAACTCCAGCTACAAAAGTAATAGGATCACCTATGATTGGTAACCATGCAAAAAGAATGCAGATAGCTCCATATTTATCAAAATATTTTTTGCTAAGATTTATATATTTCTCATTTACAAAATTCTTATTTACTAAATATTCTTCTCCCTTTAAACCCAAATAGTAGTTTAAAACTGATCCCAAACTATTTCCTAAAGTAGCGAAAAACAGAAGTAAAAAAAGATTATAACCCTCTAAAATATTGTAAATAAGTATTGCTTCACTTCCAAGAGGAAGCAGGGTTGCAGACAAAAATGCTGAAAAGAATAGTATTAGATATGTCATTTTTCCCTTTTATTATATATTAAAGATATATTAGCTAGAATCACAATCTTTAAAAGTAGCATTGAGAACATAAAAGTGTTTTGAATGCTCCTTTTTAGACCCTTTCAAGCATTACTAAAGACAACGCCCCAGGATGGGAACATAGCAAGGCACCTTTTTTAGTGTTGTGTTTGGGTATCTGGAAAGGAGTACTTTTTGTACTTCTAAATCAAATCTTCAAAATCATCATTTAAAATCAAAAGTTTTTTATCAGTTTTGTTATAAATAAATCTTTTATCATCATTTTTTATAGCTTTAAATATGATATTTTTTATTTCAGCTTCTGTTTTATTTGCTCTTTTTAGTATCATAAAAAACTCTTTTATAGTTATAAATTCACTTTTTTTCTCTTCTTTTTCTACACTTTTTTCAATTTGAGGCTTATATATAGCTCTCATTTCATTAAAAGCACTTTGTAAAAGTTTTATTTCACTATTAAAAACTTCTATTATTCTTTTTTGATTTTTTTCCAATCTTTCTATTTCAGAAACATATTGGTTTCTCATCCACTTTATAGATTTTTTTAAGATGATTATTTGTTCATCTTTAGCTTCTATTAATTTATCAAAATTAGTAGTTTCTTGAACATTTTGTGTATTACTATGTTGTATTAAATTATCATTTATATATACAAAAGTTTTTCCATCTTGTTTTAGTGATTTTAGTTGATTTTTTTTTATACGGTAGTGGATACCTTGTAAAGATAAGCCTAAAATTTCTGCTGCTTCAGCAGTAGTAACTAATCTTTCCAAGACATTTCTCTTATACTTTTGAACTATCTATTTCAATAACTGTATGAACATTTCCTCTTGGTTTAAAATCTGCTATAACTTTAAGCCATCGTGGTTCTAGTTTAGAAGAAAGTGTATCAAATATCTCATTTGCTGAATTTTCATGAGAAATATATCTATTCATAAAAGAGTTTATATATATTTTTAATGCTTTTAATTCTATAACCTTTTTATTTGGGATATATTGTATTTTTATTGTTGCAAAATCAGGGTAACCACTTCTTGGACATTTTGCCATAAATTCTGGTAACTCAATATCTATTGTATAGTTTTTATTATGCTCATTTGGCCAGAAATTTTCAGGATTATTTATATCAAAATCTAAAATTTCTTTTTCACCATATTTTATTTCCATTAGTAACCTTTTTTCAAATAATTAAGAAATATTTTATCCAAATATCTCTTATAAAGCTACTTTATATAAATCAAGTATAAAATATAGATATATTTATCATAGGATTTAATTATGAACAAAGAAATTTTTGATATTTTGATAATTGGAGCTGGTGTATCTGGTATTAGTTGTGCGATTGAAGCAAAAATAAAAAATATTGATAATATTTTAGTTTTAGAAAAAAGTGATAATTTCTTTGACACTATAAGAAAATTTTACAAAGATGGAAAAAGAGTAGATAGAAACTGGAAAAATCATATTGTTGATATTATTGGAAATATAGATTTTTTCGATTCTACAAAAGATGACACTCTAAAATATTTTGAAAATCTTTTAGCAAAACATAATATAAATCCTTTGTACAATAGTGAAGTAGAGAAAGTGATAAAAAATAGCGAAAATATATTTGAAGTTTACTCAAAAACTCAAAAATTTTTAGCAAAAAATGTCATCATCACTATTGGAAAAATGGGAAAACCAAATAAACCTGATTATAAAATACCTTTAGAAATTCAAAAAATAGTAAATTTCAATCTTGATTCCTGTACAAAAAATGAAAATATTTTAGTTATTGGAGGTGGAAATAGTGCAGCTGAATATGCTTATAGCCTTATTGATGATAAAAATAGTGTAACTTTAGCTTATAGACAAAAAAGTTTCTCAAGAATCAATGAAACAAATGAAAATATATTAAAAGAATATGAAAGAACAAAAGGTTTAAATATAAAATTAGGATGTGATATTCTAAGTTTAGAAGCTTGCGAAACAAAAGTAAATGTACATTTTAGCAACAAAGAGAGTAGTATTTTTGATAGACTAATTTATGCTATCGGAGGTACAACTCCAACTGATTTTTTAAAAAATTGTGGAATACAAATCGATGAATATCATAAAGCTATTTTTGATGAAAATTTTGAAACAAATGTAAAAGGACTATTTTTAGCTGGTGATTTAGCCGCACACAATGAAGGTTCTATTGCTATTGCTTTAAATCATGGTTTCAAAATAATAGATTATATTTCAAAAAGATAATTTGTAAGGTTTTTATACCTTACAAATTATACATCAAGATGCTCAACATCTTTTGCGTGAGATTCTATATAGTTTCTTCTAGGTTCTACTTCATCACCCATAAATAGAGTAAATGTATCACTAGCAGCTTCTGCATCTTCGATTTTTACTCTTAAAAGTCTTCTATTTTCAGGTGTCATAGTTGTTTCCCAAAGTTGCTCTGGATTCATCTCACCAAGACCTTTATATCTTTGAATATATGCACCTTTTTTAGCAAGACTTTCTATCTCTTCAAGAAGTTCTATCAAATCTTTTCCATCAAATAGTGTTAAATCTCTATCTTTTAGTTTATTATAAATAAATGTAGATTCACTAAAATATGATGATGCAAAAAGTTCATCATTTATTATAAGTTCCTCTAGTCCTTCATTTGTTTGTACAAAAAGTTGAATTCTATCATCTAAAACCGTTTTAGAAAGTATGTTATAACCTCTTACTTCTAAAAACTCTTTTACTTTTTCATACAATACACTATATTCTAAATTTACTAAATCACTATTTTCAATTAAGTGTTTTAAAACTTCAAGTAAAGAGTATCTTTTTGCTAACTGCTCAAGCATAGCTCTATATCGTGCTACTTGTTTAAATAAATCTAGTAAATCATTATATCCCATACCTTCAAACTCAAAATTTTCAAGTCCATTTTCGATTAAATATGAAGATAGTGCTCCATTATCTTTTAAATATATCTCATTTTTACCTTTTTTGTATCTATAAAGAGGTGGTTGAGCAATATATAAATAACCTTTTTCAATCACTGGTCTTAAAAATCTAAAGAAGAATGTTAAAAGTAGAGTTTGAATATGGCTACCATCAACATCGGCATCCGTCATAATGATGATTTTATGATATCTGATTTTATCTTCATCAAAATCCTCACCAATACCACAACCAAGTGCAGTGATAATATTTCTAATCTCATCTGATTTTAAAATCTTATCAAGTCTTGATTTTTCAACATTAAGAATTTTTCCTTTTAGTGGTAAAATAGCCTGATAAACTCTATCTCTTCCTTGTTTTGCAGAACCTCCTGCACTATCTCCCTCAACTAAATAAAGTTCTTTTATAGCTGGGTCTTTACTTTGGCAATCTGCAAGTTTTCCAGGAAGTGTTCCAACACTCATAGAGTCTTTTTTTCTAGTCAATTCTCTTGCTTTTTTAGCAGCTTCTCTTCCTCGTGCTGCCATCAAAGCTTTTTCCATTATTGCTTTTGCATGAGTTGGATTTTCTTCAAAATATTTATCTAAATTATCACCAGTTAATTTTTGTGCAATTGGTCTTACATAAGAACTTCCTAGTTTTCCTTTTGTTTGACCTTCAAATTGTGGTTCTGGAACTTTTACAGAAACAACTGCTATAAGTCCTTCTCTTACATCATCACCAGTTATTTTTGTATCTTTTTCTCTTGCACTTGCATTTTCACTTAAATATTTAGAAATACTTCTTGTAAGTCCAGCTTTAAATCCTGCTTCGTGTGTTCCACCATCTATTGTTCGTATATTATTTACAAATGATAGAGTTTTTTCTATATAAGTGTCGTTATACATTAAAGCAATATCTACTTCAACACCATCAACTTTATCACTAAAAGATACAACTTCACAAAGTGCTGTTTCTTTATTCATATCTTCAACAAATTGTTTTATACCACCTTCAAAATGGTAAACCTCTTTTAATTTTGCAGCTTCATCTTCTAAAGTTATAGATATAATTGGATTTAAATAAGCAACTTCTTTAAATCTCTTTTTTAATATATTAAATTCATATTTTGTAACTTCAAAAATAGTATCATCAACTAAAAATTCAATAACTGTTCCAGTTTTTCTAGGACTATCCCCAATAACTTCTAAAGTTCCTTGAGGAATTCCTTCTTTGAACTCTTGATAATGAACTTTCCCTTCTCTGTAAATTGTCATTTTTAGATGTTTTGATAGAGCATTTACAACTGAAACCCCAACTCCATGAAGTCCACCTGAAACTTTATATGTATCTTTATCAAATTTTCCACCAGCATGAAGTACAGTTAAAGCAACAGTTGCAGCACTTATACCTTCTGTTGGGTGAATTGCAGTTGGAATACCTCTTCCATCATCTTCTATTCTTGCCCAACCATCTTTTGTAAGAGTTATTTTTATATTTCTACAAAATCCTGCCATAGCTTCATCAATAGAGTTATCAACTACTTCATAAATTAAGTGATGAAGTCCATTTATATTTGTATCTCCAATATACATACCAGGTCTTTTTCTAACAGCTTCAAGACCCTTTAAAACTTTAATATTACTAGCACCATATTCTGACATTATATTTCCTTTTTATTTTTCTAAAACTATTGGCATTACTACTGTAATGAATTTATTATCTTCTAAGTAAAATGGTAAATTTGATTCATTAAATCCAATTTTTATTTTTTCACTATTTGTCATACTTAAGAAATCAAGTAAATATTTTGCATTTACAGCTAAATAAAAATCATTTGGAATATTTAGTTCCATATCAACTTGAGTATTTGCAACACTATCTTCATCTAAAGACTCGAAGATAATAGAATTTTGTTTAAATGTGATTTTAATATTTGAAAACAATGAAGTTACAAGTTTAATAGACTCTACAAATATATTTTTTGGAATATATAAAGTATTTTTTAAAGTTTGTGGAATAATTCTTTCATAATCAGGGAATTTTCCATTTATTAACTTTGTAAAGAATTTTGTATTTTCATTTGCAATTACTAAATTTGTATTATCATAAGATATTTTTGCATTATCTAAAAACAATTTTTGAATTTCAATAATTGCTTTTTTAGGAATAATTAATTGAGCTTCTTCATTTGCCATATTTTCTAAATGTGATAAAGCAAGTCTTCTAGTATCTGTTGATACAAAATTTATTTTTTGGCTTTTTATGTCTAATAATGCTCCATTTAGTTCAAATTTAGGATTGTTATTGTCTATTGCTGGAGATATTTTTTTAATAGCATTTATAAAATTTATAGTAGTAATAGATAAATCTTTTAGATTTTCATATTTATTTATATTTGGAAATTCATTTGCATCATAAGTTGGAAGTTTAAAAGTTGATCTGCCTTGTTTTATAACTAAATTATTTGAAGTAGATTCTAAAATAATATCTTCATTTTTTAATCTTTTAATTATTCCTAATAGGTTTGAACCATTTACAGTTGTTTTTCCATCTATTGTTTCATTTATATTATCCAATATAGTTTCTAAACCAATTTCATAGTCAGTAGCTTTTATAATTAGATTGTTGTTTATAGTTTCTAAATATATGTGAGATGTTATTGCACTTGAATCTTTTTTCTCTAAAAATGGTTGCATTGAACTTACAACATTTTCAAAAGTAGATTTGTTTATTACCAACTTCATTTTTTCTCCTATTTTTTTATTTAATTTAGTAAAAGTAGTAGTGTATGTGAAAAGATGAAAATATCCATTTAAACACTATAAAATCGATATTTTAAATAGTGATTAAATATTAAAATATATTCACATCTTTTCACACTTTACTTTAAAACTTTTACTCCTTATTGATTAATTTATTCTTTAAATTCTTAATTGTTAAATTAAAATTTTCATCTTTTTTCATTAGTTCATTTGTTTTTTTAATATTATGAGAAATAGAACTATGATCTTTCATTTCCAAAAATTTTGCAATATCAGGCATAGAGTTATGAGTTAGTTCTCTTGCTAGATATATTACAACTCTTCTTGCATTTGCAACTGATGTTGTTCTTTTTTTTGATTTAATATCGCTTGGTTTTATATTTAATTCATTTGCAACTGTATTTATAATATCTGGAAGTTTGATGTTTTCTTTGTTTTCTTTTATTTGGTCTTTTAAAAGATTTTGTACCATTGCAAGATTTATTTCTTGATTAAGTAGTGAAGCACTTGCATTTATTCGTATTAAAACACCTTCAATTTCTCGTATAGAACTATCCAAAGTTGTAGCTATAAATGTTATTATTTCACGGCTTAAATTGATTCCATTTAGTTCAGATTTTTTTTCAATAATAGCAATTTTTGTTTCTAATCTTGGAATTTGAATATCAGTTGTTAATCCCCATTCGAATCTTGATTTTAATCTATCTACAAGACCTGCAATTTGTGATGGAAGTCTATCACTTGTCATTACTATTTGTTTTTTTGCATTGTGTAGTTCATTGAAAGTATGAAAAAACTCCTCTTGAGTTTGTTCTTTTCCACTTAAAAATTGAATATCATCTATAAGTAAAACATCACAATTTCTATATTTTGCTCTAAAATGTTCCATATTTTTATTTTTTATAGAGAATGTAAAATCATTCATAAATTGCTCTATTGTTACATAGATTACTGTTTTATCATTTTCTAAAGCATGATTTCCAATAGCTTGTAAAATATGTGTTTTTCCCAAACCTGTTCCACCATAAATAAAAAGTGGATTGTACTGAATACCTGGTTTTGTAGAAACGGCTAATGAAGCATTATAAGCCATTTGATTTGATGGACCAACTACAAAAGAATCGAATGTATAAGATGGATTTAGTATAGTA
The DNA here is from genome assembly GCF_003316695.1 of Aliarcobacter vitoriensis. Classification (GTDB taxonomy): domain Bacteria; phylum Campylobacterota; class Campylobacteria; order Campylobacterales; family Arcobacteraceae; genus Aliarcobacter; species Aliarcobacter vitoriensis. Next base: position 28,014 of record NZ_PDKB01000013.1, read on the forward strand.
CTTTCGGGAGTTTGATTTTGAATTTGTATATTTTGAATATCTTTTTTTGTCTTTTTTTCGCCAATTATTTTTATATCAATTTCTGGTTTTGAACCATCAAACATTTCAAAACACTGTTGAATAAGATTTGTATATTTGCTTTTTATCCAAGAAGCTATATATTTATTTGCTACTTCAAATGTAGCTAGATTTTCTTCAATTGATACTTTTTTTAGTATCAACTGTTTTAAATATCTATCAAAATCAGTTTTACTTGCTTCTTTTTGAATAATTGTTAAAAACTCTTTGTTTGTCATATAAACCTAAAAATTAATTGTAATAAGTGTTTATTATATCGAAAATTTTTATAAAATAGCTTCAAGAAAGGAAAAAGAGATTAAAATTAGAAAATATTTTATTTTTACACATAGTGAATAAGTTGTGAATAAATTTTTTCTTTTGTATAAAAATATATGTTAAAATTACGATATAATGGCATTTTGTAATAAGTGAATAATTATTTGATGAAAAGAGTGAAATATTGAAAATATTAGGGATTGACCCAGGGACTAGAAATTGTGGATATGCAGTTATCGAAAAAAATGGAAGAGATATAAAACTTATAGAAGCAGGGCTTATCAAGATAAAAACTACTATTTTACAAGAACAAATTGTTGAGATGACAGAAGGTATTGATTTGATATTTAAAACTCATAAAATAGATGAGGTTTCTATTGAAGATATGTTTTATGCTTTTAACCCAAAAACAGTTATAAAGCTTGCACAATTTCGTGGAGCTATTTCATTAAAAATACTTCAAAATTTTGGAAATTTTAGTGAATATACACCCCTTCAAGTAAAACAAGCAGTAACAGGAAATGGAAAAGCTACAAAAGAACAAGTAGCATTTATGGTAAAAAGATTGCTTGGAATAAAAAAAGAGATAAAACCACTAGATATTACAGATGCTATAGCAATAGCATTAACTCACTCTCAAAGAATAAAAGGATAAAGATTGAAAAAAATAGGAATTTTAGCTTCGTATAATGGAAGTGGATTTGAAACAATCCAAAAAGCGATAGAAGATGGTATTTTAGATGCAAAAGTTGAAGTAATCATCACAAATAATAGTGATGCTGGAGTTTTAGAAAAAGCTAAAAAATATGGTATAAAAAGTTTTGTTATAAACTCAAAACTGTTTCCAAATGAAAACTTGGATTTAAAAATAGTTCAAACATTAAAAGAGTTTGCTTGTGATTATATATTTTTATCTGGATATATGAAAAAAATAGAGGACAATTTACTTAAAACTTTTCCAAATAAAATTATAAATACTCATCCAGCAATTTTACCATCAATTTATGGTGGAAAAGGTATGTATGGACATTTTGTTCATGAAGCAGTTGTAAAAAATGGTGAGAAAAAATCAGGTGTTACGATACACTATGTAAATGAGAATTACGATGAAGGTGAAAAAATACTAATAAAAGAGTTAGAATTAAGTGAAAATGAAACAGCTGAAACTTTAGAGACTAAAATAAAAGATTTAGAAAAGATTGCAATAGTTGAGGCATTTAAAAAAGTTTTAGCATAGAGCTAAAACTTCTTATTTTATAATTTCTGATAACTCTTCAGTAGTAGAAATTTTTCTTATTTCAGTAACTTTTCCATCTTCTAAATTATAAACGATTATTTTTCCATCTTCTTTAGTAAAATTATCTTTATTTGTATCATCTAAAAGTAAAACTGAAAAAGGGTATTTTTTCATTTTAGGAAGAGCTATAAATTTTGAAATTAGACTTGGCATTCCTGAAATATCAGCAACATAAACAGCAGAATTTTTTTCTAAAATATTCTCTTTTTCACTTAATGGTAAAAGATAATCTCTTAATAAATCACTTGTTCCTTTATCACTTGCAAAAAGTATAGTTTTTACATTTGCATCAATAGTTTTTTCAACTTCATGTTGGTCTTTGATTTTTAAATCAGTAATTGTACTCTCAACTGCCAATGGAGCAGCATTTAATCCAAGAGCTAAAAATGTAGCTAAAAGTAGTTTTTTTATCATATTTTTTCCTTAAAAAATTTTGTTGGATTGTATCTTTTAAAGGTAAATGAAAAGTTAAAAATGAGTTTTGTCTATTGTAAACTCATCTTTAATTTATTTAGATAAATAGAGATATTTTTTTGAATAGTTTGAAGATTTATCAATTTTTGCTCTACTTGATAGTTCTCTTTTTCATTACTATTTTTTAGATAATTTTCTATTTCATTTATTTGATTATCGACTTTTGATTTATAATCACTCATAAGCTTTATAACATCAGTTAAAGGCTTATTAAATTGTGTTTTGATATAAAAAGCTAGATATTCAAAATCTATAAAATCTTTATAAATTGACTGTTCAATAATCTTTGTTAGTAAATTCTTTTGAGTTAAAACAGTATTTATATTTTCATAAAATTTATTCATATTTTTATCTATTTTTTTTGATAGGTTTGATATTTCCCCATCTTTAAAAGTAGATATTTGATTATTTAATAAATGATATATCTCATCTAATTTCTTTATTTTATTATCAATAATTGTCATATTATCTTTTATTTTTAATTCTACTGATTTATTTATTTTAAAATATAAACTGATAAAAAAGAAGAATATAAAAAAGAAGAAAAAACCTAAAATGATTCCTAAATAGTAGAATATAAATATTAAACCATACGAAAAATAATCTTTTTTGCCTTCTGAATCTTTTGTAATATTATCTGAAATATTTTTTTTGAAAATATTAATATTTTCAGAGAGTTTTGATGGTTTCGATAAGTATTCATCAAATAGTTTTTCATAATCCAAAAGCAAATTTTTTAGTTTACTATCTTCTTCATAATGAAAGATTTTATTATCAATTATCAAACCTTTTTTTGTATAAAGAATATTTGTAATTTTTGAAAATTTATAAGTTCTAAATAAAAGTTTATATATCAAATATACATAAATTAAACTATAAATAAAAACAGCATATACGAGTATAGATATTAATATGGTGAAAGGATTTTTTATTTGAAGCATAACTACAAAAGATAAAGGGAACATAATTGTCATCATAAGTAATAAATATATAATTGTAAAATATTGATGATTAACAATTGATAAGAAGTCTTTATTTACAGTAAAAAGTAGCTCTTTTAAAGAGATATAGTTATAGATACTAAATCCCTTTTTTTCTATCTCTTCTTTTATTTCTTGGTTTAGATAATATTTTGTGTGCATAGAATTATTTATTCCAAATATGCTTTAATACAAAACTTTGTTTTTTTATCATATTTTCCCCTTAAAATATTTTTGTTACTGTAAACTTAACTCTAATTTATCCAAATATAGATTGATATTCTTTTGTATAGCTTGAAGATTTACTAATTTTTGTTCAACTTGATATTTTTCTGAAGAGTTATTTGTTTTAATAAAAGTTTCTATTTCAGATATTTGTGAATTTACTTTGAACAAATAATTTTCCATAAGATTTATAACATCTTTTAGTGGTTTATTAAATTGTGTTTTAATATAAAAAGCTAAATATTCAAAATCTATAAAATCTTTATATATTGATTGTTCTATAATATTTTTTAGTGTATCTTGTTGAGTTAAAATATTGTTGATATTTTCATAAAAAATATTCATATCTTTATCTATTTTATTGCTTAAATTAGAGATTTCTCCATCTTGAAAAGTTCCTATTTCTTTATTTAATAAAAGATAAATTTCATCTAATTTTTTTAGTTTATCATCAATAATTGTCATATTATCTTTGATTCTTAACTCTACTGATTTATTGATTTTAAAATATAAATTTATAAAGAATGAGAAAACAAAGAATAGAAAAAAGCCTAAAATAAAACCTAAATAATATAAAATAAAAGTTGTTACAGCATAAAAAATAACCAAAACAACAATTATTCCAGCATTTTTACCTCTTATTTGAGATACTTTAGAGAATTTTTCTGAGAAATTTTCTACTAAACCTTTTTGTAAGAATTTAATACTTTCACCCAATTTCGACGGTTTTGATAAATATTCATCAAATAATTTTTCATAATCTAAAAGTAAAACTCTTAACTCTTCATCTTTTTTATAGTGAAAAATTCTATTACCAATTACTAAACCTTTACGAGTATATATAATATTTGTAATTTGTGAAAATTTGTAAGTTCTAAATAAAAGTTTAGCTATTAAATATATAAAAATAAATCCATAAATAATAAAAACCATAGAAACTAAAAGAAGTTGATTAATAAGTCCAACAACTATAAAAAGAACAAATAAAGGAGTATTTAAAGCAGTAATAACTGATAAATAATCCTTATTTACTGTAAGAAGTAACTCTTTTAAAGAGATATAGTTATATATACTAAATCCCTTTTTTTCTATCTCTTCTCTTATTTCTTTATTTAAATAATCTTTTTGGTACATTAATATTATTTACTTAAAATATGTTCTAATTCATCACTTTGTTGTTTATTAAGTAGTTTTATACTTGCCAAACTTTTTCTTGCATTATCAAAGTTTTCTTGCTCTTTTTTAGCTTCGATAGCAACTTGAGCTCTATAATCTTCAATCTCTTCAAAATGAGTTTTTAATTTACTTACATTTTCTACAAAAACATTTAAAGATAATACAGGTTTTGAAGATAACTCTTCAGCCTTTTTATTGCTTTTTATAGCTTCATCAGTTAAAGTTGAAGACATTTTATCTATTGTTTTACTCATAGCTTCAATAGTTGCCATTGAAGCATCTATTGCTTTTTGTCCTGAAATTTCAATAATTGCTGTTGATAAAAGTGTTTTAAATATTGGTTTTGAAGCATTCATTGATAAAGATAATTTTCTAGCCGAATCAAGTCTTACAAGAAGTCTTTTTTTTGCCATCTCTAAATTACCTATTAAAACTACTAGATTTGTTTGAAAAAACTCAATACTTTTTACAAAAAGTTTAGTTTTATCATCATCTTGATTTGTTTGTAAATTTTGTTTAAACTCTTCAAGTTTTAGATCTAAATACTCTTTATAGTCGATAACTTTTCCTAAATTTTGTTCAATTCCTTCTAAAAAATTGTTTTGCATATCAATAGAAATATTTAAAGAAGTGTAAGCTTGGTCAAAACCACTAAATATTGTCGAAATTTTTCCATTAATTGATTGGATATTAAAACTTTGCTCATCCCATTTATCATCAAGATATTTTGCAACATTTCCAATAACTGGAATTGCTTTAAAAAACTTCATCACCCCACTATCGTTATCTATAATCTCATCATAAACAACATTCATCTCTTTATTCATAGATTCTAAAACTTTTGATACATCCATTATTGGGTCATTTTCTATGATTTTTGCTGTTTCATCTATGATTGAATCTATTGGAGCAGTTATTTGTTCACCTAATTGTCTAAAATCTTTTACTTCTTTAAATGATTTTTCAACTAATTCTTTTTCTACCACTGTTAAACTATTTGCCATAATAACTCCTTTTATTTTGATAAAGTTGGTAAATTCCACTTTTTATAATATGCAAAAACTCTTAAAAGTACACCAAATACAAAAACTATGATGAGTGTCATAAGGTTTCTCATTTCAAATATTTCTAAAATATATACCATAGAACCAATAATCAAAGCAACTGTTGCATAAAACTCCGAAACCAATATAAAAGGCATACGATTTATCAATACATCTCTTATTGTTCCTCCACCAACAGCAGTTATAAATGCCAGCATTATTACACTTAAAAAGTTAAAACCACTCTCTATTGCTATAATTGCACCAGTTATTGCAAAAGATGATAGTCCAATGGCATCTGATATTACAAATGCCCATTTCCCTTCTAAATTTGTGATTTTGTGTAGTTTAAAAAGCATTGCTATTAAAACAGTTGCAATTACAAGACTAAGTGGAAGATTTGAAGTAAAAACATAAGGAGTTCTATCTACTAAAACATCTCTTGTCATCCCTCCACCAAAAGCAGTTAAAAATGCAGAGATAAAAACTCCTAAAATATCAAGTTTGCAGTGGACTCCTATCAAAAAGCCGCTTAATGCAAAAGATATTATTCCTATAATATCAGCAATTTCTAATGCACTCATCCTAAAAGCTCTTGCATAGCAAGTGCAGTTTGTCTTATCTCCCATTGTGCGTGATTATCAAGTCTTAATTTGAAATAATTATCCAATTGTTTTGGTTGAAATGCTCCCCAAATTTGAGTATATCCCATTTGAGGAATTACTCTTCTTGCTTCTTGTGGTTTTACACCATTTTCCAATAATTCAAAATATAACTCTTCACTCTCTTTTATAAAGTTTTGCACTTTTTCGTTATCTTTTAATTTTTCACTTACATAAAACTCAAAAGGTACTTTTTTACCACTTACATAACGTCTTGAAAGTTCTTGCCAACAAACTCTATGTCTTACCATCTGACTTCTTGTTGGAAAATCTACTTTAAATAAAAATACTTTGAAATGCTCTTTTATAATTTCACACTCTTCTTTTGTATTAAAAATAGTTCGTATATCAAAGCTAAATTTATCTTTGTCATTTTCAAAATCATAAACTAAAGCTCTATAATTTGTAAGTAAATATTTATCATCTAAAATTTCACCAAATTTTTTAGAGTTTGAATATTCTAACTCTAAAATCTCTTTATGTTTAGGATTTTCATAATCTAGTAATACTGGTACAAATTCAAAACTAGAACTTGGTAATCCCATACTTTCAGCCATAAGTCTATTATAAAGGCTTTCGCTTCCTAATGCTTTTGGATTTTGATAACAAATCGAAGCTACTTGAGTTATTGCTCTTATTCGATTTTCTTCATTCAAATTTGCATGTGAAAAATCCCAATTTTCTACAAAAGCAATATCATCTCCAAAAACATTATCTTTTTTATTTATCAAATTTATCATCTTATTCCTTTTGTAAAAAATTAAGTGTGATTATACAAAAAACTATATAATTATTACTTTATTTCTTCCAGCAGCTTTTGCTTCATATACAGCTTCATCTGCTCTTTTAATGGTTTTAAGGATATCTTCATCATTTTGATATATTGTTCCTCCAAATGAACAAGTTTTTTGACCAACTTTTGGGAAATTATATTGTTCAATTGTTTTTCTCAAATTTTCAAGTATTTTTGGAAGATCATTTGGAGATTTTAATTGTAAAATTAAAATAAATTCTTCTCCACCCCAACGAATTAAAATATCATTTTGCCTAGAAGATTTATTTATAATTTCTACAAATCTTATTAAAACATCATCTCCAATATCATGTCCATAAGTATCATTTACTGCTTTAAAATGGTCAATATCAAGCATAGCAATTGCAAGATTAGAATCATTTGTGTGATACTTATTAATTAAATTTTTATAGTTTTTATCAAAAAATTCTCTGTTATAGGCATTTGTAAGTTTATCATGCATAATTTTTTTCTCAAGATATATATTTTTTGAAATAGTTTGAGAAATATCAGTAAAGCTTACTATCATTGTTTCATCATCAAAATTGTTCATTTTTACAGAAAAAGCATGTTCTTGAAAATCTTTTCCTGCTATTGCAACAATTCTTTTTGATTCTTCAAGTATTTTAATCTCTTTTAACCAAGTATCATTTTTAATAGAAAAGAAATTATCTTTTTCTATAAATAATTCACAAATACATTTATGCTTTTTATTAAAATCGTTAAGATTTCTAAATCCTAAAAAATCAAATAATTTTTGATTTGCAAATTTTATTTGTTCACCATCAGTTAGTATTACAATATTATCTTGTGATTCAATCAATCTTTCAAGATTTTTGTAAGATTCTTGAAGTTTCTTTTGTATAAGTTTTTCATTTGTTATATCTCTTGCTGAAGAGTATATAAAATCTTCTCCATCTAGTGTTATTTTTACAAGACTAATCGCAGCATCATAATACGAACCATTTCTTCGTTTATGTACTCTTTCTATAAAAGTTGTATCATATCCGATCATAGAAACAATATTATTTCTATATTCTTCAATATTTTTTATATCTTTATCCCAGTCTAAGATCGTAAGATTTTTCATTTCTTCATCACTATAACCTAAATATTTTTTGGTTTGTCTACTATATTCTAAAAGTTTTCCTGTATTTATGTCTAATATTGCAATTGCATCTGAAGATAGATTTATAAATGTTTGAAATTTTATTTTTTCTTTTAAAATCTCATTTTTAAGTTCTTGCTCTTTTGTAATATCTTTTATAATTGAAAATAATATAACACCACTATTTGTTTCTATTGGAGAAGAGTGAACTTCAACAGTTCTAATATCTCCATTTTTTAATTTATGAAAAAATATAAATAGATTTTTTATTGAACCTTTCGCTTCTTGTTGTTTTTCTTCTATACTTTTTGCTTCTAATAGATTTATTTTAGAAATATCCATTCCCTTTAATTCATCGATAGTATAACCATAAAAATCAATAGCACTTTGATTTGCATCGATTATTTTTCTATTATTAGGATCAGTCAAAAGCATTATTGATGAATGTGTTTTAAACATATTCTCAAATCTATTTTTTACAAGTTCCATTTCCTGGATTAATATTTTTTCTTTAGTTACATCAATATGTGTTCCCATCATTATGATAGGCTTATCTTTTTCATTCCAAGATATTACTTTTCCTCTTGCTTTTATCCAGATCCATGAACCATTTTTATGCTTCATTCTCATTTCTGATTCATAATAATCTAGTTCCTTGTTAAAATGCTTTCTTAATAGCTGTTTACTTTTTTCTAAATCATCTGGTTGTACAAATTTCATCCATGTATTTATATCTGTTGGTTCAATTTCGTCCAATGTATAACCTATCATATTTGCCCATTTTTCATTAAATATAACTTCATTTGTTTGTACATTCCATTCCCAAGTACCTGCATTTGTTCCAGTTATGATATTTGCTAAACGGTTCTTTTCAGTAATTAAAAAATCTCTAGTTTTCATTAGTTCAATAATAGCTGTTTGTTCTTTTTTATAACTTTTTTTAATGGCTATAAATACTAAAAAAGCTATCAAAATAAATAAAATTATTAAAATAGCAACTATCAATAAATTTCGTTTCCAGTGTTCTAAATACTCTTGTTCTGATATTGCAACTTGTACATAAAATGGATATTTATCCATTACTATAAAACTACCAACTCTTTTATGCTTATCTGTTGAAGCTATATATTCAAGACCTCCTGCTTTTTCACCATTTTTTATTTTTATAAATATTGGGTTACTTGGTGGTAATGGTTTATAAACTTCAAGATTATCGGTCATTGGGTATCTTGATATTAATTCAGAATTATCTGAACTTCTTATTAGTGATACGCCACCTTCCCCTATATTTATTGAGCTTAAAGTATTATTTATAGTATGCATATTTATAAATGCTATTAGAACACCTAATAAGTTACCATTTTCATCTTTTATTGCATGAAGTCTAGCAAGGAACTGTTCTTTATTTTGAGAAACTATGATATTAGAAAAAGTTTTTGTCAAACTTGTATTAGTTTTTAGGTCTTGAAAATATGGTTTATTGGCTAAATCCATATTAAAATTTAACTGGCTAGAAGAATAAATAATCTCTCCATTTGGATTTGCATAGCTTATATTATCAATATCTTCAAAATTATTTATCAAATAATTAAATTTTTCAGAAACTATTTTTGTTTTTTGTTCAAAAGAGTTTTCTAAAAAGAGTTTATTCTCTTTTGGTAGAGTTAATATTATATCTTCTGCAAATTTTAATATATTATCAATCTCTTCAAAATCATTTTCTAATTTTTTTGTAAGTAGTATTGTAAGATTATTTGTTTTGATTGTTGCATTTCCAACAGCATTTTTATATTCAAAATAACCTTGAATTAAAGCAATAGTTATAACTATACAAATAGAGAATATAAACCAGCTATAAGTAAAGGTTTTTCGATTAATATCTTTTTTCAAATTATAAATTCCTATTTTTGAATCTCAAATATAAATATTTTAGTGAAAATATATAAGTAGAGTAATAGTTAATTATATCTTCTAAAGATTTAGCTTTATATAAAGTAAATTTTTTTGAATAATTTAATAAGAGTATAGTTCAAATTTAGCTACAATTTGCATCTTACAATTATAATAATTGTTATTTTAAGGGATAAAGTAAACAATGACAGCACACTATGATGAAATTTTTCAATATGTTAGGAAAAATGTTATAGATAAAGATATAGCAGAAGATATAACTCAAGAAACTTTTACAAGAGCATATAAAAGTGCTAAAAAAGTAGATGTTGAAAATGAGAGAGCTTGGTTATTTAGGATTGCCAAAAATGTTATGTATGATGTATACAAAGAAAAATATAAAATGGATAAAATAAGTTTTGAAGAAGATTATCACATAGAAGAAAGTGATGATATACAAACAATAATGATACAAAATGAAGAAACAGCACTTTTATTGCAAGAAATAGAAAAGCTACCTAAAAAAAGAAGACAAGCTTTTACTTTGCATTTTATTGATTGTTACTCAAGAGAAGAAGTTGCTACAATGATGAATATAACTGTAAATGCAGTAGATAAACATATAAGTATGGCAAGTAACCAAATAAAAGAGAATTTGGAAAATGGAAGTATAAAGTAATGGAAAATAAAAATATAATTTTAGAAAAAGCTAGATATTACTTGAGTTGTGAACAAGAAAAAAAAGATATATACTCTGATGAAGAATTCTTAAAGTGGATAAGTATAGAAGAAAATAAAGCAGTATTTGAAAAAGAGAAAGCATTTAGACAGATGTTTTCAAAAATACCAAAACAAGATAAACAAAGATTATCGCAGCAAGTACAAAAAGAGTTAAGACAAGAAAGATTTTTAAGTAAAATAAAAAAAATATCAACTCTTGCAGCCTGTATTTTGGTAGTTGGTTTTGTATATATCTCTTATTTCAAGGACAACTACTCGCAAAAAATATATTCACAAAATATCATAATGAAAGATATTTTAATGCCAGATGATTCAAAAATAACTCTTGATGTAAAAACAAATATTGAAGTTGAATATTCAAAAGATAAAAGAGAGGTTTTTTTAAAATCTGGAAAAGCTATCTTTGAAGTAAGTCCAAATAAAGAACGACCATTTTATGTACAAAGCAATGGTATTTTAGTAAAAGTTGTTGGTACAAAATTTGAAGTAAATCAAAAAAGGAATAGTGTAAATATAGCTGTTTTAGATGGAATTGTAGATATAAATCATAATGATTTAAAAGTTTCAGAGCTAAAAAAAGGTGATATTTTGGAAATATCAAATGATGGAGAAATTGCAAAGCTAGAACAAGTAGTAATTGAAAAAATGGCTTCTTGGGAAAATGGAAAATTTATTTTTAATCAAACTCCATTGATTGATGTATTAAATGAATTTCAAAGATATTTTGATAAAAAAATTGAATTTATAGTAACAAAAAATGATAAATTTCCAATAACTGGAGAGTTTGATATATATGATTTTGATAAATTCACAAAGCTTTTACCTATGATTTATCCTATAAAAGTTCAATATGTAGATGATAAAAAGATTGTTCTTAGAAACTAATTTGTATTTACATTTGTAGTAATTCTTTTTGATTTAATGCGATCATAATATATCCTTTAATGATAAGTTATGATTGTTATATCAAATATATTTTATATTTATAAACAATATATTCTAAAAGATATTTTTTATTAAAGCCCTATAAAATTGCTGTCTTCCAATAAATTTTAACAAATTTAAAAATTTGTTCCGAAATTCTTTCAGGTTTTTTCAATTTTTTAGACTACACTTATAGAGATTAATTCTCATATTGATAATTTTAAAATAAAGGGAGAAAATATGAAATTTTCAAAAAAGCTTGTATTATCTACAAGTTTGTCTATCGTTTTGAGTAGTCAGCTATTGTCTCAAAGTTTTTCTGTTGGTGGTGGTTCACTAGAGGAAGCAATAAAAGATATAAGTAAACAATCAAATATGACATATATGGTTGATACTAGAATCTTAGATGGTAAAAAAGCACCAAATATCAAAGATATTGAAGGTGTACAAAATGCTTTAAATGAGCTATTAAAAGATACAGACCTTGAAGCAATTATAAATGACAATACTATTGTTATAAGAAAAGTATCTTCTGTAAAAGTGATAAATGGAACATATATTTTAGATGATGTTTCTGTAAATACTGGTAGAAGTGGAAGTGCTGAAAATGGATATGTAGTAAAAGAACTCAAACAAGTTGGACCTTGGGGAGAAAAATCACTACAAGATACACCTTACTCAATGACAGTTATGCCTCAAGAACTTATTGAAAATTCTATTGCAGGCGATATGGATCAAATCTATAAAATGAATCCAATTATTCAAAATTCGACTCCCACTTCAGTTTATGGAACTCCTTATGCTGCATTTAGAGGTTTCCATAGTCAAGTTGGAATTATGGATGGATTAAGGCTTTCTTCTATTTCAACTGGTATTGCCATGGAAGAACTTGAAAGAGTTGAAATTATAAATGGACTTACTGGATTTATGTATGGAGTTTCAGGAGGTGAAGGAATAGGTGGAACAACAAACTATGTACTTAAAAGACCGACATATAAAAGACTTACAAATTTAACTTTAGGAAATTATGGAAAAGAACAATGGTTTGGACATCTTGATTTAGGCAATAAAATAGATGAAAAAGGTAAATTTGCATATAGATTAAATGTTGCTCATCAAGATGGAGAAACAGCTAAAAAGAATCAAAATGTGGAAAGAACTTTAGTTAGTGGAGCATTAGATTGGAATGTAACAGATGATTTCCAACTTCAATTAGAAGCTGCACATACTTATTATAAAATTGAGGGTTTAGATTCTTTATTTTATACTAATGGAGGAACTGGAGAATGGATAAAACCATTAAAAAATGACAAAACTTATACTCCTGATTGGACATATCGTGAAACTAAAACAGATAGAGTTGGTTTAAATGCAACTTGGAATATAAATGATATTTTCACTTTTAGAAGTGCCTATATGTATAAAAAAGATAAACAAGAAGCATTAGGTTCATATCCAACATATTATTTTGATGACTCAACTTTTGCAACTGGATCAATTTCAAAAGAGGCTCCTTCTTGGAATATTGCACAAGGTGCATATGCTTATTTAGATAGTGAATTTAATACAGGAAGTGTTAAACATAAACTTACTTTTGGAGCATCTGGAGATATTTTAGATGTAAAAAGATATGAAAATAACTCTATGTGGGTAAATGGTTCACCTAGATTTACAAATCCAAATGATTTGATGTCTTGGAGTAAACCATCAACACTAAATGCTGGTTGGGATTATGGTAAAAAATATAAATCAAGTAAATCTACAAATTCAAATATAATTATTGGAGATGATATAACTTTTAATGAACACTTTAGTGCTTTAGTTGGTTTAAATTATACAACAGTTGAAACTGAAAATTTTAATTTATCAGGTAATGTAACTTCAAAATATGATAAATCAGAACTTACTCCAACAGTTTCACTAATTTTTAAACCATTTGAAGATTTAACAACTTATGTAACTTATATGGAAGGTTTAACAAGAGGAAGTACAGTTCCTGATGATCCAGTTCAGTATAATGACCCAGGAAAAATTCTTGACCCATTCGTAAGTAAACAATATGAAGTTGGTGCAAAATATGCTGTTAATGAAAATTTATTATTAAGTTCAGCATTGTTTAGAATAGAAAAGGCAAATACTTATAATGAAAAAGGAAGTAATGATAAAATAACAATAAGTCAAGATGGATTACAAATACATCAAGGTTTAGAAGTTTTAGCAACTGGAAGAATAACAGATGATTTAACAGTTATGGCAGGTGGAACAGTTATGGATGTGGAAGTTGATAAAGCAACAGATAAAGCACGAGAGGGTAAAAAACCAACAGGAGTTTCAAGTGTATTAGCAAAACTTTATGCAGAATATAATATCCCAATGGTTCAAGGTTTAACTTTAACTGGAGGTGCATATCACTCTGGAAGTAAATATAAAGATGCTTTAAATGAAAATAAAATTGATGGTTATACTATTTATGATGCAGGTTTAAGATATAAAACAAAAATCGATAAATTTCCTACAACTTTTAATCTAAATGTTGCAAACTTAACTGGAAAAGATTACTGGGCTACAACATGGTCTTCAGGTATTCCTAGAACTGTTGCTTTTTCTATGAAAATGGAGTTTTAAATATTTAATATAAAGAGAGTTTTGCTCTCTTTGTACTTTTAGGTGTGGGTTTCAAAGTATTTATTTAATTTTGAGATTAAAATTTCGATATAAAAATATACTTTCCCTTTTACTTTGGAACTCATACTTAAGGGTATAAATAAAATCTTACAAAATGTAATATTATTTATCCAATCTTTCTTTTTATGATAGAATCTTATAATTGTTATCATAAGGATAAAAAATGGAAGATTTATCAAATTTAGTAGTTTATAATGATGGAGAACTAGAAATTAAAGTTTCTGTTGATAGTGAAACTATTTGGCTTACACAAAAGCAAATTGCAGAAGTTTTTAATGTAACAGTTCCAAATATAAATATGCATATAAAAGCTATTTACAAAGATGCAGAACTTATGAAAAATCGAACTATTCAGAATTTCTTAATAGTTCAAAAAGAGGGAAATCGTAAGGTTGAGCGAAATGTTGAACACTATAATCTTGATATAATCATATCTGTTGGTTATAGAGTTAATTCTATTAAAGCCACAAAATTTCGTCAATGGGCAACATCTATTTTGAAAAGTTATATCCAAAATGGATATGTGATAAATGGTGAGAAAATTACAAATGAAAGATTTTTAAGTTTAGAAAATGATGTAGTTTTTTTAAAAAATAAAATATTAAAACTTGAAAATAAATTTGAAGATAAAAATTTGAAACCATCAGAAGGTATATTTTATGATGGGCAAATATATGACTCATACAAATTTATAAATGATTTATTAAAACTATCACAAAAAGAAGTTATTTTAATAGATAATTATATCGATGATACAGTTTTTACTCTATTTTCAAAATATCCAAATATAAACTTTACTATTTATACAAATACTGTTTCAAAACAATTAAATTTAGATTTTGAGAAATATCAAAAACAATATAAAAATATAGAGTTAATAACTTTTAAAAATTCACACGATAGATTTTTAATACTTGATAAAAAAGAGATATATCATTTGGGTGCTAGTTTAAAGGATTTGGGTAAAAAATGGTTTGCTTTTTCTAAAATGAGTTTAGATATAGATGATATTTTGAGTAAGTTAAAATAATCAGATTCAGATTTATATAAAGTAATGGTATAATATGCCATTAAAATATAAGGAGATTTAGATGGTACTTTATAGTGAAAAAATAACAGTTAATAATCTTCCAAAAGAGTTTAAAGATATGGCATTGGAAGTTAAAGATGAATTAAAAACTTCATTAAACAATGTTTATATTGAGATATTTAAAGAATATTACCAAAAAAGAGAAGCTGAAAAGCTAAAAAAATCTGCTGAAATTATGGCTGATATTTATGAAGAAGATGAAGAACTAAAATCTTGGACAAATTTTGAGGAGGATATATTATGAATATACTTCAAGGTGAAATTTGGGAAGTTGATCTTAATCCCACTATTGGAGATGAGATGAGTAAAAAAAGAGTTTGTTTGGTTGTTAATAGTAATAGTGTTGGAATTCTAAAACTTAGAACTATTGTTCCAATTACTGGATGGCAAGACAAATTTAAACAAGTTCTATGGATGACCAAAATTGAACCAAACAAAGATAATGGTTTGATAAAAACTTCTTCTGCTGATGCTTTTCAAGTAAGAAGTTTATCTACAAATAGATTTTATAAAAAACTAGGGTGTATTGAAGATAATCTTTTGTTTCAAGTTCATGAAGCAATTGCAAAAACTTTGAATCCTATATATAAAATTATAAATAATTGAGTAAATTAAAATAGCTATCTTGTTACATATTGAAACACAAAAAAAGAATTTCAAAATTCTTTTCTTATTTGTGTCCGTTTTTTGCTATCTCAAACGTTTAATATATAGAAGAAACATTTTTATATCTAAATCAAAATTATTTTTGAATAATATATCTTATAGTTGGTCCATCGCTATCAACTAAAAGTAGTTTATATCCATGATTTTTAGCATCAGCAGGGATATTGTTTATACTTTGTGGACAATCGCTAATAACTTCTAATATTTCTCCATCTTTTAACTCTTTCATTGCTTCAAGAGTATTTATCGCTGGATATGGGCAAGGTTCACCTTGCATATCTATTCTATAATCTGGAACTATTTGTTTATTTTCCATAATTTTTCCTTTATCTATTTCTTGATTTTCTTAAATATCTTTTTTCTAAAACTAAAATTAAAATAAAAAACAATAACAACAATCCATAATTTGCTATTAATCCACCATAATTTCCAAAACTTTCAAGTAGATTTATCTTTGGCCAAGAAGTTGCTAATGTTGGACTTATATCATCCCAAACAAATGCTAAAAGTGTAGCTCCTATGATATTACCAATTCCAACTATCCAAAAATGAACTTGACCTTCAACAGCTCTATACATCCAACCACATTCACAACCACCAGCAAGAACAATACCAAATCCAAAAAGTAATCCACCTATAACAACATTTGGACCAGTCCAGAATATTTTTGCAGGTTGTCCCATCATAATAAATGCAAATACACCTAAAGTTGCTACCGCCATACCTATAATGATAGCTTTTGCTAATTCACTTCTTCCAGTTGTAAAAATATCTCTAAATGCAGATGTAAAACAAATTTGTGCTTTTGCAATAATAAGCCCAAAAGATGCACCAAATAACATAGCCATACCAAGTTTTGCACTATTTACAACAAATATTAAGTATAAAGCCCAAATAATAATAGCTATAAATGCAAAAGTACCAAATGTAAAGAATTTTTTAACTTTTTCTTCATTGTGTTCAAGTGGTTTAGCACAAGATACTTTTTGCATTTTGATTTTTGATTGAAAAAATGGATGAAGTGCGACTTTTACTCCAAAATATACTCCTACAATCATAAATGCTGTAAATACCCAAGCATGGAATGAAAATTGTGGAATACCAGTAAAGAAACTTGCCAAGTTACAACCCATACCAAGTCTTGCCCCAAATCCAGCTATGATACCACCTATTAGACCTTGCCATATTCTTATGCTATTTAAAGGTAATCTAAACTTTACATTATTCCCCCAAAAAGCTGCTGCAATACAACCTGCAAACATACCAATAATCATAACACCATCAATTCTTGTGAATATATTTCCATCTATTTTCATAAGTTGATAATAACCCCAAGTTGAAACATCAATACCAAATAGTTGTAGAAAATGTCCACCCCATCTAGTAAATTCACCTGTAACCGCCCAATAAGTTCCAGTTATTCCAAAATAATATGTACTTAAAACTCCAAGTGCAATAACAGCAGGAATTGGCGACCAAAATCTTGAAAGGGAAGCCTTTAAACTTTGCAAAAATTCCATTTTTGCTCCTTAACAATAAAAAATAAGATTGATAAAAGATATTGCTTGAAAGTAAATTGAAGTATAAATCAAGATATCAGTTTGCACCGCAAACCTAAACAAAATATGATTTTAGTAAATGGAAGATTAATAAAAGCTAAAAAGGTAAAATATTTTTACCTTTTATACTTTATGTTAGATTAAATCCTATCTCTTAAATTCTCAAATTTTTGAACTTGCTCTTTTAATAATTCACCATTTCCATCTCTAGTTACAAATATCTTAAAAATATCTTCATCTTGTGAACTAAAAACTACACTATGAGAGAGTTTTCCTCTAAGTATTTTTGATACAAAAGATATAGTTTGTATATCACTTACTTTTAAATGTCCTGAAATAGAGCTATTTTTTGAATCAAAATTATAGTAACCATGACCATAAGTTCCTGTTGGCATATTATCTTTTATCTCTATTACAAAAGATGGTGTAATTTTTATCATTAAAATCTTACCCCAAGTTGAGATATCTTCTATTATTTCATCAAACTTACTTGCTTCGACTTCTTTTATTATCTCATTTTCTACTATTTTTTCCATTTGTACTCCTTTTAAATTAATTGATTTTTGACAAATTCAAGATAGTGTCCTTCTTGTTGTTCTAATTCATTATGGTTGCCGCTTTGAACAATTTTACCATCATCTAAAACATAGATTTTATTTGCATTCTTAACTGTACTTAATCTATGAGCTATGGTGATAACAGTTTTATATTTCAAGATATCTTCTAAATCACAAAATAATTTTGACTCTGTTTGAACATCTAAAGCTGAAGTTGATTCATCAAAAATTACAACACTTGGATTTGCTATAATCATCCTCGCAATAGACAATCTTTGTCGTTGTCCTCCACTAAGTCTTACTCCATTTTTTCCAACAAGAGTATCAAGACCATTTTCTAAACTATAAACAACATCTGTTAATTGTGCTATTTTTAAAGCTTTATAAATATCTTCATCGTTTATATTTTCATCACCCATAGTTATATTAAATCGTAAGGTATTATTAAATAACATTGGCATTTGTAATACCAAAAAGATCTCATTTCTTAGACATTGTTTGTCTAACTCTTCTATTTTTATATTGTTATATTTTATTGTTCCATTTGTTTTTGTATAAAATCCAGCAATTATTTGAGCTAAAGTAGTTTTTCCACTTCCACTTGCACCTATTAGAGCTACTTTTTCTCCATATTTGATATTTATATTTATATCTTTTAAAACTTCTTTAGTTTTATTGTATGAAAAACTAACATTTTTTAAATCAATATTTAAACCTTTTTTTTCAAAACATTTATTTCCATTTGGTTCTTTTTGAAGTGCTAAAATCTTGTTTATTCTTCCAATAGCTGCCATTGCTGTCATATATGAATATTGCATTGAGAGTATTTCTTGAACAGGAGTCATAATAAACCAGATATATCCAAACATAGCAAACATCATACCAATAGATAAATCACTATAAGCTACCATTACAAGCCCAGCAGCTCTTAAAACTTCAAAAACTATTAAAAATAGCGTAAAAGAAAATCTTTCATAAGCTACACTTTTGTAATTAAATTTATTTGAAGTTATTTGAATATTTTTTGCCTTGCTTATTGCATTATTAAAAAAATATTCCTCTTTATTACTAGCTTTTATTTGAGAAAATAGGTCTAAAGATTCTCCAACATCATTTTGAAAATCTGATATAGCTTCATTTTCTTCTTTTTTTAGTGTTCCAGTTTTTTTTGCAATATTTCTTGAAAGAAACATAATAAATGGTTGAACAACTATGATTAAAATCCCTAAAATTGGATGAATAGCAATGATTACAACACCAACAGCTATTAAAGTTAAGATTGAAGTTACAAGTTTACTAGCAACTGACATTATAAAACTATCTAAAGTATTTACATCTGTTATCAAATTTGCTGTGACTGCTCCACTTCCTAAACTTTCATATTCATTCATAGATACAGACTTAAGATGTTTTAAAAGTTTTTCTCTTATTTTAAATGTTACAAATTTTGCAATATTTGTAAATATTTTTGTGATAAGTACAGAAAATATATAGTGAAAAGCTCTTAAAAAAACTACTGCTAAAGTAACTATAAGAATATATTTAAAAGCATTTTGATTTCCAAAAAAGGCATTTATATTTTCTACAAAAAAACTAGGCTTATCTAAAAGCACTTCATCAACAAGTGCTGGAAGCATCAAAGGTATAGGAACACTTATTAATATTGCAATAATTGTTATAATTTGCCCGATTATTAAAAGTTTTTTTTTCTCTAAAAGTAAATTCCAAATATATTTTAAATCAATTCTATTCATAAAAATCCTGTAAATTTTTTGAAATTTTAGTATAAAGATAGTTTATTCAAAATGAAAATAATAGGTTAGATTTTATAAAAATATACATTTTAAACTATTTTTAAGCTTGTTCTGAAACAAAATATAAGAAAAATGAATTTTTTTGTATGTAAATAATCAAGTTTTAAAAATATATAAACTAAAATCCAAATACAATTTGTTTTAATAATTGTTATTAAGGAAAATAATGACTAATCTATCAAGATCAAAACTCTATGAAGTAGGTAGAGTTATATTAAAAGAAGAAAGAAGTAAATATTTTGTAAAGCAAGTAGCAAGAGTAAATAATCAATATATAAATTTAAATATTGTAAATGCAATGATTGAAGATAATATATACTTGAATATTGTGGATAACGAGATAAAACAGTCTCATATTCAAAAGCTTAGAAGTAAAAAAGAGTCTTTTCAAATAAGAATAATTCTTCAAGGTAATTTAGAAAAATTAGATCAATCTACAAATGAAAAAAGAGTTTATAGTGAAAATGAAATAAGTGTTGAGTATAAAAAAGATATTGAAGAATCTTTACTAAATAAACAAGGTGAACATATAAAATATATTTGTATAACTTTAGATGAAAATTATTTAAAAGAGAATGGCTATATTACGGATATGTTTAAAGAAGATTTTTATAAAAAATTTTATGAACCAGATTTAAAAAATAAATTTTTAGAAGTTTTTAGTAGAGAATATACTAGTGGTATGGATAAAATTTATTTAAAAAATAAAACTATGGAAGTGATACTTTATGTTTTTGAAGAACTTAAAAAAGATGTAATTAAAATAGATAAATTAAATGATGAAGATATAAAGAGAGTAAAAAAAGCAAAAACATATATTGAAGAGTGTTTTTATGAAAATATTACTATTCCATTATTGTCAAAAAAAGTAGCATTAAATCAAACAAAATTAAAAAAAGGATTTAAAGAGCTTTTTACAAAGACAATTCATGAATATTTAAAAGATTTAAGGTTAGAGAAAGCTGTAAAATATTTAAAAGAAAATAGATATTCTGTTAAAGAGGTTTCCTTAATGGTTGGATATACAAATCAAGGAAGTTTTTCGTATGCCTTTTCTAGCAAATATAATACAAAACCAAAAGATGTTCAAAAAAAATCTGATTTGTGAAAAAAATGTTCGAATTTCGATAAGACAATATTGATATTTATTCCTAACTTTAATATAATTCTTTTGAAATTTTAATTTATTTGAAAAGGATTATTTATGGAAAATATGCCACAAACAGCAAGTTTAGAAAAAGCTCAAGAGAAATTAGATATTTTTTTAGACAATATAAAAACAGTTATATTATCAACTGTTAGTTCAGATGGAGAACCATTTGCTAGTCATTCACCATTTGTTCAAGATGAAGATGGAAATTTTTATGTATTTATAAGCACATCAGTTCAACACTCTCATAATATGTACAATACTGGAAAAGCACATATTCTTTTTTTAGAAGATGAAAGTCTTACAAAACATATTTATGCGAGAAGAAGATTGTATTTTAGAGCTCATGCAGAGAAATTTGATGAAAATGATGAAAGAACTGAGAAAATAGCACAACTTTTTGAAGAAAGATTTGGAAAACAAGCATCGTTAGTTAGAAGTATGCCATCTTCAAGATTTTATAAATTATCTCCTTATGATGGAAATTTTGTTATTGGATTTGGAGCAGCTTACAAGCTTGATGATACAAATAAAAAAGTTAAAGAACTTAATACTATGAATGGAAATGCTCATGGAGATACTCATGAATTAGGGTTAAAAAAAGATGCATAATATAATAAAAATATCTTTGGTCTTTGCTCTTGCTACAACTTATTCTTATGCTTCAAAAATAGTAAGTGTTGGTGGAAGTATCACAGAAACTATTGTTGAGTTAGGACATGCTGATAAATTAATTGGAGTTGATTTATCAAGTGCTTATCCAAAAGAGATTACTTCAAAATTGCCAAATGTTGGATATTGGTTAAATCTTCCACAAGAAGGAATTTTATCTTTAAAACCAGAAGTTGTTATTACAAGTAGTCAAGCAGGACCAAAAAAACTTATAGATAGCCTTCCAAACTATGGAATAAAAACTTATGTTGTAGAAGATAATCCTACAATAGAATCTGCAAAAAATAAGATAAGACAAATTGGTGAGATTTTGGGTGAAAAGGAAAAAGCTTCAAATATTATAGAAAGAATTGAAAGTAATGTTTCAAAAATGCAAGAAGAGATAAAAGATAAAAAAAAACCAAAAGTTCTATTTTTATTCTCAAGAGGTGAGGGCACTATAATGGCTGCTGGAACTGAAACAAAAGCAGGATATATGATAAATATTGCGGGTGGAGAAAATGTAATTGATTTTAAACAATATACACAAATATCACCAGAATCTATTTTAAAGATGAATCCAGATGTTATTATAACTTCAAATCATACTGGTGAAACAGGTTTAGATAAAAATATTGTTGCTTCAACAAATGCTGGAAAAAACAACCAACTTTATACTATGGATATGCTTTTAATATCAGGGTTTACTGTAAGAGTTGATAGTGCTTTGCAAGAACTATCTTGTATGTTTAACAATAATAAACTCTCATATTGTAGTAGATAAAAATGTTTTTACATAAAAAAACTATTATTTGGGTTTTTGTAGTTTTAACTTTTTTATCTATGGTTATAAATACGACTTTAGGAGCATTTAGTATCTCATTTAAAGAGATACTAAATACTATATTAAATCCATCAGAAAATACTATTTTTTATCAAGTTTTAGTTGATATTAGGTTGCCAAGAATTTTTTTAGCTATTTTAATAGGAATTGCTTTTGGAATATCTGGTGCTATGATGCAAACTTTATTTAAAAATCCACTTGCTGATCCATCGCTGATTGGAGTATCTGCAGGTGCTAGTGCAGGAGTTGTAATATTTATGTTAATTGGTAGTTATTTACCATTTGTACTTACAACTGGATTTTTATCTTATCTTTCGCTTCCACTAAGTGCTTTTTTAGGTGCAGTTATTACTATTTTAGCTATATATAAACTAGCAACTATTTACAATAAAGTAGCTATTACAGTTATGCTTTTAGCTGGAATTGCTATAAATGCTATGCTTGGAGCATTGGTTGGACTTTTTACTTATGTAAGTTCTGAAGAAGAACTAAAAAGTTTTACTTTTTGGACTATGGGAAGTTTAGCAAATGGTGATATGAAAGTTATCTTAACACTTCTTCCTGTTGTTATAATCACATTTTTATTTGCTATAAGTAAGAAAACAGAATTAAATCTTATGCTTTTAGGTGAAGATGAGGCTAAAAATTCTGGAGTAAACTCTGAATTACTAAAAAAATTAATTATCCTTTTTGTATCTTTAGCTATTGGTGTAAGTGTAGCGTTTTGTGGAATTATTGGATTTATAGGGCTTGTTGTACCACATATCGCAAGAATCTTGGTTGGGTCTAATCATAAATATTATTTACCTCTTAGTGCGATTTTGGGAGCATTTATCCTTTTATGGGCAGATTGTTTAGCAAGGATGATAATTTCTCCAGCAGAACTCCCAATAGGAATAATAACTGCACTTTTAGGAGCACCATTTTTCTTATGGCTCTTAATCAAAAATAGACAAAGTACTATGAACTAAGGATAAAAATGTATAAAATAAAAAATCTTAACTTTTCAATCCAGAAAAGAGATATATTAAATGATATAAATCTTGAAATAAAAACAGATACTTTTTTATCTATTGTTGGTCCAAATGGTTGTGGAAAATCTACTTTGATTAAAAGTATAAATAGAAATTTAGATATTCAAAGTGGAACTATCACTTTAAATGATAAGAATATTGAAGATTTTAGTGATAAAGAGTTGGCTTTAAAGCGTTCAGTTTTAAATCAAGCTTTCTTTTTCCCATATAATTTTAAAGCTATTGAGATTGTAGAAATGGGGCTTTATGCTTATGAATTAAATACAAAAGAGAAAAAAGAGATTTTAGAATATATAGTTTCTAAACTAAATTTAGAACCTTTAAAGGATAAGAATTACTCAAATCTATCAGGTGGAGAGAAACAAAAAATCCAATTTGCAAGAGTTATAGTACAACTTTATGCTAGTCGTGAAAAAGAGAAATATCTATTTTTAGACGAACCAACACTAAATTTGGATATCTTTTACCAATATAAAATATTGGATTTGACAAAAGAACTTCAAAAAGATTTAAAAATAGGAGTTTGTGCAGTTTTACATGATATAAATCAAGCTTATTTGTACTCTGATGAAATTGTGATGATGAAAGATGGAGAGATAAAATATTTTGGAAAAACAGATGATATTTTAACTTACGAAAATATTTATGATGTTTTTAAAGTAGAAAGTGAATTTGTATACTCAAAAAAGCTTCAAAGAAATATACTTATTACAACTATTTAGTAATTTAGCACTATTTTACAGTGCTAAATCTTTTTAAAAACAATAAAAACCCAATTTGTGAAAAAAGAGTTCCAAATTACAAAAATCAATTATTAATATTTACTATTATTATGGTTATAATTCAAGAAAATTTTAAAAAGGAATACTATGTACAAAAATAGCTTATTTGCAAGTTTGGCTTTGGCAATTGTATCATCAACTGCTTTTGCACAAAGCGATACAACACTTGAATCAAGTAATGAAACAAAAAGGTTAGATGAAATCTTTGTTAGTACAAAAACAGATAAAACACAAGAAGATATATCAGCTTCTGTTACAGTAATAACAGCACAAGATATAGAAAAATTAAATGCTACTGATATTAAAGATGTTTTACTGAAATCAGCTGGTATGGTAGAAATTGGTGGAGCAATGGGAAATGGAGGGACTTTTGTATCAATAAGAGGTACAAGAGAAACAGATACTCTTTTTTTAATTGATGGAAAAAGAGCTAATAATACAGCTGGTTATATAGAATCAAGTAATTTCCAATACAATATGGTTCCACTAGATGCCATTGAAAGAATAGAGATTATAAAAGGTGCAAAAAGTTCTATTTATGGTTCTGATGCAATGGGTGGAGTTGTAAATATTATTACTAAAAAAGACAAAAGAGCATTATATGGTTCTATTGATGTTAAAGCTGGAAATTCTTCAGCAGAAAATGGTGTAGATAAACAAAGTTATAGTGCAAATATAGGTGGAAATATATCTGAAAAATTATATATGTTTTTAGATGTAAATAAAACAAATAGAGATGCAACGGGAAATAGTAATGGTACATTTCTTGAAGGTTTAGACTCGACAAGTGGAATTACAAAATTAAGATATGATATTGATGATACACAAAATATTTATGCTTCATATATAAAAGGTGTTGATAAAAGAGAAGATTATAATGGTCCACAAACTTATAAAGTAGAAAGAGATATTTATACTTTTGGATATGAAAAAGTTTTTGATAAATTTGGTGTTGGTTTAGATTATACAAAAGCAAAAACTGATACAAAAGTTAGTTCTAGTGTATTTAATGGTACTCACGATCTTGAAACTGATACTTTGAAAGCTGAAGCAAAAATATCAGCAATAGATTATAACTATATAGTTTTAGGAGCAGAAGCGACAAAAGAAGAGTATTCGAGAAATGGTATGAATCTTAGTCAAAATTTTGATAGAAAAATATATAACTATTATATTCAAGATGAGATAGATTTAGGAGATTTTATATTTACTCTTGGAGCAAATCTTGATGATAATGATAAATATGGTACACAATGGTCACCAAATGCAGGTACCGTATATAAAATAGATGATAAACAAAGATTAAAACTAAATTATAGTGAAGGTTTTAAAGCTCCAACATTAAAACAAGGTGATGGTGGCTATGTATTTAATGAAAGACCTATTCCTATAATGAATGTAATTATTTTAGGAAATGATGATTTAAAACCCGAAACTTCAAAATCTTATGAACTAGCTTATGAATTTTATGGGGAAGATACTACATTTAAAGCAGCACTTTTCAGAACAGATTTAAAAGATATGATAGAAACAAGAAATATAAGTACTCAAAGAACAGTTATTCCAGGATTTCCTCCTAAAATATCTATTGTAAGTACAAACCAATATTCAAATATAGAAAAAGCTAATATAAAAGGGTTTGAAACGGATTTAAAATATGATTTCAATGAAAATCATACTTTAAATGCAAACTATACTTTTCTTAAAACAGAAGATGAAAGTACAAATGAAGAGTTAGAGTATAGACCAAAACATACATTTAATTTAGGATTGAGTTCAGATTTCGCTTGGGGTATATCTTCTTATTTAAGTGCCAATTATATAGGAACACAATATTATACTGATTCAAATAATACAACAAATAAATCTTCAGGATATGCAATCTTCAATGCACAAATTTCTAAAAAAATCACAAATGATTTAACTGTAAGAATAGGTGTTAATAATATAGGTGATAAAAAATTTGACGATGGCGAGCCTTATTATCTTGAAAGACGATTGGCTTATGTAGGATTGAATTACAAATTTTAATTTTAAATAACTCTTGTAGTTTTAATTTTTATGACTATAAGAGTTTATTTTTCTTCTAAAACTTACTGATAAATTTTAAAAAAGATTAAAAATTCCAATTTATGAAAAAAGAGTTCCAAATCATAAAATATAGCATTGATATTTACTATTAATACATATATAATCCAATAAAAAATTTATAAAGGAAATATTATGTACAAAAAAAGTTTATTTGCAAGTTTAGCTCTTGCTATGGTTTCATCAAATGCTTTAGCACAAGCTAATGTTGAAACAAAAAAGCTTGATGATTTGGTTATAACTACATCAAAATCAAATAAATCTATAAAAGATACAAGTGGCGCAATTACTGTTATAAGTGCTGAAGATATAGCAAAAATAAATGCAACAAATCTTAAAGATATTTTAGTAAAAACTGCTGGGATAGTTGAAGTTGGTGGTTCAAATGGAATCAAAAGAGTTTCAATAAGAGGAACAAGACCAGTTGATGCACTTATTTTAGTTGATGGTAAAAAAACTAATCGTACTGGTACTTATGCAACTGCTGCTGATTTTGAATATTCACAAGTTCCTATTAGTATGATTGAAAGAATAGAGATTATAAAAGGACCAAAGAGTTCTATTTATGGTTCTGATGCAATGGGGGGAGTTGTAAATATTATTACAAAAAAAGACTATTCTAAAACAATCTGGGGTGATATAGATTTACAAGCAGGAGTATCTTCGGCTAAGAATGGTGGAGATGAACAAAACTTGAGTGCTAATATAGGTGGTAATATTTCAGATAAATTTTCATTTATGTTGGGTGTAAATAAATTTAATAGAGACGAAACTTATGGAGAAGGATATAGATGGGTTGGATTTTCTAAACCTAAAGTAGATGATGCTACATATATAGATGGTAGAGAAAGTACAAATGGGAATCTAAAACTAAAATATAATATCGATGATACTCAAAATATTTATGCTTCTTATTTAAAAGGAAAAGAAGATATCAAACAAAAAGCTAATGAAGATTATTATAGTGCAGATAGGGATGTTTGGAGTGTTGGCTATGAGAAGAATTTTGAAAAAGTATCTTTGAATTTGGATTATACAAATGCAAAAACAGATGCAAAAATTAAAGATGGATTATTCGCAAATCAAACTCATGAACTTAAAAATGATTATTTAAAAGGTGAAGCAAAAATATCTGCATTAAAAAATAATTATATTGTAATAGGTGCAGAAACAGCAAAAGAGAAATATTCAAGATATAGACCAACAACAAATATAACTGATCAACGATTTGAAATAAGAGCAAATTCTTACTATATTCAAGATGAGATAGAATTGGGAGATTTTATTTTTACTTTAGGAACAGTTCTTGATGATAATGAAAAATATGGTACTGAATTATCTCCAAATATTGGAGTTGTATATAAAATAGATGATAATCAAAGATTAAAAGCTAGTTATGGTGAAGGGTTTAAAGCCCCTGATGTTAAAATAGGAAGTAGCTCATATTTTGCAAATACAACTTGGGGAAATGATAATTTAAAGCCTGAAACTTCAAAATCTTATGAATTAGCTTATGAGTTTTATGGTGAGAATACTCTATTTAAAACAGCTTTATTTCAAAATAAAATAAATAATATGTTTGTTATTGAACAAAGAGTTATGCCAGGAAATCAACATCAATGGAGAAATGTTGATAAAGCTGATATTAAAGGTTTGGAAGCAGAAGTTGAATACTACATTACTGATAATCATATGTTAAATGCAAACTATACTTTACTTAAAACAGAAAATAAATCTGGTACAAATCAAGGTAAAGATATACAATATAGACCAAAAAACACAATTAATGTTGGTTTAAGTTCAGACTTTGATTATGGGATATCTTCATATTTAAGTGCGAATTATATAGGAACACAATATAAAAATGCAGATAATAGTGAAAAAATAAAGGCATATACAATAGCAAATGCACAAATCTCTAAGAAATTAACAAATGATTTAAGTGTAAGAGTAGGTGTAGATAATATTTTTGATAAGCATTTTGATGAAACAATAGATAATGCAGATTATCTAAAAAGAAGATTTGCTTATGTTGGTTTAAATTATAAATTTTAGTTATTAAATAAATAAAATGTTAATTTTGCATTTAATACTAGGATTTCTTGAACTTTATATTATAGTTAATATAAATAGAGTTAGGACGTATCATACTTTTTTTGTTTTAGCAGGATTATTTACACATGTATATTTTATGCGTAGTGATAATACATACAATGAATTTTCTTCTAATGAAATGATTTTTGTTATATTATATTTTATATATCTAATGTATTTAACAAAAAAAGTTATAGATACAAAAGAAAATGTATCAATAAAAATACCATTATTGATAGTTGCACTTATTATTTTAATAAATGCAATTTATTATATTTTATAAGGAAAAAAAATGTTAAGAATTTCAATAGCTTTTATAGCTACAATTTTTTTATTTACTGGTTGTGCAGAAAAAGTTGCTAAACCATTGACACATAATTTAGAAAAAAAAGAGGATATTTATTCTATAAAACAAGCAAAAAGTATCTCTATGCAAGAGCTTGTAGATGAGGTAGAACATTATCCAGTTATTTTTGTAGGTGACCATCATAATACACAAAAGACACATAAGTTTTTTGCAGATTTTATAAATGAATTGGGTAAAAAAGGTTACAACATAAGTCTAGCAAATGAGTGGTTTACTCCTACACAAGATGAGTTATTAAAAGAATATACAGATAATAAATTTGATACTGCTACATTTAAAGATAAAGTAGAGTGGGATAAATTTTCAAAGTACAAATGGGAATATGTATCGTCTTTGTATGAAGCAGTTAAGAACAATCAAGGAAGACTTTATGGTATGAATATCTCAAAAGATGATAGAGCAAAAATATCTTTAAAGCAGTTTGATAAAATGAATCAAGAAGAGAAAGATTTTTATAATAATTTAGATTTAGGAGTGACTGCTCATCAACAACTTGTTTACCCATATCTGCAACATTGTGATAAAATGCCATCTACAAGTCCAGAACCTTGTTTAGAAAGAACATATAGAGTTCAAGTTACTTGGGATACTTATATGGCACAAAATGTAGCAAAAATTGCAAAAGATGTTATAAAATCGCCAAAAGATAAACTTTTAGTTTTTGCAGGAGCTATGCATATAGAGCAAAATTTAGGAATCCCTTTGAGATTCTCAAGATTGAGTAATCTTCCATTTATCTCTATTTCAAATGAAAAAATAGATAAAGAACAAGATTTAAAGATAAATACAAATAAATCAGATATTGTTTATATTTATGAAACAGAAGAAGAAAATAAGAAAAAATAATGCTATTTTTTACTATAAGATTAAATTAAATAAATAAAACTAAGATAAAATGATTTTGTTTAACCATATTTTAAGCTATTATATATTTCTAAGTTTTTTTTAGATAGAATCCGCGAAAATTTTAAGAAAAAGAAGAAATATGAGAGATATTAGAAACATAGCAGTTATTGCTCACGTTGACCACGGAAAAACAACACTAGTGGACCAACTTTTAAAACAAAGTGGTACATTTTCAGCTCACCAAAATGTAGATGAAAGAGTTATGGATAGTAATGCTATTGAAAAAGAAAGAGGAATTACAATTCTTTCAAAAAATACAGCTATTGATTATGAAGGTGTAAGAATTAACATCATTGACACTCCAGGACACGCCGATTTTGGTGGAGAAGTTGAGAGGGTTTTAAAAATGGTTGATTCTGTTTTACTTCTTGTTGATGCACAAGAAGGAGTTATGCCACAAACAAAATTTGTTGTTAAAAAGGCACTATCTTTAGGACATAGACCAATCGTTGTTGTAAATAAAATAGATAAACCAGCAGCAGAGCCAGATAGAGTTGTTGATGAGGTATTTGACCTATTTGCTCAAATGGATGCAACAGAAGAACAATTAGAATTCCCAGTTATCTATGCAGCTGCAAGAGATGGTTATGCAAGATATGATGCAACTGATGGTAATATGGATTTTAAACCACTTTATGACACTATTTTAAAAGAAGTTCCAAAACCTAATGGCGCTGATGAAAATGGATTACAACTTCAAGTATTTACTCTTGATTATGATAATTTTATTGGAAAAATAGGAATTGCTAGAATTTTTAACGGTACAATTAGTCATGGTGAAACAGTACTTTTATGTAAAGCAGATGGAGAAAAAGTAAAAGGAAGAGTATCTAAACTTATTGGATTTAAAGGTCTTGATAGAATAGATATCAAAACAGCTGGTTCTGGTGATATTGTTGCAGTTGCTGGATTTGAAACTATCGATGTTGGAGATAGTTTATGTGACCCTACAAACCCAATGCCACTTGATCCTATGCATATTGAAGAACCAACTTTAAGTGTAACTTTTTCTGTAAATGATTCACCACTAGCTGGAACTGAAGGTAAATATGTAACTTCAAATAAAATTGATGAGAGATTAAAAGCTGAAATGAACACTAATATTGCTATGAATTATGAGCAAATTGGAGAAGGTAAATTTAAAGTAAATGGAAGAGGTGAACTTCAAATTACTATTTTAGCTGAAAATATGAGAAGAGAAGGTTTCGAGTTTTGTATTGGAAGACCTGAAGTTATTATTAGAGAAGAAAATGGTGTTAAAATGGAACCATTTGAACATCTTGTAATTGATACTCCAGATGAGCATAGTGGAGCTATTATTGAAAAATTAGGTAAAAGAAAAGCTGTTATGACAAATATGGTACCTATGGGAGAAGGATTTACAAGATTAGAGTTTGAAATTCCTGCTCGAGGACTTATTGGTATTAGAACAGAGTTTTTAACAGATACAAGAGGAGAAGGAGTTATGAATCACTCTTTCTTAGAATTTAGACCATATTCTGGAACTGTTGAAAGTAGAAAATATGGAGCTTTAGTTTCTATGGAAAATGGAGAAGCTCTTGCATACTCTATTTTTAACTTACAAGATAGAGGTGTTATGTTTGTAAAACCTCAAGATAAAGTTTATATTGGAATGGTAGTTGGACAACATGCAAAAGATAATGATTTAGATGTAAATCCTATAAAAGGGAAACAACAATCAAATGTAAGATCTAGTGGTGCTGATGAAGCTATTAAGCTTATCCCACCAAGAGTAATGTCTTTAGAAAATGCTTTAGAGTGGATTGAAGAAGATGAGTCTGTTGAAGTTACACCTATTTCTATTAGAGTTAGAAAAAGAGAACTAGATCCAACTGTTAGAAAAAGAACAGCGAAGAAAGAAAAAAATGCTTAATTTTATATATAACTATTAAAAAGGAAGAAACTTTTGTTTCTTCCTTTTTTTATCTTGACACAAAAATAAAAATCAATTATAATTTATCAATTAGGTAGGTGATAGATGAAAGTTTCAAAAAAAACAGATTATGCATTGAGAGCTTTATTTGCAATAGCAGAAGCAGACAATCTTATTTCAATTAGAGAATTGTCAGAATTAGTTGATGTTCCAAGAAGATTTTTAGAAAATATTATGCTTGAAATGAATAGAGCAGGTTGGGTAAAAAGTATTCCAGGACGTTATGGTGGATATGTTTTGGCAAAGGGTGCAGATGAGATAACGATGGGAGAAGTAATTCGATATTTTGAAGGTATGATTGCTATGATATCTTGTGTTTCAGTTTCTAATTATGAACCATGTAGTCAAGAGGGCAAATGCCATTTTAGAAGAGTATTTTTAAATATAAGAAATTTAACAGCACATATTTTGGACAAAACAACAATAGCGTCTTGTTTGGCTCAAGCACCTGTTACAAAAGAAGATATTTTAAAAGAAGAGTTTGTTGGTGGATTGGGAATTTGATTTATAATAAATATAATATTTTAATATATATGTTAAATTCTCTTGACAAAAAATGTTTTTATTAGTATTATTTCACCAATCTAGTAGATGATAGATTTTTATTAAAAAACAAAAAAAGGAAGAACAATGAAACAAATTTTTAAAAAATTACTTATTGCTCTAGCAATAGTTCCAGCTTTAGCATTAACTGTAAGTGCAAAAGAAAAAAATTCTATTGATATTATCAAAGAAAAAGGTAAAGTAAGAATTGGAGTATTTAGTGATAAAGCACCATTTGGTTATCTTGATAGCAATGGAAAACACCAAGGATTTGATATTGTTATTGCAAAAAGATTGACAAAAGAACTTTTAGGTGATGAAAATAAAGTTGAATTTATCAATCTTGAAGCAGCAAATAGAGTTGAGTATTTAGTTACAAATAAAGTAGATATTGTATTAGCAAACTTTACTGTAACACCTGAAAGAGCAAAAAAAGTTGATTTTGCAAATCCATATATGAAAGTTGCTATTGGTGTTGCATCGCCAGAAAAAAGCCCAATAAATAAAGTTGAAGATTTAAAAGGTAAGAAGCTTATAGTTACTAAAGGTACAACGGCTGATGTTTACTTTACAAAAAATCACTCTGATATTGCAACATTGAGTTTTGATCATAATTCTGAATCATTTGCTGCTTTAAAAGATGGAAGAGCAGATGCATTTACGCATGATAATACACTTCTTTTTGCATGGACAAAACAAAATCCAGGATTTGTTGTAGGAATTGATGCTTTAGGACCACAAGATACTATCGCACCAGCAGTTAAAAAAGGAAATACAGTTTTATTAAACTGGCTTAATGAAACTTTAGCAAAACTTGGTGAAGAGAAATTTATAGAAAATGCTTATAATGAAACTTTAAAACCTATATATGGTGATTCTGTAAATATTGAATCAGTTATTATAGAGGGTGGAAAAATATAATTTAGATGGATTTAGA
Organism: Aliarcobacter vitoriensis; assembly: GCF_003316695.1. GTDB lineage: Bacteria > Campylobacterota > Campylobacteria > Campylobacterales > Arcobacteraceae > Aliarcobacter > Aliarcobacter vitoriensis. Next base: position 61,384 of record NZ_PDKB01000013.1, read on the forward strand.
TTTTATTATAGAGGTTAGCCCTTTATTCCAACAAGCTTTATTGGTAACAATAAAGCTCTCTTTTATTGGTATATTTTTCTCATTAATTATAGGCTTAGTTTGTAATTTAATATTGGCTAGAGAGAATGTTTTTTTAAACTCCTTAGTCAATGCTTATATTGAAATATCAAGAAATACTCCTTTACTTATTCAGCTATTCTTTTTATATTATGGTTTACCAAAATTTGGTATAAAAATTGATGAGCAAGTTTGTGCAATTATTGGGCTTAGCTTTTTGGGTGGAAGTTATATGAGTGAAGCTTTAAGAGCAGGAATAGAAGCTGTACATAAAAACCAAATAGAAGCAGGATTAAGTCTTGGTATGAATAAGGCTCAACTTTTTAGATTTGTGATTTTACCACAAGCTTTGAGTATATCTATCCCATTACTGACTGCAAATGCAATATTTTTAGTAAAAGAGACTTCTGTTGTCGGAATAATAGCTGTTAAAGAGCTAGTAAGTTTGAGTAAAACACTAATTGGTGTTTATTATAATACCTATGAAACAATGTTTATGCTAGTTCTGTTTTATTTGATTATTCTTTTACCACTTTCATTTATTTTATCTTATATAGAAAGGAGAGTGCGATATGCAGAACATGGGAATTGAACTAATATTTCAAGGAAATAATCTTTTGCGAATATTAGAAGGTACTTTAAATACTATGTATATTGCATTTATTTCTATATTTTTAAGTTTAATATTTGGAGTTATTTTTGGGATAATTTATACTTCAAAAAATAAAATTATAAGATTTTTTTGTAGATTTTATTTAGAAGTTTTTAGAATTATTCCTATTCTTGTACTGCTTTTTTTGTTTTACTTTGTAGTTCCAAGTCTTTTTGATATTGATATAAGTGGTGAATTTGTAGCTATTTATGTTTTTGTTTTATGGGGAATTGCTGAAATTGGAGATATAACAAGAGGAGCTATGGAATCAATACCAAAACATAATAGTGATGTAGCTTTAGCTTTGGGATTTAATAAAGTACAGTTATATATTTTTGTTTTAATTCCTTTATCATTTAAAAGAGTTCTTCCTGGAGTTATAAATTTAACAACAAGAATGATAAAAACTACATCATTAGTTATAATGATAGGTGTTGTTGATGTAGTAAAAGTTGGACAACAAATAATAGAAAGTAATATTTTAAAAGTGCCTGATGCTGCTTTTTGGATATATGGATTTATATTTGTAATATATTTTATTATCTGTTATCCTTTATCAAAAGTTGCAAAAGTTTTAGAAAATAGATGGAATAAGTAGGAAATTATGGATAAATTGATAGAAATAAAAAACCTTGTAAAAAAATATGCAGATAAAACAGTTATAAATGGAATAGATTTATCTATACAAAAAGGTGAAGTCGTTGTTTTACTTGGACCTTCTGGATGTGGGAAAAGTACACTTTTAAGAACTATAAATGGCCTTGAAAATATACAAGGTGGAGAGATACTTTTCCATGGTAAAAATATCCATGATAAAAACTCTAATTGGATAGAAATAAGACAAAAAATAGGAATGGTTTTTCAAAATTATGAACTGTTTCCTCATTTAAATGTAATAGATAATATTTTATTGGCACCTTTAAAAGTTCAAAAAAGAGCTAAAGAGGAAGTTATGCTTCAAGCAGAAGAACTTTTAAAAAAAGTTGGTCTTGAAGATAGAAAATTTGCATATCCAAGAGAGTTATCAGGTGGTCAGAAACAAAGAATTGCAATAGTAAGAGCTTTGTGTATGAATCCTGAAGTTATGCTTTTTGATGAAGTTACAGCTTCGCTTGATCCTGAAATGGTAAGAGAAGTTTTAGATGTAATTTTAAATTTGGCAAAATCAGGAATGACTATGTTTATAGTAACTCATGAGATGGGATTTGCAAAATCTGTTGCAAATAGAATAGTATTTTTGGATAGTGGAAAAATTTGCGAGGAATCTGAACCAAAAGAGTTTTTTTCAAACCCAAAAACACAAAGAGCAAGAGAGTTTTTAAATATCTTTCAATTTGAAGATTAATTACATATTTTTAACTTTTCTTTTATAAGAGAAGTTTAAAAATATTTTAAAATAGTAGATATAAATAAGTATAGATTATTTAAATTATAAATAAAATATATTATTCTCTTGACAAAATATATTTTTATTAGTATTATTTCACCAATTTAGTAGATGATAATATAACTTAATAAATCATCTAAATCAGAAAGGATAAAAATGATGTGCGATATGTGTAGATATTCTAAAAATGTAGAATTAATTTAATGAAAGATTTGGTGAGATTTTTTTAAATCTTTAACTATCACACATTTAGTGTATATTATATTTAGGAAAAGTTTATGACAAAAATAGTTAAAAAGATATTTGCAGTATTAGCAATTATTCCAGTATTAGGTTTTGGAGCTTCAAAAGCTGAACAATTAAGAATAGGGTATCAAAAGTCAGATCCTGGGTTTGTATTGATAAAAGATTCTGGTGCTTTAGAAAAGAGATTAGAGTCAATTGGAGTAAAAGTATCTTGGATAGAATTTCCAGCAGGGCCTCAACTACTTGAAGGTTTAAATGTTGGAAGTATTGATTTAGGGACAGTTGGAGAAACACCACCAATATTTGCACAAGCAGCAAATGCAAAAATTAAATATATAGCTTACAAAACAGGTTTTCCAAAATCTGAAGCAATTTTAGTTCAAAAAGATTCACCTATTAAAACAGTTGCAGATTTAAAAGGTAAAAAAGTCGCTTTGAATAAAGGCTCAAATGTTCACTATTTATTAGTAAAAGCTTTAGAAGAAGCTGGTTTAAAATATAGTGATATTCAACCAATATTCTTACCACCAGCAGATGCAAGAGCAGCTTTTGAAAAAGGAAGTGTTGATGCTTGGGTAATTTGGGATCCATTTTTTGCAGCAGCAGAGTTAAAAATTGGTGCTAAAAATTTAAAAGATGGTGTAAATTTGGTAAATAATTACCAATTTTATTTAGTTGAAGAGAGTTATATTAAGAATAAAGAAGTTTTAGATATTGTTCTTGAAGAGATAAAAAAAGTTGATGAATATCTTACAAAAGAGCCTTTGAAAACGGCTGAAACTCTTTCTAAAGTAAATGGTTTAGAAGTTGATGCACTTGAACTTTCACACAAAAGAGCAGTATTTCAAACACAATATTTAACACCTAAAGTTGTAAAAGACCAACAAGAAATCGCTAATACATTTTATGATTTAAAACTTATTCCAAAAAAACTAGATATAAAAAGTGTTGTTTGGATACCTGAGAATAGTAAATAAGAAGGGTAACAAATGGCTTTAAATATATTTTGGTTTATACCTACATTTGGAGATAGTCAATACATAGGTGAAAAAACTGGTTCAAGAATAATTGACTTTAATTATTCAAAACAAATAGCTGTTGCTGCTGATAATTTAGGATTTGATGGAGTTTTAATTCCAACAGGAAGACTGTGTGAAGACCCTTGGGTTGTTGCTTCAAGTTTGATAAGTGTTACACAAAATTTAAAGTTTTTAGTAGCACTTAGACCAGGGCTTTTGCAACCATCATTAGCTGCTAGAATGACAGCAACTCTTGATAGATTTTCAAATGGAAGAGTAGCAATTAATTTAGTTGCTGGTGGAGATAAAACAGAACTTGAAGGTGATGGTTTGTATCAAAAACCAGAAGAAAGATATGAAGCAGCAGGAGAGTTTGTAGATGTTTGGAGAGATATTTTAAAAGCAAGTTATGAAAAAGAACTTGTAAATTTTGATGGAAAATATTATAAAACAACAAATGCAAAACTTTTATATCCTCCAGTTCAACGACCAAATCCACCATTGTTTTTTGGTGGTTCATCTGATGAAGCAAGAGAGTTAGCTGCTCAAAAAGTTGATTTATATATAACTTGGGGGGAGCGACCACAAGATGTTAAAGAGAAAATTGAAGACCTTAAAAAAGAGCTTCAAAATATGGAAGGACTTTAAGATTTGGAGTTAGACTTCATGTAATTGTAAGAGAAACGGAAGATGAAGCTTGGAGTGTAGCTGAAAAATTGATAAGTAAACTTGATGATGAAACAATAGAACAACATCACAAAGTTTTGGAAAAAAGAGAGTCAATTGGTCAAAAACGAATGACAGCTTTAACAAATGGTGGAAAATCAAGAACTAGAGAAGAACTTGAAATTAGCCCAAATTTATGGGCAGGAATAGGACTTGCTAGAGAAGGTTGTGCAACTGCACTCGTTGGAAGTCCTGAGATTATAGTTGAGAGAATAACTGAATATGCAAATATGGGAGTTGATACTTTTGTATTTTCTGGTTATCCACATCTTGAAGAAGCATATAAATTTGCAGAGTTAGTATTTCCTTTTTTGCCAGATAGAATAAAAAATAGTTTATCAAATATTGCAAAAGGTGAAACTTTTGGTGGAGTTTTAAACGATGAAACTCATAAATAAAATAAAGATAAGTTTAATTGACCATTTTATTGTTTGGTTAATTCCTGTTTTAGTTTTAGTTGTTTGGCAAATTGTAGTTCAAAGTGGTTGGTTATCTTCAAGAGTTATGCCAGCACCTCTTGATGTGATAAGTGCAGGGGTTACTCTTACAGCAAATGGAGAGTTAATTCATCACTTTTTGGTTAGTTTGCAAAGAGCATTGTTAGGATTAGTTATAGGTGGAAGTATTGGTTTTATTTTAGGATTTATTACTGGTTTATCAAAATTAGCAGAAAATTTACTTGATTCAACTATACAAATGATTAGAACAATTCCATTATTAGCTTTAGTTCCTTTGGTTATTTTGTGGTTTGGTATTGGGGAATTTAGTAAAATATTTTTACTAGCTTTAGCAGTATTCTTTCCTATTTACTTAAATACTTTTCATGGTTTAAGAAGTGTTGATAAGGATTTAATAGAGATGGGAAAAGTTTATGGATTGAGTCCTTATGGACTGTTTAAAAATATTATTTTACCAGGAGCAATGCCATCAATTTTAGTTGGGCTTAGAATGTCTTTGGGATTTATGTGGCTTTATTTGATTGTAGCTGAAACAATAGCTTCAAGTGAAGGAATAGGCTATATGACGATGAATGCAAGAGAATTTTTACAAACAGACATCATGGTTTTAGGAATTTTATTATATGCAGTTTTGGGAAAGATTTCGGATATTTTAGCTTCAATTTTAGAAAAAAAATATCTAAAATGGCATAAAGGTTATCAAAAATGAGTAATTTAAGTGGAATAGAAATAAAAACTAATAACTTAACGAAAAGTTTTGGTGATAGAGTTGTATTAAGTGATTTTAATTTAAAAGTTGATTCAGGCGAATTTGTATCAATTGTAGGAAGAAGTGGTTGTGGGAAAAGTACATTTTTAAGATTAGTTGGTGGACTTGAAAGGTTAAGTTCTGGAAAACTTCTTTTAGATGATAATGAAGCCTTAGGCGTAAATCCAAATACGAGAATAATGTTTCAAGATTCAAGATTACTTCCTTGGAAAACTGTAATAGAAAATGTAGCTTTGGGATTACCAAAAGAGTCTTATGATTTAGCAATAGATGCTTTAAAAGAAGTAGGGCTTGATACAAGAGCAAATGAGTGGCCATCAAATTTATCTGGTGGTCAAAAACAAAGAGTTGCATTAGCAAGAGCATTGGTTCATAAACCAAAGTTACTACTTCTTGATGAACCATTAGGTGCACTTGACGCACTAACTAGAATTGAGATGCAAATGTTGATTGAAAAAATTTGGCAAGAGCATAAATTTACAGTTTTACTTGTAACTCATGATGTTAGCGAAGCTGTTATTTTAGGTGATAGGGTTATTTTAATCGAAGATGGAAAAATCACTCTTGATTTAAAAATAGATTTACCAAGACAACGAGAGCGTGGAACTCAAGAATTTGCTAAATTAGAAGCAAATATATTATCAAGAGTTCTTGGTAATATGTACTATATCTAAAAATAAGGAGGAAAAGTTGAGTCAGTATAATGGAAAAATTATAGACTTTAGAAGTAGGCCTGCATTGTTGGGTGAATTTTATGGTTCAACACCAGGAACAAAAGGTTATGAAACTGCAAAATGGTTAAATAGAAGAGTTGGTTCAAAAGATGATGAACACTTTACTAAATCTTTTACTTTAGATGGTTATATAAAAGAGGTTAGAGATAGTGGTATAACAAATGCTGTTGTAATTGGTAGAGATACACCAGATTTATCAATTCCAAATGATGTAATCAAAGATATAACAGCTCCATATAAGGAACTTATAGGAATTGCATCAGTTGATCCTCAAACAAAAGGGATAGCCCAGACATTTGAAGAGATATATAGAGCAACTGAAACTTTAGGTTTAAAAGGGATAAATGTAGAACCAACTTTTGGAAAACCAGCAGTTTATTTTGATGATAAGGATTTTTTACCTGTATATGATTTATGTCAGAGTTTAAAAATTCCATTATTTATTATGAGTGGACCAACGACGCCAAATTTGGAACATACAAATCCTGCAGCAATTGGAAGAATTGCAAGAGAGTTTCCAAATTTAAAAATAGTAGTTTGTCACGGATGTTATCCTTATGTAAATGAGATGATAGGTGTTGCATTTAGATATGAAAATGTTTTTGTAGTACCTGATATGTATATATTTCAAGCAGGAAGTAAGCTTTTTGTAGAAGCAGCAAATGGTTTTTTTAAAGATCAACTTTTATTTGGGACATCGTATCCTTTTAGACCGATGAAACAAACAATAGAAGATTTTATAAAATTAGGTTTTAAAGATGAGATTTTGGACAATTTATTTTATAAAAATGCCCAACGAGTTTTAAGTCTTTAATATTCATACAGTTAGTGTATATTGTATTTTTCAAGGAGAAAAAATGAAAAATTTAGTTAGAAAAATTTTAGTTTTATTAGCAATTATTCCAATATTTGGATTTTCTGCAAATAAAGAAGATGTTTTAAGAATTGGTTTTCAAAAGTATGGAACTTTGATTTTATTAAAAGCAAGTGGTAATTTAGAAAAAAGATTAGAACCACTTGGTGTAAAAGTAACTTGGAATGAGTTTGCAGCAGGTCCTCAATTACTTGAAGGATTGAATGTTGGAAGTATTGATTTTGGAACAGTTGGTGAAACACCACCTATTTTTGCACAAGCAGCAAATGCAAAAATCAAATATATAGGATATGAACCTCCAGCTCCAAAAGGTGAAGCTATTATTGTTCCAAAAAATTCGCCTATTAATACAGTTGCAGATTTAAAAGGTAAAAAAGTTGTTTTAAATAAGGGCTCAAATGTACATTATTTATTAGTTAGAGCTTTAGAAAATGCAGGATTAAAATATAGTGATATAGAAACAGTATTTCTTGCCCCTGCAGATGCAAGAGCAGCTTTTGAAAAAGGAAGTGTTGATGCTTGGGTAATCTGGGATCCGTTTTATGCAGCAGCTCAAACAACTTTAGATGCAAAACTTGTACAAGATGGAACAAATACAGTAAATAATCATCAATTTTATCTAGCAGAAGAGAGTTATGCAGCAAGAAGACCAGATGTTGTTGCAATTATTTTTGATGAGCTAAAAAAAGTAAATGATTGGGCAATTTCAAAACCAAGTGAAGTAGCAGCTGCTTTATCTCCACTTACAGGATTAGATTTACTTACTTTAGAAAAAGCATTAGCAAGAGGTGGTTATGGAATAAATTACTTAAATGATGCAGTTATCAAAGAGCAACAAAAAATTGCAGATACATTTTATGATTTAAAATTAATTCCAAAAAAACTAGATATAAAAAGTGTTGTTTGGATTCCTGAAACTAAAAAAGGAAAATAAAAATGGCACTAAATATATTTTGGTTTATACCAACATTTGGAGATAACAGATACTTAGGTTCAAAAGACCAATCAAGAGTATCTGACTTTGATTATGTAAAACAAGTTGCAGTTGCAGCTGATACTTTGGGATATGATGGAGTTTTGATTCCTACAGGAAGGTCTTGTGAAGACCCTTTTGTAGTAGCTTCAAGTCTAATAGGTGTAACTTCAAAATTAAAATTTTTAGTTGCACTTAGACCAGGACTTTTACAACCAGCTTTAGCTGCAAGAATAGCTTCAACATTGGATAGATTTTCAAATGGAAGAGTTGCTTTCAATCTTGTTGCTGGTGGTGATAAAGATGAACTTGAAGGTGATGGATTATTTCAAGATTCAGATGAAAGATATGAAACAGCAGCTGAATTTGTAGATTTGTGGAAAGCTATTTTGAAAGCAAGTTATGAAAAAGAGCTTGTGAATTTTGATGGAAAACATTATAAAACAAAAAATGCAAAACTTTTATATCCTCCAGTTCAAAGACCACATCCTCCATTATTTTTTGGTGGAAGTTCACAAAAAGCTCATGAGTTAGCTGCTCAAAAAGTTGATTTATATATAACTTGGGGTGAAACTCCAAAAGCAGTTAAAGCAAAAATTGAAGATGTAAAAGAGAAAGCTTTAAAGTATGGAAGAAGTATAAAATTTGGAATTAGACTGCATGTAATAGTAAGAGATTCAGAAGAAGAAGCTTGGAGTGCTGCTGAAAAACTAATAAGTAAACTTGATGATGAAAAAATCAATGCTTCTCAAACTGCTTTACAAAAACTAGATTCTGAAGGTCAAAGATTAATGACAGCTTTAACTAATGGTGGAAAAGCTAGAACAAGAGAAGAACTTGAAATTAGTCCAAATTTATGGGCTGGAATTGGTTTAGTTCGTGGTGGTTGTGCAACTGCACTTGTAGGAAGTGCTGAAATTGTGGCTCAAAGAATACAAGAATATGTAGATTTAGGAATAGATACTTTTGTATTTTCTGGTTATCCACATCTTGAAGAATCTTTTAGATTTGCTGAACTAGTATTTCCACTCTTACCAAATAAAACAAAAGAAAAATTATCTGGACTTGTTCAATCTGGACCATTTGGTGGTGTAACAACTGAAGATACACCAAAAATAAAATAAAAAAATTAAAAAGGAAAAAAATAAATGAAAAGAATTAGCAAATTGACATCAATTTTATTACTGTTGGCTTCAAGCGCATTCGCAGAAGTTAAAGAGCTTGTTATAAGTAAACAATATGGAATATCATATTTACCTTTAATAATTTTAGAAGAACAAAAATTGATTGAAAAACATGCAAAAAAGCAAGGTTTAGGTGATGTAAAAGTTAATTGGGCTACTTTTGGAGGAGGATCAGTTGCAAATGATGCTTTATTATCAGGAAATGCTCACTTAGTTGCTGGAGGAAATGGTCCATTTTTAAGACTTTGGGATAAAACAAATGGTAAAGTTAAAGCTCTTTCAGCAATAAATGAATCACCAATAGTATTTGTATCAAATAATCCTGATGTAAAAACTGTAAAAGATTTAACATCAAAAGATAAAATAGCAGTTCCTTCTGTTAAAGTATCTGTACAATCTTTACTATTACAAATGGCAGTTGCAAAAGAGTTTGGTATAAAAGAATATGATAAATTTGATAATTTAACAGTTTCATTAAAACATCCAGATGCTTATTTAGCTGTAACTACTGGAAGTACAGAAGTAAATGGACATATTGGATTAGAGCCTTTTAGTACATTAGAGTTAGAAAATCCAAATGTACACCAAGTTTTTAATTCATTTGATGTTTTAGGTGGAGCTCATACTACAAATTTAATTTGGACAAGTGAAGATTTCTATAAAAATAATCCAAAATTATCAAAAATAATAGTTGAAGCATTAAATGAAGCAAATAAATTTATAAAAGAGAATCAAGATGAAGTTGTAAAATTATATTTATCATCAACTAAGTCAAAAGAATCACCAGAAATAATTGCTAAAGTATTAAAAAATACAACAGTTTATGATACTAAACCAAAAGCAAATATTACTCAATTCTCAGATTTTCTTTATGATATAGGTGCAATTAAACAAAAACCAAAAGATTGGAAGGAGTTATTTTTTGACGCAGTTAAATAAAGAAGACACCTTTTTATCGCTAGAAGACGTATCAATCTCTTATGAGATTGATGAGAAAAAGAGTTATAAGGCTATTGAGAATGTTGATTTTCAGATAAAACAGTTTGAAAGGTTGGTTCTTCTAGGTCCATCTGGTTGTGGAAAGTCTTCTTTACTAAAAGCAATTGGCGGGTTTATAAAACCAAGTCATGGAAGTATAAAGTTAAGGCAAAAAATTATTTCAAAACCAGGATTAGATAGAGCTTTTGTATTTCAAGAGTTTGATCAGCTTTTGGCTTGGAAAACAGTATTAGAAAATGTTTTATTCGCTTTAAGTGCTACAAAAAAGATAGATAAAAAAGATGCAACTATAAAAGCAAAAGAGTTTTTAAAAAAAGTAAATTTAAGTTCATTTAAAAATAACTATCCTCATCAACTTTCTGGTGGAATGAAGATGAGAGTAGCAATTGCAAGATGTTTAGCAATAGGAGCAGAAGTTATTTTGATGGATGAGCCTTTTGCATCTTTAGATGCAATTACTAGAAAAAAAATGCAAGATGATCTACTTGAACTTTGGAAAGATACGAAGTTTACAATGCTTTTTGTAACACATTCTATTGATGAGGCTATAAAACTTGGCTCTAAAATTATCATCTTTGGTACAAATCCTAGTCAAATATTAAAACAAATAGATGTAAATGAGTTTACATCAAAAGATGAAATCTCTAGCATAATGCATAAAAATCAAACAGAGTATTTTATTTAAGGAAAGAAGATGAAAATAAGTAAAAAAAGTAAATCAATAATTATTAAAAGTTTTCTTTTCGCAAGTTTAATACTACTTTGGGAAGTTTATGCAATAAAGCTAAATAATCCTTTGATGTTTCCTACATTTAGTGAAACAATAAAAGGTTTTTTTGAGGTTATTCAAAGTGGAGAGTTAATAAGTAGAATTTTAGCTTCATTAAAAGTTCAATTTATGGGATATGTAATAGGAATTGCTTTAGCAGGAGTTTTAACAATATTTGCAATTTCAACTAGATTTGGAGCATATTTATTAGAGTTATTAACTGCAGTTTTTAATCCATTACCTCCAATTGCATTATTACCTTTAGCATTATTATGGTTTGGACTTGGTTATGGAAGTATAGTTTTTGTGATTGTTCATGCTGTTCTTTGGCCAATTTCAATAAATATATATAGTGGATTTCAAGGTGTTAGTAATACTTTGAAAATGGTATCAAAAAACTATGAATTATCAACTTTTGAATATATCTTTAAAATTGCAATTCCAGCAGCTTTTCCAAGTATATTAACTGGACTTAGAGTTGGATGGGCATTTTCTTGGCGTACATTGATTGCTGCAGAGTTAGTTTTTGGAGTAAGTTCAGGAAATGGAGGAATAGGTTGGTTTATTTATGAGAAAAAAAATCAACTGGATATAAATTTAGTTTTTGCAGGTTTATTGACAATTATTTTCATAGGAATTATTACAGATATACTTTTTGGATACATAGAGAGAAAAACTGTAGTTAAATGGGGAATGAAAACAAAATGAAAAGGATAAAGTATGTATGTTAGTCACTTAGAGTGTCCAAAATGTAATACAAAATTTAATCATAAAGAGTTAAATCAGCTTTGTACTTCATGCCAAGCACCGCTTTTAGTAAGATATGATTTAAAAGCTGTAAAAGAGAATTTTAAAAAAGAGAGTTTATCTTCAAGAAGTTTTAATTTATGGAGATATAAAGAACTTTTACCAATAGAAGATGAAAAAAATATTGTCTCTTTAGGTGAAGTTATAACGCCTTTGATAAAGTTAGAAAAATTAGAAAAAAAATTGGGTTTAAAAAATTTATATTTAAAAGATGAAGGTTTCAATCCTGGTGGAAGTTTCAAATCAAGAGGTGCAGCTGTTGGAATTTCAAAAGCAAAAGAGTTAAATGTTGAAGCTTTTGCTATGCCTACAAATGGAAATGCAGGAGCTGCTTGGTCAATATATGCAGCACGTGCAGATATAAAAGCTTATATTGTTATGCCAGAAGATGCACCAACTATTACTAGAAATGAATGTGTTGTTTCTGGAGCAGAATTATTTTTGGTTGATGGTTTGATTAGTGATGCAGGAAAAATTGTAGCAAAAGCAATAAATAAATATAAATTTATGGATGCTTCAACACTAAAAGAGCCTTATAGAATTGAAGGTAAAAAGACTCTTGCGTTTGAAATAGCTGAACAATTTTCTTGGGAATTACCAGATGTTATTTTATATCCAACTGGTGGTGGAGTTGGATTAATAGGGATATATAAAGCACTTTTAGAGTTAAAAGAGATAGGTTTTATAAAAGGAAAATTACCAAGATTAGTTGCTGTTCAAGCTTCAAATTGTGCTCCAATCGTAAAAGCTTTTGAAGAAAAAAAGAGTGAATCAAAATTTTGGGAAAATGCAAATACGATAGCATTTGGAATAACTGTTCCAAAAGCAATAGGTGATTTTTTAGTACTTGAAGCTATTTATGAAACAAATGGTTGTGCAATTGCAATTAGTGATGAAGATATTTTAAAATATCAAGAGTTAATAGCAAAAGAAGAGGGATTGTTTATCTGTCCTGAAGGTGCAGCAACTTTAGCTGCAACTGAAGAGTTATATAAAAATGGTTGGATAAAAAAAGATGAAAAAGTAGTTTTATTAAATACTGGAAGTGGATTGAAATATCCAAATACAGTTAAATCAAATCCAATTATTTTAAAAGTTGATGAGGAGATAAATCTTGAAAAAGATTTATAAAAGAATAATCTTTTTTAAGATTAAAATATTTGGAAGAAGAAAAAAAATAGAAGGAAAAGAAAATTATTTCTCTTTACCAATTGGAAAAAAATATGGATTTATATATCTTTAAATATAAAAGGTGAGATTTGAAAAAATCTTTAACTATCATACATTTAATGTATCTAATATAAAAGGAAAAATAATGGATAGAAGAAGTTTTATGAAGCAAGCTTCATTATTTTCACTAACAGCAGCTTTACACTCTGGTTTGAATCTAAGAGCAGATACTGGTAAATATTTTGATGAAACTGTTAAAATAGGTTATTTACCTATTACAGATGCAAATTCACTATTGATAGCTCATGAAATAGGTTTATTTAAAGAAGAAGGTTTAAAATCTGAAAAACCTACTTTGCTAAGAGGATGGTCTCCTTTAGTTGAATCTTTTACTGCAAAGAAATTCAATGTGGTTCATTTACTTAAACCAATACCTATTTGGATGAGATTTGCTAACAATATACCAGTTAAAATTCCTGCTTGGGCTCATACAAATGGTTCAGCTTTTGTAGTGGGTAATCACAAAAATATAACTAGTGTAAAAGATTTAGGTGGAACTAATCTTGCTGTGCCATATTGGTATTCAATGCATAATATTATTTTGCAGAAATTATTAAAAGAACATGGTTTAACTCCTGTTATTCAAAATAAGGATATTCCTCTTAAACCAAATGAAGTAAATCTACAAATCTTACCCCCGCCTGAAATGCCTTTAGCTTTAGTTGCTAAAAAAATTGATGGTTATATTGTTGCAGAACCTTTTAATGCTTTTGGAGAATTAAAAGCAAATGCTACAATTCTTAGATTTACAGGAGATGTTTGGAAAAATCATCCTTGTTGTGCTGTAACTATGCATGAAGATATACTAAATGAACAACAAGAATGGAGTCAAAAAGTTATAAATGCAATTGTAAAAGCAGAAATCTTTATTTCAGAAAATAGAGTAGAGACAGCTAAAATATTATCTAATGATAAATCAGGTTTATTACCATTTGAATTTAAAGTTATTGATAGAGCAATGAATTTTTATGATAATCCAGTATATGCACAAATTGGAGCTAATAGAAATAAAGATATATGGAATAATCACAGAATAGATTTTGACCCTTATCCATATCCTAGTGCAACAGAGTACATAATAAATGCTATGAAAGATACACTAGTAGAAGGTAATTTGAAATTTTTGGACAATGTAGATCCAAAACAAGCGGTTAATGAAATTATTGATTATAGATATGTGACGAATGCAATAAATAAATTTTATAAAACACCACCACCATTCTCAAGAGAAGAGAAGCTAGATTTTTAATATGATAACTAATGTAAAATATAGCTTATTTGGGATTGTACTTCTAATACTTTTTTGGCAACTATTAGTAATGATAGGAACTGCAATAAATGACAATTATGTATATACTCAAATTACACCAGTAAATTCTATAGAGGCACTATGGAATTTACTCTTTGAAGTAAAATTTTATGAACATGTGTTTGCAAGTTTATATAGAATTATTTATGCATTATTGTTAGCTTTGCTAATAGGAATACCTATAGGATTGATTTACTCTAGTAATGAAAAGTTAAGAAAGATATTTTATTTACCATTTCAAATATTAAGAATGATATCTCCTTTATCATGGATGCCTATTGCAGTTTTAGTATATGATAGTTGGGATGGAGCAATTATTTTCTTGATAGTTATGGCTGCTGTATGGCCGATTATTTTTAATTTATCACAAGGTATGGCTAAAATTGATATAGGATGGATATATGTTGCAAAAAGTTTTAAAGCTAATTTATTTAACCAATTAAGATATGCTATTTTTCCATCGATTGCACAGGATTTAATAACAGGGCTAAGATTGGCATTAGGAGTATCTTGGGTTATTATTGTTCCAGCTGAATATTTAGGAGTAACTTCTGGCTTAGGTTATGCAATTAATGATGCAAGAGATACATTAAATTACTCTAAATTAGCAGCATTGATACTTGCTATTGGATTAATAGGATTTGCTATTGATTCTTTTTTACAAAAGTTAAGTAATAGATATAAATGGAATTAATAAAAGGAGTAAATAAATGGCAGAAAAACAAGTTATTTTAGGTTCAAAAAAACTTTATTATCAATATAATAATTCTAAAGAGCCTATTATTAATAATCTTAATTTTGAATTATATGCAGGTAGTAAGAGTGCAATAATTGGTCAAAGTGGTTGTGGAAAATCTACATTGCTTAAATTATTAGCTCCACTTATTCAACCAAAATCAGGTGAAATCTTTAATAATTCAAAGACAATGGGTTATATGTTTCAAGATGCTTACCTTTACCCTTGGTTAAGTGTTTATCAAAATGTTATTATTGGTCTTAAAATATTAAAAAAACCTATTATAAAAGAAGAAATTATTAAATTACTTGATTGGCTTGGTTTAAAAGAACATATAAATAAAAAAATGATTGAATTATCTGGTGGACAAAGACAAAGAGTATCATTAGCTAGAACATTGGCAATTTCTCCTGAAGTATTACTCTTGGATGAGCCATTTTCTAGCTTAGATCCTGATACTACAAGGATACTTTGTCAAGATATAAACGAATATTGTGCAAAAAATAAAGCAACTTTATTAATAGTAACTCACAATTATGAAGAGGCAAAAATTTTAGCTAATGATATTTATAGATTTAAAAGTACTTCTTGGGGAGTAACATATTTAGAATCTGTAAATAAAGAGTCTTTAACTTACATAATATAAATTAAATAAAAGGAATAAAAAATGTCATATAAAAAAATAGATTTAGAGGGATTAAAAGAATTACAAGTTAAAAGTAAAAATACTACTAATCCAATAAAAACGCTTAAATGTAGAACAGTTGCTGTAGAAAAATATAGACATGAAAACTATATAAGAGATTTAGATGCTCATATTATTGATGAACCACCTGTATTATTGGGTGATGATACAGCTCCAAATCCAAGTGAGGCTGTACTTGCTGCTTTAGGTAGTTGTATTGCAGTAGGAATTCAAGCTAACTTAGTAAATAGAGGAATTAACTTTACTAAAATTGAAGTAAAACTAGAAGGTGATATCGATATTAGTGCTGTATGGGGAACTGGTGAATTATCAGATAAAACTATTGGTTTTACTCATATTAGAGTACTTGTTGATTTAGAATCAGATTTAGATGAAAAACAAAGAGATGAGTTAATAGAACATGTATTAAATTACTCTCCTGTTACTGGTAGTTTGAGAAATCCAGTAGAGGTTAAGTATGTCGCAAAATAATTTAAACATTGATAATTTATTGGCAAAATTAGAGAAACAAGCTTCTGATATTGATATAAAAGGTATTTATCCAGAAGAGATAGTTAGAGAATTTGCAAAAATTGATGCTTATAAATTAGTTGATGACAATGGAGTATTTAATTTTGAATATGTAATAAATTTACATTCTCGTACAGCAGCAGTATGCTTAAATACTGCTTTTTGTATGTGGTGTCAAAGTGCTTGTGTTTGGTATTTACTAAATACTGAAAATACTTATTTAAAAGAAACATTTTTAAAAGATATTGTAGAAGGTAAAATTCTTGCTGGAACTGGACTTTCTAACTCTTTAAAAGCCTTTGCTAATTTTGAAGAAGTAAAATTAAAAGCTATTAAAACTGATGGTGGATATGTAGTTAATGGTTCATTACCATTTGTTTCAAATGTTCAAAAAGGTCATTATTTTGGAGCATTAATCCAAACTGATGATGGTTATATTGTTGGGCTTATTGATACAAATAATGAAGCCATATCAATACAAGATATTGATAATTTTTTTGCACTTAATGGGTCTGCAACTGTTAAAACAACTTTCAAAGATTATTTTTTAGAAGAAAAATTTTTAATAAGTGATAATGGGCAACAATTTATAGAAAAAATTAGACCAGGGTTCATACTTTTACAATTAGGAATGGCATTAGGAAATATTGATGGTTGTATTGAGGTAATTAAAAAAGAGTTAAAAAGAAAAGAATATCTGAATAATCCTATTTTTGAGGATAAATTAAGTTTATTTGAAAATAAAAGAAAAAAACTTTGTTTTGGTTTAGATGAATATTTTACTACACCTTATATAAATCAAGTAGAAGAATTAAAAAAGATTCTTAAAGTTAGATTGGATGGAGCTTTGTTATCTCAAGAAGTTAGTAATGAAGCATTATTATGTAGTGGTGGTAGTCGTGGATACTTTGAAAAATCAAATGCATTTCGTAAACTTAGAGAAAGTTACTTTATCGCTGTTGTGACACCTTCTATTAAACATTTACAAATATTACTCTCTTCTTTAAAGTAAGATTTTATTGAAAAAAGGAGATGAAATCATTTTCCTCCTTTTTTATATATTGTAAAGAAGTACGGTTTTACCGATAGTTTAATATAAAATCTTAAAATTTATTAAAAAACTCTTGACAAAAAATATTTTTATTGATATTATTTCACCAGTTTAGTAGGTGATAGATAAAATATTTTAAATAAATCACCTTAATATAAAGGATAAAAAATGATGTGCGACATGTGTAAAGTATATAAATCAAAAAATAGAAAATAGGTGAGATTTTTTTAAAATCTTTAATTATCATACATTTAGTGTATATTAAATTTAAAAAAGAGATAAAATGATAAAAAATATAAAAAACATAGCGTTAGCATCATTGCTAATATCAACATTAAGCTTTGCAGATAATTCAAATTATGATTATAAAGCAGAAGCAAATAAAAAGAGTATTGAGTTATTGAATGTGTCTTATGATCCAACAAGAGAGTTTTATGAAGAGTACAATAAAAACTTTGCAAAATATTGGCAAGAAAAATCTGGGCAAAAATTAACAATAAAACAGTCACATGGTGGTAGTGGAAAACAAGCAAGAGGAGTAATTGATGGTTTAAAAGCTGATGTTGTAACTTTAGCACTAGCTTATGATATTGATGCTATTAGCCAAAAAGCAAAACTATTTTCAGATGATTGGCAAAAAAAGTTAGAGTATAACTCTTCTCCATATACTTCAACTATAGTATTTTTAGTTAGAAAAGGGAATCCAAAAGGTATCAAAGATTGGAATGATTTAATAAAAGATGGTGTTGAAGTTATTACTCCAAATCCAAAAACATCTGGAGGTGCTAGATGGAATTATCTTGCAGCTTATGCCTATGGATTAAAACAAGAGTTAGGAACTTTAAATAATATTGATGTTAATTCACCAAAATATAAAGTAGCTGATGAAAAAGCAAAAGAGTATGTTTCAAAACTTTTAAAGCATGTTCCAGTTCTTGATTCAGGTGCAAGAGGAGCAACAAATACTTTTGTTCAAAGAAAAATTGGAGATGTTTTACTTGCTTGGGAAAATGAAGCATTTTTAGCAATAAATGAATTAGGAAAAGATGAGTTTGAAATAGTTGTTCCATCTGTTTCAATATTGGCTGAACCACCTGTAACTGTTGTAGAAAAAAATGCTTTACATAAAGGGACTTTAAATGTTTCAACAGAGTATTTAAAATATTTATATTCAAAAGATGGTCAAGAGTTAGCAGCAAAACACTATTATAGACCAAGTATTCCAGAACTTGTTAAGAAAGAAAATTTAGAAATATTTCCAAAGTTAGAGCTGTTTAAAATTGATGATGTTTTTGGAAGCTGGGCAAATGCACAAAAAACTCACTTTGATGATGGTGGAACATTCGATTTAATTTATAGTAAATAGATTAAAGGAATAACAGTGGCAAATAACACGATTTTAGATCTAGTTGGAAATACGCCACTAATAAAACTAAATCAAATAACAAAAGATTTAGAGGGTGTAAGTATTTATGCTAAAGCTGAATATTTAAACCCTAGTGGCTCTGTAAAAGATAGAGCTGCAAAGGGTATTATTTTGGAAGCAATAAAATCAAAGAAACTCACTCATGATAAGATTTTACTAGATAGTACAAGTGGAAATACAGGGATTGCTTATGCAATGTTTGGTGCAAATTTAGGTTATAAAGTTAGTGTAACTTTACCTAAAAATGCAAATTTTGAAAGAAAGAAAATTTTAAAAGCATTTGGTGCAACTATAATAGAAACAGATCCTCTTTTGAGTTCAGATGGAGCGTTAATAAAAGCAAAAGAGTTGGCACAAGAGAATCCAGAACTTTATTATTATACAAATCAGTATAACAATGAAGAAAATTGGAAAGCTCACTATAACACAACAGCTTTAGAAATTTGGGAACAAAGTGAAAACAAAATTACACATTTTGTTTCAGGTATGGGAACTTCTGGAACTTTTGTAGGTACATCAAGAAGATTAAAAGAGTTAAACCAAAATGTTAAAACTATTGCAATGCAACCATCTTCACCATTTCATGGGCTTGAAGGTATGAAGCATATGGCAACAACAATAGTTCCTGAAATTTATGATAGTTCATTGATTGATGAGACAATTTTAGTAGATACAGAAGATGCAAGAAAAATGGCATTGGAGCTGATAAGAAAAGAGGGGCTTTTTGTAGGTATTTCTTCAGGTGCTAATGTATATGCTAGTTTAGAATTAGCAAAAACATTACCAAAAGGAAGCATTGTAGTTACTATTTTATGTGATAGTGGATTTAAATATTTAAGCGATAGCTTATGGGAAGAAGATTTATGATAACAATAAGTAAAAATCTTATGGAACAAATCAATAAACATGCACAAAAAGACTATCCATACGAATGTTGTGGGATTCTTTTAGGTAAGTTTAATGATGGAAATAAAAGTGTTAGTGAAGTGATTGAAATAACAAATGAAAGAGAAGATGAGAATAAGCATAATAGGTATTTAATACCTTCAAAAAAGGTTTTAGAAACAGAACTTTATGCTATCAAAAATGGATTGGATATAGTCGGTTTTTACCATTCACATCCAAATCATAGTGCAACACCATCTCAATTTGATATAGATCATGCACTTCCTGTTTATACATATTTGATAGTTTCTGTATATGATGCAAAAGCAGTTGATTATACAGTTTCAACTCTATCAAATGATAGATTAAAATTTGAAAAAGAAGAAGTGATAAAGGAGTAAAAATGGCAAAAGTATATATACCAACAGCTTTAAGACTATTTACAAATGGACAATTTGAAATAGCTTTAACTGGTGAAAATATAAAAGATATTGTAGGAAATTTGGTAGATGAATATCAAGATTTAAAAAATCATCTATTTACAAGTGAAGGTAAATTAAGAAGTTTTGTAAATATATATTTAAATGAAGAGGATATTAGAACTTTAGATAATTTAGAAACAAAAGTTTATGAAGATGACAAAATAATTTTAGTTCCATCAATTGCTGGTGGATTATAAAATGGCACAAGATGATAAGAGTGATAGATTATCGCAAGAAGAGATAAGTCGATATAGCAGACATTTAATTTTACCAGAAGTTGGACTTGAAGGTCAGCTAAAACTCAAAAATTCAAAAGTTTTAGTTGTGGGGACAGGAGGTCTTGGTGCTCCTGTTATCCTGTACCTTGCAGCTGCTGGTGTTGGAACTATTGGAGTGATTGATTTTGATATTGTTGATGAATCAAATTTGCAAAGACAGATTATTCATACAACAAAAGATATAGGTCGTCCAAAGATTTCTTCAGCAAATGACAGAATAAAAGGGATAAATCCAAATGTTAAAGTTGTTTCATACAATGCAAAATTGACAAGTCAAAACTCTTTAGCAATTATAAAAGATTTTGATGTAGTTGTAGATGGAACTGATAATTTTCAAACAAGATATTTGATAAATGACTCTTGTGTGATTTTAGGAAAACCATTTGTTTATGGTTCTATTTTTAGATTTGAAGGGCAAATAAGTGTATTTAATGCTTATGGTGGACCTTGTTATAGATGTCTATATCCTGAACCACCACCAGTTGGGCTTGTTCCTTCTTGTGCTGAAGGTGGAGTTATTGGAGTTTTACCAGGGATTATTGGGACAATTCAGGCAAATGAGACAATAAAGTTAATTTTAGGAATAGGTGAAGTTTTAAAAGGAAGACTTTTAACTTTTGATGCGTTAGATATGCGATTTAGAGAGTTAAAACTGGCAAAAGACAAAAGTTGTCCAGTTTGTAGTGAGCATCCAGTGATTACAGAACTGATAGATTATGAAGAGTTTTGTGGATTAAAAGCACCAGATGAGAAAATAGCAATTGAAGAGATAAGTGCAATAGATTTGAAAAATCTGATAAATGAAAAAAGAGCTGTTCAATTGATAGATATTAGACAACCACACGAACTACAAATAGGAAAAATAGAGGGTTCAAAAGGAATACCTTTTGGTTCATTAGTACGAAGAAAAGAAGAGCTTGATAGTAGTAAAAAAGTTGTAGTAATATGTAAAATAGGGCTTTTAAGTGCTGAGGTTATAAGACAGTTAAAAGAAGCTGGATATGAAGGTGAAATCTATAGTCTGAAAGGTGGGATAACTTCTTGGGCAAACGATATAGACTATACAATGGCAAGATATTAAAAAAAGGGAAATAAAATGGCAGAAGAAAATAAAGTAGTAAGTTTAAGTGCAAAAGCAGCTTATAATTTGGTAGATGTTGTAAAGACAACACCAGTTTTTGATTCATTAACTCCAAGATGGGTTACAAGATTGCTTGATTGGAAATCTTTAGATAGCGGTATTTTTAGATTAAATAAAGTAAAAGAGGGAGATACTCCTCTTGATACTTTATGTTCACAAAAAATTCATAATAAAATTCCAGAAGGATTTGTAGATTATGAAGAAAATCCTAGAGAATATCAATTAAACTCAATTCAAACAATTATAAATGTAAATACAAAAGTATCTGATTTATATAGCTCTCCAACACAACAAATTCAAGAGCAACTAAGACTTGCAATTGAGAGTTTAAAGGAAAGACAAGAGAGTGAATTGTTTAATAATGATGATTATGGATTGTTAAATAATATTGATGATTCACAAAGAGTTCAAAGCCGAACTGGAAGTCCAACACCTGATGATTTAGATGAGTTATTAACAAAAGTTTGGAAAGAACCATCATTTTTCTTAGCACATCCAAGAGCAATAGCTGCATTTGGAAGAGAAGCTACAAGAAGAGGAGTTCCACCAGCAACTGTAACTTTATTTGGAACATCATTTTTAACTTGGAGAGGAGTTCCTATTATTCCTACAAATAAACTATTTGTTGATGGATTAAAAGAGCCAAAATCAAAAGCTGGAAAAACTAATATTTTATTAGTTAGAACAGGTTATGAAAAACAAGGTGTTGTTGGACTATTCCAAAATAATTTACCAAATGAACAATCACGAGGATTATCTGTAAAATTCAGAGGAATAGATAATAATGGAGTTGGTTCATACCTTTTATCACTATATTGTTCAGCAGTGATTTTATCAAAAGATGCAATAGCAGTTTTAGAAGATGTAGATGTAGGAAACTACTATGATTACGCACAATAATTTACCAAATTTTGATGAAGAGTTCTTTAAAAATCAAATAGAAGTTTTAGCAAATCAGGCATTTCCTGAATTTAATAAAAATGGATTTGGTGAAGATTTTGACTATGAAAAAGTTATTCAAACAAATTTTTATGAGAATAAAGATATATCAAATTTTGAAACTTTTTCAAATATTCAAATAGTTCCACAAAATAACTCTTATGAGATATTTAATGTCGAAGCTATAAGAAAAGATTTTCCAGTTTTAAATGAAAAAGTAAGTGGTAATTATCCACTTATTTGGTTAGATAATGCAGCAACAACGCAAAAACCAAAAAGTGTAATAGATAGAATTAGTTACTTTTATGAACATGAAAATTCAAATATTCATCGAGGTGCTCACACATTAGCAGCAAGGGCAACTGATGCTTATGAAGAGGCTAGACAAAAAGTAGCAAGTTTTGTAAATGCACCTAGTCAAAATAATATTATTTTTGTAAGAGGTGCAACAGAAGCTATAAATTTGATTGCACATAGTTTTGGTAAATTTAACTTGCAAAAAGATGATGAGATAATAGTTTCAAATTTAGAACATCATGCAAATATTGTTCCTTGGCAAATATTAAGTCAAGAAGTAGGTGCAAAAATAAAAGTAATTCCTGTTGATAATGATGGACAAATTTTACTAAATGAGTTTGAAAGATTAATAACTCCTAAAACAAAAATAGTATCAATTGCTCATGTATCAAATGCTTTAGGAACAATTGTTCCAATAAAAAAAGTAGTAGAAATTGCTCATAGATATGGAGTAAAAGTTTTAATTGATGGTGCTCAAGCAATATCACATATAAAAGTTGATGTTCAAGATATTGATTGTGATTTTTATGTTTTTTCAGGACATAAGGTATTTGCTCCAACAGGAATTGGTGCGATTTATGCAAAAAAAGAGCTTTTAGATATTATGCAACCATATCAAGGTGGTGGAAATATGATAGCTGATGTTACTTTTGAAAAAACAGTTTATCAAGCTGCACCAAATAAATTTGAATCAGGTACAGGAAATATTGCTGATGCAGTAGGATTTGGAGCAGCAATTGATTATATTACTAAAATTGGAATTGAAAATATTTATAGATATGAACATGAACTTTTAGAGTATGCAATATCTAAAATGAGTGAAATTTCAGGTCTTAGGTTTATAGGAACAGCAAAAGAAAAAACAAGTGTTCTATCATTTGTTCTTGATGGATATGATACAACAAAAGTTGGAGAATATCTTACAAGTAAAGGAATAGCTTTAAGATTTGGACACCATTGTGCACAACCAATTTTAAGAAGATTTGGAGTTGAAACAACAGTTCGTCCATCTATTGCTTTTTACAATACAAAAGAAGAGATAGATTTTTTAGTTAAAACTATCAAAGAGTTTAAAAATAGTTAAGGATTTTTAATGCAAAAGAGTAGAAGTGCAAAATTAAATCTTTTTGATCAAATAAGAGAAGATTTTAATCTTCCAAAAAATAATGATCCTGCATTACATTCAAGATTAGAAATATTTTTTAATTATCCTGGTGTTTGGGCTATTATTAATTATAGAGTAGCGAATAGATTGTATTTAAAAGGATTTAAGAGATTAGCAAGAGTTTATAGTGGAATTAGCCAATTTTTAACAAATACTGATATTCACCCAGCTGCAACTATTGGGAGAAGGGTGTTTATTGACCATGGAATAGGTGTTGTTATTGGTGAAACTACTATTGTTGAAGATGATGTTTTAATCTATCAAGGTGTTACTTTAGGTGGAGTTAGTTTAAGTAAAGGGAAAAGACATCCAACGGTTAAAGCAAATAGTGTTATTGGAAGTGGAGCAAAAGTTTTAGGAGATATTACTATTGGTACAAGTAGTAAAATTGGAGCAAATTCAGTTGTAATAAATGATGTTCCAAGTTATTCAACGGCTGTTGGAATACCTGCAAATATTGTAAAAAGATATGATAAAGAAGGTAAATTTACTCATAGTGATTTACCTGATATTGATAAAGAAGCTTTTAGGTATTTAAACAAAAGAATTGAATTATTAGAAAAACTACTTGAAGAAAAAAATATAATAAATAGTGATACTATCGATAAATTACATAAAAGTCCGAAATCTGATTTATTAGATGGATATTTAATTGATGGTGCAGGAATTTAGAAAAAAGGATAAAAGATGAGATACGCGAAAAATGTAACAGAGTTAATAGGGAATACTCCTTTAGTAAAACTACAAAAAGCAAGTGAAGAAAGTGGAGCGACAGTATTAGGTAAATGTGAATTTATGAAC
>NZ_PDKB01000014.1 GCF_003316695.1 Aliarcobacter vitoriensis
CTATTCCTGCTTTTGTTTTTATAATATTCTCATTTACTACTTTTGCCATCTGTCCAAATTCATCTTTTGAACTATCTTCTAAAAGTTCTGTTGTATTTGATTCTCTATTTAAGTATGCAAAAAATCCTAGTAATCCTAATTTAAAACTGTCTAAAGACTTAGAAATCTGTTTTATTATAACAACACTAACAGTAAATCCAATCAACACTCCAATTACTAGTAAAACTATTCCTTCAAACAAAGAATCTTTCGACAACGCTATTATTTCATTTACATTTGATTTTAAATTATTTTCTACTTTCTGTATTTCTTTTTCTATCTCATTTTCAAAATGATGTAAATGCTCTGAATAAGCTTCAATTGATTGCTCTAGTATTATATTTTTATTTTCAGTAACTATAAATTTGTTTGCTATATTCTCACCTTCAGTAAATAAATTTTTAGCCAATAACTCTAGATTTTTTATATTTTTTAATTCATTACTATTATTTTTAAATAGTTCTTGTATAACACTCATTTCTATAGAAGCTTTATTAAAATACTCTTTTGCTTCACCTATTTTATCGAAGTTATTTTCAATAATTGCATTTGATATTGATAGTTGCATATCTAAAATATATTTTTCAAATTTAGATAAATGAATTATTTCTGGAACAACAGTATTCTCAATATATTCACTATCATTAATTATCAATGAAAATGATTTACCAGAAATAAATCCATATATCATAAATAATATCATTATACTAGATGATAACCCAATAATTTTTTGCTTTGTATTTAAATTTTTTAACATTCTTCACTCCTTGGTTGATTTCTTTCAATTATTATTCTTATTTTATTTAGCTGGTTTAAGATATCTTTTAATACTTGTTTTTGAGATATATCTTTACAATCATATTTTTGTAGTGAATACTCGTCTTCAACGTAACTCAATAACTGGTAAATTAAAAAATTAAGTTCAATATCTTTTTCTTTTGTCATATTAATCCTTAAAAAAGATAATCTTATCTTATCTTATCTTGCAATTAAAAACCCATTTAATTTTTATTAAATTTATATGTAATAGTTTGATATTTATTGGAAATTGTAGATTTTAATAAATCTTCCTCTTTTATATTTTAAAATATAAAGAGAAAGATATAGAAGAAGTGGATTAGTTTATTTTATTCTAAAGGCTCATTTACATCAATTTTGCATTTATTACCTTCACAAATAATATTTGCATCAAAGTAAAAAATTTCTGATAAATCAACTTTATCTTTTTGTAATTTCATATATGCTTCCAATGATCTAGCACCAGCACTACAATGAAAAATAATAGTTTTATCTTTTGGTAACTTTTCAAGTATCTCTTTTGCACTCAATTTATCAGTTTCGATATTTATACTACCTTCAATATTTCCTTTTTCAAAGTCTTTTTTAGAAAGTACATTTACAATTTGAATATAAGAAGGAACTTTATTTTCTAAAATTAATGATTTTAACCACTCTCCATCAACAGTTCCTTCATCACTTCCTAATTTTGCACCATTTTTACTAAACTCTTTTTTGGCTTCTTTTGGTTTATCTTCTGATTTTTTACCACCTATTGTTGTAGGAAGTCCAGCTTTCTTCCACTCTGGAACTCCACCAGCATATACAGAAACATTTTTATAACCTAATTCAAGAAGTTTATTTGCTACAATATTTGATTTTTCACAAGAATAACCAGAACAAAAAGTTACGATTTTTTCATCTTTATTTATAGGAAATCTACCTATTAACTTATCAAGTTCAGTATCAGGAATAGAAATACTTCCTAAAATAGTTTCTTGCATAAATTTTGCATTTGGTCTTGCATCTACAAGTAAAGCACTGTTGTTTTCTTGATAAGATTTAATAACTACTGTACCAACTTCTAAATAGCTTTTTGTTGCCCATTGCGGTTCTCCAGCACTATAAACTTTTACTTTTTTATGCCCTTTTTTCTTTAAAAGATTTGCAACAATTGGACTTTTTTCACATCCATATCCACCGCAATAAACAATTAATTCTTTATCTTTAGATACATCTATAAGTTGTTTATATCCATCTTCAAAAGTTCCATCTGTAATATTTAAACTAGAAGGAATCGTACCTCTTACATATTTTGCTTCTGGTCTTGCATCGATTAAAATAGCTTCAGCTGAACCTCTATGTCCAATACCAACTTTTTGCTTAACATATTCGAAATCAACTTGTTCTAATTTGTATTTATTTATCAACTCCAAAACTGCTGGAGTTGGTTTTGTTAAATTTGGTATCTCATTTGCAAATAATCCACCAAAACCTAAAATTGATACTACAACTAAACTACTAACTATTTTTTTCATTTTGTTCTCCCTATATTTTAAGCTCTACCGCTTAGCATTCCATACATTGTCATTGGTTTTAAAATATAAACTTTTAATATCCACCAAATCCATCTCTCTTGTGTAGGATCAAGTGGTATAATAGGAGTTGGTTTTGATGTCCAATCAAATTCTGCAAGCATAACTTTTCCAATATCAGTTAAAACTGGGCAAACTGTGTAGCCATCAAATCTAGCTGTTAGCTCTTTACCTTCCATAACTGCTATTAAATTTTCAACTAAAACTTTATATTGTTTTCTTACTGTTCCTCCTGTTTTACCTAGTGGTACAGCTGCTATATCACCTAAAGCAAAAACATTTTTGTATTTTACATGTTGCAATGTTTCTTTATTAACAGGGATCCAACCTTTTTCTGAACCAATTTCAGATTTTCCTATTTCATCTGGAGCTTTTTGTGGAGGAGTAATATGTAAAAAATCAAAAGGAACTTCAATATTTTGGCTTTTTTTAACAATATCATACTCTTCTAAATCTTTATCATAAGCACCCTCTTCTTCCCAAAATTTATTAAAAATAGCAACTTTTTTTGCAATATCAACCTCAACTAAATTATGTTGAAAATTCCATTTCATATCTCTTGCAATAAACTGCTTTTCAATAGCATCAGCAAATTCCTTAACACTAAATAGCTTATCATTATTATCATACAATGTTAATTCAGCATTCGCTCTTGCTTTTGCTTCATTTAATCTTGCATTTGTAAGATACATAACTTTTTTAGGAGCTCCTCCACATTTTATAGGAGTATTTGGTGCAGTAAATACACCTTTTACCTTTTGCCCATCTTTTGCTTTTTGAATAAACTTTTGAGTTTGCTCCCACATATGTGCTGAACTATCAATATTATAAACAGATGTTACTCCACTATCACCAAAAACTTTTAAAATTTTTGAAGCATCTCCAGCACTATAAGCATCTCCTATCTCTTCTAATCCTTTAATTGCAGCAAAATCAAGAGTAACCCCAGCTGCTACAATTAAAAAATCATAAGATAATACATCTCCAGATGCCAATGTCACTTTATTTGCTTCAGGATTAAAATCAACAGCTTTATCTTTTATGAAAGTAACACCATTTGGTAAATAATCTTTTGTTTCAAAAAGTAATTCATCTTTTGATTTATAAATTCCAGATGCTACAAGAGTAGTCCCTGGTTGGTAAGATACTGATTTAGGATTTGGTTCAACAATTGTAATGTCAGGATCTGATAATGTATTAACCAACCTTGCAGCTGTTGAAATACCAGCTAATCCACCACCAATAATAAGGATTTTCCCTTTTGCTTCACTAGCTTTTGCAGCTGTTGATGCACTAGCTTGAGTTCCACCAGTTAAAAGTGCTGCACTTCCAAGACCTGCTAATTTAAAAGCTTCTCTTCTTGAGATTCCAGATTTTTTTAATTCACTATCTATAATCTCAAATGCTTTTCTTAACTCATCTTTATTCATTATTTTTTCCTTAAAATAAATATATAATATACTAGCAAAATAATTATAATAATACACTTACTTTATATAAGTTTGTATTTTCAAATATATATCATTTTATCTTATAATTTGTAGTGATTTATAATAATCTTCTTGTGAGTTTATATTTAAGAATTCATCTTCATATTGAAAGTCTAAAATATTATATTTAGAATTCCTAACTAAATAATTTATTTTATGAATATCATCTTTTATCATATTTTTAATTCTATTTAAAATATTTTTTGAAAATACTCCACATAAATTGTGTGTTTTTAAAGGTGTTTGAGCAATGGTTATATCAAAATCTAAACTCTTACTTATTAGTTCTTTTATTGTTTCAATTTTTACAAAAGGTGTGTCCACTGCGATAATAAAAACTTTTTCATCTTTTATTGTTTCTAAAATAGTTTGTAAAGCTAAAATTGGCGAGAAAATCTCTTTATTTTCATCTAGGATTAGATTATTAGAATTTAGAAAATTAAATTTATTGCTTTTTGAAGAGATATAAATATCTTTAAAGTGAGGTTTTAGTCTTTCAAATTGATATTCTATCAAAGAGTTTGAAGAGCTAAAGGGAAGAAGAGATTTGTCTTCTCCCATTCGTGAACTTTTACCTCCACTTAAAATAACACAAGGTATTTCAAATGGAATAATCATTTATAAACTTCTTGGGTCTGTAATATATCCACTAATAGCACTTGCAGCGGCAACAGCACTATTTGCTAAATAGATTTTTGAACTTCTACTTCCCATTCTTCCAACAAAGTTTCTATTTGTTGTAGAGATACATACTTCGTTATCTCCTAAAATTCCCATATATCCACCAAGACATGCTCCACATGTAGGATTTGATACAACTGCTCCAGCATCAACTAAAGTATCAATATATCCTAGTTTTGTAGCTTCTCTTAATATTTTTTGAGTTCCTGGAGTTAAGATAAGTCTTACATGTCGAGCTACTTTTTTATCTTTTAAAATTTCAGCTGCAACTTTAAAATCACTTAATCTTCCATTTGTACATGAACCTATAAATACTTGATCAACTTTGATATCATCTTTAACAGCTTGAGATACACTATGACCATTTGATGGTAAATATGGATATGCAATAACAGGCTCTAGTTTTTCTACATCAATAACAATCTCTTGACAATAAACAGCATCTTCATCACTATAATGAATTTTAGGCTCTGCTCTTAAACTATCCCTACTATCCAAAAACTCTTTTGTAATCTCATCGTAAGCTACAATTCCATTTTTAGCACCTGCTTCAATAGCCATATTACATAAACTAAATCTATCATCCATTGATAAATATTTTATTGTATCTCCTGTAAATTCTAAAGCTTTATATAAAGCTCCATCAACTCCAAGTATTCTAATAATTTCTAAAATTAAATCTTTTCCAGTTACATATTTAGATGGACGACCATTAAATACTACTTTTATAGATTCTGGAACTTTAAACCAATTCCCACCAGTAATCATTCCAAAAGAGATATCTGTTGAACCCATACCAGTTGAAAATGCTCCTAAAGCTCCGTGTGTACATGTATGACTATCTGCACCAATGATAACATCACCAGGAATTACTAAACCTTTTTCAGGTAAAAGTGCATGTTCTATTCCCATATCTTTTTCATCAAAAAAGTTTTTTAAATTGTATTTTAATGCAAAATCTCTACTAATCTTTGCTTGATTTGCTGAAGCTATATCTTTTGCTGGAATAAAATGGTCTAAAACTATTGCAAAACCATCTGGATTTGCTAGTTTTTTAAAACCACCCTCTTCAAATGCACGAATAGAAATAGGAGTTGTAATATCATTTCCAATTACCATATCAATTGGACTTCTTACAATTTCTCCTGCATAAACTTTTTTTCCAACATGTTCACTAAAAATTTTTTCTGTAATTGTTTGACCCATATTTTTTCCTAAACTGTTTAATTTTGAGAATTTTGCCAAGATTATAACCAAAAAACTCTTTTAAGCTACAAAGAGCTTTTCTCTTTTAAATTTTTTTCTCTTCTATTGTTTCGTATTTGAATAAAGATTATAATAGCAACGGAAACATTTATCATAACATCTGCAAAGTTGAAAATTGCAAACTCAAATCCATAATGCCAATAAAAATAATCAACAACTGCACCATAAGTAAATCTATCCAAAATATTTGACAATCCACCAGCATATAAAAGCCCTATTGCAATATAATATTCTTTAAATAAATATATATTTTTATATAAATATATACTTCCTAAAACTACTATAAAAAGCTGGATATATTTTAAATACTCATCCAAAAAAGAGAACATAGAAAAAGCAACTCCATAGTTGTAAGCAAGTTTCAAGCTCATAACACTTCCATTTGCATCCCAACCAAGATTTGCAAAACCAAACTTTACAACTTGGTCTATGATAAAAATCGCTATAAAAATAGCAACTGCTAATTTAAACTCTCTTTTCATAAAGCTTTTTTAAAAAAAGAAATTAAAGTTTCCATTCCAGTCTCTACATCTTTTTTATTTTTTCCTTCGAGTAGAAGTCTGATTTTATTCTCTGTTCCAGAATATCTTATCAAATCTCTCATTCCTTTTTCTCTTAAAGGTTTTAAAATTTCATCTAAACCCTTTATATCTTTTAATGGTATTTTTTCATTAACTTTCATATTATGTAAAATCTGTGGATACAGAGTAAAAGGATTTAAAACTTCACTTGCTTTTTTCTTACTTCTAATCATCATCGCCAACACTTGCAATGCCGAAGCTAAACCATCTCCAGTTTTTGCAGCATCAGAAAAAATAATATGTCCACTTTGTTCTCCACCAAAATTTATACCTTGTTCTTTCATGAGTTCAAGAACGTATTTATCTCCAACATCACTTCTTAAAAGTTTAATTTGATGGTTTGCTAAATAGTCTTCTAAGGCTTTATTTGACATAACTGTAGCTACACAAGCATCACCTTTTAATAGATTTTCTTGTTTTAAGTATATTGTCAATGCTCCTAAAAGTTTATCCCCATCAACTATCTCACCTTTTTCATCAATAACAACCAATCTATCTGCATCACCATCAAGAGCCAATCCAATATCTGCTCGATACTCTCTTACAAGTTTTGCTACATTTTCTGGGTGCATCGCTCCACAATTATCGTTTATATTAAATCCATTTGGCTTATTGTTTATAGTGATAACATCTGCACCTAATTCTTCTAAAATTGTAGGAGCAACTTTATACGCAGCACCATTTGCACAATCAAGAATTATTCTTAAACCTTTTAGAGTTAAATCTTTTGGAAACGATGACTTAATAACAACAATATATCTTCCAATAACATCATCTATTCTTTTTGATGAACCAATATCCATACCAGTTACTTGTTCACTTTGGAGTAAATCATGATTGAAAAATATTTTTTCAATCTCTTTTTCATCTTCAACACTTAGTTTATTTCCATGATTATCAAAAAACTTTATTCCATTATCTTCAAAAGGATTGTGTGAAGCACTTATCATAATTCCAGCATCACATCTCATACTTTCTGTTAAATATGCTATTGCAGGAGTTGGCATAGGTCCTATTTGGATAACATCATATCCAACAGATGTAAGACCACTAACAAGTGCATTTTCTATCATATATCCACTTCTTCTTGTATCTTTTCCAACTAAAATTTTATTTGTTGTTGAGTGTTTTCTAAAATGAACACCAGCAGCTTGTGCAAGTTTTATTACAGTAAAAGCATCTAAAAATGCTCCAGCCTTTCCTCTAACTCCATCTGTTCCAAATAGTTTCATTAAATCTTCCTAAAATTAAACTCTGTTTAAGTTATTTTGGATAGTATTCTATCCTTTAAAATTTTATAAAGAGGTTAAAAAAATGGCAAATCACAAATCTTCTGAAAAGAGAGCTAGACAAACTTTAGTTAAGACTGAAAGAAATAGATTCTATAAAACTAGAATTAAAAATATAACTAAAGATGTAGTTGCTGCAGTTGAATCTGGAGACAAAACAAAAGCTACTGAAGCAATGAAAGTTGCAAACAAATATTTCCACCACTGCGTTTCTAAAGGTATTTTACCAAAAGGTACAGCAGCTAGAAAAGTAAGTAGATTACAATTAAAAGTAAATGCTATATAAGTAATTTATGTTAAAAAATAGACTCCAACCATTTATTACTAGATATGAGGAAATCACTCAATTATTGATGAGTCCTGATATCACAAGTGATATAAAAAGAATGACATCTTTGTCAAAAGAACAATCAAGTATAGAAGCAATAGTAAATAAAGCTAAAGAGTATATAAAAGTTCTTGATGATATTGAAGAAAACAAACTTATCCTTGATGATGCTGAACTTGGCGAATTAGCAAAAGAAGAGTTAAAAGAATTAGAAACTTCAAAACCAATTTTGGAAGAAGAGATAAAAGTTTTGATGATTCCAAAAGATCCAAATGATGATAGAAATATTTACTTGGAGCTAAGAGCGGGAACAGGCGGAGATGAAGCTGCACTATTTGTAGGTGATTTATTCCGTGGTTATTTAAGATATGCTGAAAATAATGGTTGGAAAGTAGAGATTATGAGTTCAAGTGATAGTGAAGCAGGTGGTTACAAAGAGATAGTAATCTTAGTAAAAGGTGACCATGTGTATTCTAAACTAAAATTTGAAGGTGGAACTCATAGAGTTCAAAGAGTTCCAGCAACAGAATCTCAAGGTAGAGTTCATACATCAGCTATTACAGTTGCAGTTATGCCTGAAGTTGATGATGTTGAAGTCGAAATAAATGAAAATGATTTAAAAATTGATGTTATGAGAGCTAGTGGGAATGGTGGTCAATCTGTAAATACTACAGACTCGGCTGTAAGAATCACACATATTCCTTCTGGTATTGTTGTAACAAATCAAGATCAAAAATCTCAACATAAAAACAAAGAGCGAGCTATGAAAGTTCTAAAAGCTAAACTTTTTGAAATTGAGATGGAAAAAAAGATGGAAGCTGAAGGTGCAAACCGAAAAGAGCAAGTAGGAACTGGTGATAGAAGTGGAAGAATAAGAACTTATAACTTCCCACAAAATCGTATCAGTGATCATAGAATAAATTTGACTCTTTACAGACTTGAAAACATCTTAAATGATGGGTTGTTTGATGAAGTAATTGATCCTCTTATTGCTGATCATCAATCTCGACTTATCGAAGCAAATGGGCTATAAAAAGCCTTTTTTGTTTTTCTTTTTTAAATACTAATAACAAAATAAAAATACTTTTATAATTTTTAAATCAATCTTATCTTTACTAATATTTTTATTTTTACTTAGATTTATTGTTTTTGTTTTAAATAAAATCATACAAATCATACCAAGTTTTCGTTACAGTTTTATATTAAAATGATAATTGATTTATTATAATATATAAACACAAGGAAAAAAAAATGGAAATAAATCAAACTACAAATATATATCAAACACAAAGTGTAAAAAATTTAAGTACAGCTTATTATAAGGAACTTGAAAAAATAGATTATAGTAACTATTCGGCAAATGATTTACTAAATATTTCTTTTGAAGAGGCAAAAACTCATCAAGAAGAGTTTGATAAAAGATATAAAGAACTATCAGATAATGGAGATATAAAAGCTTCCCAATATAGTAAGTTTTTACACTTAAAAGGTGCATTAAATTATAGTGAGAATAGTAGTATCAATAAAGCATATTATGAAACTTTACAAAATACAGATCCAGAAAAAACTGGACTTTTATCTTTTGAATTTCAAATGAATTTACAAGAGTTTTCTAAAAATGAAGATATAAATGCAAGTTTTATGAAAAATGGCAGATCTTCAAATGGTAATTATGTGATAAATCATAAAAATGAGTTAAATAATATAGATTTTGTTTCTTTTATAGATAAAGCCATAGCTAATTTTGAAAAAGCTTTAATAAATTCAAAATCTTCAAATGCAGATAAAAAAGTGCAAGAGCAATATCAAAATATATCTGATTTTTATAAAAATTTTCAAGAGAACTTTAATAAAGCGACTAAAGAGCCATATTATGCATAATATTAAATGTCCTTATTGGGGATACAGATAAATAAATATCTCTAAAGTAGTTATTATAAAAAACTATCCTTTTCAAGTTTAAATTTATACAAAAGTAACCAAACTGTAATCAAGGCTTATTAGAATTCTTCCGTAAATAAAATTTATCGGAGAAAAAATGAATTTAAAAAAATCATCTGTGGCATTGATAGCAAGTGCCTTATTAGTATCAAGTTTAAGTGCAAGAGACCAAATCAAAATTGTTGGTTCATCAACAGTTTATCCTTTTTCATCTTCAGTTGCTGAAGAATTTGGAGCAACAACATCTTATCCAACTCCTGTTGTTGAATCAACTGGAACAGGTGGAGGAATAAAACTATTTTGTGCTAGTGCTGATATAAATACACCAGATATTGCAAATGCTTCAAGAAAAATTAAAGCAAATGAATTAAAAATGTGTCAAGACAATGGTGTTACTGATGTAACTGAAGCTTTAATTGGATTTGATGGTATTGCAATAGCACAAAGTTCAAAAGTACAAAGTTTTAATGTAACAAAAGAACAATTAGCTTTAGCAGTTGCAAAAGAAGTTCCTTCAAAAGATGGTAAATCTTTAATAGCAAATCCATACAAAAAATGGTCAGATATTAGTAGTAACTTACCAAATAGAGAAATCATAGTTTATGGTCCACCAAAATCATCTGGAACAAGAGATTCTTTTGAAGAGTTAGTATTACAAAGTATATTTGAAAAACAATCAGTTTATACAGATTTATTTAAAGCTGATGAAAAAGCAAATAAAAAATATAAAGCTTATTCAGAAATCAGAACAGATGGGGCTTATGTAGAGTCTGGTGAGAATGATAACTTAATAGTTCAAAGACTTACAAAAAATGAAGCGGCAATTGGTATTTTTGGTTACTCTTTCTTAGCTGAAAATAAAGATAAAGTTATTGGTCTTAGTATAGACAATGTTGCACCAACAGTTGATACTATTGCAAATGCTTCTTATCCTGTTGCTCGTTCAATGTATTTTTATATCAAAAATCAACACTCAAAAGATGTTCCATCTTTAAAAGAGTTTACAAAACTTTTCGTATCTGAAAAAATGATTGGAAAAGATGGAATTCTAACTGAAATCGGACTTATTCCATTGACTGATGATGTTAGAACAAAAGCTAGAGCAAAAGTTTTAAATAGTGAAAAACTAACAGAAGCTGATTTAAAACACTAATAAGAAGTAGATAAACTCTACTTCTTAACCTCTTTTTAAAATACCATATAGGAAAACTATGCCAAATTGGACTGAAATAATATCAAAGCTTGATTATGCTTTTCAACCAATAATCTACTCTCACAGTGGGAAAATTTATGCAGTCGAGGCACTTTTAAGAAATGTTCAAGATATACCAAATCTCACAAATATTGATGACTTATTTGATTTAGCTTTCAACAATGACTATTTATACGAACTAGATTTACAATTAAGAGAAAAAGCTATAAGTAAATTTGCAAAAATAAATTATTCAAATTTAAAACTATTTTACAATTTAGATAATAGGATTATTTACAATAAAAGCTATTCATCAGGAAATACAGAAAAGATATTAAAAAAATACAACCTAAACAAAGAAAGAATATGTTTTGAGCTAAGTGAAAAAGGTACAGCAATAGAGCAAAATGCTCTATCTTCAATGCTTGAAAAATATAAACAAAGTGGTTACTCAATTGCAATAGATGATTTTGGAATAGGTGTTTCAGGATTAAAACTTTTATATTTTAGTGAAGCAAATATCATAAAACTTGATAGATTTTTTATTTCAAATATAGACCAGGATTCAAAGAAAAAACTATTTTGTTCCTCTATTATTGATATGGCACATATTATGGGAATACAAGTAATTGCAGAAGGAGTAGAAACTATCAAAGAATTTTATACTTGTAAAGATATAGGAGCAGATTTTATACAAGGGTATTTAGTTCAAAAACCTACAAAAAATATAAATGAAATTGAAATTTTATATAACAATATAGTAGATTTAATAGCAAAAGATAAAAGAAATGATACAAATAGGACTATTGATAGTAAATTTATAGAAGAGATTACTCCATTGGATGTTAATACCTCTTTGTATGATTTGTTTTTGCACTTCAAAAAGAATACTCAACATAACTTTGTTCCTATTGTAGATGAGTTTGGATATTTGTTAGGAATAATTTATGAAAGTGATATCAAAAAAATATCTTACTCTCAGTATGGTCTATCATTAGCACAAAATAAAACATTTTCATCTACTTTATTAAAATATATCAAACCTGCATTAAGTGTAGAAATATCATGGGGAATTGATAAAATTCTTGAAATGTATAATCTCAACTTCAATGATTCTTTAGGTATATTTATCACTAGTTCGGATAAATACAAAGGTTTTATAAATCTGAATTCTCTTTTAACTTTATCGTATAAAAGAAATATAGAAATAGCAACAAATCAAAATCCACTTACAAAACTTCCAGGAAATAGTCAAATAGAAAAATATATTGATACATCATTTAAAAATTCTCAATTAAATACTACTTATATTATATATTTTGATTTCAATGATTTTAAACCATTTAATGATATTTATGGTTTTAGACAAGGTGACCGTGCTATTTTAATATTTTCTGAACTATTACAAAAAAGATATCAAAAAAATAGTTTTATAGCTCATATTGGTGGTGATGATTTTTTTGTAGGATTAATAGACTACAACTACAAAGATGTTTTTGAACTAACTTCAAATATACAAGATGAATTTAAAAATAGTGTAAAAAACTTATACTCAAAAGAGGATAAACAAAACAATTTTATAGTAGGAAAAGATAGATTTGGTACAACTAGAAAGTTTGATTTACTATCTGTTTCTTGTGCTATTTTGGAGATAAATTCTCAATCAGATATTTTGAACTTTGACAACACTTTAAATATTGTAAAAAAAGCCTCTAAAAACTCAAAAGAACCTATTTTTAAAATTATATAAATGTAACTCAATTGTAATCAAGTTCTTCTAAAATTCCATAAATTCAATACAAAGGTCGATTTTGTTGAGTAGTTTTCAATCACAAAAAAAACGAAGAGAACTAAATGAGAAGCTTATAAAATATGCACTTATTTTTGCAGCTGGTATCTCTATTTTAACAACTTTTGGTATTTTATTCTCAATTTTATTTGAAGCAATAGAGTTCTTTAAGTTAAGAAGCTTTTGGTACTTTTTAACAGGTACACAATGGACTCCAGGAACTGCAAATAGCCAATTTGGTGCTTTACCTATTTTTGCAGGAACATTTGTAATTACAGTTATAGCTTTACTTGTTGCCATTCCTATTGGGCTTGGAAGTGCTATATATATGAGTGAATACGCAAGTCCAAAATTAAGAGATTATCTAAAACCTATTTTGGAAGTTCTTGCAGGTATTCCAACTGTTGTTTATGGTTTCTTTGCAGCTATTACAGTTGCTCCTTTTGTTGTCAAAGCAGCAAACTTTTTTGGGCTTGAAGCGACATTTAATAGTGCTTTAGCATCTGGAGTTGTTATGGGAATTATGATAATTCCTTTGGTTTCTTCACTTTCAGATGATGTTATAAGAGCTGTTCCAGATAGTCAAAGAAAAGCAGCATTTGGTTTGGGTATGACACATGGAGAAACTATCAAAAACATAGTTTTACCATCAGCTATGCCAGGTATTATTTCAGCATGTCTTTTAGCTTTATCAAGAGCTTTAGGTGAAACAATGATTGTTGTTATGGCAGCAGGTTTACGACCAAATTTATCTATAAATCCTCTTGAAGATATGACAACAGTTACAGTTACAATTGTAAACTCTTTAGTTGGAGATTTTGAGTTTAATTCACCAGAAACACTTTCAGCCTTTGCTTTAGGTTTAGTACTGTTTATCGTAACTTTGGTTTTAAATATGATTTCATTGTCATTGATAAGAAAATTTAAAGAAAAATATAAAGTGAATACATTATGATAAAAAGAAATAAGAAAAATAAACAAAACAATCCATTTTATGACCCAACATTGAAAAAAAGACATGCTAGTGCAGCAAGATTTAAGAAGTTTACTATAACTTCTTTGGTATTTTCAATAGCATTTTTAGCTTTCTTTCTTTTTGATATGATTGGAAAAGGTGTTCCAGCTTTTAATATAGCTTTCGTAAAAGTTGATGTAACTTTCAACGAAAAAACATTGGATGATACAAGATTAGCAGTTCCAAGTGAATTTAGAAATATAGTTTCAAGAGCAGCTTTAAGAGATTTACCAAAACTATTAGAAAAAAATCCAGAGTATAAAGATACAACACAGAATCTTTGGATTTTAACAAATCACCAAGTTGATCAATACATAAAAAATCACCATCACAATTTAAAAGATAAAGAAATAGCAATAGTTGATGAACTATATTCAAATGGTTTAATAGAAAAAAGATTCAACTCTTTATTCTTTTTAAATGGTGATTCAAAAATACCTGAATATGCTGGGATTTTCTCATCGGTTGTTGGTTCAATTTTAACTTTAATCATAACAATGCTTGTTGCATTCCCAATAGGAGTAATGACAGCAATTTATCTTGAAGAGTTTGCAGGAGATAATAAATTTACAAGATTTATAGAGATAAATATCAATAACCTTGCAGCTATTCCATCTATTTTGTTTGGTCTTTTAGGTCTTGCAATATTTATAAATCTTTTTGGTATGCCAAGAAGTTCACCACTAGTTGGAGGATTAACTTTAGCTCTTATGACACTACCAATTATAATTGTAAGTTCAAGAGCAGCTTTAAGAGCAGTTCCAGATAGTATTAGACAAGCTGGATATGGTTTAGGATTAAATAAAATTCAAGTAACACGAGATCATGTTTTACCTTTAGCATTTCCAGGAATTTTAACAGGTTCAATCATCGGTTTAGCTCAAGCTATGGGAGAAACTGCTCCTTTAATCATCATAGGTATGATTGCATTTATTCCAGATGCTCCAACTATGGTTACTGGTGCAGCAACTGTTATGCCAGCACAACTTTTCACTTGGGCTGGAATGCCTGAAGGTATGTATATAGAAAAAACAGCTGCAGGGATTTTAGTACTATTAACAATACTAATTTCACTAAATGCAATCGCAATTTATCTTAGAAAAAAACTTGAAGTAAAATGGTAAAAGGAAAAAAATGAGTACAGAAATCAAATCAAAAATAGATGTAAAAAATTTAAATCTATTTTATGGAACAAATCAAGCTTTATTTGATATAGATGTAAATTTATATCAAAATAAAATCACAGCATTGATTGGACCATCAGGTTGTGGAAAATCAACATTTTTAAGATGTATAAACAGAATGAATGATTTAATCCCAATAGTTAAAATAGATGGACAAATTATCATAGATAAGAAAAATATATATGATAAAGATGTAGATGAAGTAAGTGTTAGAAAAAAAGTAGGAATGGTTTTTCAACAACCAAACCCTTTTCCAAAATCTATTTATGATAATGTTGCTTATGCACCTTTAAAACATGGACTTGTAAGAAAAGGAAAAGAGTGTGATGAGTTAGTTGAAACTTCTTTAATTAAATCTGGACTTTGGAATGAAGTAAAAGATAAATTAACACAACCAGGAACTTCACTTTCAGGTGGTCAGCAACAAAGGCTTTGTATAGCTAGAACAATCGCTATTAAACCAGAAATTATTCTAATGGACGAACCAACATCTGCACTTGATCCAATAAGTACAGAAAAAATTGAAGCACTTATGCTTGAGTTGAAACAAGATTATACGATTATAACTGTAACTCACAATATGCAACAAGCTGCAAGGGTTGCTGATTATACAGCATTTTTCCACTTAGGAAAATTGATAGAGTACGATATAACAGAAACTATTTTTGTTAATCCACACAATAAAAAAACAGAAGATTACATAACAGGGAGATTTGGATAATGTTAAAACCATACGAAATAAAACTAGCAACAGTAAAAGAAGAAGTAAAACAAATAGGATTTTCAGTGATTGAAGCTTTAGAGATTTGCTTAAAAGCTTTAAATGATAGAAAAATTGAAGATTTAAGTAATGTTGAAATAAGTGAGAAAAAAACTCTTCATAAATCAAACGAAATAGATAATATTATCGTTGGAACAATGGCTTTATATGCACCTGAAGCAAAAGATTTAAGAAGATTAGTATCTTTTCTAAAAATTACAAATGAATTAGCAAGAACAGCTGCAAACACAAAAGATTTTGCAAAAATGTTTAAAAAATCATATTCAAGTGATTTAGATACAAATGTTATTTTAGAATATGCAATTCCTCTTTTAAAATCAGCACTATTGTCTTTACAAACTGCAACTTCTATTATTGATGAAAAAGATGAAAAACATATAGAAGAAAAATATCATAGAGTTATAGTTGAAGAGAGTAAAACAGATGATTTATACCTTATGATAGAGAAAAATATCTTAAAACTAATTTCAAAAAAACTTGATTTATCAAAAGAGTATTTTGATATTTTAAGTAGTTTGAGAAGATTAGAAAAAATTGCTGATAGAGCAGTATCTATTGCAAGATTATTACAATTTGCACAAGTTGGTGGAGATATTGAACAATCATAATAGCGAAATCTTTTATATTAGACATTTTAAAAAAGCTATAAGAAAAATTTCAAAATATTTTAGTTCACATTTTGAAGTTTTAGTTGCAATAATTATCTTTTTAACGATACTTATTGCTGGTCACGACTTTTATAAAGCAATCATCTTAATGTTAGAATTTATTGTTATTATGGAAGTTGTGAAGATGATTTCAGAGTTTATAACAAAAGAGACTTTAAGACTTAGATATGTCCTTGATATTTTTATTATATTTTTAATAAGAGAAGTTATAATTCTAGCTACGAATAAAAATAGAGAGTATTTTGATATTGTTTTTCTACTTTTAGTTATATTTATATTCTTTATTTTTAGAATATTAGCTATAAAATTCTCTCCACAAAATGATAAAAAACAAGATGTGATACAAAATGAACAATAAACTAATTTTAATAATAGAAGATGAAGAAGATATATTAGAACTTCTTGAATATACCTTACAAAAAGAAGGATATGAAACAATAGGATTTTTATCTATAAATGACAATGTAAAAAAAGTTTTAGAAGAAGAAACTATTGATTTAATATTGATGGATAGAAATCTAAGTGGTATAGAAGGTACCACTTTTATTTCTAGTATTAAAAAAGATGGTTACTCTACTCCAGTTATTTATGTAACAGCAAAAGATAAAGATGAAGATATCATAGAAGGATTCGAGTCTTATGCTGATGATTATATAACAAAACCTTTCAATATAAAAGAACTAAGTGCTAGAGTAAAAGCTGTACTAAAAAGAACTTCAAAAGATGTAGAAGTATTAAAAGTAAAAGATATTTTATATAACTCTTCAAATAAAAAATTTTATATTGAAAATATTGAAGTCGAATTAACACAACTTGAATCAAACCTACTTTTAGAATTCATAAAAAATAAAGATATTCTACTCTCAAGAGAATATTTATTGGAAAAAGTGTGGGAAGACTCTTTGGATAAAAAAGAGAAAACTGTAAATGTAGCTATAAAAAGACTAAAATCTAAAATAGACCCAAAAAACAAAAAGAATTATATAAAATCTGTTAGAGGAGAAGGTTACATATTTTGCTAAAAATTCACCAGCTATTTTTACGAACATATCTTACAATATTTGTTGCAATATTATTGACTGTAACACTCACTACTTATTTTTGGGCAAAAAATCTATATATAAATCAAATAGAGAAAAACCTTTTACAAAATATTGATACTTTAATAGTTGTTTTAGAAGATTCAAAAGATATAAATAGCTTGAAAAATATTGTTCAAAATCTTAGTTCAAAACTATCTTTAAGAATATCGTTAATCAATGATCAAGGCGATGTAATAGCTGAAAGCCACAAAAATTTAGATGGAATAAATAACCATAAAAATAGAGTTGAGATAATAGAAGCAGAGAATATTGGTCTTGGAAAAGATATAAGGAAATCTGAAACTTTGGATAAAGAACTTTTATATGTAGCTAAAAAAACTATCATAAATGAAGAAATATTTTATATAAGAATGTCTGATTATACAAATAAAATCACTGATAATTTTATGAAATTAACTTTAGAAATATTTGCATATATCTCTATTTTCTTATTTATTGCATTCTTGGCAACCTATTTTATAAGTTTAAAAATAAAAAAAGAGACTGATTTTATACTTCATTTTTTAAAAGAATTGACAAAAAAAAGAAAACCAATGTTATTAAAATCAAATTATACTTTTGAATTTTATAAAATAGCAAAACTACTAAATAAAGTAGCTATAAAATTGGCTAAAAAAGATAAAGCCAAAGCTAAACACACTGCAAAACTGACTATTGCGAATAGACAAAAAGATGACATTATATCAGCTATTTCTCATGAGTTTAAAAACCCAATAGCTATAATTTCTGGATATAGTCAAACTTTGATGGATGATAAAGATATGCCAAAAGATATGAAAATCAAATTTTTAAATAAAATATTTTCAAACTCAAATAAAATGGCACAAATCATAGATAAATTAAGATTAACTTTAAAATTACAAGAACAAAAACAAGAGCTTATTTTAAGTTCAATATCTATAAAAAAGATTTTAGAAAATTCTATAAGTGACTTGAAATTTAAATATAAAAATAGAGAAATAAAAGTTGTTGGTGATGATATTTATCTTAAAGTTGACGAAACTTTAATTTCAATAGCAATATCAAATCTAATAGAAAATGCTCTTAAATACTCAAAAGAAGATATAGAAATTGAAATCACAAAAACTTCTATTGCAATTATAGATAAAGGTATAGGAATAAGTAAAGAAGAACTTGAAAAAATAAAAAAGAAGTTTTATAGAGTTTCAAATAATGAATGGAATAACTCTTTAGGATTAGGATTATTTATAGTTCAATCTATATTAAAATTACACAATTTTAGACTTGAAATAGAGTCTCAAATCGATGTTGGTTCAAAATTTATAATTTATCATTAAAATCTACTTAATTTAAGCAAAACAAAAGCAATACTTAACTATTATTCCAACTTATTATTGAAAGGGAGTTAATAAATGAAATTTACTCAAATGGCAAAAGCCAACGAAATCGAAAGATCTTGGGTTGTAGTAGATGCAGAAGGTAAAGTATTCGGAAGAATTATTACTGAAGTTGCTACAATATTAAGAGGAAAAAATAAACCTTGTTTTACACCTAACGTTGATTGCGGAGATTATGTAGTAATTATCAATGCAAGTAAAGCTAAATTTACTGGTGCTAAATTAGAAGAGAAAAACTACTATACACACTCAGGTTATTTTGGAAGTACAAAAACTCACAAAATGTCAGATATGATTGAAAAAAACCCTGAAAAATTGTATAAATTAGCTACTAGAGGTATGCTTCCAAAAACTACTCTTGGTAAAGCTATGTTAAAAAAATTAAAAGTATATGCAGGAAGTGAACATCCTCATACGGCTCAAATTAAAGGATAATAGTAATGGCAAAAGTATATGCAACTGGAAGAAGAAAAACTGCGATAGCAAAAGTATGGTTAGAGTCTGGAAATGGACAATTAACAGTTAATGGTCAAACTTTAGATGCTTGGCTAGGTGGTCATGAGTCTATCAAAAAAAGAGTTTTACAACCATTACAAGTAGCAAAACAAGAAGCATCTGTAAATGTTGTTGTTAAAACATTGGGTGGTGGATATTCTGCTCAAGCGGACGCTGCAAGACATGGAATTTCAAGAGCTTTAGTTGCTTTTGATGAGCAATTTAGAACAATTTTAAAACCTCATGGTTTATTAACTAGAGATGCTAGAAGTGTTGAAAGAAAAAAATACGGAAAGAAAAAAGCAAGAAAATCTTCTCAATTCTCAAAAAGATAATTGGTATTTTTCTTTATTTTCCCAAAGGAGTGGTTTTATCACTCCTTTTTTTATGCCTTATTTACTAAGGTTATAT
The DNA here is from genome assembly GCF_003316695.1 of Aliarcobacter vitoriensis. Classification (GTDB taxonomy): domain Bacteria; phylum Campylobacterota; class Campylobacteria; order Campylobacterales; family Arcobacteraceae; genus Aliarcobacter; species Aliarcobacter vitoriensis. The sequence continues at coordinate 19,984 of NZ_PDKB01000014.1, forward strand.
GACATCTCTTTTTTATATGCCATATCCCAAAACATATATTCAAATTCAACACTAGATATAAAAATTTCTTCAATTTTTTCCTTCTCTTTTTGTGTTTTATTCTCAACCAATTTATCAACTGCATCATAAAACCATTCAAATGATTGTTCAAAAGCTTCTCCAGAATACATCTCTATCCAAGATTTATAAAAATTATCTTCTAAATTATCTTTATATTGTTCTTTTAACCTTTTTCCATAATCACAATAAGTCCATGCACAAGGAAATACAGTAGCTAAAATCTCTACTAAACCACCTTTTTGTGCAACTGCTAACATATTTGAAGTGTATGCTCTGCTAAATAATGAAGCTTTAACATTTTCTACTTCTTCTTTTTTAATTCCAAACTCTTTCATATACTCTCGATGAACTTGCATTTCATCTACAAGAGTACTATGCAATATTGAACTAAGCCTTGCTAACATATCTTCATCTTCAGCTTTTAGTATTGCAGCAGCAAAAACTTTTGAATACTCCAAAAGATATAAATAATCTTGTAATAAATAAAATTTAAATTTTTCTTTATCTAATGTACCTTTTCCTAGCTCTTGTACAAAAGGGTGATTGTATCCATCTTCCCAAACTTTTTGGGCTTTATTTTTTAAACTTTTTGAAAATGACATTTTTATCCTTTATTATTTTTTGATATATTCTATCATAATTAAAAAGTTAAAGCCAATTTATGGGATTTTTTGTAAAAAAACTATAAAATATCCTATGAAATTTTTACTAATCAACCTAATTTTTTTTATATCGTTAAATGCTTCAACTATTACTTTAAGTATGAGTTCAAGCCCAAGTAGATTAAATCCTGTTTTAGCCAATGATACTGCAAGTTCTGAAATATCTGATTGGCTTTTTAATGGACTTTTCAAATATGATAAGAATGGAGATATAACAACTGATTTAGCTTCATCATACAAATTTGAAACCCCAACAAAATTGATTGTAAAATTAAAAGATAATGCCTTTTGGCATGATAAACAAAAAGTCACTTCAAAAGACATAGTTTTTACTTACGAGCAAATCATAAATCCAAAAGTTTTTAACTCCATAAAATCAAATTTTAATGAAGTTGAAAATGTAAAAATAGTAGATGATTTAACAGTTGAGATAAACTATAAAAACCCATATTTCAAAGCACTTGAAACTTGGATGGTTGGACTTTTACCATATCATATTTTAAAAGATGAAGAAAATCTAATGACAAGTTCTTTTAACAAAAATCCAATAGGTACAGGTTCGTATATGTTAAAAGAGTTTAAAATAGGTCAAGATATAGAACTTATTGCAAATCCTGATTATTTTGAAGGAAAACCAAAAATTGATAAGATTTTATATAAATTCTTACCAGACTTAAATACATCTTTTTTATATCTAAAACAGAAAAAACTCGATATTGGAACACTTGACCCAATACAACTAAATAGACAAATAGATGATAATTTTAAAAAAGATTATACAATCATACAAAAACCAGCTTTTACATATAGTTATTTGGGATTTAATTTAAAAGATGAAAAATTTAAAGATAAAAAAATAAGAGAAGCTATATCTTTAGCTATAAATAGACAAGAGTTAGTTGATATTTTGTTTTTTGGGTATGGACAAGTTTGTAATGGTCCATTTATGCCACACTCTTATGCTTATAATGAAGAAGTTAAACCCGTAGTTCAAGATATAAAAAGAGCAAAAGAATTATTAAAAGAAGCAGGATATGATGAAAAAAATCCTTTTACATTTGAAGTTATTACAAATACTGGAAATGATATAAGAGTAAATGCTGCTCAAATACTTCAATACCAACTTCAAAAAATTGGTGTTAATATGAAAATAAGAGTTATGGAGTGGCAAGCTTTTTTAAATACAGTTGTACACCCACGAAAATTTGAAGCTATACTTTTAGGTTGGTCTATGCCTTTAACTCCTGATGCTTATCCTCTTTGGCATAGTTCTAGTGATAAATTAGGAGGATTTAATCTAGCTGGATATAAAAATGATAGAGTTGATGAACTCATAGAAAAAGGTATAAATACTATAAATAAAGATGAATTATCACTAATTTATAAAGAGATTTTTAAAACTATTGCTGATGATTTACCATATCTTTTTTTATATATTCCAGATGGAATTACTGCTGTTAATAACAAAATAGAAAATATCGAACCAACTTTTACAGGGATTTTACACAATCAAAAAGATTGGGAAATAAAGGAATAAATTTGAAAAACAAAATAATACTTTTTGATTTAGATGGAACTTTGATAGATTCAACAGATGCCATAATATCTACATTTAGATTTGCTTTTAAAGAACAAAACTTTGATTTTACTGGAACTGACGAAAATATAAAAGATTTGATAGGTTATCCACTTGATATTATGTTTGAAAATCTAGGAGTAGATAAGGCAAAAGTTTGGGATTTTGTAGATAGCTATAAAAATAGATACAAAGATATTTCAGTTGCACAAACACTACTACTTGAAAATGCTTTTGAAGCTGTAAATCTAGCTTCAAGTTTTGCAAGACTTGGAGTAGTTACAACAAAAACTAGGATTTACTCAACTCCTATTTTAGAGAACTTTGATATTTTGAAACACTTTGAAGTAATTATTGGAAGAGAAGATGTGCAAAATCCAAAACCACACGAAGAACCTATTCTAAAAGCTTTACAAAGTTTAAACTATGATGATACAAAACATCAAGCTTTTATGATAGGAGATACAAAACTTGATTTAATCTCAGCTTCAAATGCTTCAATAAAATCTATTGGAGTATTATGTGGTTACTCAAATGAAGAAGAACTTTTAAAATATACGGATATTGTCAAAAAAAACTCTTTTGAAGCTGTAAAATATCTAGCAAATATATGAATATAAACTCTATTTTTCAAATGCTACTAGCTTTGCTAGTTGCTTTTTGTGGCTCAATTTTATTTATATTTTTGCATCTTCCTTTGCCTTGGCTTTTAGGAAGTATTTTTGCTACAAGTTTACTCATAAGATTTGATAAAATTCCAATACAAAGCCCAAAACTCTTTTCAGCACCAGCTAGAATTTTGATAGGACTTACTATTGGGAGTGCTTTTACACCACAAATTTTAGAGTTTATTCCACACTATGCTATAAGCCTTTTATTGGTAATTCCTTTTACAATTTTAGTTATATTTTTTGGAACATTTTACTACTACAAAGTTTTAAAATATGATTTAAAAACCTCATATTTAGGCTCAATGCCTGGTGGTGTAATAGAAATGGTGATAATCGGACAAGAACTAAAAGCAGACACTTCAAAGATAACTTTGATGCAAAGTTCAAGGCTTTTTTTTGTTGTAGTATCTTTACCTTTTATAATTCAATATATTTTTCAAATAGATATTCGTGGTAACCAGCTTTTAACAACTCCTATAAAAGATATAAATATGTTTGATTTTTCATATATCTATATTTTTTGTATATTTGGTGCTTTGTTAGCCAAAAAGTTAAAACTAACAGCTGCTTATTTAATAGGTCCTATGATTGTAAGTATAGTTTTGTACTCTACTGGTTTTGTAAATACTCATATTCCAGATGAGTTGCTAAAGTTTATACAAATCGTTTTTGGTTCAATCATAGGATTTACTTTTAGAGATGTTGGCATTAAAACAATCCTTAAAACTTTGGTGGCTACTTTGGGACACTTCGCTATTTTGATTCTTTTGTGTGCTATTTTTATAGCAATTATTTTTTATAGTTTAGATTTTAAGGCTTTGGATATATTACTTGCCTTTGGTCCTGGTGGTCAAACAGAGATAAACTTAATAGCTATTTTAGTTGGTGCAAATTTACCTTATATAACTTTGCACCATATTGTAAGACTTTTTATTGTGATGAATATTGCACCAATTATTGCTAAAAGGTTGAAGTAATTATATTTTAATTTAATTTTTCTATTTTTTCTTCAAAATCTTCATAATAACTTAAAAACAAATCAATATTTATCTGATTTATAAACTCATTTATATAAGATTTTAGTTTATCTATATTTGTAAAACTTTCTGCAAATTCTTGTTCAAGCTTTATATAAATAACAGTTCCTGAATATTCCTCATTTACACAAGAGTTTACAGATATTTCACCATTTTGTATTTTACATTTATATGCAGTATCTTCACCAATTTTTTTAGATATTATTGAAATATTTTTTGATACTAAAAAAACTGCTAAAATATCAGATGTTTTAGTAAGTTCAATAAGTTGATCTTTACTAAATCCTATACCATTGTCTACTACTGTTATTGATTGATCAGATGGCTCAAAATATACTTCAATACGACCTTTATATTCTTTTAACTCATTGATAAATATTTTTTCTTTTTTTAGTTCTTCTAGTTTTATTACTGATTTATTAGCATTTAGAATCAATTCTCTTAAAAATAACTTTTTATCAATAAAACTATCTTTTTTCAGACTATCTAATATTTCATTATTAAAAATTTGTTTCACATCAATTCCTTTATAATTTAAATAAGAATTATATGATAAAACAATTAATTATGTATTAATTATTCTAATACTTATATTAAATTAATAGTAAGCTATCCAACAAACTATTTACAACCTCATCAAAGCCACTATTTACAGCTTTCACAAAACCATAAGCATCATTTGTTTCGCATAATATCTCTTTATCAAAATTGTATGATTTCAGAATTTTATTATCTTTTATCAAATCAAATTTTATTTTCAAAATAGCATAAGATTTATCATCTTTAAATGTTTGATATATTTTTATAACTTCAGTTTTTAAAGCATATTTATACTCTATTTTTTTATCTCTTAAAACTATATTTTCAAAAATATTACTTGATATAAAAGAGTCTGTAAGTTGATTATATATCATATTACTTGGAAGATTTACCCATCTATTTTTTGCATACTCTTCAAACAAATATGGTTTTGTATTGTATAAAATTGATGTTAGATTAAAACTTCTATTTACATTTACATCTTCTATAAAAATTGAGTCAAATGTTGCTTTATCCACTTTTTCACTTGATTTAAAATCAATTGAGTAGTGATTTATATCTACTCTTTGTTGTTTAAAACTGCACCCTGAAAATACCAAAATCAATAACAGTGCTAAAATCTTACTTCTCATTTTGCTCTCCTGGACCATATTTTATATTTTTTTGTTTAAACAATAAATCACTTGGGCTTTCATTTAAATTTTTTATTAAATCTTGAGTTTGATTTAAATTCTCTTCTAAACTTTTTAAAACTACATTGATATTATCAATACTATCTTGAGTTAGCCCTTTGATATCAAAAGTTCCATTGTCAAAATCCTCTTTCATCTTTGTTGTAAGTGCTTTAAAGTTATCAGCAGAAGATTTTACACTAACAAAAGATGAGCTTCCTATAACTGTAAAATCTTTGATTTTATTCAATAATTCATCAATTTTATTCTCATTTGTTGCTAAATAAGAAGTTAGCTTTTCAATATTTTGCATACTGCTATTACTTTTTGAAATAAGAGAAGATATATTCTCCAAATTCTCATCATTTAAAACTTTTTTAATTTGACTTAGAACTATCATAAACTCTTTTGTAATATCTTCAGTTGAATCTACAAGATTACTCAAAGCTGATTTCTTTGAATGAATTACTTTCATTCCATATTCATTTTCTTTTAAAAGTTTTGCTTGATTACTACCACCTTTTAACTCTACATATTTAAGCCCTGTAATACCCAAATTTCCTAAAATCCCATAATTATCCTCTTTTATAGGAGTTCCTTTTTGGATTTGAAGTTCTATTTCTATTTGTTCAGAATTATATGGATTTATTTTTATATTTTTTACAACTCCAACATCAAAACCTTTATATTTTATAGATGAACCGATATTTAATCCAGAAATAGACTCTTCAAAATGTATAAAATAATCATCATATTTTTTATCTTCTAAACCATATTTGCCAAGCCAAAATATAGCAATCACAAGTAAAAAAGATATTACACTTACAAATAAACCTATCCTAAAAAAATTGATTTTTGTATTCATCAGTCTGCCTTTTTATGTGTTAAAAAATCTTGTATAAACTCATCTTTTGAGTTTAAAGCTTCATTTATATTTCCATCAAAAATTTTCTCTTTTTTTATGATTATAAATCTGTCTAAAACTGTTTTGATTGTTTCCAAATCGTGAGTTATTATAACTATTGTGATATTTAGATTTTTCTTTAAATAAAGTAAGAGTTCATTTACTTGTTGTGTACTTGCTGGGTCTAGTCCACTTGTAGGTTCATCTAAAAATAGAACTTTTGGTTGCATAGCAAGACTTCGTGCAAGAGCAACTCTTTTTTTCATACCACCACTAAGTTCACTAGGATATAGTTTTGCTGTATGTTTTGAAAGTCCTACAATATCCAAATTTGTATAAGCTATTTTTTCTATCAAAGATGACGGCAAATTTGTGTACTCTTTTAACATCACACTTATATTTTCAATCACATTTAAAAATGAATACAATGCACCAAATTGAAAAAGATATGAAAAATCCAGTTTTACTTTTTCTATATCTTGCATAGATAGTTTTGAAATATCTTTATCAAAGATTTTTATAGTTCCTTTTTGAATTTGATTTAACATAACTATTTGTTTTACCAATACACTTTTTCCACTACCACTTCCACCTAAAACTCCAAATATTTCACCCTCTTTTACACTAAAAGATATATCATTATGAACTATATTTTTTCCAAAAGATGTGTGAAGATTTGAAACTTTTATAATATCCATCTTATACTCCCATTTGAGTGAATATTACAGAGAAAACTGCATCTAGTAAAATAACCACAAATATTGCATTTACAACACTAATCGTTGTATATTTTCCTATACTTGTAGTATTATTTTCTACCTGAAAACCTCTAAAACAACCAATAATTGCGATAAAAAATCCAAAAAACAAAGCTTTAAATACTCCTAGCAATAGATGTTTTACTGGAACTTCATTGTGAAGTCTATTTACAAACTCTACAAATGTAACATCTAAACTTGTATATGCTATCACCATTCCACCCATTACACCAATAATATCTGCAAAAAAAACCAATAAAGGCAAAGAAATACTCAAAGCAAAAATTCTAGGAAGTGTTAGAAAAAGTATTGGATCAAAGTTCATAGTTCGCATAGCATCTATCTCTTCTGTTATCTTCATAGCTCCTATTTCTGCGGTATAAGAACTCGCACTTCTTCCAGCAATGACAATAGCAGTAACAAGTGGAGCTATTTCTCTAAACATAGTTATACTTATCATCTCAACAACAAATATATTTGCTCCAAATTTTTCAAGTTGAACTGCACCTTGATAAGCAATAACAACTCCAACTAAAAAAGAAGTAACTGCTACTATCAAAAGTGCATTTACTGCTGAAGTTTCTATATATTTTAGTGTAGCTTGAAATCTGATTTTTTTGGGATTTAAAAGTGAGTATATGAAAAAATAGAAAACTTCACCAACAAAATTTATAAATAATTTTGTTGAACTATATATTTCATAAGTTTTTTTACCAACACTTTCAAAAAATTGGTTTATTTTTCTTTTGCCTTTAAAAGCTTCGTCTTGATAATGTTTTTTATAAAATTCATAAGAGTTTTTGTATTTATCAAGATTTACTAAAGTGATATTTTCTTCTTTAAAATGTTTTAAAAATGATAATAAATAGATGATAGCAAGGCTATCTAACTCTTTTAAGTTTTGAAAATCTATCGTTAATTTTCTAATTTTTGAAATATTTAACTCTTTTATTTTCTCTATGATAAAAGGGATGGTTTGTTTATCCCATATATCGAATAATATAAGTTTATAGTTATTTTCTACTACTTCTAAAGCAAAATACTTAAAATTTTTCATATCTTCTTTCATCAAAAATAAAATGCTTTATAGTATCTAATTTTTGTAAAAATAATCTTTTTTAAAAAAAGATAGAAATTAACCTATCTTTTTATGCTTGTACAGAATTTGCAAACTCTTTTTCTAGTTCTTTTTGATTAGTTTTTAGCATTGAATATATATTTTGTGAAAAATCATCTGGAAAAATCTCAAAAGTTTTATTTTGTAAACCTTCAAAACTTTTTTCTACAATTTGTATAGGAGAAGCTTTAGGCATTTGTAAATTTTTTGCCATATTTGTATCAATTGGACCAGGAAAAACTTCATATACTTCTATTTGTTTATTTTGTAATTCTGCACGAAAAGCTTGCATTATAGAATGTAAAGCACTTTTTGAAGCACAATATAAAGCCATTGTAGGAAGATTTATAAAAGCAAGAATTGAATTTATAGTGATAATTGCCCCATCTTGTTTGATTTTTGAACTTAAAGTTTTTGTAACATTTAAAGTTCCAAAAGTATTTACTTCAAAATCATTTGAAATCTCTCCAAAAATTCTTTTTTCACTATTAAAACCTGCATTATTTATTAAAATATCTATTGAATTTATTGTTTTAGCTACCTTATTAATATCTGATTGTTTTGTAATATCTAAAGTAAGTATTTTTACTTTTTCATTAGAACTATATAATTTTTGTAAATTCTCTATATTTCTAGCACAACAATATATTTTTTTTACATTTTGTTCTAAACAATAGTTTATAAAAGTTTGTCCTAATCCACCATTTGCACCAGTTATTAAAACTTCTTTATTTGTAAGATTCATAAATTATCCTTTTGTAAATTTTTGTAAACTCTATCTAATAAGTTTATTAATTGATTTTTTTCATCTTGTGAAAAGCCCTTTGTTAATTCATCATTAAAATCTGATGAACATAAAGTAATATCATCTACAATATCTATTGCTTTTTGTGTTGGATGAATATTGATTATTCTCCTATCCAATTTATTTGATTCTCTTTGTAAAAAACCTTTTTTTTCTAATCTATCAATAGTTCTAGTTATATTTGCTTGGTCTTTATAAGTTGAATCAGAAATCTCTTTTTGTGTTAAGCCTTTTGTTTCTACTGTTCTAAAAATAATTGACCATTGCTCAGGTGTAATATCAAATTCCTTTATTTTTTGAGCAAATAGTGTCTTTGACATTAATGCTGTTTTATTTAAAATAAATCCTAGTGATAAATTCATATCAAATTTCATAATAACTCCTTATTAGATAGTGCAAAGTATATTACAAAATAAAATACTTGTCAAGACAATTATTGTTTTATCAATTATATTAATAAAAGCCTAAAATAAAAACTCTTTAGTTATAATTTGTATATTTTAAAAAAGGATTTTTTATGCCATTATTAGATAGTTTTAGAGTTGATCATACTATTATGCCAGCACCTGCAGTTAGAGTTGCAAAAGTTATGCAAACTCCAAAGGGTGACAATATAACAGTTTTTGATTTAAGATTTTGTGTACCAAATGAAAAAATGATGAGTGAAAAAGGGATTCATACTTTAGAGCATCTTTTTGCTGGATTTATAAGAAACCACTTAAATTCACCAACAGTTGAAATCATAGATGTTTCTCCTATGGGTTGTAGAACTGGATTTTATATGAGTTTGATTGGAACTCCGAGTGAAAAAGAGGTGGCAAGTGCTTGGAAAAAAGCTATGGAAGATGTTTTAAAAGTAGAAAAACAAAGCGATATTCCAGAACTAAATATTTTTCAGTGTGGAACATGTGCTATGCACTCACTTGATGAAGCAAAAGATATAGCTCGTGATATTTTATCTTCACAAATTGGTGTGATGTCAAATGAAAAACTATTTTTAAGTGAAGACAAACTTTCAAGTTTAGGAAACTAAACTTGGAGAAAAAACTAGAACTTTTCAAAGGTTTATTTAGTAACTATATAAATATCTCTATTTTGCATATTGACAATAATCTTGACTTAGTAAATAGCACTTTAGAAGAAATAAAAAACAAAAATCAAGGAAAAATAAAATATATATCTTTTATTGATGAAAATAGTGCAAAACTATCTAGTGCAAGAGTTTTTGAATATATAGTTTTGAGTAATATTTTATCTTATTGCACAAATAAAGAAGAGATTTTAAAATCTCACTACAAAGCCTTAGAAAACTCTGGAAATATCATCATCCTAGAAAAAACATCAAATGACAATAGATATGAGATTTTAGATATGTTAGAAAATCTTGGATTTCAAGCTCCAAATACAATAGAGCTTTTTGATGATGTTTTGATTTTTACTGCAAAGAAGATGCACCATTGGGGATATGGTTTATAGATGAAAGAAGATATTTTAGTAACCACAGATGATGGTTCAAATACACTTTTTTCTTTAAAATACAATCAACACTTTCACAATACTCAAGATGGTGCTATAAATGAAGCACTAAACAAACATATAATTCCAGCTTTTACATATCATAAAGACAAAAAAGAACTAAATATTTTAGATATTTGCTATGGTATTGGTTACAATACACTGGTTACTATTTACTATGTTTATAAAAATAATTTAGATATAAAACTCAATATTTATTCTGTTGAATTGGATTTTGATTTGATAAAATCTTTAAAAAATTTTACTTATCCAAAAGAGTTTGAAAAATTAAAAAATATAATCAATGAAATATCTACAAATCAAAAATATGAAGATGAAAATATCAAAATAGAAGTTGCTATTTTAGATGCAAGAAAATATATACAAAAATTACCAAAAGATTTTTTTGACATAGTTTATCAAGATGCTTTTTCAAGTGATGTAAATAAAGAACTTTGGACAAAAGAGTATTTTGATGATATTTATAAAATATGTAAAAAAAGTGCCATTTTAACAAGCTATGCAATAGCAACTCCTATAAGATTATCTATGTATGAAGCTGGGTTCTTTATATATGAAGCAAAACCAAAACTAAAAATAACATTAGCACTAAAAACAAAACAAAATATATCTGCAAAATATATTGATATGGAATTAAAAAAAATTCGCAATCCAAATGCAAAATCTTTATATGATATTTAATATGTTTTGATTATAATTTTACAAATTTTTCGCACAAGGAACACAATGCGACTATCAAAACTAGTTCTTATCTTACTTTTTGCTCCTATTTTAGCTTTTTCTTATAGTGATAAACAAGTTTTTCAACAAATCCAAAAAGATTTAGATTCAATAATTGTAAAAGATTTAAATAAAAAACAGCTAATTTTTCAAAAAGATGCAAATCAAAAGTTAAGCCCTGCAAGTCTTACAAAAATTATGACTTCTATTATTGCAATAGAAAGTGGAAAGATGGATAAAGTTGTAACTATTACAAAAGAGATGAAAAATGTTGAACCAACTATTATGAATTTTAAAGTTGGAGAAAAATTTTATTTAAGAGATTTAGTAAATGCAGCTATGATAAAATCAGCAAATGATGCAGCAAATGCAATAGCCATATATTTAGGAAATGGAAATAAACAAAAATTTGTAAATATGATGAATGCCAAAGCAAAAAAATTAGGAATGCTTAACACAAACTTCCAAAACCCTTGTGGATTCGATGCTCCAACACATAAAAGTACTGCTAGTGATTTATTAAAACTTACAGAATATGCAATAAAGAATAAAACTTTCAATACTATTGTAAAAAAAGAGAATTACACTTTTCAAGCTATAAACACAAAACGAACTTACAAAATGCACACTAGCAATAAACTTCTTCCAAAAGAAAAATATATGGTTGGTGTAAAAACTGGATATACAAGTAAGGCTGGACCTTGTTTAATAGCTCGTGCAAAAGATGGTAAAAAAGATATTTTATTGGTTATGTTAAATTCTCAAAATAGATGGGAAAATACAAAATTAGCTTTAGATACAGTTTTAAAAAATAGATAAACTTCTACTATAAAGTAGAAACTTTATCTAAAATATATTTTTGTAAATCCCTTTTTGGAATCTCTTCTCTCATAGCTTCTTCAAAAATCTGATTTACTTTTTTACTATATTCTTCATAAGCAAAAAATGGGAAATGAACTCTCCAAGCCTTTTTTATAACCTCTTGTGTCATCATCTCTTTTATCTTATCTCTAAAGAAGTTAAATCCTATAAAAATCAATGCTGTTACTACCATTCCACCAACTATTGAAATATGTGGATCAATAATTGCTAAAGTTTTATGTGTCAATAAAGATATTGGTATAAGTATTGCTAAAATTAAAACTATATATACAAAATATGCTCTTGCTAATTTCAATCTAAAGCCCAATCTTCCAGCATCAACTTCCATTCCATTGTTAAACTGTCTCGAAGCAACTAATAAATCTTTTAAAAGTATTGGTTGCTTTGAAGTGTTATAAACAAAATTTAATACTTTGCTTATCATATTTTTTTCTTGTAACATTTTTCTCCCCAATTTTTTGATAATAATTCTATCTTAAACATTATAATAATTTGCTTCTTTATTATGTACAACAATAGCACAAGTTGTTTGTTCAGGATGCATTTGGAAAGTTTCACTAAGTTCTATACCATATTGTTCTGGATTTATCAAATCAAAAATATCTCTATTTTGACTTAATTCTGGACAAGCAGCATAACCTGGAGAATATCTACAACCAACATATTGTTTCATCTGAACATCACTTAATTTGTGTCCTTCATTTGGCACAATATTCCAATCAAGTCTTATTTGTTTATGTAAAACCTCAGCTAAAGCTTCTGCAAGTTCAACACCAAGTCCGTGAACTTGATAATATTTTGTAAATTCACCTTTGTCGTAAAACTCTCTTTCATAATCACTTATTTTCAACCCAGCACTTGCAAGTGTAAATCCTACAACATCCAATCTATCATTTGCAAAAAAATCAGCTATACATCTAAATGGTTTTCTTCTTTGTCTTGGAAACTCTAAAACTTTTATAGCTTCACTCAAAGCTGGTACTTTTTTTGCTTCTTCAAGATTATTAAAAATATATTTTTTATCAAAAATATAAAGTTTATTATCATGAGATATACAAGGAAAATACTCTATAATCGAAATTGGGTCAAAAATATTTTTAGCTATCAATTCAGCTTTTAAATCTTCATATAAAGGTTCAACTACATCTTTTTCATACTTTTGAAAAGCTTCGGGAGTTTGTTTTCCTCTTTTATATCCCCATCTTTGTCTAAATAAAACTCTATGATTTATCCATTTGAAAATCAAATCTTTATCCAATTCATCACCAGTTTTTGCAACTCTTTCCCAATATGGTGGACAAATAAACTCTCTTTTTGGCATAGAAATCTCTTCATAAGGTGGTATTTCAACGACCTCTTTTTCAACTCTATCACTTGTATCAATTCTTTCAATTAAATCAGCTGCAAGTGCAGTGTTATTTATATCTCCTTTTTCAATTCTTTGCATAGAAACAACTCCATCAAAAGCATCTCTACAATAAAAAATTGGTCCATCATAAAATGGGCGACAATAATCATCAACAAAGTTTTTTGTTAAAGCTGCCCCACCTAAAAGAATAGGGATTTTTATACCCATTTTTTGTAATTCTTCAAGATTTTCTTTCATAACAGCTGTACTTTTTACAAGCAATCCACTCATTCCAAGTGCATGAGCATTGTGTTCTTTTAATTTTTCAACAAATTGTGATAAATCAGCTTTTATTCCTATATTTACAACTTTAAAACCATTATTACTTAATATAATATCAACTAGATTTTTACCAACATCGTGAACATCACCTTTTACTGTTCCAATAATAAGTGTAGTTTCACTAGCTTTTTCTTGTTTTGGTAAATATGGATTTAGTGTATCAACAGTTGCTTTCATAGTTTCAGCACTTTGAAGTACAAACGGAAGTTGCATTTGACCACTTCCAAAAAGTTCTCCTATGATTTTCATACCATCAATTAACCACTCATTTACAATAAGTTCTGGAGCAACTGTATCTTTTAACTCCATCACAAGTGGTAGCATTCGTTCTTTATCACCATCAAGTAAAAGTTTTTGAACTTTTTGTATTGGTTCAAGCTTTTGATACTCTTCATCACTTTGTTCTTCTTGTCCAACTGCATTTGAAAAATGTTCAATAAATTTAAATAGTGGGTCACCATTTTCTTGATTATTAAAAATCAAATCATCACAAGCTTTTTTGTCTTCTTGGCTTATTTTATTTAATGGAATTATATGCTTCACATTTACAATAGCACTAGTAAGCCCTGCTTTTACACAATGATCAAGATATATAGAGTTTAAATAAACTCTTGCATTTGCACTAAGCCCAAAAGAAATATTTGATAAACCTAAAGTTGTCCCAACTTCTGGATGACGAATTTGAAACTCGCGAATTGCTTCCATAGTTTCAATTCCAGCTGTTCTATACTCATCATCACCACTTCCAATAGTAAATGTAAGCATATCAAATACCAAATCACTTCCATCAAATCCATGTCTATTTACACATAAATCATAAATTCGCTCTGCAACTTCAAGTTTTCGTTTCTTATCTTTTGCCATTCCAACTTCATCAATAACCAAACAAACAAGAGCTGCACCAAATTTTTTAGCCAAGCTACAAACTGCATCAAACTTCTCTTCACCATCTTCTAAATTTACAGAATTTATGATACATCTTCCACCAATTTGTTTTAAAGCAACTTCTAAAGCTTTTATCTGAGTAGAATCTGGCATAAGAGGAAGTGATATTTTTTGAGAATATAAAGCTACAACTTTATCCATATCATGTGTTTCATCTCGCCCTGCAAATCCTACACTTACATCTATTACATGAGCCCCTGCACGAACTTGCTGTTGCCCTACACTCAAAGTTCCTTCATAATCATTGGCTTTTAAAAGTTCTCTAAAAGCTTTACTACCAGTTGCATTGCTTCGTTCACCTATTAAAAGTGGAGCTGGTTCTTGTTTTAATGGAACTACATTAAATAGTGATGCCAAAGAAGCCTTTAAAAATCCACAAGGTTTTAATGGAACAATATCTTTTACTGCATTTGCTAAAGCTTCAATATGTTGTGGTGTTGTTCCACAACAACCACCTAAAAATGAAACTCCATTTATGTTCAAGAACTCCTTTTGAAGTTCAGTAAATTCAGCTGGTTGCATAGGATAATAAGTTTTCCCACCTCTATTTTGAGGTAAACCTGCATTTGCATGAACTGAAATTGGAAATTTACAAACTTCACTTAGAGTTTTTACATGTTTTTGCACTTGTACTGGTCCTGTTCCACAGTTAAATCCAAGTGATAAAATATTAAATGGTGATAAGATAGCTGCTATTGTCATAGCATCTGTTCCTATTAGCATTGTTCCACTTAATTCAATTGTTACTGATACCATAATTGGAATATTAGGAGCTACATCATTTAGTGCATGAAGTGCAGCTTTTATTTGAAGAGGGTCTTGGCAAGTTTCAAGTAAAAATATATCTGTTCCACCATCAGCCAAACCTTGTGCCATAATTTTATAGCCTTCATACATATCATCATATTTTATATGCCCTAAACTTGGCAATTTTGTACCAGGTCCAATAGATGCTAAAACAAATTTTGGTTTATCTTTTGTAGTATATTTATCACAAGATTTTTTTACAAGTTGAGCACCTAATTTTGATAACTCATAACTTAAATGCCCTATTCCATACTCATCCAAAACCCAAGGCATAGAACCAAAAGTATTTGTACTTATCAAATCTGCACCAGCTTGTGCATACTCATCATGTATTTTTTCGAGTATATGGGGAGCAGTTAAATTTAGAAGTTCATTACAACCTTCTAAGTTTTCATTTTCAAAAATCCACTCTTGATCTTTTATATCTGCTAATTGAAGCTGTGTTCCCATAGCCCCATCTATAATTAAAACTCTTTGTTTTATCAAATTTTCTATTATTTGTTTCATCTTTTTTCTTCTATTATCATATCTTTATTTTTAAATAAGTATATATTATATTTTAACTTTACTAAAAACTATTCAAGTTCTAAATTAGAACAATCAGTTTTTACCCCATCAATCAAAGTAATATAATATTTATCATCAATTTTTGTCAAATAAAATATTGTGTTGTATGTAATAATAACCTCTATACTATTTTCTAAAACTTCTTTGATAAAATCTTTTCTTTGAATATTTTGTTCATTTAAATAATCTTCCAAATATTTTTCAGTATTTAAAGATATAAAAACTCCATCTTGATTCCAACCATATAAAGCATCATTATATGGACTACAATAAAAATTTACATCTTCATTTTTTATTTCAAAAGAACCTACATAATTATCAATTTCTTCTAATTTTTGCTTATTTGTAATTAAAATTTTTCCATCTTCAATATTAACTTCATAAAATCCAAATTCACTATTTATATAACTCTTATTTAAGGTCTGTAAATCATTTTTTCCTATAAGATATAAAATATATTTTATATGACTTAAAAGATTTTCATTTATTTGTATCTTTTCTGGTTCTTTTAGATGTTTTTGGTTTAAAGAACATCCACTAAAAAGTGCAATCATTAATATAATAAAGAGATTTTTAAACATATATTTATCCATTTTTTTAACTTCTTCTATATTACATTTTTTATTCTTAGAACTTATTTTAATTATCTTTTGGATAATATTATTGATTAAAAAATTCAATTTTAGGATACTAAATACAATGACTGAAGCAAAATATATTTGGATGGATGGAGAATTTACTCCTTGGAATGATGCAAAAGTTCATGTTCTTTCTCATACTTTACACTATGGAAATGGTGCTATTGAAGGAACAAAAGCTTATAAAACAGTTGATGGAAGATGTGCAATATTTAAATTAAATGAACATACTCAAAGACTTCTAAATTCATCAAAAATGACTTTAATGAATGTACCATTTTCACTTGAAGAGTTAAATAAAGCTCAAGTTGAATTATTACAAAAAAATGACCTTACAAATGGTGCTTATTTAAGACCTTTAGTTTATTTAGGTTACGGGGTAATGGGACTTTATCATAAAGATGCTCCAGTACAAGTATCTATTTCTGCTTGGGAATGGGGAGCTTATTTAGGAGAAGAAGGTCTAAAAAAAGGTGTAAGAGTTAAAATTTCTTCATTTACAAGAACTCCAAATACTTCTGGTATGGGAAAAGCAAAAGCTGTTGCAAACTATTTAAACTCTCAAATGGCAAAATATGAAGCAGTTGAAGCTGGATATGATGAAGCTTTACTAAGAGATGATCAAGGATATATTGCTGAAGCATCTGGAGCTTGTTTCTTTATAGTAAAAGATGGAAAACTTATAACTCCACCAAATGATAACTCTTTAGAGTCAATTACGCAAGCAACAGCTATTGAGTTAGCAAATGACCTAGGAATTGAAGTTGTTAGAAGAAGAATAACAAGAGAAGAAATTTATGTAGCAGATGAAGCATTTTTCACAGGAACTGCCGCTGAAATAACTCCAATTAGAGAAGTTGATGCAAGAGTTATCGGTTGTGGTTCAAGAGGTGAAATAACAGAAAGAATCCAATCTGCATATTTTGATGTAGTAACTGGTAAAAATCCAAAATATACAAAGTATTTAACATATATTAACTAATATAAATTATTATATACGACAAAAAATTTAATTTGAAGGAAAAATATGCCAATAGATAACGACTATTTTAAAAACAGGCAACAAGGTAATAAACCAAATAACGGAGGAAATGGTGGAGGTGGAAATTTCCAACCACCTTTTGAAACTCCAGAGTTCTTTAAAAATTTTGGGAAAAAAGCTGGAATGCTTTATGCTGTAATTATTATCATTGGAGCTTTATTTTTATTTAAGCCTTTTGTTATTATTGAATCTGGACAAGTTGGTATCAAAGCAACAACAGGAAAATATGATGAAACTCCATTAAACCCAGGATTTCACTTCTATATTCCAGTAATACAAAAAGTTATTGTAGTTGATACAAAAGTAAGACTTTTAAACTATAGAAGTGTTGAAGAAATAAGTGGATTTGACCCAAGTATCAAAATAAATGGAGCAATTAGTGTTTTAGATAGTAGAGGTTTACCTGTTTCTATTGAATTAACAGTTCAATATAGACTTACAGCTTCTGGTGCACCTGCAACAATTGCAACTTGGGGACTTTCTTGGGAAGATAAAATTGTAAACCCAGTTGTAAGAAATGTTGTAAGAAATGTTGTTGGAGGATATAATGCTGAATCTTTACCAATGCAAAGAAATGAGGTAGCTTCTCAACTTGATACTTTAATAAAAGAACAAGTAAATGAACTAGCTGATGGTTCTGTTAGTATCGAATCTGTACAATTAAGAGAGATTGTTTTACCAGAAAAAATCAAAGAACAAATTGAAAGAGTTCAAGTAGCAAATCAAGAAGCTGAAAGAGTAAGATATGAAGTTTTAAGAGCAAAACAAGAAGCTGAAAAAAGAGCTGCTCTTGCAAGTGGGGAGGCTGAAGCTAGAAGAATTGAAGCTCAAGGTAGAGCAGATGCAGTTACAATAGAAGCAAAAGCACAATCTGTTGCTAATAAAGTGATTGCAGATTCTTTAACACAAAACTTACTTCAAATGCAACAAATTGAAGTTCAAGGTAAATTCAATGAAGCTTTAAGAGAAAATAAAGATGCGAAGATATTCTTAACTCCAGGTGGTGCAACTCCAAATATTTGGGTTGATACAAAAGATAAACCTAGAGATACAATAATAAATCAAAAATAGATAAGAGCTTAAGCTCTCATCTATATGGAGAGTGCAATATGAGATTTTATTCAATATTTTTTATAATTATTTTACTTTTTAGCTCTTTGTTTGCAAAAAATATAGAATCTGTCTTAAAAATAAAGCCTCCTATAAAATATCATCTCAATCACAAATATAAAGAAATTTTCATATATAAAGATCCTAAGTTAGAAAAAGAAGAGAGTAAATATGATTTTGGTATTGATTTAGATATAAACAAAGAACTTATGACTATTGATAAACTAAAAATTGATGTAGGTACAAAATTTAAAGGAATAAACTAATGAAAGAACTTGAAATTGTAGATTGGGAAAAAATGAATAATTTAGTTCCTGTTATTACTCAAGATAGTACATCTAATGATGTTTTAATGCTTGGATATATGAACAAAGAAGCTTTAGAATTGACTATTAAAACAAGATATGCTCACTATTTTAGTAGAAGTAAAAATAGAATTTGGAAAAAAGGTGAAAGTTCAAACCATACTCAAAAAGTTATTGATATTTTTTTAGATTGCGATAATGATACAATTTTACTAAAAGTTATTCAAGAAGGTGTTGCTTGTCATACTGGAAGAAAATCTTGTTTCTTTACAAAACTTGAAAATAATACAATAATTGAAGATATAAAAATAGACACTTCATCTGCTTATGGAGTTGTTGATACTTTATATCACACAATTCAAAGTAGAAAAAATGATGATATTGAAAAATCATACACAGCTAAACTTTTAAATGGTGAACAAAATTCTATGCTTAAAAAAATTGTTGAAGAAGCAGGAGAGTTTTGTTTTGCTATTAAAGATAACAATGAAAATGAAGCAATATACGAAGCAGCCGATGTTACATATCATATTTTAGTAGCACTTGCTAGTAAAAATATAAGCCCTGATAGAGTAAAACAAGAGTTAGCTAGAAGATTTAATATTTCTGGAATAGAAGAAAAGAATTCACGAAAAGTTTAGTAAATTATTAAAATTCCTTATGCAAATAAGTTGCATTTAATAATCACTTGTTATAATGCACCAATTTAAAACTTGCTTTAAAGGAGTTAAAATGACAAATACTTGTCAATACTGCTCTAAGAAAATACCAATTTCAAAGGTTTTCTGCTCTCCGACTTGCAAAGAAAGTTACTTTCAAAAGATTGCGATATCGGTACCAAAACCTTTTATAAAAAAATTGTACTTTTTTTGTACAAAAGAAGAAAAGGATTATGAGATTAAATCATTCGCCCAAAGACATAATTGGCATGAAGATCTTGTATTAGAAAAAGTTGAAGAGTTATTTCAAGAGTATTATAAGTGTGGGTAATTCCACACTTTTTTTAAAGTAAAAATATGGCACTTTTAAATAATCAAAAAAATGTTTTACCACTTAGTAGTATTTCTGAACTTTTAGATACAAAAACAAGAACTCTAAAAATATATGAAGAAAAATTGCTATTACCACAAAACCAAGATAAATCAATTAAAAAACTTTATTCAATAGATGATATACAAATGATTGCATTTGTCCATTATCTTGCAAGTATAAAAAAAATAAATTCCAATGGTATAAAATATATTTTAGAAATTCTTGAAGAAAATATGGATGAAAATCATAGAAAAGAGTTTTTAAATATCATAGAAACAAAGCTAAAATCAATATCTACAAAAGATGTACAAGAACTAAATAATTTCTAATTTCATAAAATAAATCCCTATAAATTCCACACATTATTATAATAAATATCAAAATTCAATATGTATTGTATGCATTATTAAGTTTTATTTAAAATTTTTATGTTAAATTATAACTCATTTTATGTAAATATTTTACATATCATATGTAATATTTTTACATAATTTAATACTTAAAGGAGAATAATGCTGACCAATCTTATTTACAGAAAACCCGTCAAGAAAGACTCAAAGGATATAGTAAATATCATAAAAGAATGTAGAATTTTAGACTTAAACTCAGAGTATTTATACTTACTTCAAACTACTCATTTTAAAGAAAGTTGTTGTGTTTTAGAAAATAACAACAAAATTATAGGCTTTGTATCAGGATATTATCTTCCAGAAGACCCAAAAACACTTTTTATTTGGCAAGTTGCTGTTGATGAACAATATAGAGGTAAAAATCTTGCCTTTAGTATGATAAAAAATATAATTGATAGAAGAGAAATAGATTTTTTAATTTCTACTGTTTCTCCATCAAACATATCATCAACAAAAGTTTTTGAAAAAGTTGCACAATATTTTAATACAAAACTTGAAAAAAAAGTTCTATTTACAAAAAATGACTTTTGTGGGTTTCATGAGGATGAAGTACAATTTACAATAAAAAAGGAGATATTATGAGAATATTTGAAAATTTTGAATCAGAGGTTCGTGGATATATAAGAAGTTTTCCAACAATATTTAAAAAAGCAAAAGGTTCTATTTTAACAGATGAACAAGGAATAGAATATATAGATTTTTTTGCAGGAGCAGGAACATTAAACTATGGACATAACAATGAACATATTTCTCAAGCTTTGATAGAATATATACAAAATGATGGTATTGTACATGGTCTTGATATGGCAACAACTGCAAAAAAAGAGTTTATTCAAACTTTTCAAGAACTTATACTAAACCCTAGAAATTTAGAATATAAACTTCAATTTACAGGACCTACTGGAACAAATGCTGTTGAAACAGCATTAAAATTAGCACGTCTTGTAAAAAAAAGAAGTAATATTATCGCATTTACAAATGGTTACCATGGACTAAGCCAAGGAAGTTTAGCAGTAACAGGAAATAATCAATATAGAGATGAGAGTTATATTAGCAGAACAAATGCTACTTTTATGCCTTATGATGGCTATTTTGGAGATTTCAATACATTAAAATATCTTAGAAAATTTATAGAAGATAGTAGTAGTGGTGTTGATTTACCAGCTGCTATTATACTTGAGACAATACAAGGAGAAGGTGGTATAAATGTCGCTTCAAACGAGTGGTTACAAGAACTTGATTCTATTTGCAAAGAGTTTGATATTTTACTAATAATAGATGATATTCAAGTTGGGAATGGAAGAAGTGGAGAATTCTTTTCATTTGAATTTGCTGGAATTAAACCAGATATGGTTACTTTATCAAAATCTATTGGTGGAGGGTTACCTATGGCTTTACTTTTATTCAAACCTGATTTAGACCAGTGGAAACCAGGAGAACATACAGGAACTTTTAGAGGAAATAATCTAGCTTTTGTTGCTTCAAAAGTATCTTTAGAACATTATTGGAAAAATGATGATTTATCAAATGCAGTAAAATATAAAGAGAATATTTTGAAAACAAAACTTGAAGAAATAGCAAATAAACATAGAGATATTTGTACAATAGATGTAAGAGGCAGAGGATTAGCTTATGGTTTTGAGATAAAAAATGATACAAATATTGCTGGAGAATTATCAAGTTATTGTTTTAATGAACAATTAATAATCGAAACTTGTGGTTCAGTAGGACAAGTTGTAAAATTTTTACCTCCACTTTTAATAAGTGAAGATTTACTAATAGAAGGTCTTAATAGATTTGAAAAGGCATTTGATAAACTACTAAAAGATAAAGCAAATAGATTAAATAAGGAGTATTAAAATGATAGTAAAAGATATAAAAAACATTATTCGTACTTCAAAAGAAATACATGCAAAAGATGGACAATGGT
Source organism: Aliarcobacter vitoriensis (assembly GCF_003316695.1). Classification (GTDB taxonomy): domain Bacteria; phylum Campylobacterota; class Campylobacteria; order Campylobacterales; family Arcobacteraceae; genus Aliarcobacter; species Aliarcobacter vitoriensis. Next base: position 42,399 of record NZ_PDKB01000014.1, read on the forward strand.
GTAGTAGAAGAATGCTTTTAAAAGATGATAAAATGGGGTTTTCTTTTCATGAAACAATCATAAAAGCAAATACAAAAACACACATTCACTATAAAAACCATCTTGAAGCTGTTTATTGTGTAGGAGGAAATGGAAAAATTGAAGATTTGAAAACAGGAACTATACACGATGTTTATGATGGAATTATGTATGCTTTGAATAATAACGATGAACACTACTTATATGGTGGTAGTGTTGATATGAGGCTTATTTGTGTGTTTAATCCACCACTAACTGGATTGGAAAATCATGACGAAAATGGTGTTTATCCACTAATAAATTAAATTTTGAATAGGAATCCCTATTCAAAATATTTTTAGTGGCAACCACATCCAGTTCCACATCCACCACTTTTTTTAGCTTCATGTTCTGCTTTTATTTTTTGTCCTTCAGTTGAACAAGCACTAACACCTGCTGGCATAATTGGTTGAATATCAGCATTTGAAACCTCATTTTGGCTATCCAAAATAGAGATCAATTTATCTGCAGCTATCATATATCTTTTTGCTGTAATTGACTCTGGTTCAAAATAAACAATTGGTTTTCCACTATCTCCACCTTTTCTAATAGCTGGTTCTATAGGAAGATTTCCTAAAACTTGAGTATTGTACTCTTTTGCCAAATCTTCACAAGTTCCCATACCAAAAATATCACTTTCAGTATTACAATTTGGACAAATAAACCCACTCATATTCTCAACTATTCCAGCAACAGGAATATGAAGTTTTTGAAACATATCTAAACTTCTTCTACTATCATCAAGTGCAACATGTTGTGGAGTTGTTACATTTATTCCAACACTTACTGGGACACTTTGAGCTAAAGTTAGTTGAGCATCGCCTGTTCCTGGAGGCATATCAATAAATAATATATCCAATTCTTCCCATAAAATATCTGTTAAAAGTTGTTGAATTGCTTTCATTATCATAGCTCCACGCCAAATAACAGCTTCTCCCTCTTTCATCAAAATACCCATTGACATAACATCAACACCATAGGCATTCAAAGGTTTTGCTTTATTCCCTAAAACTTCAACTTCCATCCCATTTACACCCATCATTCTAGGGATATTTGGACCATAAATATCAGCATCTAAAATACCAACTTTTTTACCTTGCATAGCACTAGCTACTGCTAAATTTACAGTTGTAGTTGATTTTCCAACTCCACCTTTTCCAGAACTCACCATAACAATTTTTTTAATCTGTGGAGCAATATTTTTTCCACTTACACTATTACTTTGTTGAGTTTGTTCTTTTGGTTTATTAAAATTTATTGTTAAATTTAAACCAAAAGAGCTTAAACAGGCTGAAATATCTTTTCTTAATTCTTCTTCAACATCTTTTGCAGTTGATGTAATATCCAATAAAATTGTACAATTTTTATCATCAAGTAAAATATCCTTTACAAATCCAAATTCAACAATTGATTTTGAAAAGTTAGGATATTTAACACTTTCTAAAGCTTTTTTAATATCTTCTATTCTCATTTTAAATCCTTTTTATTTGAAGCAAGGAATTATATTTTAATTAGGATAATTTTTGTCTTAAATTATCCTGCCATATTATCTATTGCTTCTCCATGAGTTTTTACAATCTTCTGTGTAATTTTATACGAACAAAACTTAGGACCACACATAGAACAAAACTCTGCTTCTTTAAATACATCTTGAGGTAATGTTTCATCATGGAACTCTCTTGCTCTATCAGGATCAAGTGCTAGTTCAAACTGTTTGTTCCAATCAAAAGCATATCTTGCATCACTCATCTCATCATCTATATCTCTTGCACCTTTTCGCCCTCTTGCAATATCAGCACTATGAGCAGCAATTTTATATGCAATTATTCCATTTCTTACATCTTCAGCATTAGGAAGTCCTAAATGCTCTTTTGGAGTAACATAACAAAGCATACTTGCTCCATGCCATCCACCAACAGCAGCACCTATTGCACTAGAAATATGATCATATCCAGCACCAATATCTGTTGTAAGTGGTCCTAATATATAAAATGGAGCTTCGTGGCAATACTCTCGCTCTAATTTCATATTTCTTTCAATTTGATTTAAAGGAACATGTCCAGGACCTTCAATCATAACTTGAACATCTTTTTCCCAAGCTCTTAAAGTTAATTCTCCAAGAACTTTTAACTCTCTTAATTGTGCTTCATCACTAGCATCTGCTAAACATCCAGGTCTTAAACTATCCCCTAAAGATAATGATACATCATATTTTCTACAAATATCTAAAATATCATCAAAAGCTTCATAAAATGGATTTTCTTTATGATAGTGCATCATCCAAGCAGCCATTAAACTTCCACCTCGACTTACTATTCCCATTTTTCTTTTTGCAATGTGTGGCATAAATTCCAATAAAAATCCTGCATGAATTGTGAAATATGAAACACCTTGTTGTGCTTGTTTTTCTATAACTTCAAGCATTTTTTCTATACTCAAATCTTCAATTTTATCTTTAACATCATGTAGTATTTGATACATAGGAACCGTACCAATAGGAACTGTCGAGTGTTCGATTACAGCTCTTCTTATCATATCTAAATCACCACCCGTACTTAAATCCATAATAGTATCTGCACCATATTTCAAACAAACATCAACTTTCTCAATTTCTTTACTTACATCACTTGCCAATGCTGAACTCCCAATATTTGCATTTATCTTACAAGATGATGCCATTCCAATAGCCATAGGAGTTAAATGTTTATGATTAACATTTGCTGGAATTATAAGTCTTCCACGAGCAATTTCAGCTCTTACAAGTTCTGGTTCAAGCTTTTCAACTTTTGCAACATATTCCATATCTGGAGTTATAATTCCCTGTTTTGCATAGTACATTTGTGTTCGTACTTTATCATTTTTGTTATTATCTAACCAAGTTCTCATATCTTTTCCTTTATCTTTTTGCTATACCAGTTAATTCTTTGTGTTCCTTTGCAGGGAAAACAAAAGATGCCATATGAATTTCAGAAGAGTAATACTCTAAATTATCCAATAAATCTGCTCTTTGTAAGTTTATATCAGCTGTTGGATGATATTTTTTAGATGCTATTATTGATGTGTTATGACCAAATCTAAATGGCATAGCTATCCAAAATTTCTCTCCTACAAGTTTTAAATCTGAAATTAATCTATCTTTATCTTTTGAAAAGGCTTTTGTAGAAAAAGTAATAAGTGCATCATTTTTCAAAACTCTTGAAATATTTGCTAAACTTTTTAAATCAAGCTTTACATCTGTAAAAATGATAGTATCAACTGATTTATCTTCTTTTGTACATACAAAATCTAAATCCCCATACTCAATATTTGAAATTTTAGAGTGTTTATTTGCTTCTTGTTTTATAGCTTCATCAACTGTTCCAATAATCAAAACATTTTTAGCCTCTTGATGAGTGCAAAGAGAAATATGAACCATCATCTCTGCAAAAACATTACTATCTTTCATTGTTAAATCCTTTTTGATTGTTATGTTTTTTTATTGTTAGCTGGATTTTTGAGTAAAAAAAAGGGTACTTTCTTAAAGAAAGCACCCCTTTTATATTAAATTTATTATCAAGTTTATTAAATTTAATTTTAAAATCGCTTCCTACTCTGGTGTTAACCAACAGGTTCAAAGGGTCAGGTTTTAACCTTCTCAACGCTAAATAGCGTCCCCCCGCAATAAAAAAAGTATTCTATCATAAACAACGTTTAAAAGTATAGTTTTTAAACTATAAGTTACAATTGCATATAATATTTAACAATTCAGATTCAGGGATTCTAATTTAAGATGATAAAAAATTTAACAAAATATATAAATAATATTCAAAAACTTCCAGATATTATTATTGAACTTGATAGTTTTAGAAAATCTAAAAATAAAAATTCTAAACATCTAGTAATGCTTATAAAAAAAGATAAAAATATTCATCAAGATATTCTAAAAATTATGAATTTTAATATTTTTGATTTTGGTACAAAACCACAAAATATTACAAATCTTATAGCCATTACAAATTTAGAATTTGTTACGACTTTGGCAACAGCCTTGGCAATTACAAAAAGCATAAATTTAAATTTATTTTCTTATGCTGTTACAATAGATGATTTTTTATACTCAAATATTTTAGCAATGAGAATTACAGATATTTGGATAGGGAAAATTGATAAATCTTTAAAAAATGAACTTTTACTTTTATCTTTTTTACAAAATATTTCAAAACCCATAATCTCTCTAGCAATTAGTGAAAATAAACTAACAGAAAAATTTTTAAATTATATTTCAAATAGTGATGATTTATCACAAAGTGAAGAAAAATTTACTGGTTATAAAACAGGAAGAATAACTGCGAATATATTAAAACAATGGGATTTAAGCTATAAAATAATACTTCCTATTTTATTTGCACAAGATTTATTAAACTGCCCAGAAGAGTTTAGATTGAAAGCTGTGATTCTAAATATAATAAACCAAATTTGTAATTTACGAGAGCCCTTATGCGATAAAAATATACACAAAGCTTTAGAAGATTTAGCTTTATTTGATTTTGAAATAGATATTTTTTTAGCTTCGATTGATGAAATAAAAAATATTATTAATAAGACAATTTAACTCTTCTATAAGTAACATTTAGTTAGAATCTGTAACTTTTTTACTCAAAGGAATGGTATTGTTAGATGTTACTTTAGTAGTTTTATGTGCTGGAAATTCTGCAAGATTTGAAAAAATGTGTAAAAAGCAGTGGTTAAGAGTTGGTAATGAACCATTGTGGCTAAATGTTACAAAAAGGTTAAGTTCTTACTCAAAATTTTCTAAAACAATTGTTGTATCTCATAAAGATGAACTAAACTATATGAAAAATTTTAGCGATTGCTACACTTTTGTTGAAGGTGGAGACACTAGACAAAACTCAATCAAAAATGCTTTAAAAAAAGTTGATACAAAATATGTAATGATTAGCGATGTTGCTAGAGCTTGTATAAATAAAGAAATTGTTTTAAACCTACTAGAGAATAAAGATAAAGCATCTTGTATCGTTCCTGTTTTAGATGTAAGTGATACTGTTATTTTTGAAGAAAATACTATAAATCGTGATAAAGTAAAACTTATACAAACTCCTCAACTTTCAAATACACAAGTACTAAATAAAGCCCTTGATACACCTAGAGATTTTACAGATGAAAGTAGTGCTATAAAAGCTATTAGTGAAACAATATTCTATATAAAAGGTAGTCTTGAAAGTAAAAAAATCACTTTTGGTGATGAAATAGAGCAAATTCCTTGTTTAAAAAAACCTTCAAACAATTTTTTTACAGGAACTGGTTTTGATATCCATGCTTTTGAAGAGAACAAAGAGATGTTTTTAGGTGGAATAAAACTTCCTTATGAATATGGGTTTAAAGCTCATAGTGATGGTGATGTATTAATACATTCTGTAATAGATGCTCTTTTAGGCGCTATTGGAGGAGGAGATATTGGAGAGTTTTTCCCCGACACTGATGAAAAATATAAAAATATTGACTCAAAAATATTATTAGAGAATATTGTAAATTTTATTTACAATGTTGGGTATGAGATTGTAAATATAGATTTAACAATAATCGCTCAAAAACCAAAAATAAATCCATTTAAAATAGAAATAAAATCTTCTATGGCAAAACTTTTAAAACTTGAAAAACAGTTTATAAATGTAAAAGCAACAACTGCCGAAAAATTAGGATTTATTGGTCGAGCAGAAGGAGTTGCTGTACAAAGTATTGCTACACTAAAATATTATGATTGGACACAAAAATGAATATATTAATTATTGAAAATGAAATTTATCTAGCACAAAAGATAGTATCTAGGCTACTTGATGATGGACATAGTTGTGATTATGTTGAACAAGTAAATATTGAAAATCTTACAAAAGATTATGATATTGTTTTATTATCAACTTCTCTTCCTAGTGAAGTAACAAAAGGTATTATAAAAAGATATGCTGCTAACTCTATTATACTTCTTTTAGTATCTTATATTTCAGATGAAACTGTAACAAACCCTATAAAAGATGGTGCAAAAGATTATATGATGAAACCATTTTTAATGGATGAACTTTTAAGAAAAATATATCACTATAAAGATTGTAGAAGTATGAGAAGAGAGCTTCAAGTTTTAAGAGATTATTTTAATTTTACAATGAATAATATTGATACAAGTGATGTACTGTTGCCTTTATCTTTTCCTTTAATGATTGAAACAAATTTCCAAACTTATGCAGATAAACTTGTATTTGAGATATCAAATAAGCTTGATTTACCTATAAAATTTATTTCATTAAACTCATCTTCTTGGCAAAAGCAATTATTGGCAGTAAATGATAAGTCTATCATATATCTTACAGATTATCACTCTTTAAAGAAAAATATAAAAGAACAACTTTTAAAACAAATAGAAGATAAAAATTGTGTTATATGTACTCTTGAAAGTAATGAACCTTTTATGTATAAAAAAATCACTTTTAACAACGATAATAAAACTCTTGATAATACTCAAATAATGTCAATCAATGACTATGTAAAAATGATGGTAACCACTTATCAAAATAGATATCCAGATACAGAATTATCAAAAAGATTAGGAATTTCAAGAAAATCTCTTTGGGAAAAAAGAAAAAAACTTGAAATCGATAAAAAGAAGTAAAAATGAATATTAGAAGATTTTTTTTAACAGTTGGATATAGTGGTCTTAGCCCCAAAGCACCTGGAACTGTTGGAAGTTTTGTGGCTCTTATTTTAGGGCTTTTTTTACTAGAATTTCTACATACTTCAACTCTATTTTTACTTTCATTGCTAATAACAGTAGTTGCTATAAAACAAATAAATATATATGAAGAAGAAGTTGGTATTCACGATGGTAGTGAAATAGTAATAGATGAATTAGCTGGAATGTGGATAGCATTAAGTATTTGTGGAATCAATAGTGAAAATGTATTAGTATTGGCTCCTCTTGCATTTATTTTCTTTAGAATTTTTGATATATATAAACCATCAGTTATAGGAAAAATTGATAGAGATGTAAAAGGTGGATTAGGTGTGATGGGAGATGATGTAGTTGCAGGAGTCTTTGCTGGTATTTGTACAGCTGGAAGTTGGCAATTAATAGAGAAGTTTATTCTGTAATCTCTTTAAAAAACTCTGCAATATCTACTTCGAGAACATAAGCTATTTTTAGCAAATGTTCTATATTGAAATGATTGTTTCTATGATTTATCTCTGCACATGATATTATACTTACAGATTTATGCCCTATTTTATGGGCTAAGTCTAGTTGGCTAATACCTTTTTCTTTTCTTATTCTTTTAACATTTTGCCCAATTATTTTATGAAAATCATTTATATAAGTTTCATTCATATCGTCGATATGTTTCAATTTATCCCCTATGACTTGTTATGTCAAGTTGCTAGGAATATACTAATAAGATAAAGTTATTTTTACAACTTGTTACTACAAGAGAAAAAATACAAGGATATAAATGAAAGTTGCTATGACAAATCCTAAAACAGGAGAAATAAGAGAAGTTAAAGTTGGTTGGAGTTGGATATTATTCCTATTTTCTGGTTTTTTTGGATTACCTCTTTTTCTAAGAAAATTACATATTTGGGGTGGAATATTTTTAGTTCTTTGGGTTGTTTATCTCATTGCTCCTTCAATGATGCAAAATGAAGAAGAAGCATTAGGTTTAATGATTTTATTAAATCTATTTTTCTTAGGTTTACAAATTTGGTTAGGTATAAAAGGAAATGAGATAACAGCTAAAAATTATCTTGAATTTGGTTGGCATTTTACTAATCCTGATAGTGATGAAGTAAGATTTGCAAAAGGTAAGTGGGGAATAAATGTATGAAAACATTTTTTAAAATAGTCTTTATTTTAATTATATCACTGATTGCAATTGGTGTTATTTTTGATAATACAGAAGAAAAGAATTTACAAAAACTAGAAACAATCAAAACTTCTAATATAGATAAAATCTCTCCAACTGGTACATTATATGATATTTATACATTAATGAGTGATTACACTGATTTACAAAGAGTTAATACTGAAAAAGAATTAAAAGGTAAAATTGTTCAATGGACATTACCAGTTTTTGAAGTTAGTAAATTAAGTGAAAATAAGTATAAAATTCAAACAGATTCGGGTACTTTTTTTGGAACAAAATATGTTGGTACATTTACGACAATATACACTCAAAGTAAAGATGAAGTCATATTTATAGAAAATATTAAAACTGGAAATCTCATAACAGTAAAGGGTGAAATAACTGGAACTTTTATGAGAAATATTCAAATTGAACCTGCTATATTAATATTAAAATAAGGATTAAAAATGAGTTTATTAAAAAAGATAATTATAGGGTGTTTATTTTTAACTTCACTCGCCTTTGCTTCAAATGATATTTATATGGTACAAAAAGGTACTTTGAATTTTAATAAAAATATCACCATAGAAAAAGTATTTAATGATTATAAATATTTTGATGAAATCGAGTGGGAAAGTTTTGTTGATAATAATATTAGGGTTGTAAATGTAGTTTCAAAACTATCTTATCAATATTTATTTAATAATGCAACAGATGGTTGGACTTCAGAACTCGATGTATATTTTTTAGTTCAATTTATATTAAATGATAAAGCTATTATACCTCATGACGTGGGATTAATATACCTTGATGGAAAAACTGATGAGTTAATAAGTGAAAAATATGCAGTTGAATTAAATATTGATCAAAATAAAGTATTAGATATTTTTTATGATATTTATAATAATGAACCATTACGACATTTATATAATTAGGAGAAAATATGTTAAGAATTTTATTACCAATTTTATTTTATAATTTACTTTTTGGAGCTAGTTTTAATTGTACAAAAGCTTCTTCATATGTTGAAAAAATGATTTGTGCAGATGCACAATTATCAGAACTTGATAGTAAAATGGGAACTCTATATAAAGAAGCTTCTAAAAACACAACTAATAAAAAAGAGTTATTAGATAAGCAAAGAACTTGGGTAAAAGATAGAGAAAATTGTACAAATGTTTATTGCATATTTTTATCAACAAAAAATAGAATAAGTCAATTAGAAAGTTTATCATCGAATAATTTAGTTAATATTGCTTCAAATGATAAAATTCCTTTTGATATAAGTATCGAAACAGCTTATAATGAAGCTTGGGAATTTAACTATCCATTAATTACAATTACAGCATTAAAAGATAATTTAAAACTTGTAAATATTAAAGCAAATAAAGGAAAATGCAAAATTGAAATTGAACCTAGTATTTACATTTCAAATGGTATGCCAGTAGTAGAAAATAACTCTTTCCCACTAAAAATAAATGAATATGATACTTTAAAAGCTAGAGTTTCACAAGAATGTATATTGTTAAGAATTGATATTTCAACAGATGAATACGAATGGACATTGGAAAATAAAAAGGACTTTTTTTATTTTAATTAAAATTAATAAGGAATATAATGGCTAAAAAAGATTTATTAACAAAAGAAGATAAAGACCTAAATCAAGAGAAATTTAGTGAAATTATAAATAATAGTGCTTTAGGTCGCCTAAATGTAATAGATGCTTTTGAAACATTAAAGACTTTGCCTAATTTAAGAGAATTAACAAGTTCTCATCTTCAAACACTAAAAACTGTATTTAGCTTGTCAAATGAAATAAAAACAAATGCTATGGATAAAATTCCTGTTTTAGATATAAATAAAACACTTGACAAATTGGAAAATAGATTAGAAAATGCAAATTCAAGTGAAGAATTAAAAATAATATGTGATACTATTATAAAAATTACAGAAAAACATTATAATACAATCTCAGCAATAAATAAAAATGATGTTAATGTACTTAAAAAAGCGATAGATTTTGTCACAGAAGTTACAAAGACAGCTATAACAGTTAAGTCAAAAATTTTCTAAAATAATTTATACCGAATTTTAGGTTAAGGATTTTATCCTTAGCCTTTTAGATTTATTTTACAGAATTTGCAAACTCTTTATATATTGGAGAGTTTGATACTGGAGTAAATTCGCTACTTAAAATATCTTTATTTTTATATTTTAAAGCTACTAAACTATTATCAAATACTTTTGTGTAAGTTACATCTGCTAGATTTTTTATACTATCATCTATTTTATAATCACTATTTATACCATATATTTCAACAGTTTTTTCACCTTTTACAGGATGACTTCCATATTTGATAGATTTTATTTTTTCTACTTTTACACCATTTGCTAATGCAACTAAATAGTGACCTAATCCAACAGCAATTAGTGGTATATTTGCATCAAGTAGTTTCTTAACTTCACTTACTATTGAAGTTAAAATATTTGGATTTCCTGCTCCACTACTAAGGGCAACTCCTCCTATTTCATTTGATTTAAATCTAGCTATTATATCATCTGCTTTTATTGAGTATGGAACAACTTCAACTTCAAGCCCAGCTTCTACAAGTTCATTTAAAAATGATTTTTTAGCTCCTAAATCTACAACTAATACTTTTTTATCACTCATACTAGCTTTATTGTATTCTTGTAAATCAGGATTCCAAGCACCAGATTTATGGATATAAATATCTTTTGTAGAGTTTTGGCTTACAAAATCTATTTCATCATATTTTTTTGCTTCGCTTAATTTTTTTGATAGTTCATCTTTGTTAGAAATCGATGTTGAAGCTATCATCATCATACTTCCTTCTTCTCTAACAATTGTAGTTAAAAATCTTGTATCAATATCACAAATACCCATAACACCTTGTTCTTTTAAAAAGTTACTCAAACTTTGTTCTGCTCTATAACTTGAATATTCATCATGATAAGTTCTTACAAGTATTCCTATTGCATGAGATTTTGAACTTTCAAAATCAACACTATTTGCACCAACATTTCCTACCTCAACAGGTGTGAAATTGATAAATAAACCTGCATTTGATGGATCTGTAACTATTTCTTGATGTCCAAAAGTTGCATTATTGTAAACTAATTTTCCAATTGCAGTTGTATCTGCACCAAAAGATTTTGCCTCTAAAAATATTCCATTTTCTAAATAAATATATACTTTTTGCATTAAATTAATCCTCTTTTTATTAACTCTTCTTCATAAAGTCTATGATATACCAAATCATAATCTTCTGTACCAGGAATTAGTTTTCTTTTATAGTTTCTAAGCTTTGCTAAAACCTCACTGTCCGCTTTTTCAAATCCTTTTATAAAATCGTCCAAAGAACCAAATATCACATTTTTAATTTGGTTATCTGAACATCTAAAGTGTATATAGTCCTCCTCCCATAGATAATCTAATATTTTGTGAGAAATATCAGAAAATCTATCTTCATTGTTTAAGATTACTCCAAAATCATTTGCAAGTCTTTTTTTAGTCATCCAAAAAAGTTGCCGTCTATCCGCATTTAAATACTCTATTTCTTCTTCTTGAGAATCTAAAATCTCTTGAACCTTTTCATCTAAAGCTTGTTCTTTTTCTATATCTTCATCTAAAATTCTTTCGATTTCAGCTTCAATACTATTTTTTTCTTTTCTTACTTCTACAAAATCACAAGTTAGTAAATCTCTTGTGATTCTTCTTGCTACATAAGGCGTGTGATGTAATCTTAATCTCATAGTATTATCCTCTTATAATTGTGTCTGCTCTTTCTGGAGAAGTTGAAACTATTCCAACTTTTACAGAAGTTATTTCTTCTATTTTTTCTATATATTTTTTTGCATTTGCTGGAAGAGATTCATAATCTCTTATCCCAACTACACTATCCCAACCATCAATTTCTTCATAAATTGCTGTTACATTTTCCATATCTGATGGCATATAATCTATTCTTTTTCCATTAAACTCATAAGCTACACAAACTTTTATCTTAGAAAAACCATCTAAAACATCTAGTTTCATAAGTGCTAATTTATCACACCCATTTAGTCTACTTGCATATCTTACCGCAACTGCATCAAACCAACCACATCTTCTTTTTCTTCCTGTTACCGTTCCAAACTCTTTTCCAACTTCCCCAATTTTTACTCCATCTTGAGTAAAATCTTCTGTAGGGAAAGGACCATTTCCTACTCTTGTACAATATGCCTTTACTATACCAATTACTTCTCCAATATCTTTTGGATTAAGTCCTAAGCCTGTACAAGCACCAGCACTAACTGTACTTGAACTTGTCACATAAGGATAAGTTCCGTGGTCAATATCTAAAAGTGTTCCTTGAGCACCTTCTAGTAATACTCTTTTATTTTCTTCAAGTGCTTTCCAAACCATATTCGTTGTATTTGTAATATATGGTGCTAAATTATTACTATAAGATTCTAGCTCTCTTAATAGGTCACTTTTTTGTGGAGTTTTTATTTCTAATACATCAAAGATAGCTTTATTTTGTGCAAAATAATCTAAAATATCATCACAAAGTTTAACTGGATTTAAAAGTTCTCCAGCTCTAAAGCCACTTCTACTTATCTTTTCAGCATAAGTTGGTCCAATTCCTTTTCCAGTAGTACCAATAGCTCTATCACCTTTAAGTCTCTCTTTTGCTTGATCAATTAGAGCATGAAATGGTAAATTTAAATGTGCTTTATCAGATATATATAGTCGTCCTTTTAAGTTATCAAATTGACTCATCTCTTTTAATATATTTTCTGGAGATACGACAACTCCATTTCCAATAATATTTATAGCTTTTGGATTTAAAATTCCTGAAGGAATAAGTTGTAGTGCATATCTTACACCATCAACCCAAATAGTATGACCAGCATTGTGTCCACCTTGGCTTCTACAAACCATATCATACTTTTGTGCTAACATATCAACTATCTTACCTTTTCCTTCATCTCCCCATTGAATTCCAACTATTACATCTGCTTTCATTTTATCCCTCTAACATTTTTAATAAATTATCTGTATACAATGCAAACCCTAAAGAACTTAGTCCATCAGTAGAGTACATTCCACCTTTACATAAAACTAAATTTTTATCTATTACTCTAAAATAAATATCATCATAGTATTTTAGTATCCCATAATATAGTGGTGCAATTATAATATTTGAGTAGTTTACTTCTTTTGCTTTTGTAAGAAGTTTTTCTAACTCTTTTTTTAAACTATTTGGTACTACCTTTATAGTATTTTCTAAACTTTTTATATCCTTTACTCTTAGAAGAGTATTCAACCAATCACAATTTAGTTTTAAAAGTTCTGAAATTTCTCCCTTTTTAAATATCTCAATATCAATATTTAATTCAAGACTAACTAATCTTGGAATATTTATATTTGATATTTGCAAAATTGGTTCTATTTTTAAAGATTTTAAAATCTCCGCTGTTAAATTTATAATATCAGAGATATTAGTATGCTCTATCCATTCACAACCAATTTGATAATCCTCTTTTGATGGATAAGAAAATATAGGCTGAACATAAAACCATTTTCTATGCTTTGTAGTTCTTCCTAATCTTTTTGTTATAATTCTTACAACATCTAAAGTAGAATCTGCTCTTAAAGAAACTTGCTCATTTTCTTCATCTGAAAATTTTATCAATTTTTTATCATTTTCAATTGATTGATGTTGTGAATATGAAAAATTTGGAGTTAAAATTTCTTCAAAACCATTATTTTCTAAAATTTCACAAACACTATTTTCAAGAACTCTTTTTGCTCTTGCAAGTTTTCCAAAATAGAGTCTACTTCCTTTTGGGATTTCATGTTCAAATATCATTAAATCATTTTCCTTTAAACATTGTTGTTGCAAATACTTTATTTGCAGTTCCATCAAATGTTCTAATTCCTAACTCATCCATAACTAATTCAATAGCATTTACTGCCCAAGAAGATTCAAAATCTTCAACCAATCCCATATGATTTATTCTAAAGATTTTTCCAGATAAATGATCTTGACCACCAGCAATATCAACACTATATTTTGTTTTTAAAATTTTTCTAATCTCATTTGATTGCTCTGTATAAACTGTTGTCATGGCATTTGCTGGATTTTGTGGATATATTTCAAATCCAATAGCTTTTAAAGCTTCTCTTGTAGCTTTTGCTCTTAATGCAGTTTGTGCATATAAATTATCAAATCCAATCTCTTTGAATTTTTCTAAAATAGCTTCTAATCCCATAATCAAAGTAGTTGCTGCTGTATAAGCTGTTGTATTTTTTCTTTGATTTTTTAACTCATTTGCTAAATTAAAATAATACCCAGATGGTTGCTCTTCTATTTTTTTAATTGCACTAGCTGATAAACCAATCATTGCTAATGCTGGTGGTAACATAAATGCTTTCTGACTTCCAGTAATAACAGCATCAAGATTTGAAACATCTATTTTTTCAACACCTATAGCCGTGATTCCATCTGCAATGATCATAATATCTGGATTTATTTTTTTAACTTCTTTTGCAATTTCTTCAACAGGATGTCTTAATCCTCCTGCACTTTCACAAATTTGAATAAAAATGGCATCAATAGTAGAGTCATTTTTAACTGTATTTACAACTTGTTCAACACTAACAGGAGTATTCCACTCATTTTTTATCTCTGTATATTCTATGTTGAATGCTTTACATATTTTTCCAAATCTCTCACCAAATTTTCCAGAATTTATTGTAAGAGCTTTCTTTCTTGTTAAATTTGTAATACAAGCTTCCATAGCCCCAGTTCCACTCGAAGCCAACATTAAAACTTCTGGCATTCCATATAATTCAATAAGTAAATCTCTAGTCTTTCCAAAAATCGCTTCAAATTCTTTAGTTCTATGGTGTATTGTGATATCAGACATTGCTTTTCTAGCAAATTCTGGTACAGGAGTTGGACCTGGTGTCAATAACATATTCTTTATCCTTAATAAATTTTTATTCAGTAAAACAGAACATTCTATCGAAAAAAAGATTATTAAATGGTTAAACAAATATTTAATTAGCTATAATTACAGCATTAATTTTATTAAGGAAAAAAATGAATCTTTTAAAAATAGCTTTGGGTACACTCATTTTAACGAGCACTTTGTTTTCAAAAGAGTATATAGTAAATAAAGACAATTCAAATGCACAATTTCAAATAAAATATCAAAAAAGTAATATTATTGATGGAACTTTTAAAGATTTATCAGGAAAAATAGATTTTGATGAACTATCTAATAATATAAAATCATTAAAAGGTGAGATAGAAATCGATTCAATACAAACTTTAAATGAAAGTTTAGAAGAGTTAATAAAAAGTGACAAAATATTAGACAATAAAAAATTCCCAAAAATCACTTTTACTGCTACAAAAATAGAAGAAAATAAAATTTTTGGTGATTTAAAAATAAAAGATGTCACTAGAAATATAGAGTTCGAACTACAAAATAATGGTGTTTTTTTAGACACTTTATACTTAACTTTGACAACAAATATAAAAAGAAGTTTTTTTGATTTAAGTTGGGATGAACTTTTGGATACTGGAAGTAGTGCAACTTCGAATGAAATTCAAATTCAAATTAATATAGAAGCAAATTTACTGGATAAATTCTATTTTAAAGATAAAAAAGCAAAATAATTTTACATTAACTTTTATAAAGTAAAATTTTGACCTTTATTATTAAAATTAACAAAAGGAAAAAAATGAAAAAAATAACATTAGGATTAATCTCTGTAGCCCTTGCTACTTCTTTATTTGCTAGTGAATACAAAGTTGATGCTACAAATTCAAATGCAGGATTTACAGTAAAACATATGATGGTTTCAAATGTACATGGAAAATTTAAAGATGTATCTGGAACTTTTGAATTTGATGAAAAAACAAATGCTTTAGTTTCTTTAAATGGTGAGATTATGATAGCTTCAGTTGATACTGCCGATGAAAAAAGAGATAATCACTTAAAAGCTGACGATATATTTGATGCTCAACAATTCCCAAAAATCATTTTTAAATCTACAAAAGTTGAAAAAGATACAGTTTACGGTGATTTAACTATGAAAGGTGTTACAAAAAACATCAAACTTGATTTGGAAAATGGGGGAGCATTAGGTAAAAAAGCTGGTTTTACTTTAAGTGGTAAAATAAATAGAAGTGATTTTGGAGTTACTTGGAATAAGGCTTTAGAAACAGGTGGTGTTGCTGTGAGTGATGAAGTTAAATTAAATATCGATATTCAAGGAAATCTTAAATAATTTAATGGTCACTCTTTGGAAAGACCATTTCTGAAAATATGTAAATTTTAAAATTTACATATTTTACTCTTGACATCTAGTACTAATTAGTAGTATAATTTCACTTATGGAGAGTGTTATGAATAATAAATCGTTAAAAACTTATGGAAAAAGAACTGATAAAGCTATGAAAACTGTTGTTAGATTAGAAAAAACAAGTTTACGAATAACAAATTTAACAATTAATTATTTATCTCAACATAATCTTACGTTTAATCAATTTAAAGTGTTAGAAGTTTTATACCATTTAGGTGATTTAAACATAAGTTCAATTACAAAATTGACTATGAGTACACCAGGGAATATTACTGTTGTTGTAAAGAATCTTAAAAGAGATGGTTGGATAACATCAATAAAAGATCCTAATGATAGTAGAGCTTCAATTTTGTCTATTACTCAAAAGGGTAAAGATATTATTGAAATTGTATTTCCAAATCATTCAAAAAACTTAACTAAAATAATGGAAGTTTTAAATGATGAAGAACTTAATACTTTATATGATTTGTTGAATAAGGTTTATAAAGCAAATTGATATTTTTTTGCTTTATTTATACTAATTAGTAATATATACAAAAGGATAAAAAATGAAATTTTTAAAATTAGCGTTAGTTTCAGTAGTAACTTCAAGTGCATTGTTTGCAGGAACATATGATGTGGATGCAAGTCATTCAAATGTAGGATTCAAAGTAAAACACTTAATGATTTCAAATGTAAGTGGAAAATTTGACGACTTTAGTGGAAAATTTGAATATGACGAAAAGACTAAAAAATTAAAAAGTTTAGAAGGGAAAGTAAATGTATCTTCAATAAATACTGAAGATGAAAAAAGAGATGCACACTTAAAAGCAGCTGATTTTTTTGATGAAGCAAATCACCCTACTTTAACTTTTAAATTAGACAAAGTTGAAAAAGATGTAGCTTATGGAAAATTAACTATAAGAGGAATCACTAAAGATGTTAAACTTGATTTAGAAAATAACGGAACAGCAGTTGATCCATGGGGAAATAAAAGAGTTGGTTTAGCCTTATCAGGGAAAATCAATAGAACAGATTTTGGTCTTAACTGGAACAAAGCTTTAGAAACAGGTGGTGTATTAGTTGATGAAACTGTAAAAATAAATGTTGAAGTGGAAGGAATTTTAGCTAAATAATTTAGCTAAAATCTAAATATTATGTACCCTACACTATTTATTTCACATGGTGCTCCAAATATAATTTTAAGTGATTCTAAATCAAAAAGAAATTTTCAAAAGTTTGGGCTTACTTTAAAAGTACCAAAATATATAATAATTGTATCAGCACATTATGTTACAAGAGATTTAAAAATTATTAGCCCTGATACAAATAAAATAATGTATGATTTTTATGGTTTTGAAGATGAATTGTATAAAGTTAAGTATGAAATAAATAGTGATAGAAATTTAACAAATAATTTAATTGAAAAATTAAAAGATGAAAATATAAATATAACAATTGATGAAAATAGAAAAAGTTATGACCATGGAGTTTGGAATGTTTTGGCACTTTTATATGAAAAATTAGATATTCCAGTATTGCAACTTAGTGTACCAATATCATATTCAGCTTCGCAGTTGATGAACTTAGGTGAAAAATTAAAAATATTTAAAGATGATGCAATGATAATTTTTAGTGGAGGAGTAACTCATAACTTAGGTGATATGAGTTATAGCAATAGTCCAAAACAATATGCAAAAGAGTTTAATGAAAAGATAAAAGATATTATAGAAAATGCTAATACAAGTAATTTGTTAAATATAACATCGGATAACAATTTTTATAAAAACCATCCTTCAAGTGAGCATTTTTTACCTTTATTTATAGCTTATGGAAATGCTATTAATAAATGTGGAAAATCGTTTAATAGTGAGATGTCATATTCAAATATCTCAATGGAAAGTTTTATTTTTGATGAAACTAAATAATTTATAAAGGATTAAAAATGGTATTAATTTTTGTAGCAAGTTTAAATGAAAATATGAGCCTTGCAAATATGATAAAAGGTAAATTTGACAGTAAAAATATAGATTCTAAAATAGTAAATCTTGTAGATTTAAATCTTCCTATGTATGATACTTTTAAAGAACAAAATGATGGAATACCTAAAGTTGCAATAGATTTAGCAAAACAAATGGAAGAAGCGACTGCTTATGTTTTTATTTCACCAGAGTACAATTTTGGTGTACCACCAGTTTTAGTAAATACAATAGCATGGATTTCAAGAATAGGAGATGATTTTAGAAAATTATTTACTTTGAAAAAAATCCAACTCGCAACTCATTCAGGAAGTGGTGGACAAGATTTATTAAACTCTTTACGAAGCCAATTTACAAGACTTGGTGCAGTTGTAATGCCAAGAGAAATTATTGCAACTTATGAAAAAAAATGTAAAGAAGATAGTTTGGAGAGAATCCTTTCTCAATTTGAAACTTTCATAAAGGAGTAACTATGTTAAGAAAACTTCCAAAAGAAAATATGGGAAAATCAAATCTTGGTTGGTTGCAAAGTCGTTTTCACTTTAGTTTTGCAGAATATAGAAATCCAAATAATATACATTTTGGAGTTTTAAGAGTATTAAATGATGATATTATTCACCCAAGAACTGGATTTGACACACATCCTCACGAAAATATGGAGATTATTACTTATATTGTTGATGGAGAAATAACTCATAAAGATTCAATGGGAAATAGTGAAACTTTAAAAAGAGGTGAAGTTCAATATTTAAGTGCTGGAGATGGTATATATCATAGTGAAAAAAATGAGAGTGATAAATATCTAAGAAGTTTACAAATTTGGATATTTCCTCCACAAAAAAGTCTTCCAAGACTTTATGGTTCATATAAATATAAAAAAGAAGAAAGAGATAATAAATTTTTAAATGTTGTATCTTCACAAAATGGAAATAGTAAAATAAAAATTTACCAAGATATAAATATTTATGTAAGTGAATTTGATAAAACTCAAGAGTTTGAAATCCAAGAAGATAGACAAGTTTATTTTGTGCAAATTGAAGGAAAATCAGAAATAAATGGAGTTATTTTAGAAGATGGAGATGCAATGGAGATAGTTGATGAGAAAAAATTAATTATAAATCCACTTTCTAAAAGTCATATTTTATTTATAGAGATGCAAAAGAAATAAACATATAAATAAAATTAAACTATACTATCGTTTAAAATATAGTTTAGGTTAGTTTAAATGAGTACAAAAATCCTCCTAAATGGAGCAGGAAGAATAGGAAAAGCTGTTTTAAAACAGCTTTTAGAAAACAAAGATTTTGAAGTTGTTGCTATAAATGAAATAAATCCATACATTGAAAATATAGTTTATTCTATAAACTATGATTCAACTTATGGTAAGTTTGAAGATAAATTTAAAATAGTTGAAAATAGCTATATACAAAACTCTAAATCAAAAATAAAAATTTTAAATTGTAACTCTTTGCTTGATATTGATTTAAAAGATATTGATATTATCATCGATGCGAGTGGTAAAAAAGAGGATGTAAAACTTTTAGAAAAACTTCCAGTAAAATCTATATTTTTAACTCATCCAAATATAAATGCTCATATAAACCTAATTTTAGGAGCAAATGAAGATAAGTTAGATATAAAAAAGCATAAAATTATCTCTACAAGTTCGTGCAATGCAACTGCACTTCTTCCTGCTTTAAAACTGCTTGATGATAAAAAAGAGATAATTTGTGGAGATATTGTAACTATTCATCCACTACTTAATCATCAAAGAGTTTTAGATGGTAACTATGTAGGAAGTGCTACTAGAGATATTGATTTAAACTTTGAATTTGGAAGAAGTTCAACTCAAAATATAATTCCAAGTCGTACTACAACAATAAAAGCTTGTTCTTATGTACTTCCTAAATTTAATACTGAACTGATATCTTCAAATTCATTGCGAGTTCCAACAGATACAGTTGGAGCAATAAATGTAACACTTTTCACAAAACTTTCTTCAACAAAAGATGAAATTGTAGATATTTTTAAAGAGTTTGAAAAGAATCAAGAATTTCCAATTATTTTAAATAATTTTGAACCTTTAGTTTCAAGTGATTTTAAAAAAGAAAAACATACAACTATAATTGACCATAGATATTTAGAAGTTAAAAATAATATGATAAAACTTCTACTTTGGTATGATAATGAATGGGGATATGCTTCTAAAGTTGTGGAGATTTTAAATTACTATTTAAAAAACATTAAATAGTAGATAGTTTTTTCCATTTTCTTAATCTTCCTTGTGCATTTAGGTACGGAGAAGATGTGTTGAACTGTATCATTCTTCCCAACGTCCACTTTTCATACCAAGCAACATCATAAAGTTCTTTATTTGATTTATTTTCTATTAGAGTTAAAATATCTTCAACTTTTTTGTCTAGTTTCTCTTTTAGAGTATTGAAATCATCATCTTTATAATCTTCATAAAATTTTTGTGCAAGTTTTCCTAGCTGATTCCATTTATAACCTGTTTCTGGAAAATCAACTTTTTCATTATTATCTTGTTTTATATTCCATTTTAAGACCAATTCTTGCCAACCAAGAAGATATGATAAAAGATTGTTTATAGACATAAAAGTACCTTTTGAATGTCCTTCTAAATCTTTTTTAGTAGTTAATTCAAGAGGTATATTTTCTAACTCTTTTTTGAGTTTATTGTAGTTTTTATTTATAGCATTTAGTAGTTCTTCTTTATTTGTTGGAACTGCCATAAATTTATTTTATAAAGTATCTAAAATTCTTAGATAAACTCTACTTTTTTCTCACCTGATTTTAATTCACCAATTATATAACCATCAGTATTAGCTAAAATATCATCAACATTTGAAGGATTTACAACTAGTACCATTCCAACACCCATATTAAATGTTCTATACATCTCTTCAAGTTCTACGTGTTTTCCCATAAATTCAAAGATTGGTAAAACTTTGATTTTATTTCTTTCAACTACTGCTGTTAGATTTTCTGGTAGTACTCTTGGTAAATTTTCAGTAATTCCACCACCAGTTATATGAGCTAAAGCATTTATTTTGTCTTTATTTGCTTTGAATTCTTTTACATAAATTCTTGTTGGTTCAAGTAAAACATCTTTTAGTTTTTTACCTTGGAAATCATCTTCTAAACTCATTCCTAATTTTTCAAGTAAAAGTTTTCTAACAAGTGAAAAACCATTTGAGTGAACACCAGAACTAGGAAGTGCAATCAAAATATCACCAGCTTGTACTTTTGAGATTCTATCAAGTTCATCTTTTTCAGCTATCCCTACACAAAAACCAGCTAAATCAAAATCACCCTCTTTATACATTCCTGGCATTTCAGCAGTTTCTCCACCAATCAATGCACACTCACTTCTTATACAACCTTCTGCAATTCCTTTTACTACTTGAGTTGCTTCTTCAACTTCAAGTTTTGCTGTTGCATAATAATCAAGGAAAAATAATGGCTCTCCAAAGTTACAAAGTAAATCATTTGTACACATAGCAACTAAATCTATTCCTACTGAATCAAACTTCTTTGCATCAATTGCGAGTTTTAATTTTGTACCAACACCATCTGTTCCAGCTAAAATAACAGGTTTTTTATATCCACTTGGTAACTCAAAAGCTCCAGCAAAAGAGCCAATTCCTCCAAGAACTCCAGGGATCATTGTTGATTTTACATAAGGCTTGATATTCTCTACGAATTGATTTCCTGCATCTATATCAACTCCTGCATCTTTGTAACTAACTGTTGCCATTATTCACCTTTTAATATTTTTCTTTTTATATATGGGTAATATTATAGCAAATGGTTTATAAATTTTTATGTTATACTTTTTATATGAATGAAAATATATTTAAAAATGCAATAGCACTAACAGGTGGAATTTCAACTGGGAAAAGCACAGTTTGTAATCTTCTAAAACTTCATGGATTTTTGATAATTGATGCTGATAAAATAGCACATAAACTATTAGATGAAAATAGTTCTAAGATAAAAGAACTTTTTGGTGAAAAGTATGTGGATAATGGAAAAGTATTAAGAAAAGAGTTAGGTAAAATAATTTTTTCAAATGAAGCAAATAAATTAAAACTAGAAGCCCTACTTCATCCTCTAATCAAAGAAGAAATCATAAAAGAATCCAAAGTTTTTGAAGAACAAAATAAACCATATATTATAGATATTCCACTATTTTTTGAAAAAATGAACTATCCAATTCCTAAATCTTTGGTTATTTATACTCCAAAAGATTTACAAATTCAAAGGCTTATGAAAAGGGATAATATAGATGAAAAAGAAGCAAAGTTAAAAATATCAAATCAAATGGATATTGAAGAAAAAAAAGAATTAGCTGATTTTATAATAGATAACTCAAAAGATTTAAAGCATCTACAAAATGAAGTTCAAAATTTTGTAACAAAGATTTTAATTTAGCACCTTAAAGGTATAGCGGAACTACTCCGCTACATTTATATCCACTCCTTGTTTTAAGAGTTCATCTTGTCGAACTCTTAAATAATCTAAATAACTATTAGGATACTGTACATAATGTTTTCCACTAACATATCTTAAAACTTCTTTAAAATGAAATGAAAACAATAAAGCATCAATTGTAGATATTAATTTTCCATCATCATACAATAACACTGCTGGTCGATAATCAAGATTTATTTTTTCAACAAAATTTTTAGGAGATATTTTTTCACCAGTTGGTAATATTATTTCTTTACTACTTAATCTTACTACTGTATATTTAGAAAACTCTTCTTTAACATCTTTATTTGTCAATACTTTATCGTGGAAATGCTCACATTGAACACAACTTTTATCTTCAATTATAACTGCAACAGGAGTTTTTAAATTTGATAAATCATCTAAAGATTTAAACATTTTATTTTCTTTAAAACTATAAATCTCTTTTTTATCAACTTTACTTAAATATGTTGCTAAATCCATTTTATGATAGATTTTAGCTTGTACATATTCTACAATATTTTGAAAATCGGCTGGATTTCTGTATCCATTTACTTTTGCAACTATATTTTTATTTTCTCCAAAAATTAAAACTGTTGGACTATACTGAATTTTTAACTTTTCAGTTAATTCTTTTTCTGTTAAAATATCTCCATCTATCCAAGTAACTTCTTTACTTCCTTTTACATTTAATTCTATTACATCAAAATTTTCTTTGATAAATTTACTAGTTTTATTGTCATCAACAAAATTTTCTTTCAACATTTTTGCACAATAAGGACAACCTTCAAAATCCAAAAATATCATAAAATGTTTGTCATTTTCTGTTGCTTCTTCAATATCATCTGATATTTCCAAAAAACTATCTTTAAACCATTTTGGTACTTCATGATTTGATGCACCTAAAACTTTTCCTTCTTTTGCACTTAAATTTGTAGTAAAAAATAGTGTCGTTAAAAGGAAAATAATAATTCTTTTTAATCTATTTTTCATAAGCAATCCTTATTTATAAAGTTTAAATATATTTTATATAAAAATTGATAAGGATAACCATAAATAGGCTTTCTTATTAATATTTTTGTTTAAATTTTAGCTTTTTTTACACATATTTAAGAAATAAATATAATTTGTAGGAGTATAATAATTAAAATGTCGCGAAGGATAAAATTATGAAAGAAAAAAATGAGTTTTTAGATAAAACTCCTTATAGATATAGAAGATATATCGGTTATATAAGTGCTACTATATTTGCTTTAGTTATACCATTTATTCAAATAAATGGAAATCAATTATTTTTACTATCATTTGATAAAAAACAGCTTCATCTTTTAGGAACTGCTTTTGATATGCAAGAATTATATTTGATGCCATTTTTATTGATGCTTCTGTTTTTAGGAATTTTTGCTGCTACTTCAATTGGTGGTCGTGCATGGTGTGGTTGGGCCTGTCCACAAACAATATTTAGGGTAATTTATAGAGATTTAATAGAATCAAAACTTTTAAGTTTAAGAAGAATTAAAAATAAACAAAAAAATCCAGATTTAAGTAAAACAGAAAATAAAGTAAAAAAAGTTATTGGTCTTATTTTATGGACTATTTTATCGCTTCTTGCTGCTTCAAATTTTATGTGGTATTTCGTCCCACCACAGGATTTCTTCTCTTATTTACAAAATCCTAGCGAACATCTATTTTTAATTGGTTTTGTTTTATGTATTGCTGGGTTTTTAATATATGATGTAGTTATGCTAAAAGAGGATTTTTGTATATACATCTGTCCTTATTCAAGAGTTCAAAGCGTTTTATATGATAATAACACATATCAAGCAATCTATTCTACAAATAGAGGTGGAAATATATACAATGAGAATAAAGAAAAAGTTGTATTTAAAGTAAAAGATCTACCAAGTGTAGAAAATGAATGTACAGCCTGTGAATCTTGTGTGACTGTTTGCCCAACACATATTGATATTCGAAAAGGACTTCAACTTGAGTGTATAAACTGTCTTGAATGTGTTGATGCTTGTACTCAAGTTATGGGGAAACTTGGTAAGCCTTCACTTGTTCAATGGTCAAGTACAAATCAAGTAAAACTTGATACTCCTACAAAAGTTGTAAGAAAAACAACTGTTATGTATTTTGTAGCTTTAGCTTTAGTAATAGGATTGCTATTTGTAATGAGTGGAGAAAAAGAGTATATGCTTTTAAATGTAAATAAAGATACAGAACTTTATAAAATAAAAGAAGATAATGTGGTTGCAAACAACTATTTATTGTTATTCCAAAATACAGAGTCAAAACCTTTAACTTACCACTTAGAAGTTGATAATCCTGATTTAAAAATGACAAGATTTGAACCATTTACTTTAAGCCCTGGGAAAATGGCTAAAAAAGTTGTTATACTTGAAACTAATAAACTTTTAGTAAATGATAATACAAAAGATACTCCTATTAATATTACATTTAAAGCTTATGCACAAGAAGACCCAGAAAAAGTAAAAGTATTTAGAAATGCAACATTCTTCTTCCCAAGAGCAGACAAACTTCAAAAATAAAGATAAAGTGCAAAAGCACTCTATCTTTAAATTGCTTATCAACTAAATTTAGATAAAATCACAGCTTATATATTTTAAAAATTTATTATTATCTTGGAGTATTTGTAATGACAAAATTCATTTTTGTAACGGGTGGTGTTTTAAGTTCTTTAGGAAAAGGTATAACTTCTGCTTCTATTGCAGCTATATTAAAACAGTCTGGATTTAAAGTAAGTATGTTAAAAATTGACCCGTACCTAAATGTTGACCCAGGAACTATGAGTCCCTTAGAGCATGGAGAAGTTTTCGTAACTGCTGATGGTGCAGAAACAGATTTAGACTTAGGAAATTATGAGAGATTTATAGATAAAACTCTAACTAAAAAAAATAGTTTTACAACTGGGCAAGTTTATCAAAGTGTAATTAAAAGAGAAAGAGAAGGTGGATATTTGGGTAAAACTATCCAAGTTATTCCTCATGTTGTTGATGAGATAAAAGATAGAGTTTTTGCAGCTGCTGATGATAATGACTTTTTAATCATAGAAATTGGTGGAACAGTCGGAGATATAGAAAGTTTACCATTTTTGGAAGCTATTCGCTCAATTAGACATGAACTACCAAAAACAAATACTATGAATATTCATGTTAGTTTAATTCCTTATATAAAAGCTGCTGGTGAACTTAAAACAAAACCAACTCAACACTCTGTTCAAGAGTTAAGAAGAATTGGTATAACACCTCATATGTTAGTTTGTAGAACTGAAAAAGAACTTCCAAAAGCATTAAAAGATAAATTGGCATTATCTTGTGATATTGATAGAAATGCAGTAATAGAAGCTGGAGATGCACAATCAATTTATCAAGTTCCACTTCATTTTATAAAAGAAGGGATTTTAAATCCTCTTTCAAATCATTTTAATATTAAAATAAAACCAAATATGGAAAAATGGGATATGTTAGTAAAAAATATCCTAGTTCCACAAGATGAAGTTACTATTGCTTTTGTTGGAAAATATTTAGGACTTAAAGAGTCATATAAATCTCTTATTGAAGCATTAATTCACGCAGGAGCTCATCTTAATACAAAAATAAACATTCATTGGTGTGATAGTGAAAATATAGAAGATTTAGGTGCTTATGAAGTAATTGGAAATGTTGATGCAATTTTAGTTGCTGGTGGATTTGGGCAAAGAGGTGTTGAAGGTAAACTAAAAGCTATTCAATATGCAAGAGAAAACAATATTACATTCTTAGGAATTTGTCTTGGAATGCAACTATCAATCATTGAATTTGCTAGAAATGTTTTAAAAATTGAAGATGCAAACTCAATAGAGTTTAATGAAAATACAAAAAATCCTATAATTTATCTAATTGATGAATTTATAGACCAAAGTGGTCATAAACAATTAAGAACTCATGAATCACCAATGGGTGGGACTATGAGATTGGGAGAATATCCATTTGAACCACTAAAAGGTTCAAAACTTCAAAAGGCCTATGGATCTGAAAAAGAGTATTTTGAAAGACATAGACATAGATATGAAGCAAATCCTAAATATAAAGAAGCTTTAGAAAAAGCTGGCATGATAATATCTGGAGAATCAAACGGTCTTATTGAAGCAGTTGAATTAAAAGACCATCCTTGGTTTGTAGGAGTTCAATTTCATCCAGAATTTACTTCTCATTTGGAAACTCCAAATCCAATAATTTTAGATTTTATTAAACAGGCCAATACTCCTAAATAATGCCTAAAATAACTAAACAAAAGCTTTTTGAAATATTGAATGCAAGGCATTTGAATAATCCTTATTCAAAACTTGCATCTTTACCCTCTCCAAACAATTTTAAAGATATTGATATTGCTACCAAAAGAGTCAAATTAGCCATCGAAAGTAATGAACAAATAACAATAGTTGGGGATTATGATGTTGATGGTGTAGTATCTACAACAATAGTTATAGATTTCTTTTCACACTTAGGAGTAAAAGTAAATTATATAATTCCAAATAGATTTGAACACGGTTATGGATTATCTACTAAAATTGTAGATTTAATAGATAGTGGTTTAGTAATAACTGTAGACAATGGAATCAGTGCTTATGAAGCTAGTTTAAAATTAAAAGAAAAAAATATTGATTTAATCATAACAGACCATCATACAGTTGGTAACAAAGTTCCAATAGCTTTAGCAATAATAAATCCAAAACAAAAAGAGTGTAATTTCGAGTTTAAAGATATTTGTGGGGCCCAAGTCGCTTGGTATTTTTGTGCAGCAATAAAAAAAGAGTTAAATGCAAATGTTGATATGTCATCTTATTTGGATTTATTAACTTTAGCAATAATTGCCGATATTATGCCTATGACAAACCTAAATTATACTATGGTAAAACAAGGATTAAAAAAGTTAAAAAACTCTTCAAGAGAAGCATTTAAGCTTTTAAACCAAATAATCACAAAAGAAATTTTAGTATCTGATGATGTTGGATTTACAATAGCCCCAAAAATAAATAGTGCAGGTAGGATGGATGATGCTTCAATAGCTTTGGAATTTTTATTATCTAAAAATCAGTCAAATGCCTATGAAACTTTAGCTATTTTAGATGAGTTAAATAATTATCGAAAGACTTTACAAGAAGAGATAGTACAACAAGCCAAAAAACAAATTATTCACGATGAAAAAGCAGTTATAGTTTGGGGAGAAAAGTGGCACGAAGGAGTAATAGGAATAGTTGCTTCAAAGCTTTCAAACTCTCAAAAAAAACCAGCATTTATTTTTTCTATTGATAATGGTATCGCAAAAGGAAGTGCTAGAGCAAATTCAAATATAAATTTATATGAGTTAATAGAAAAAGCTTCTTCTTTACTGCTAGGTTTTGGTGGACATAAAAATGCTGCTGGATTATCTTTAAAATCTTCAAATTTAGAAGAATTTAAAAGCATCATAAATAACGAACTTGAAAAATTTGATGATACTTTACATAATGAATATATAACATTGGGTGAACTTGATGTTTCAAGTGTAGATTTGGATTTCTTATCTATTATTGAAGAGTTTGAACCTTATGGTCTTGAAAATGATAGACCAATATTTAATATCTCAAATGCAGAACTTTTAAAATATGACTTAATTGGAAAAGATAAAAATCATTTAAAACTTACATTAAGTAGTGATGGATTTGTATTTGAAGCATTAAAATTTTATGACTCAAATACAAATTTGTCAAAAAATCTAAATTTAATAGTATCAATTTCAAAAAATGAGTTTAGAGGAGTTATAACTCCATCATTTTTAATTCAAGAGATTTTATAAAACCAAAGGTTTATTAACTCTTTGCTTTAATTTTTCTTTTTTATCTCGTCCTTCATCTTGCCCTTCAAGAGCTAAAATCTCATCATCAAGGTCGGTTCTTGCAAAAGATGAGCTTAAGATATTACCATTGTTTATATCTATTAATTTTATAAAAAGATTTAAGCTCTTATTTGAAATAGAGTAAGTTCCAACTAAAGCATATCTTGATTGAACTTTGTTTGATAAAATTTTGCCATACTCTCTTGTAAGTAGATTAAATCCAGACGGTCCAAACTCAAACTCTTTTCCAAGTTCAATTTCTCTTATTATGATATCTAAAGATGATATTCTATCTTTTAAAATATTTGATAATAAAAAGCCTAACTGTGACCTATTTTCTAAATTATCTAAATTCACAAAATCAGAAACTAAAACAACTTCACCTAATCGTATATTTGCTTTTATTTTAGGAGCTGATTTATCAACCATATCAGAAATCATAGAATGAAAATTTGTAACTTTTGTTATAGGATTTTTATATGAGCAAGAGCTAAAAAAAAGGATCAAGATAACAAAGCTAAAAGCTATTCTTAAACCTTTTAAAGAAAAAAAGGGCATAAAATTATTTCTCTTTTATAATTTTAATCGTTCTCATTGGTGGACAATCACCAAACATCATACAATCATGTGCTAGGTTGTGTTTATATGTAGATCTTGCACTTGTTATAACTTTTCCAGTAATATTATCTATTACTCTAGCATTTAATATAACTCTTCCTTGTTGTCTTGAGTAAGTTCCTACAACAACGTAAGTGCTTGGTACTTCTTTTTTAATTTCGTGAGGTTTTCTTGATAAAAAATATTCACCTTTTTCATTGATAGAAATAGCCATTTGTCCTCTAAATTCTATTAAATTAAAGCCTCTATTTGATAACTCATCAATTAAGCTTTCACCTACAACTCTACCAAATTCTGAAGTAGTTTTAAACTGATCTAATCTTACAAAAGACGTTACAATAACAGGTTTTGTAGTATCTAATTTTTTATTTATCATCATTTGTGTAGCAAGAGAAGATATTGTTGCTTCTAAACTATTCTGAACTGTAACTCTTTCTTCTTTCATATTTGCAACACTCATCCCATCTGACATTCTTGATACTTTATCGTGTTCAGTTTGAACTTCTTTATCTTTGTAGTAGCATCCAGATAGAACCCCTAAAGAAATAGTTGTTAAAATAGCTAATTTTATGAACCCTTTAGACATTTTATAAATCCTCTTTATTAAATTCTTAAGATTTTATTTAAAAATTACTTACATATCCTTTATATAAGTTTAAATAAACCAATCTAATATATAATTTCAATAAAAAGGAGTTTTTATGGCAAAGATTCTAGTAGCAATTGCAAATGGTTTTGAAGAAATAGAAGCAGTAAGTATAATTGATATTGCAAGAAGAGCTGATATTGAAGTAACAATAGCAGGAGTTGAAGATATAAATCTTATTGGAGCCCATAATATACAAATTAAAGCTGATGTAAAAATAGAAGAAGTATCTACACAAAACTTTGATATGATAGTTTTACCAGGTGGTTTACCAAATGCTTTTACTCTAGCAGAAGATAAAAATGTTCAAAGACTTTTAAAAGAGTTTAAAAAAAATAATAAAAAAATAGGTGCTATTTGTGCGGCTCCTTATGCTTTACATAAAGCTGATGTTTTGGAAGGAAATTATACTTGTTATCCATCTTTTGAAAAAAAGATAAAAGATGATGGTTACTATGATGATAAAGATGTGGTTACTGATAACAATATAATAACTTCAAAAGGACCAGCAACTTCTATATTCTTTGCTTTAGAAATAGTTAAAACTTTAAAAGGTGAAGAAGTTTATAAAGCTATAAAAGATGGACTTTTAGCTTAAAAAAGTAGATTTTAAAAATCTACTTTTTTAATAAGCCTACAATCAAACTTTAGTTAAACTACAAACTAAAAAAATTTATAAAGATTTTAAAATATGTCAATACCACAATTTACACATCTTCATCTTCATACAGAGTATTCATTACTAGATGGTGCAAACAAAATAAAACCCTTAGCAAAAAAAATAAAAGCACTCGGAATGAAAAGTGTTGCAATGACTGACCATGGAAATATGTTTGGTGCAATAGATTTTTACAATGCTATGAAAACTGAAGGAATAAAGCCAATTATTGGAATGGAAGCCTATATTCACAATAGTGAAGATATAAGTGATAAAACAAATAGACAAAGATTTCACTTATGCTTATATGCAAAAAATGAAGTAGGGTACAAAAATCTTATGTATCTTAGTTCAAAAGCTTATATGGAAGGTTTTTACTACTATCCAAGAATAAATAAAAAGCTTTTAAAAGAAAATTCTGAAGGACTTATTTGTAGTGCTGCTTGTCTTCAAGGGGAAGTAAACTGGCATTTAAATACACAAAATGAAAGAAATGTAAAATTTGGTGCAAAAGGTTATGAAGAAGCAAAAAAAATAGCACTTGAATATAAAGAGATTTTTGGTGATGATTTTTATCTTGAAATTATGCGTCATGGAATAGGTGATCAGCATTTTATTGACGACCAAATCTTAAAAATTGCATACGAAACTGGAATAAAGATAGTTGCTACAAATGACACTCACTATTTAGAACAAAAAGATGCTGATGCACACGAAGCTTTTATGTGTATAGCGATGAATAAACTCTATGATGACCCAAACAGATTAAGACATAGTGTTCACGAATTTTATCTCAAATCTCCAGAACAAATTGCAAAACTTTATGCTGATATTCCAGAAGCCATCGAAAATACTCAAGAAATAGCTAATAAATGCGATTTAACTATAAAATTAGGAAATCCAACTCCACCAAATTTTAAATTTACAAGAGATAAATTAAAAGATTTAAACCTAAATATTCCTGAACCACAAAATGAATATTCACTTGAAAATGACAAAGTATTGTTTGGGTTTGAATGTAGAAATGGACTAGAAGAAAGATTAAAACTAGTTCCATTAGAAAAGCATGAAGAGTATAAAAATAGACTTGAAGTTGAAATAGAAATCATAAACAATATGAAATTCCCAGGATATATGTTAATTGTTTGGGATTTTGTTAGAGTTGCAAAAGAGATGGGAATTCCTGTTGGTCCAGGACGGGGAAGTGCTGCTGGAAGTTTAGTTGCATATAGTCTTAAAATCACAGATATTGACCCTATTCCTTATGGTTTGCTTTTTGAAAGATTCCTAAATCCTGAAAGGGTATCAATGCCCGATATTGATATGGACTTCTGTCAAAGCCGTCGTGGGGAAATTATTGATTATGTAGTTCAACAATACGGTCGTGCCAATGTTGCTCAAATCATAACTTTTGGTAAGCTTTTAGCAAAAGGAGTTATACGAGATGTTGCTAGAGTTTTAGATATGCCTTATGCAAAAGCTGATGCTATGGCAAAACTAATTCCAGATGAATTGGGTATAAATCTTACTTCTTCTTGGGAAAAAGAACCAAAAATAAAAGAGTTATGCGAAGCTGACCCACAAGCTGCAAGAGTTTGGGAATATGCACTTGCACTCGAAGGATTAAATAGAAATGCTGGAACTCACGCTGCGGGAGTTGTAATATCAAATGAACCACTTTGGAATAAAACACCTCTATTTAAACCAAGTGGACTTGATACTTTAGCTACTCAATATAATGGAAAATATATAGAAGATGTTGATTTAATTAAATTCGACTTTTTAGGACTTAAAACTTTAACTGTTATTGATGAAGCTATAAAATTAATAGAATCAAGACATAATAAAAAAATTGATTTTAAAACAATAGATGTAAATGATAAAGGTGTTTATGATTTAATCCAAACTGGAGATACTTTAGGACTATTTCAAATAGAATCTGATGGTATGCAAGATTTATGTAAAAGATTAAAACCATCAAATTTTGAGGATATTGTTGCCGTTCTTGCACTTTATAGACCAGGACCTATGGAATCAGGAATGCTTGATGACTTTATCGAAAGAAAACACGGACGAGCAAAAATTGACTATTTCCATGACGAACTAGAATCTGCTTTAAAACCCATTTTAGAAAATACTTATGGGGTTATAGTTTATCAAGAACAAGTTATGCAAATTGTTCAAAGTATTGGTGGTTTTTCTCTTGGTGGTGCTGACTTAGTGCGAAGAG
The DNA here is from genome assembly GCF_003316695.1 of Aliarcobacter vitoriensis. Taxonomy (GTDB): domain Bacteria; phylum Campylobacterota; class Campylobacteria; order Campylobacterales; family Arcobacteraceae; genus Aliarcobacter; species Aliarcobacter vitoriensis. The sequence goes on from NZ_PDKB01000014.1 coordinate 75,206, forward strand.
CTATGGGTAAAAAAATCAAAGAAGAGATGGACAAGTTAAAAGATGAATTCTCTGTTGGAGCAGAGCAAAAAGGCTATACAAAAGCTTATGCTGAAGAACTTTTTGACTTAATTGTAAAATTTGCTGGATATGGATTTAATAAATCTCACTCGGCAGCTTATGCTTTAGTTACATTTTATACTTCATATTTAAAATGCTACTATCCAGCTGAATTTATGGCAGCACTTTTAACACTAGAAAAAGATAATACAGATAAAGTTGTAAGATATGTTGATGAAGTAAAAAGATTGCATTTAGACTTATTTCCACCAGATATAAATAAATCTGATATTGTATTTTCAGCAAAAAAAGTCGATGGAAAAGAAGTTGTAATGTTTGGAATGGGTGCCATCAAAGGTGCTGGAGATGTAGCAATAAATTCTATATTAAACTCAAGAAAAGATGGAGATTTTGAAAGCTTAGCAGATTTTATATCAAGAATAGATGGAAGTAAAGTAAACAAAAGAGTTATAGAAACTTTAGCAAAAGCTGGAGTATTTGATAGTTTTGGATACAAAAGAAGATCTATTATAAATCAAATAGAAAAAATTATGGATTGTGTTGCAAAAGCAACAACAGCTAAAAAAATGGCAACTGGTTCACTTTTTGGAGATAGTGCAGAACTTACAAAAATTGATGTTGAATTAGATGATTTAGAAGAATTTACTCCAAAAGAACTTTTAGAACTTGAAAAAGCTAGTTTGGGATTTTATGTATCAGGACATCCACTAGATGAATATAAAGATAAATTAGAAAAAATAAACTATACTCTATCATCAGCAATAGATGAATTAGCAGATGGAAGCCAAATATTAATAGTTGGAAAAGTAGAAACAATAACAGAAAAAATATCGAAAAAAGGTGCTAAATTTGGTATTGTTTCAATCCTTGACTACCACGGAACGGTTGAATTTATGCTATTTGAAGATAAACTAAAAGATTTAAGAGATAGCTTTGATTTAGAAGAACCAATAGCATTTAAAGTAAGAATTTCAAAAACAGAGCAATTTACTAGAATGAGTGTCTTAAAAATAGAAACTATTTTTGATGCACAAAAAGAGAAAGTAAAAATCAAACAAAAAGAGATAATAGAACCACCTTTAACTATTGCTATTCCATATAGTGAAGATGAAATTCTAATGCATGATTTATTTGATCTTGTAGCAAACAATCAAGGCAAAAGAGAACTAAAACTCCTAATAAAATCAAAATTAGCCGATTTAGAACTAGAAACTGGATTTAAAGTGAGTTCAGAGATTGAAAAATTAATACATACTATAAAAGGAGCATATATAGAAGATGTTTCAAATACTTCTAACAAATGATGATGGATATGATGCAGTAGGATTAAAAGCATTAATAGAAGCATTAAGTCCAATAGCAAGAGTTACTGTTGTAGCTCCAGCAAAAAATAAATCAGCTTGTGGGCATTCATTGACTTTAGATAGACCTCTTAGAATGATTTGTGTTCAAGATGATTTTTATAAAATAGACGATGCAACACCAACAGATTGTGTTTATATATCAGTAGGTAACCTTTTTAAAGATGGTTACAAACCAGATTTGGTAATCAGTGGTATAAATATTGGTGCGAATATGGGAGAAGATATTACATATAGTGGAACTTGTAGTGCTGCAATGGAAGCAGTTTTACATGGAATTCCTGCTATTGCTATATCTCAAGTATGTAAAAATATGTGTCAAGGCATAGAAAATGGTTGGGATTTTGAACTAGCAAAACAAACTATTTCAAAACTTGCAACTAAAATTTTAGAAGGCTCTTTCCCATTAGATGAAAGAAAGTTTTTAAATGTTAATATTCCGCCAATTAAAGCAAAAGATTGCAAAGGTTTTAAAATCACAAAAGCTGGTTTTAGAGAGTATGGAAATGACACAGATAGACATCTAAATCCAAGAGGTGAAGAGTTCTATTGGATTGGGCTTCATCCACTTATTTGGAAAAGTAGTGATGATAAATCTTGTGATTTTGAAGCAATAAAAGAAAACTATGTTTCAATAAGCCCGATAATGCTTGATATGACATCGCATAGTGATATAAAAAATTTAGAAAATTGGTTAAACAATTAAAAGGAAAATATCGTGAATTTTGAAAATTCAATAAAAAAACACATAGTAAAACTTGTAGGAACTTTAAAAGATGAAGAAGAACTACAAGAAGTTCTAAAAAGAAAATTTACAAAAAGAGAGTATAAAACTTTTGTAGCTTTTGAAGAAGGTAAATCAATAGAGGAAATAAAAGCTATTTTAAAAGAAGAAGATACTCAAGAAATAGAAAAACTATATCAAACTTCTATCAAAAAGCTAAATCAAGAGATATTTAAAAGGGAATTAGTAGATTTTTAAAATCTACTAAAGCACCATTTTTATATCACTATGTTCACCCAAAAGTCTAAAAAGCTCTTTTCTATCATCTTCATTGTGAACTAACATCTCCAAAGTATAGCTTTTAAACTTACCTTTTGAGCTAGTTTTTGATGGTTTTAGATTATGTTCCCGCTCCAATATTATCTCTTTTACAGATTTTTTTATATTACAAGTTTCTAAAACTACAAGTTTATATTCCCAACTACAAGGATAATCTAGTTCTAGTTGTTTATCATTCAAATTTATCATCTTTTAAAATCTCCACTTTTTCCACCACTTTTACTCTCCAACTGAATATCAGAGATAATCATTGATTTATCAATAGCTTTTACCATATCATAAATAGTAAGAAGTCCTATACTAACACCTGTTAAAGCTTCCATTTCAACACCTGTTTGTCCATTCAATTTTGCTGTAACAAAAAGTTTAAAACTATTTTCTGCTTGATTTTCTTCAATATCACAGTTTATCCCACTCAAAAGTAAAGGATGGCACATAGGTATCAACTCATGAGTTTTCTTTGTACCCATAATCGAAGCAATAACAGCTGTTTGTAGAACTGGTCCTTTTTTAATATTGTTCGATATTATAGCTTCATAAGCCTCTTTAGACATAGTTATTTTACCACTTGCAACAGCAACTCTTTTTGTCTCATTTTTATCTGAAACATCTACCATTTTTGGACGATTATTCTCATCAAGATGTGTTAAATTCAAAATATCACCTTTTTTATATTTATAAATTATTCTATTGAAATTTGGGTTAAATAGGAATTAAGAATTTTTTAAATATAATCGAATCCTAAATTTAAAAAGAAAGAGGGTGATTTTAGTGCCAGGCATTAAAGTTAAAGATAATGAATCTTTTGACGAAGCGTATAGAAGATTTAAAAAGCAATGTGACAGAAACCTAATCGTTACTGAAACTAGAGCTAGAAGATATTTTGAACCAATGACTGAAATCAGAAAAAAACAAAAAATTTCTGCTAGAAAGAAAATGCTTAAAAAATTATATATGCTTAGAAGATACGAATCAAGATTGTAAGAGATTTGTTATTTCCAAGAAAAAGCCCAGTTCCTTTGAATTGGGCTTTTTTTATTTCTAAAAAAAGGTAAATTATGGAAATATTTGTATTTTTATCAGTATTAATACTTGCTTTAATTGTTTTTATATTTATAATCTATACTCTTATAGATGTAGTAAGAAATGAATTTGAAACAAATACTATCAAAATAATATGGGTCCTCATCATAATACTTTTTGCTCCTCCTCTTGGAAGTATTTTGTATTTTTTAGTGGGAAGACAACAAAAAATAAAAAAAGATTTTTAGCATTATATACCCTTAAGTATGAGTTCCAAAGTAAAAAGGAAAGTATATTTTTTATCGAAATTTTAATCTCAAAATTAAATAAATACTTTGAAACCCATGCCTAAAAGTATAAAGAGAGCAAAAACTCTCTTTATTATAATTTCTTAAAACTCCATTTTCATAGAAAATGCAACAGTTCTAGAATCACCTAACATCGAACTACTTGTCCAATAAACTTCGTCAGTTAGATTTTGTACATTTAGATTAAAAGTTGTAGGATATTTATCTAACTTAGTTTTATATCTTAAACCTGCATCATATAAAGTATAACTTGGTATTACATCAGTATTTGCTTCGTCTGCATAACTTTTACCAGTATAATATGCTCCTCCAGTAATTGTTAAACCTTGAATCATAGGAATATTATATTCTGCTGAAATTTTAGCCATTTTTGATGCAGCTTCCTTTGGTTTTTTATCTTTAAATGCAGGATTTGTAACTTTTTCTAAACTTAAATCCATCAAAGTTCCACCAGCAATCACTGTAAAATCATCTGTTACTTTTCCAGTAATTCCAAGTTCAATTCCTTGATGTATTTCTTCTCCATCTTGAGTTAAAGTTGGTTTTGGAGTAGTATCAACTTCAAGTTGATTTGCTCTTTCTATTCGGAATATTGCTCCATTTAATAAAACTTTTTCATTTAAACTATATTTTACACCAATCTCATATTGTTTACTTTTATATGGATTTAAAATTTCACCTTCATTTATATATCTATTTCCAACAGTAGTTCCAGCTTCTAAACTTTCAATATATGTAGCATATGTTGTAAGACTTTCAAAAGGTTTATATATAAGAGATAAAGTTGGAGTTAATTTAGATTCATCATACTTTGTATTGAATGAATAACTATTATCTATTATTGTTGCATAATTTGCTCCAACTAATGCACTCCATTGATCATTAAAAGTTATATCATCTCCTAATAAAATATTATTATATTGTGTTTTTGTAAATGGATCACGAGATGTTGTTCCTAATGTTCCAAGACTACTCCAATCTGGTTCAGATAAATTTATAATATCATTAAAATAAAAATCATTTGGCAATTTGTAAAAAATAGTATGGTCATTACTTCTAAATCTTTTACTTATATTTGTAGAATATCCTATAGTTAAATTATGATTAATATCAAAAGTATCAAAGTTTGAATCTAAATAAACATTTGCACCATAATTTTTAATATCTTGCCATGAACCTTTACTTACATATGTTCCCCAATAAGGCGTTGCAATAACCATATCATTATTAATTTCTATATTTAAGTTATCCCCTCTTGATTTCATCTTTCCATACATTAAATTAGTTCTCAATGTAAATGTGTCATTTATATTCCATTTTATATTATTTTCTATTTTATTTAATTTTAATTCTTCTTCTATCCAATCAGGTGTATAACTTTTATTTTTTGAAATAATTGTTCTATCACTTATATCACTGAAAAATACACTTTTCCCATTTCTTAGTGAATTTTTATATGTATATTCTATATCTGTATAGAAATTATCTGTTGGTTTCCAATCAAATACTAAACTAATTGCTTTTTGTTCAGTATCAGTTTCAGAAGGTAGTTTTCCATTTTGATATAAAGCATTTACTCTATACCCAAAAGTATTATTTTGATCAAATTGTCCACCTAAATCTAAATGCGTATAGTATGATTCATTTCCATAGCTTCCAATTGTAACATTTCTTAAATCTTTTGTTGTTGGTTTTTTAGTTATATAATTAACTGCTCCACCAACTCTCCCTCCACCATATAAAAATCCAGTTGCTCCACTGATGATTTCAACTCTTTCTATATCTTGAATCATTGGAGCACTTACATATTCATTAGAATAAGGAATACCATTTATAATTGGATTATTTGTCTGAAATCCACGAATAGTCACCCATGAAGAATCTCCTAAGCCAGTAAGCCATTGTCCAGTTTCTTGAGTAGTTGGATTCATTTTAAATATCTGATTCATATCTTTTGCTTGTACATTTTCGATAAGTTCTTGAGGTATTACACTCATAGAATATGGTGTATCTTGTAAACTTCTTTTACCCCAAAGTCCAACACCAGTTATATTTTCTACTAAATATCCATTTTCAGCACTTCCATTTTTATAATTAGAACTAGAAACAGAAATTTCATCTAGGACAGTAGTATTACCAAAGTTTTGATATTTTGGTTTTTCTATTATATATATTACACCATCTTCTTGAATAGCTTTTAATTCATTTGGATTTAGTACACTATTTAAACTATCTAATACCGTACCCCCCCCCGAAACTTAACTTTTC
>NZ_PDKB01000015.1 GCF_003316695.1 Aliarcobacter vitoriensis
CTTCCAAAGAAGCTGCTGCTTCATTTGAACTTAAATTCAATTTATCTACATTTCCTAATAGTACATTTGAACTTTTATCTAATGTTAATCCATTTGATTTATTTTCAACTAACATTTGAGTTATTGAATCTCCAAGATGATTCACTCCACTTGCAAGTTTTAATAAATGTTCTTTTAAACCTTTTTCATTAATTTTATTTAAATAATTATAGTTTGAGTATTGTTCTAATACTTTTAATACATTATCTATATTATTCTCTAAATTAGAAGCCATATTATTCAAAACTTCTTTTAATTGCATCAAAGCTGGATTTGAAACAGTTATATTTAATCTTTGGCACAAATCTCCCTGTTCAAATTCACCTAATACAGCTATTGTTTCATCTATTAATTTTCTATCTTCTTCTATTCCTGCTTTTGTTTTTATTATATTCTCATTTACTACTTTTGCCATCTGTCCAAATTCATCTTTTGAACTATCTTCTAAAAGTTCTGTTGTATTTGATTCTCTATTTAAGTATGCAAAAAATCCCAATAATCCTTCTTTAAAGTTATTTATTGATCTTATTATTGAGTTTGATATTAACATTGATATTATTACAAATGTTATTATTGAAAATATAGCAAGAATTACTAAATCTATATTAAGTGTTTTATAAGCTTCCTCTCTTAGTTCTACGGCACTTGTATTTATTTCAATAAGTTTATTTTCTAATTCTAAACCTATATTTACCATTTCAGATATTCTATTTTGTATCTCTAATGATTCTTCTAAATTGCCAACCTTAAAGTTTTCTAATCGTTGTTGTGATAAATCATCAAAAAACTTCATATAATTATTTGATAATTTTAAGACTTCTTCACTTAACTGAATATTCTTTTTATCTACTAAAATGGATTTTAGTTTTACAACATCTTCATCCAACTTTTTAAAGTTATTAACAACATTTTGTATATTATTTTCGCTAGGTGTTTTTAAAAACTGATAAACAGAAATTCTACCTTTTAAATTTTGCTGTATAAATTCTTCTGTTGATATTGCAACATTATTTCTTGCATTTGCTATAGAACTAAAGTAGTTATACACAAATCCTGAAAATATAACTATTAATATAAATAGTATTGGAAACAAAAATAGTTTCCCTCTTGTGTTAAATTTTCCTAACATCTTTTTTATCCTTCATCATTTTTTTTTCTATTCTTATTCTTACATCATGAACTTTTTCAATGCTATCTTTATAAAACATTTTTTTGGATATATCATCGAAATTATATTTATGTATTGAATACTCTTTTTCAAGACATTCTAGTAATTTGATAGTTAGGTTATAAATTTCTAAAGTTTCTTTATTTTCCATATTCCCCACTTTGAGTTTGTTTAAATCTTATCTTATCTTATCTTTCAATTAATGAACCATTTGAATTTAGTAAATATTTTATGTCAAAATATATATTTAGATATAATACAAATTATGAGAAATATTTCGTTTTATATAATAATAAATAAGCTATACAATATAAGTCTTTTTAAATATATCAAATATTTAAAAGAAGAAGTTTTAAATACACAATGGTTTAAAAAAGCTTGTAAAGAGAAAAAGATAGTTGTTAAATATCTATCAAAAGACTATTTTACAAATTTATCATCAAATATATATTTTAAATATGATAATAACAAAAGTCTTTTTTATAAACTATTTTTATTAAAATTTGAATACAAGAATAAATTAGAAGATAATAATCACTTAAAACTATTAAATATAAATATAGTAAATGAAAGTAGATTTTATGTTATAAATTATTTATTAAATTTACAAAAAGGTTTTTTAGATACAAATCACTTTTTTAATATGAAAATAATATGTAAAGAAGAATTTATAAATAATTATAAAAAAATATATAATAGATATTTAGATAAATCTATATTGTCTAGGATTCTTACTAATACATATTTTTTATTCAACAAATCTATTCATAAAATAAGTCATTTAATACCTAAAAATAGATTTATATATTCAATTTATATAAAAGACATAATAAATAATAATTTTGGTGTACTAAAAAGTGATAATGATATAGCTAATATTTTATATGAAAAATATGGTATCAAATTAACAAGAAGAGTTGTATGTGATATTAGAAATAAATATTTAATTCCAAAAATTAGAGAAATAGATGTATTACAAATCTCAAAATTTTTTTCAAGTAAAAAAGTATTAAATAAAAAAAACATATCCTTATTGTCAAATAATATTCAAGGAGTTTATGAAATATCATCAAATAAAGATATTATATATCCATTTTTAAAAAATAAGGTAATTTATATTGGGTCATCAAAAAATTTAAAAAAAAGACTTAAAACTTATACTACAAAATATGTACATATAGAAGAGATTAAAAATATATTAGAAAAAGGTGATGTTTTATATTTTAGATTTTTTAAAAGTTTTGAATATAGAGATTTTGAAAGAAAAATTATAAATCATTTTATATATTTTTATGGAGATTTACCAAAATTAAATACTCAAAGAATTATTTCTTGATTTTTGCAAATTCTTACTTTATCTATTGAAAAACAGTCATTTGATATATTTCTAACACTATTATCTTTATATAAATGAACTATTTTATGTATAGATCTTAACTCATCTTTTGAGAATATTCCTTCATCAAAATCCTCATCTAATTTTGCAAATCTTAACTCTTTAAAATTGTCTTTTTCTACTATCTCAATATCTAAAAAATCCATAAGTTCTTGTATGAAATATACTCTATCATCATCTTCTTCTAAAATTTCTTCATTTAAAATGATTTCAAAAAGTTCACTTAGAACCAAAGCTTTTACACCTCTTTTATCTTTTATAAATGTTTCATTTATGATTTTAGAGTTACAAAAATTAAAATGATTGTATTCCATAAAAAATAGCATAAGTTCTATTTTTTTATTACTTAAAGCTTTTGTTTGTTTGTGTAACATATATAAAATAATATTTGCAACTTTTGTCATATTAATGTACAAAAATACTCCTTTTTCTACTTTTTGATAAGTATATAATAAATTATATATTTTTACAAATTTTTAAAAATAATTTTTTATATCTTTAAATTTTTATAAAATAATACTACAACGACTTTTTAGCGACTTTGTAATTGTATAATTTTTAGATAAAAAATAGAAAATAGAAGGATTAAAAATGGTAAAAAAAGCTTCAAAGGTAATTGTGTTGTCAATTGTAACTTCTTTTGTGATTACGGGGTGTGCTATAAAGCCTGAACCAATATTAAAAGAAGAGGTAAAACAACAAGTAGAAAAAGATTTAAGTGTATTAAATGAAGTTGTTTTACCTGTGACTAAACCTATTTCACTAGATGAAGCAATACAAAGAGGACTAACATATAATTTACAAAAAAAAGTAAAAGTATTAGAAACTGCATTATCTCAACAACAATTGGATTTAGTATATTATGATATGTTACCAAGTCTTACTGCAAGTGCAGGATATTCAGAAAGAAATAACTATTCTGCAAGTGCAAGTACTTCATTTGTTGATGGAAAACCTCAACCTTTAGGGAATAATCCTTCTTATGCAGTTTCTCAAGAAAAAGAAAGAACAACAGCTGATATTACTTTTAGTTGGAATATTTTAGATTTTGGATTATCATATGTAAGAGCTCAACAACAAGCAGATAAGTTACTAATAGCAAAAGAGAAAGAGAAAAAAGTAGAACATAATTTAACTCAAGAGATAAGAAGAGCATACTATCAAGCAGTATCAGCACAAGATTTATTAAAAAGAATTCAACCTATGTTAGCTGAAGTAAATCAAGCTTTAAATGATTCTAAACAAGTACAAAATCAAAGAGTGGCAAAATCTCCAATGGAAGCTTTATCTTATCAAAGAGAGTTACTTGATATTTTAAGATCTTTACATACTTTAGAAAGTGGATTGATTTCTGCAAAAATTGAATTAGCAGAATTAATGGGATTAAAACCAGGAATTGAATTTGAACTAGCAGATAAAGTTGAAGAAAATTATGAGATTCCACAGTTTAATATGAATCTTGATGAAATGGAAAAAATAGCTTTAGAAAATAGACCTGAACTTCTTGAAAGTAGATACCAAGAGAGAATTTCGCAAAAAGAGATTACTGCTGCAAAACTTAAAATGTTACCAGGTATAAATTTAAGTACATCATTATCTTATGAAAATAGTGACTACTTATTGAATAATGATTGGTATTCTTATGGTGCAAATGTTTCATGGAATTTACTAAATGTATTTAAGGCTAATGAGATGAATAAATTAGCAAAAACTCAAGTAGAAGTAGCAAAAGAGCAAAAATTAGCTCTTTCTATGGCTGTATTATCTCAAGTTCATTTATCAATAGTGAAATTTAATCAAGCTAAAAAAGAGTATTTACTTGCAAAAGATTATTTAGATGTTACTGATGATATTTTTGACTTAACACAAGTTCAAAATGAGTTAAATCTTAATAGTAGATTGATTTTAATTAAAGAAAAATTGAATCATATTTTAGCAACTTTGAGATATTCATCGTCTTATGCAAATGTACAAAATAGTTATGGAAGGATTTTTGCTTCTTTAGGAGTAGAGAAAAAAGATTTACAAAAAGAAGAAATAAAAGTAGATAATTCTTCTAATAATCTTATTGTAGCTAAAGAAGATACACAAATAAAAGAAAATGATATAAAAGATGAAATCAAACAAGAGATAAAAAAAGATGAAACTCCTGTAAAAAAAGAGATTAAAGTTGATGATAGCTTTTATAAGAAAAATTTTTATAAATCAAAAATATCAATTTATGAAGGTGAGAAACTTTCTATAAATGGTGAAGATTATATTGTAAAAAAATCAGATGATATATCAAAAATAGCAGTACAGAAAGGTGTAACACTAAAATCAATAGTAATTGATAATTTTTGGTTAGTAGAAAAAAATAGAATAGAGTTTAAATAAATATAAGGGTTTTTTATGAAAAAGTTTTTCAGTTTTATATTGTTATTTTCAACTATATATGCAAATGAAGATTTAACTGCAAGAGCAGTTATTGTTTCACTTGATAAAACTATATTATCAAGTGAAATTGCAGGTGAAATCATAGAATTATCAAAATATGAAGGTGACTCTTTTAAAAAAGGTGAAACTTTGATAAGACTTGATTGCTCTATTTATAAAGCTCAAAAGAGAAAAATTGAAGTTGAAAAAAATATAGCAAGATTAGAACTTGAAAAAAATAAAAAACTTGATGCTTATGGTTCTGTTGGAACTTTTGAAATACAAATTTCTCAAGAAAATTTTGATAAACAAAAAGCTGAAAGTGATATTGCTTCAATAAATATTTCAAGATGTGAAATAAAAGCACCTTTTTCTGGAAGAGTTGCTTCTAAAAAAGTATCAAAACATCAAAGTATTAAACCTCAAGATGAACTTTTAGAAATAGTAGGATTAGAAAATCTTGAAGCTAGAGTTGTTGTACCTTCTTCTTGGCTTGTTTGGTTAAAAAAAGGAATGGAAATTGATTTAAGTATTGATGAAACACAATCAACTATTAAAGCTTTGGTTGTACAAATTGATTCAATTATTGACCCTACAAGTCAATCTATAACTGTAAGAACAAAGTTGGTGCAACCGTATGAGAATATTATTCCCGGAATGAGTGCAACAGCAAAATTTTATCAAGAAAGTAACTAATTTTAGGAGTAGATTATGAAAAGAAGAAATATGAAAAAACCAGTAATAAGTGCTTTAGAGCAAAGAATCCTTTTTGATGGAGCAGCAGTAGTAACTGCTGTTGATGTTCTTGATAATAGTAGCTTTGAATCAAAATCTACTACAAAAACTTCAAATGATGTTACACAAAATAATGCTGAAAATAGTGTCCATGAAGCACAAGCAGTTCAAGGTTTTGAAAGAACAAAGAAAGAAGTTGCTTTTGTGGATATTACAGTTAAAGATTATCAAACTTTAGTTGATGGAATAGGAGAGGGTGTTGAAACTTACTTAGTTCGTTCTATGGATGAAATAAATTCAATACTTGAAAATGAAAAAAATATAGATGCAATTCATATCCTATCTCATGGAGATATAGGTGAAATAAAAGTTGGAAATGATGTATTAAATCAAAATACATTAAATAACTTTGATGAAGTTTTACAAACTATGAAATCTTCTTTAAGTGAAAATGGTGATATTTTACTTTATGGTTGTAATGTAGCAAGTGATGGAACTGGGCAAGGATTTATAAATACTCTTGCAAATATAACTAAAGCTGATGTTGCTTCTTCAGATGATATAACTGGAAGTAGTGCTTTAGGTGGTGATTGGGAACTAGAAGTTAGTAGTGGAAATATAGAAACACAAAGTTTAGTTATTGAAGATTATAATTACTCTTTAGCTAATTCTGTACCTTATATTTTAGGAAAAGAAGCTACTACTGTAAATGAAGATGGAACTATAACTATTAATGGTTTTGAAGTAAGTGATGCTAATACAAGTGATACTTTAACAGTTAAAATAGTATCACAACATGGAACTTTAAATTTAACAACTACAACAGGAGTAACTGTTAGTGGTACTGATACAAGTACTTTAGAAATAACTGGAAGTAATCAATCTCAATTAAATACTGCTTTAAATACTCTAAGATATACTCCAAATGCAAATTATTCTGGTTCAGATGCTTTAACTATTACTGTAAATGATGGTAGTGAAGAACAAGGGTATAGAATTAGTCAAACAGGAAAGTTTTTTAGTACTGTAACTGGACACTATTATGAATTTGTAAATGCTTCAGGTATTACTTGGGAAAATGCAAAAAATGCTGCAGCTGCTAAAACACTTTATGGTTTAAAAGGATATTTAGTAACTATAACTAGTGCAGCGGAAAATCAACTTATTAGTTCTAAAGCAAATGGAAATGGTTGGATAGGAGCTAGTGATGCAGCTTCTGAAGGCACTTGGAGATGGGTAACTGGACCTGAAGCTGGAACACTATTAAGTAGTGGTTATACTAACTGGGCAAGTGGTGAACCAAATGATTCTAATGGTGAAGATTATGCACATTTTTATGGAACTAGTAGCGATACTAATTATACTAAATGGAATGATTTTGCAGGGAATAATAGTAATATTACTGGATATATCGTTGAATATGGTGGATTAGCAGGTGATAGTTTACAAACTGCAAATCTTACTATTACTGTAACTGCTATAAATGATGCACCAACAATAGAAGCTACAAATACAGTAAATTATATAGAAAATGCTAATGGTGTAGTTTTATCTCCAACTTTAACTTTAAATGATGTTGATAATCCCACATTATTAAGTGCAACAGTAAGTATAAGTTCAGGACTTATATCTGGAGATAGATTAAACTTCACAAATAACAGTTCAACGATGGGTAATATAACAGCTTCTTTTAATAGTTCAACTGGAGTTTTAACACTAACTTCATCTGGAAAAACTGCAACTTTAGAACAATGGCAAAATGCTTTAAGAAGTATAACTTATGATTCAACAAGTGAAGCTTTGAGTTTAACTCAAACTGCTAGAACAATTTCTTGGGTTATAAATGATGGAAGTTTAAGTAGTGTTGTTGATACTTCTACTATAAATGTTACAGGAGTAAATGATACTCCTACAATTACAGTAACAAATACTACTAATGAATTTACAGAAACAACAGATTTAAACTCTCAAAACTTAGCTTTAAAAACAGGAACTATAACTTTTACTGATTTAGATAATAATGTAACTATATCAACAACACCAAGTAGTGTTGTTTGGAGTGGTGGAACTCTTGATTCAGCAGTTGCAACAGCTTTAATAAATAACTTTACTACTTCAATAACAAATAATGGTACTACTCAATTGGGAAATGGAACTTGGACTTATGATAGTAGAAATATTGATTTAAACTTTTTAGCACAAGGTGAAACAATCACATTTAGTTATACTGTAACTGCAACTGATACAGCTGGTACAACTGCAAGTAGGACTATAAACTTTACAATTACTGGAACAAATGATGCTCCTGTATTTGGAACAATAGAAACAACAAACCCTACAATAGAAGCTCCAATAGCAGGTTCAACAAGTCCTAATGCAGGAGTTGAGGTATTTAATAATGGTTCACTTAGATTTGGAAATGGTTCAATAGATTCAGTAAATGCAAGTACAGGTATGCTTGAACAACCTTGGTATTATAAAGATGGGACTTGGTATAAATTAACATTTAGTTCTTATCAACTAAATATGGCAATTGCTGCAGATTATAATTCAGGAAGTAGTAAAACAGATATTGATTGGAATCTTGAAGGTACAGTAAATCTTACTCCAACTTTTATAAATACAAGAGTGGATAATTCTGGATTTAACTCTGTAACAGGTACAGGAACTATTGTTTGGACGGGTGAAATAAATGTTGGAACAGCAAGATTAGAAGTTACAAATGTATATACTTTAAATGCTGATTCAAAATTTGTTAAAGCAAATACATATATAAAAAATATTGGTACTACTTCAACTGAAAACTTGAGATTTTGGGTTGGTACAAGAGATGATTATGTGGCAGGAACTGATAGTCCTGCTAAACAAAAAGGTAATATTGTAGATGGTGAATTTACAATGATTTCAAATCAAAGTGAACAAGCAAAAGCTATCAAAGTTTATACGGGAACAGGAGCAAATGCAACAGCAGTATTATTTTATTCAACTAATTCAAATGTAAATACAGTTATTGCTCCAGGATATGGATGGAGTACATCAAATCAATATTCACCAGGAATTGATCCATTAAATTCAGTAATAAATCAAACTTATGATGATGGTGGATACGCTATGTTTACTAATTTGAATAATGTTGAAGCTGGTAAAACAGTAATGTTTGATTGGTATTATGCAGCTGGTGCTGTATCTGAATTATCTGATATTACTTCAAGTTTAGAAAGTGAAACATCAAGGAATCTTCAAGAAAGTAGTACTTCTTTAGTTTTAAGTAGTGACTATACTATAACAGATTTAGATCTTACTGATGAAGTTAATGTTGATATAACTTCTGTTGTTGTAACTCCTCCTAATGGTTTAGTAATACCAGTAAACTATACAAATGATATATTAAAAGATATGTTAAGTATCAACTCAAATCCAGTTATAAGTAGTGGTGATACGACAGGAACAGTTTCTTGGGAATTTAATTCAGGAAGTGATTATACATTTAACTTCTTAGGTGCAGGACAAACTCTTAGTTTAGTTTATACTTTAACTGCAACAGATAATCAAGGTGCAACTGCGACTACAACGGTAACTATTTTAATTGATGGAACAAATGATGCTCCAACTATAACTGTTGAAACAGGAGATTCAGATGCAAAAAGTTTGGTTGAATCAAATTCTTCTCTTACATCTAGTGGAACTTTAAGTATAACGGATCCAGATATAACAGATAATTTGACAGGTACCTCTTTTACTCCTTCAACTGTAAATGTAGTAGCTTCTGGAATGACAACAGGATTGTTAGCAAATAATAGTAGTTTATTAAATATGCTTTCTCTTAGTGTTCAAAATGAAAAAATTAATTGGACATTTAACTCAGGAAATGAGTATTTTAAATATTTACCAAAAGGTGAAACTTTAACTCTAACATATACTATAAAAGTAGTAGATTCAAGAAATGGAATTGCTGAAAAAACTATAACTATTGATATTGTAGGGATAAATGATCCAGTTTCTTTAAATTCTGTAGCTACAATTTACTATACAGATACAGATGGAAATGATATATTTACTCCAACAACTGCAAAATTAAGTGCAACTGATATAGATAGTAACACTGATTTTATTTATGGTATAAATGGTGGAACATTATCTGGTTTAATAGTCACTAAAGTAGGAACATATGGAACACTTACTCTTAATTCAAAAACAGGAGTATATACATATACACCAAATGCAAATGCTATAAATTCATTATCAACAAATGCCTCTGAAATATTTTTATTTAATGTAAGTGATGGTAAAGGTTCTATTGATACTAAAAATTTAGTTATTGAAATAGAGTCAGTTAATGATGCACCATTATTAGGAGGAGTTGAAAATCCTCAAACTTTTGTAGAAAATGGCTCAGCAGTACAAATTGACCCAAATATTACTATAACTGATTTAGAAGGTACAAGCTATGATGATGGATATTTATCATTTAATATAACTACAAATAAAGATAATTTAGATAGTTTATCAATAGCTTCTATTGGAGGTATTTCAGTCGATGGTACAAATGTAAAATATGGAAATAAAATAATAGGTACAATAGACTCTATTTTAAATGGTCAAGCTGGAAAAGAGTTAAGAATTTATCTAAATGAAAATGCTTACTCTTCTGAAGTTCAAGCATTGGCTAGAGCAATAACATTTAATAATCCATCTGATAATTTTAATGACAATTCAAGAGCAGTTGAAATTAAAGTAAATGACGGTGGAAATGGTGGAGAAACAGCTTCAAGATACAGTATTAAAACAGCTAATATCAATTTAGAATCTATTAATGATTTGCCAACTATAAATTTAGGTGAAAATACATTTATAGTTGAAAAAATTATAGGACAAAATGATAATGGAACGTTATCTTTAGGAAACATTTTAAGTGTAGTAGATTTAGATGGAGGTACATTAACAGTAAAAATTGAAGCTACTAATTATGGAACAATTACTGTGAGTGATTCTATTTTAAATGGTGTTGATGCTTCACAAATCAGTGGAAATGGTTCAAATATAGTTACAATTACAGGAACAGTAGATGAAATAAATGCTACTTTAAATGCTATAAATAGTGTAACTTATATAGCTGGATATGGAAATGATTTTATAACTCCGGGAGCAAATTATTTAAAAGTTACTGCAATAGATGATTTAGGTGGTGTTTCAACCTCTCAAAAGTTAGTTTTGGTAATGCCAGCAATTCCAAATATTTATAGTGATAATGTAATTGGAAAAGAAGATAATAGTTCAATTATAAATATAAATGATTTAGTTACAGATATAAATAATAGTGGTGGAACTTATATCTTTGGTACAGGAACACCTGATATAACTGATTCGAATGGAAATATAACAACAGCTGGAAGTTTGGTAGCTTTTAGTTCTACTGTAGAAATTAAAGATGGAAATGGAAAAACTATAGGTTATCAATTAACTAACGGTAAACTTATGTTAAATGAGGGTAAAAATAGAAGTGATGATGCTGATTTTGCTAAATTTACATTTATTCCAAATGAAAATTGGTATGGAGTTGAAACTTTCCTTTATAAATTTACTTCAAATGATAACGAAGTAAGTAATATAGCACGAATTGCTATATTTGTGGCTCCTGTTAATGATAATCCTACAATTGCAGTTATAAATAATAGTATTAAAATAAATGAAGATAATTCGATAATATTTAAAAATAGTAATACAATAACTTTAGCAGATTTAGATGTTATTGATAATACACAAATTTTAGAATTAACATTAAAAGTAAATAATGGTAAATTAGAATTATCTAAAATGAATGGATTAACTATTTTAGAAGGTTCAAATAACTCATCAATAGTTAAAATTCAAGGAAGTTTATCAAATCTACAAAATGCTATTAATGGTTTAAAATATACTCCAAATCAAGATTATAATGGAAGTGATAGTCTGACTATCAAATTAAATGATAAAGGAAATATTGGTGAGGGAAATATTTTAGAAAATACAAAAGTTATAAATATAACAATAAATGCTGTAAATGATGTACCAACATTTACTGAACAAATTACTAATATAGACGCAAATGCTAAAATAACAGGAGTTTTACCAGCAAGTAATGTTGATGGTGGCTCTGTTACTTTTAGTGTAGATGGAGAAGTTCCTAAAGGATTTATATTAAATAGTGATGGTTCATATAGTTTTGATTCTTCAAGTTATAATTATATAGGAGAAGGAGAAACAGATACTATAATAATTCCTATAAAAGTGACTAATGCTCAAGGACTAACAACAGTTTCTAATTTCTCAGTAACAATTGCAGGAATAAATGATGCTCCAACAGTTTCTTCAGAAAATATAGATACTAAAATCTCTTTTGGAGATACATATTCAAAAGATATTTCAAAATTATTTAATGATAAAGATATAACAGATACTCTCAAATTTGAAGCTAGTAATTTACCACAAGGATTGAGTATAGATCCAAATACTGGAGTTATTTCTGGAAGAGTTTCTCAATCGGGGACTTTTGTAATTACTATTAAAGCGACAGATTCTCAAGGTGTAAGTATAACAAGAACATATAATATGTTAGTTGTTGCACCTCCTCAAAATAGTGATAATGGAAATTCTAGTGGAAGTAATAGTAATATCAATGATATAAATAATAATATATCTGACAATATCAATAATATGAACAATATTATTAATAATAATTCAAGTAATGGATTAAATAATAGTGATAGTTTATCTAATGATTCATTAAATGGTAATGGATTAAATAATTATATAAATAGTAATAGTTTATCAAATAGTGATTTAGGTGTATTAAATTTTGGTAATGGGAATAATTCTGGGATTATTTCTAATATAGGAGTTGGATTTTTAAATACAGGAACATTTAATAGTGATGGTTCTTTTTTAAGCAATAATTCTTCTTTTGAAAATAATGCATTATCATCAGAAGATAACTCTTCACAAAATAATAATAGCCAAAATAGTAAAAAAGATAGTTTATCTGAACAAACTAACCAAAATACAAATTCACAATCAAATGGAAAAAATGATGAAAAAGGAGTTCTTCAAGCTAATATAGATCTAAATGTATTAGCTAATGGTCAAGTTAGTTTTGTTCAAGAAAATCAAGATTCTTTTTCTATTGTTGGAATTACGATTGAAGATATTAGTATAAAAGATAACTATATTGAAATTAAAGTTATTGATACAAGTTTATCTCAAAATTTTGTTGTAACTCAAATAGATGGAAGTCCTCTTCCTGCTGGGTTGTATTTTGATCCAAAAACAGGAAATATTACAGGTTCAATTCCAGAAGATTTAGAAGAGTTAAAAATAACTATTAAAGCTATAAATTCAGATGGAACAACAAGAGTTTTAAATTTAAAACTTGATTTAAAAGAGTTAAAAAATAAAAATCAAGCAGAAGCTAAAGAATTTATAGGATTACAAGAACAAATTGCTTTTGAAAATCAGAAATTAGATAGTTATGGAACTTATCTTATGAAATTATTTGCTTAAAGCATAGAGTAAAATTTGGAATCAAATATATCAAAACTTCTACAATTAGAACATAATTGTAGAAACTGTGAAAATATAAAAGAGCTATATTTTCAAATAGTAAATGGTGTAAGAGGTATTGTAAATTATTCTCAAGGAGTTTTATTAACTATTGATTTAAAAGGAAAATATAAAGTTGTAGCAGTATCTGATATTTCAGTTATTGATTCAACTTCTCCTTATATTCAATGGGTAGAAGATGTAGTTGTAGATTTAAACCAAAAAGAAAAATCAAAAGATATATTTATTGTTGAGGTTAAAGATGATTTAAAAGAGATAAATCTTAATTTAATGCCTGAATTCACACCTTCAAATATAGTTTATATACCTTTAAAACAAAAAGAAAGTGAATATATTTTTCTTTTATTTAAAGAAGAAAAATGGCAAGAAAATGAACTTCTAATGTTAAAACATATCTCTTCATCAATATCTTATTTTTTATTTGCTATGAGAAGTTGTGGCTTTTTTCAATCTTTAAAAAAATTGTCACTTAAAAGCAAATATTTTAGAATATCTGTAGCTTTTTTAATACTTTTTATGTTCTTACCTGTGAGATTGTCTGTTTTAGCTCCCTTTGAAGTTGATGCAAAAAATCCTTATGTTGTGTCTTCACCTTTAAATGCTGTAATTGAAGAAGTTAAAGTTTTTCCAAATGATAAAATAGAAAAAAATCAACTTCTAGTTCAGTTTGATGATGTAGATTTTACAAATAATTATCTAGTTGCAAAAAGAACTTTAGATGTAACAAATGCAGAACTTTTTTCTACTAAGCAAAGTAGTTTTTTAGACCCAAAACAAAAAAGTCAAATATCTCAACTTGAAAATCAAGTAAAATTAAAAGAGGCAGAACTATCTTATGCTAAAGAGCAATTAGATAAAACAAAAATTTATTCAAAAGAAACTGGTATAGCAATTATTAATAATCCAAATGATTGGAAAGGAAAACCAGTACAAATGGGTGAAAGAATTTTTTTAATAGCAAATGCAAATAATATAGAATTAAAGATTATGCTTCCTGTTAGTGATGCTATTTTTTTAGAAGAAAATGCAATAATAAAAGCATTTTTTGATAACGATCCAATAAACTCGTGGAGTGCAAAAGTAAAATATATCTCTTATAAACCTGAATTAACTGAACAAAATATCTTATCTTATAAAATAGTTGCAAATTTTGATGATATAGAAGAAAATGGCTATGTTCCTTCAATTGGTCTTAGAGGAACAGCAAAAATTTATTCAAAAAAAGTATCTTTATTTTTCTATTTGTTTAGAAAACCAATAACAAGTCTAAGACAATGGATAGGTTGGTAATGCTTGAAGAACAACAAATATTTTTACCAAAAATTAGAGATGATTTAAATCTACTAGAAACTTCAGTTTCTGAAGATGGTTCAAAAAAATGGCTTTTATTTGACCCTATTTTAAATAAATATTTTGATATTGGTATTGATGCTTTTGAACTAATTTCAAATTGGCAAAGTAGTATTGAAGTTGAAGAGTTTTTAGAGATTTTAAAAAATAAAGAATATGAAATTGATAAAGAATCTTTGCTAACTTTTATTGATTTTTTAATTAATAATAACCTAATAATTTGTGATGATTTGAAATATACAAATAGAATGATAAATATTCAAAAACAGTCAAAACAAAATATTTTTAAGTGGTTGATTCATAACTATCTTTTTATAAGGATTCCTTTACTAAAACCAGATGCTTGGCTTGAAAAAAATAAAACAAAAGTTGATTTTTTATATTCTAATCTTTGGCAAAATATAGTTTTGATTTTAGGCTTTATAGGAATTATTTTTGTTTTAAGAGATTGGGAAAATTTTAGTTCAACTTTTATGTATTTATTTTCAAAAGAGGGATTTTTATATTATTTTTTATCTTTAGTTTTTGTTAAAAGTTTTCATGAATTAGGACATGCTTTTACAGCAAAAAGATATGGTTGTAAAGTTCCAACAATGGGAGTTGCTTTTTTAGTTTTATTTCCTGTTTTATATACTGATACAACTAATGCATGGAAATTAAAATCAAAATATCAAAGATTAAAAATAGTAGTTGCAGGGATGAAAGTAGAAATTTATCTAGCATTGATTGCTACATTTCTATGGTCTTTTGCTCCTACTGGAATTTTAAAAAGTATATTATTTATAATAGCAACAACAAGTTGGATTAGTTCACTTCTTATAAATATTAGTCCATTCTTACGATTTGATGGATATTATGCACTTTCAGATATAACTGATACTAAAAATCTACAACCTCGTTCTTTTGCAATGGCTAGATGGTTTATAAGAAAAAATATTTTAGGTTTGGATGAAATAAAACCTGAAACTTTAACAAAACAAAAAGAGAGATTTTTTATAATTTATGCTGTTGGAACTTGGATTTATAGATTTTTCTTATTTTTAGGAATTGCTGTTTTAGTTTACTATTTTGCTTTTAAAGTTTTAGGAATAATATTATTTTTAGTCGAAATTATTTGGTTTATTTTATTACCAGTTTATAAAGAATTAAAAATTTGGTGGAGTAAAAAAGCTCAATTAAAATTTAATAGAAGAAATAAAATCTCTTTAGGTTTATTTTTGTTTTTTTTACTTTTGATATTTATTCCATGGAATAGTACTATAAAAATGCCAGCAATAATAGAATCAAAAAATTATTTTGAGTTTTATTCAAGTGAAGATGGTTTTATAAAAGATATTTATTTTACAAATGGAGATAGTGTAAAAAAAGGACAATTATTACTTATCATAAAATCCCCTGAAATTGATTTTAAACTCTCTTTACTTCAAAAAGAAATACAACAAATAAAACTTGAAGTAGATAAACAAGCAGGTTTCAAAGAAAATCTAGATAAAAGATTTATTTTAGAAGAAAATTTACAAAAAAAATTTAATGAACAAGAGGGCTTAGAAAAAATTATAAAAAAGTTTGAAGTAAGGGCTAATTTTGACGGAAAAATATATTTTAATGATACTTTTAAACAAAATCAATGGATAAGTAAAAAAGAACCAATTTTTACTTTATATGATAACTTAGATTATAGAATAGTTGGCTTTTGTAATGAAAATGATTTTAAATTATTAAAAGATAAAACTAAAAGTAAATTTATTTTTAGTTCAGGAGATATAAAAGATATTCATTCAAATATAACAACAATTTCAAAAATCTCTATTCCTTATTTAGAATTTATAGAATTATCTTCAGATTTTGGTGGAGAAATAGCAACAAGACAAGATAAAAATAAAGGGATAAAAACAGAACAAGCTTACTATAAAATAACTGTTGATTTAGGAGATAAAGCTCTACTAAACTTAAAAAATAGAAAAGTTGGTATTTTAGTGACTTCTGGTGAATATTCTAGTTTTATATCAAAAATATTTAAAAAAGCAATTTCAGTAATAATTAGAGAGAGTGGATTTTAAACTCTCTCTACAATACTCATCAAAATATCTCTATATTCATTTAGTTTTTTCATCTTTTCATCATCTCCACCATTCAAATCTGGATGATATTTTTTTGCTAACTCTTTATATCTTTTTTTTACTTCTTCTTTTGTAGGAGTTGAAGAAAAACCAAAAAAATCTTTTGCTTCATCTAATTTTGAATTTTGTGTATAAAAATTCCCTTGAAAATTACTATTATTGAAGCTATTATAGTCAAAATTTTTAAATTCATTGTAGTTAAAACCTTGGTTTGAAAAAGATGAACTATCAAATCTAAATTGATATTGTTGAGCTTTTTTTAGTAATTGTTTTTTTATATAGTAAATTAATAGTGCAATTACCAATATAATTCCACCTATAATCATCAAAAACGTTCCAAAATTTGTAAATATTAAGTATAAAATTCCAAAAAATATTGCTAGTCTTATAACTGAAGCTAAAAAATCCATAAAAATTGCCTTTAAATAAATTTGGGTATTATACAAAAAGAAAATTAATTGAATATTTATGAAATAAAGGATTTTTGTGGATTATAGTGAGTTTGAAAAAGCTGTTGATATGTTTGGTATTTTGACAAGAATGTCAAAAAAAGATTTGAAAAGTAAATATTTGAAATTATCAAAAAAATATCATCCAGATATGAGTGATGGAAGTCATGAAAAATTTACAGAACTAAAAAAGAGTTACGATTTACTTTGTGAGTATATGGATAATTATAGCTACTCTTTTGAAATAGAAGAGTTTAAACATCAATTCCCATCATTTACAAGCTATAAAAATTGGGTTAAATAGGAGAAAAAATGAGAATTTTTATATTATTGATATTGTTTGTAATGTCAAGTTTTGCACAAGGTTATTCAAAACCTGATATTGAAAGAATGATAGCAAAAATGGTTATTTTGGGATTTAATGGTGAAAATGTAAGTAAAAATAGTCAGATTTACAAAGATATTGAAGCTGGACTAGGTGGAGTTATATTGTTTGATAAAGATCCAAATGATAAGAATAAAGTTAAAAATATACGAAATAAAGAACAACTAAAGAAACTAAATCAAGATTTACAAGCTATATCAAAACAGAAGTTACTTATATCTATTGATCAAGAAGGCGGAGTAGTACAGCGACTTAAAACAGATATGGGGTTTGTAAATACTTTAAAAGCTAGTGAAATTGCACAAAAAGCTGAAGAGTTTGCTAAAAATAGTTATCAAGCAATGGCAAAAGATTTAAAAGATGTTGGTATAAATGTTGATTTTGCACCTGTTGTTGATTTGGCTTTAAATAAAAATAATAAAGTTATTGTTACACGTGGAAGAAGCTTTGGAGAAAGTTCAAGTGAGGTTACAAAATATGCTTCTATTTTTGTAGATGAACTAAAAAAACAAAATGTAATTTCAGTATTAAAACATTTCCCTGGACATGGTTCATCTTTGGCTGATTCACACTTAGGTTTTGTTGATATTACAAAAACTTGGACTAAAAAAGAGCTTGAACCATATAAATATTTTATTAACAATAACAAAGTAGATATGATAATGACAGCTCATGTTTTTAATGAAAACTTAGATAAAAATTATCCTGCAACTTTGTCATACAATGTAAATACAAAACTTTTAAGAGAACAACTAAAATATGATGGGGTTTTGATAACTGATGATTTGCAAATGAGTGCTATAAGCAAACATTATGACTTAAAAACTACTTTGAGATTGTCTATAAATAGTGGTGTGAATTTACTACTTTTTGCAAATCAACTAGCAAAACCAGTAACTTTAAAAGAGATTGTCGATACTGTTTATAGTGAAATTTTGAGTGAAAATATAAGTTTAGAAAAGATTATTGAGTCAAATAAAAAAATTGATAAATTATTAAATAATATATAAAATACAAGGAAATAAAATGTTTAAAAATGAGATAGAAACATCTATAAAAATAAATTCAAAAGCTGATAAAATATGGCAAGAGCTTATAAATTTTGATGAATATAAAAATTGGAATCCATCTATTATCGATGCTAGTGGAGAGTTAGGTGAAAATAGGACTCTAAAAATTGTAGTAAAAATAGATGAAAAAACTATGATTTTTAAACCAACTATTTTAAAATGTGAAGAAAACAAAGAACTAAGATGGCTTGGAAAATTTATATTTAGTGGAATATTTGATGGTGAACACTATTTTTTAATAAAAGAAAATAGTGATGGAACTTCTACATTTATCCAAGGTGAAAAGTTTTGTGGAATTTTAATACCATTTTTTGGGAAAATGATTTCGAATACTAAAAAAGGTTTTGAAGCTATGAATGAAAAACTTAAAAATAGAGTTGAAAGAGTTTGAGAGTTTAAAATGAAAGAGTTTTTAGAAGAGACGCAAATAATTGACTTTAAAAATGAAGAGGTTTTTAGTCTCGCACAAGAGTTGGCAAAAGATTGTAAAAGTGATGAAGAAATAGCAAAAAATTGTTTTTTGTATGTACGAGATAATATCCATCATAGTGGTGATTTTAAAGATGAAATTACAACTTATAAAGCAAGTGATGTTTTAAAATACAAAACTGGTTGGTGTTATGCAAAATCTCATCTTTTGGCTGCACTTTTAAGAGCAAATGGTATTCCTACGGGATTTTGTTATCAAAGATTATCTTGTAGTGAATATAAAAAAGATATTTATTGTTTACATGGATTAAATGCAATTTATCTAAAAGAGTTTGGCTGGTATAAAGTTGATGCAAGAGGAAATAAAAAAGGTGTAAATGCGCAGTTTACTCCACCTTTGGAACAACTTGCTTTTAAACTAGAAAAAGATGAGTTTGATTTACCAAATATTTATTCAAAACCTTTAGATGTTGTGATTGAAGCTTTGAAAAAAAATAAAACTTATGATGAAATGATAGATGTTTTTCCTGATGTTTCATTTTTAATAGTTGATTATGATAAAAAATATTTAAAACAAATAGTTGAGTTATTTACAAATACAGTTCATTATATAAATAAAAAAGATTACACAAAAGAGCAGTTAAATGCTTGGGCAAATCAAAATTATGATTTAGAAATTTGGGAAAAAAGATTTGAAAAATCAAAACCATATATTTGCATTTTAGAAGATGAAGTTGTTGGATTTTGTGAGTATTATGATGGATATATTGATTGTTTTTATGTTCATTTTAAATATCAAAATTGTGGCATAGGGAAACTACTTTTAAATCATGTATTTAAAATATTAAAAGAAGAAAATATAGATAAAATTAAAGCTGATGTAAGTATCACTGCAAAACCATTTTTTGAAGAATTTGGATTTAAAGAAGTTAGAAAAAATTTAGTGCTAAAAGAAAATATTGAGTTAGTGAATTTTAGTATGGAAAAATGAATTAAATAAAAGGATAAGATATGGCATTTTCAAAAGAAGAAAAAGCAGAACTTTTAAAAGTAAAGTTTGTAGGTGAAACTGTTATAAAAAGATTTGAGCAAATAGGAATTGACTCTTTAGAAAAGCTTTCAAATAGTAGTGTAGAAGAGATAACAGATATAGTTTCAGATATTTTAGGAAGTAGTTGTTGGAAAAACTCTCCACAAGCTAAAAAGTCTGTTTCTAATGCTATTCTTTTTGCGAAAGAGAATAAATAAAATGAAAGCAATGACATTAAATCTAGCGGTTAAAGATATAAAAGAAACTATAAAATCTTATCAAGAAAACTTTGATTTTGAGGTACAAATGCTAGTTGATGAATCAAAAACGATTTTTGATACACAAATCAAAGAAGAGTTAAACTATGTTTGGGCTATGATACAGAAAGATAATGTTTCTTTAATGCTTCAAAGTATAGAAAGTTTAAAAGAAGATATAGGAAACTTTTTTGAAAATATTGGAGCTTCTTTGACTATGTATATTGAAGTTGAAGAGGTAGATGAATTATATTTAAAAGTAAAAGACAAAGTAACTATTTATAAAGAAATCGAAACTACTTGGTATGGTAAAAAAGAGTTTTATATAAAAGATATAAATGGTTATATTTTAGGATTTACAAGCAAAAATAGTTGAAAAAAACTATATAATAAATAAAATTTAAAAGGAAAAAACAATGAATATTTTATTTTAATTCAAGGATAAAATCTAAAAATTACAATTATCCTTGATACTCAAACGGCAAAAATCAAGGAATTTTATGCAACATTTACAAATAAACAATCTTACATTTAAATATCAAGATACAGATATTTTTACAAATTTAAATCTCAGTTTTGAACCTTTTTCTTGGAATTGTATAGTTGGAAATAATGGATCAGGAAAAACAACACTTTTAAAACTTATTACAAAAAAAATCAAACCAGAAACTGGAAATATAGTTGGAAATGATTTGGTCTATTATTGCGAACAAAATCTCGATAAAACTCCTGATGGTTTTGAAGAGTTTATCTATACTTTCAATAGTAAAACTTTTAGATTAAAAGAGTTACTTCATATCCAAGATGAGTGGTTTTATAGATGGGAAACTTTAAGTTATGGTGAGAAAAAAAGAGTACAAATAGCAATTGCTTTATATCAAGAAATTGATGTTATATTACTTGATGAACCTACAAATCATTTGGATATTGATTCTATTGAAAGACTAGAATTGAAATTGTGGAGTATTACTAAAGAGAATACTCAAAAATTTACTTTGGTTATTTAAAGTATTAAATAACTTATATAAGATAACATAAAATAGATACAAAATAATCTTTTTAAATTGTAAAATCAAATAAAAAAGGTTTTATTATGATTTTGGGAGTTTCATCTTGTTTATTGGGAAATATGTGTAGATATGATGGGCATGCTGCAAAAGATGATTTTGTATTTACTCATTTAAAAAACTATTTTGAACTTTTGCCTTATTGTCCTGAAAACTCTATTTGGAAAGCTCCAAGAGATGCAATTAGGCAAGTTTTGATTGATGATAAAATAAAAATAGTTACATCTACAAAAGAACAAAAAGATGTTACAAGTATACTTGAAGAAGTTTGTGAAAAGATGGTTTTAAAGGCACAAAAAGATGATTTGTGTGGGTTTATTTTAAAATCATCTTCTCCATCTTGTGGAATGGAGAGAGTAAAAATTTATAAACCTTTCAATTCCACAAGCATTAAAAATGGTGTTGGTGTTTTTGCAAAAAAGCTAAAAGAGAAGATGCCTTATCTTCCTATTGAAGAAGAGGGAAGATTAAATGATGCTTGGCTTAGAGAAAACTTTTTGATGCAAGTTTACTCTTATGGTGATTTGAAAGATTTTTTTAAGCTTGAGAAAAAAATATCAAATTTAATAGATTTTCATACTTCATACAAATATTTAATATATTCAAAATCTCAAAACTCTTATAAAATTTTAGGAAAATTAGTAGCAAATCAGCAAATGAAAAATATAGAAGAACTTTACTTTGAGTATGAAAAAGAGTTTTTAAAAGCAATAGCTATAAAATCTAGTTTAAATAAAACTTTTAATATCTTACTTCATATTTTTGGATACTTTAAAAAACATATCACAAAAGAGGAAAAAGCAGATATTTTAGAGAGTTTATTTGATTTTAAAAATAGAGTAATTCCTTTGATAAGTGTAATAAAAATATTTAATATTTATATAAATAGGTTTGATATATCTTATTTAAAAAATCAGAAATTTCTAAATCCATATCCATCAAAACTTGCTCTTAGAAGTGATTTGGGAGCTTTTAAGTGAACAATTTTGATTTAGCAGTTATTGGAAGTGGAATTGGTGGAAGTTTAATATCCTTGATGAATAAAGATAAAAATCTTGTGTTGTTTGAAAAAGATAAAAATTTGGGTGGAACAGCATCAACTTTTAAGAGATTTGGAAACTATTTCAATACAGCAGCCACAACTTTTGTGGGATATGAAGATAATAATATAATAAAAGATATATTTGATAGTGTAGGTTTCATCCCTGATATAAAAGAGAGTTCTTGTGCATATAGAACAATTATAAATGGTAAAACAATAGATAGGAAAAGAGATTTTGAAGATTTTTTGGATAGTTTAAATAGTGTTTTTTATCATAAAAATAATAGATATTTTTGGCAAACTTTAAAAGATATTGATGAAAGATTTTGGGGCTTAAAAGATATATATTTCGCAAAACATAGTTTAAATTCATATTTTAAAACCTTAAAAACTATCGAAACTCTTTTTAAAGAGTATAAATTTTTGATGTTTAAAACAGCAAATAGTTTTATTAAGGATATTTTGGGTGATATTTCAAAAGAGTATGAGGATTTTATAGATGCACAACTTCAAATTACTCTACAATCTACTTCAAAAAATATTCCACTTTTATCTTTCGCTATTGCTTTATCTTACCCATTTCATAAGGTCTTTTATCCAAATGGTGGAATGGGAAAACTTTTTGATGATATGCTAAAAGATATAAATCTTAAAAGAAATGAAGAGATAAAATTTATAAAAAAAGAGAAAAATTCATATAGATTAATCTCTTTAAAAGATGAATATATAGCTTCAAAAGTTGTGTTAAATATACCTGTTTTTGAATGTAGCAATATTTTTTTAGATGAAGATATAAAAAACTACTATAAAAAATTTAGTTTTTATGATCAAAGTGCTTTTGTAATCTATCTTAAAATAGACTCAAAAGAAGATTTTTTAAACCATTACCAAATAATTTTAAAAGATATTATTCCAAATACTGTATCAAAAAGCTTTTTTGTATCATTTAGTAGTAAAGATGATAAAAAATTGTCGCAAAATGGTTATTCTGTTACAATATCTTGTCATAGCAAAGCAATAGTTTGGAGTGAAATGTCAAAAATTGAGTATGAAAATAAAAAAGAGTTTACAAAAAATTATATTTTAGAAGAGTTTTTAAGAAATTTTCAAAATATAAAAAAAGATGATATAAAAATAGAGTTTTGTGCTACAAGTAAAACTTTTAAAAGATATATAAATAGATTTAATTGTGGTTCATCTCCTTTAAATTTGAATAATATTTTAAAAATTCCAAGCTGTACAACACCTTTTAAAAATCTATACAATATAGGTGATAGTGTTTTTGCTGGTCAAGGTTGGTCTGGAGTTGCTTTGGGAGTAAAAGTCTTAAACTCAAACCTAATTTAGATAATATTAGAAAAAAGGTTAAAGATGTTAAAAAATGAACTTCAAATATCTTTTAAAGATTGGTTAAATATTATTGTAATTGGAGCTTTTTTTGGCTTTTTTCAATCTTTGATTTTATATTTTTTAAATGAAAAATTACAAAATATTTTTACTGTTATTTTTAGTATTTGCACTGCATTTTTCATAACTATTTTTGCTGTTTTTTTGATAAGTATTTCAAATAGATATTTTCTTCCCGAAATAGATAAAAAATATTGGTATTTTTTTAGTCTATTTTTCTCTTTTTTATCTGGATTTTTTGGATTTTGTTTAAGTTTTTTTATATTTTTTGATGTAGATTTTGAACTAATACTATTGATAAAAACTTTTTGGCTTAATATCGCAGTTGTTATTGGATTTTTGACTTTATTGATAGCTTTGATTTTACATAAATTTGTATCATTAAAAAATAAAAATATTGAAATTGAAAAAGAGATATTGGACACAAAACTAAAATCACTCGAAAATGAACTAAATCCACACTTTTTATTTAATGCTCTAAATTCTGTATCAGAGCTTATTTATATAGATAAAATAAAAGCAGAAAATGCAGTTTTACAGCTATCTAAATTTTTAAGAAATGCTATAAATAAAGAGAGTTTAATCACTCTTGAAAGTGAGATTTTTATGGTTCAAACTTATGTAAGTATTGAAAATATAAGATTTGACAATAAAATAATTTTGAATATAGATGATTATGAGGAGTTTAAATCTTTTAAAATACCAAAATTCTCAATACAACTTTTGGTTGAAAATAGTATAAAACATGGTTATTTAGGAGATATTTTAAATATTCATATAAAATTTGAAAATAATTATATAAAAGTTTTAAATGATGGAAAAATAAGTGAAAATATTGAGTTTAAAACAGGTTTGAATAACTTAAAAAATAGGTTAAGTTTATTGAATATTGGAGAATTAAAATTTAATACAGATGGAAAATTTATGATTTTTTCTATAATTTTAAAGGATAAATAGTGAAAGCACTAATAGTTGATGATGAAAAATTGGCATTATCAAGATTGAAAAGAGTTTTAAATGAGAATAATATTTTTGATATATTTGAGTTTAATAATCCACTTGAAGCTATAAAAGAGTTATCAAAAACAAAGTTTGATGTAGCATTTTTAGATATTTCTATGCCAAATTTTAGTGGTTTGGAACTAGCAGAACTTATACTAAACATTGAACCAAAAACTTTTATAGTATTTCAAACAGCTTATGAAGATTATGCTTTAGATGCTTTTAAAAAAGGTGGAATTGGATATTTGCTAAAGCCAATTGATAGTTTGGAAGTAAAAAAGATATTGGAAAAAATATATCTATATAAAGAAGAGAAAAAAATATCTAAAAAGATATTAGGAAAAGTTTCAAATAAAATATATTTAGTTGAAATAGATGAGATTTTTTATATAAAAGCTGATTTATATGAGATTATGATACGAACAAAAGATAATTTTATTTATGCAAAAAAGAAAATAAGTGATATTGAAGAGCTTTTGCAAGATAGAGATTTTTTTAGAGTTCATAGGTCATATATTGTAAACGTTGATAAGATAAAATCTGTAAAAAGTGTAGAACAATCTAAGTTAGAGATATATTTTGATGATATAGAAGAGTTTATTGTAAGTTCAAAAGATGGTGCAAAAGATTTTAGAGAGTATTTGGATAGAAAAACAATATAAATAATAGATATATTTGTTATATCAATTAACAAAAAGTGGCTACAAAAAAACTTTAATATATTGTAAATTGTCAAAAAATAGGAGAGTTTATGAAAAAGAGTTTTAACTTTTTATTGCTTGTATTTATATCTATATTTTTTGTATCTTGTAGTGCAAAACAAAGTGATTTAAAAACAGTAAATAGTGTTGATTTACAAAGATATATAGGTTCTTGGTATGAAATAGCAAGATATGAACACTACTTTCAAAAAGATTGTAAAAATGTAAAAGCAAATTATACTTTAAGAGATGACAATAAAATAGATGTTTTAAATAGTTGCACAAAAATAACTACAAATGAATACAAAGAAGCAAAAGCGATAGCTTATAGTGTTGATGATACAAATAGCAAATTAAAAGTTAGTTTTTTTAGACCTTTTTATGCAGATTATTGGATTTTAGAACTTGATGAAAATTACAAATATGCTATTATTGGTACTCCTTCAAAAGATTATTTATGGATAATTTCAAGAGAAAAATATATGAATGATGAAATTTTAAATAAATTGTTGCAAAAAATTACAATTTTAGGTTTTGACAAATCAAAACTTATATATACAATACAAGAATAAAAGGAAAACTTATGAAAACTATCGCAATATCAGGAGCTAGTGGATTTGTAGGGCAAAATTTGATTAAGTTTTTTTCTAACCACAACTACAAAATAGTATCAATAAAAAGAGAAATTTTAAAAGGTAATCAAAAATTAGATGAAATAGTAGAAAATATCGATATTTTGATAAATTTAAGTGGTGCAAATATCATAAATAGATGGAGTGAAAGTTATAAAAAACTTCTTGTTTCTAGTAGGATTGAAACTACAAAAAGTTTAGTTGAATCCATAAATAGAGTATCTAAAAAACCAAAACTATTTATATCAACTTCAGCTGTTGGAATATATGACAACAAAGCAAAATATGATGAAAATGGCTCTTTTTCAAATGATTTTTTATCAAATCTTTGCCAAAATTGGGAAAATGAAGCTTTAAGAGCTAAAAATGATTTTACAAAAGTAGCTATTTTTAGATTTGGAATAGTTTTAGGAAAAGATGGTGGGGCATTTAAAAAAATGATAACTCCTTTTAAACTTGGACTTGGTGGAGTAATTGGAAGTGGAAAACAGCACTTTTCGTATATTCATATAGAAGATTTGCTAAGAGCTTATGATTTTGTAATAGAAAATAATTTTGATGGAGTTTTTAATCTAACTGCTCCAACTCCTACAACAAATGAAGAGTTTACAAAAACTTTAGGAAAAGTTTTAAATAGACCAACAATTTTTCCTGTTCCAGAGTTTTTATTGAAACTTATTTTTAGTGAAGGTGCAAAAGTTTTAAGTGATGGACAAAGTGCAGTACCAAAAAAATTACTAGATTTAGGCTTTGAGTTTAAGTATAAGAATATAGAAGAGACTTTGAAAAGTTTGGTAAAATGAAACAAATTTTATGGTTTAGAAGAGATTTAAGAGTTGAAGATAGTGCCATACTCTCAAATGCCCAAAATGAAGTTTTACCTATATTTATTTTTGATAAAAATATATTGGAAAAGCTTCCAAAAGATGATAAAAGAGTAACTTTTATATATCAAAGTGTTTTATGTTTAAAAGAAAAATTACAAAAAATAGGTCTAGATTTAGCAATATTTTATGGAAATCCAAAAGATATTTTTACAAAATTAAAAAATGATGGTTTTGATGAAGTTTTAACTTCAATAGATTTTTATAGTTTCGCAAAAAAAAGAGATGAAGAGATAGAGAAAATATTGCCTTTAAAAAGATATATTGATTCATTTATTTTAAATCCAAAAGATGTTTTAAAAGCCGATAAAACACCATACAAAGTATTTACAGCTTTTTATAATTCTTTGGATTATCTACATCAATCTACTAAAATTGAAGAGTTTTTAAATAAGACAAATTTAAAAAAAGTAGATTTTGATTATAGTTTTGTACCAACTTTGAAAGATTTAGGATTTGATAAGCAAGATTTACCAGATTTTTTATATAAAAATCCTGATGAACTAATAGAAGATTTTTCAAAAAAAATTAAAAACTATCAAGAAAATAGGGACTACTTTTATTTAGATGCTGGTTCAAATTTAAGTGTTCATTTGAGATTTGGACTTATATCAATTAGAAGATTATTTAATAAAATAAAAAGTTTAAATGCACCACAAAAAGAGATAGATTTTTATATAAGAGAACTATTTTGGAGAGAGTTTTATAACTATATTTTATACCATTTCCCACACTCTGAATTTGAAAACTTCAGTGATATAAAAGTAAATTGGAATCAAAATGAAGATGATTTTATAAACTGGTGTGATGGAAACACGGGAGTTCCTATCATAGATGCTAGTATGAAATACTTAAATCAAACTGGACTTATGCACAATCGTTTGCGAATGATTGTATCTTCTTATCTTACAAAAAATTTGCTTATTGATTGGAGAAAAGGAGAAAAATATTTTGCTTTGAAACTTCTTGATTATGAAGCTAGCTCAAATATTGGTTCTTGGCAATGGGCCTCAAGTACAGGAGTTGATAGTGTTCCTTATTTTAGGATTTTTAATCCATATTTACAATCAGAAAAATTTGACAAAGAAGCAATTTTTATCAAAAGTGTTTTAACACAATTAAAAGATATTCCAGTAAAATCAATACACAAAGAAAATGAAGTTCAATCAAATTTATTTTTAGATTATCCAAAACAAATAGTATGGATTTCTTATTCAAGAAATAGGGCTATTGAAGAGTTTAAAAGAGCAAAAAATCAACTTAATTGTTGATTTACAAACTGTTTATAATGCCCATTTATCTTCTCTAACTCTTCATGCATTCCACTTTGAACAAGCTCACCATCATCAAGCATATAAACAAAAGATGCATTTTTAACGGTACTTAATCTATGTGCTATTGTAATAACAGTTTTATGTTTTAAAAACTCTTCTAAATCATTAAATAAATTTGTTTCTGTTTGTACATCAAGTGCAGAAGTTGATTCATCGAATATTACAACACTAGGATTTGCTATTATCATTCTAGCAATAGATAATCTTTGTCTTTGACCACCACTGAGCCTAATTCCTAATTTACCTACAATAGTATCAAGTTTTTTAGGCATACTTTCTACAGTTTCTAAAAGTTGAGCTATTTTTAGTGCTTCATAAATCTTTTCATCACTTATATTTTCTTCCCCCATTGTTATGTTAAATCTTAAAGTGTTATTAAATAAAATTGGCATTTGTAAAACTAAAAAAATATTCTCTCTAAGGCTATGTTTATCGATATTATCGATACTTATATTGTTATATAAAATATCTCCACTCTCTTTTGCATAAAATCCAGCAATTATTTGTGAAATTGTAGTTTTCCCACTTCCACTTGCTCCAATAATTGCTACTTTTTCTCCTGATTTTATATCAAAACTTATATTATTTAGAGTCTTTTTCTCTTTTGTATACGAAAAACAAAGGTTTTGTATAGAAATATCTATCTTTTGTGAATTTTCTAGTTTTATATTTCCATTATTTTCGCACTCTAAATCTAATACTTTATTTATTCTTCCAATAGCTGCTTTTGCACTTGCAAGTGAGTATTGAATAGATAAGATATCTTGAACAGGAGTCATAACAAACCAAATATATCCAAACATAGCGAACATTAGACCAATAGATAAATCACTATAAGCTACTAGTAAAAGACCAGTTGCTCTAAAAATTTCAAAGGCAAAAAGAAAAATTGTATATGAAAACTTTTCATAAGCAACACTTTTATAGTTGTATTCATTTGAAGCTATTTTTATTGCATTTGCTTTTGAAATTGATTCTTTGAAAAATTGTTTTTCTTTATTACTTGCTTTTATTTGAGAAAATAGATCCAAAGTTTCATTTATATTACTTTGGAAAGCTTCTATTGAAGCATTTTCTTCTTTTTTTAATTCGCCTGTTTTTTGTGCAATTTTTTTAGAAATTATTGCTAAAGTTGGTTGTATTAAAAGTATCATAAGCCCTAAGATTAAATCTATTTTTATAATTACAATGGCAACTGCAATAAGTGTTAAAACAGAAGTTACAAGTTTACTAGCGATTGAAACTATGAAATTATCCAAAGTATTTACATCTGTGATTAAATTTGCAGATATTTTTCCACTTCCTAAAGACTCATATTCATTCATAGTGACTTTTTCCAAGTGATTTAACAATCTTTTTCTTATATCAAAAATAACTATTTTTGATATTTTTGTAAATATTTTTGTTGTAATAACACTGAAAATAAAATGTAAAAATCTCAAAATTATAACTACAACTGTAACAAGAGCAACGTAGTAAAAAGCATCACCACTACCTAAAAATCTATCTATATTGTTTACAAAAAAATCTGGTTTATCCAGTAAAACTTCATCGACTAAAAGAGGTAAAAGTAAAGGTATAGGAACACTTATTAAAATCGCAATTACTGTAAAAAATTGTCCGATAAGTAAATATTTTTTATTTCTAATAA
Organism: Aliarcobacter vitoriensis; assembly: GCF_003316695.1. Classification (GTDB taxonomy): domain Bacteria; phylum Campylobacterota; class Campylobacteria; order Campylobacterales; family Arcobacteraceae; genus Aliarcobacter; species Aliarcobacter vitoriensis. Next base: position 30,160 of record NZ_PDKB01000015.1, read on the forward strand.
GAAGTTTATATATATATTTTAAAGATATTTGTTCATTCATAATCTTATTATACTATTTTTAGATATAATCTATCTACAATTATTATACAGTTCTTATTTACAATAAAAATAAAAATCGGGGATTTATGAAAAGGCTTTTTATTTTATTTGTTTTATTGACAAGCTTTTTATTTGCAAAAGAGAACTTTAGCCAGATGAGTACTCAAGAACTCATTGAGATTATTGGGTTTGTTAGTGAAAAAGACAAGGCATCTTTTCTAAAAGAGTTAGAATTAAGAGTTCCAAAGATGAATATTAATGAAAAGGCTCAATATGAAAAGAGATTACAAGAAATACCAGAAAGTAAGCCAATAGAAGATGAAGAGTAGAATTTTATTACTTGAAGATGATTATAATTTAAGTGAAACTATTGAAGAGTATTTTGAAGAACAAGGCTTTGAAGTAGTTTGTGTATTTGATGGTGAAGAAGCAGTTTTTAAAGCTTATGAAGAGAATTTTGATTTATATTTATTTGATGTAAATGTTCCTAAGAAAAGAGGCTTTGAAGTCTTAAAAGAGTTAAGAGATGAAGGAAAAAAAACTCCAGCCATATTTATAACTTCTTTAAACTCTATGGATTCTTTAGAAGAAGGTTTTTTAAGTGGGTGTGATGATTATATAAGAAAACCTTTTGAATTAAAAGAATTACTTTTAAGAGTACAAACATTGATAAAAAAAGAGTTTTCAAAGAAAAATGAAGTTATACAAATTTTGCCAAATGTAACTTTTAACTCTATTTCAAATGAGTTAAGATGTGATGATGAAGAGGTGAAATTAAATTTAAAAGAGTTAAAACTTTTAAAACTATTTTTGCAAAATCCAAATGAACTTTTATCACATGAAAGGATTTATGATTTTGTTTGGGATTATGATGAAGAGTACAGTGATAACTCTTTAAGAACTTATATTAAAAATCTTAGAAAATTTTTAGGAAGAGATAAAATTGTTAGCCTTAAAAAGCTCGGGTATAGATTTAACCAAGAGTGAAGCTAGAACCCTTTTGGGTTTTAGTCTTTTATACTCTTTTTTAGTTTTAGTTATATTAGGTGTAATTACTTTTTTATATTATAAATTTCAAAAAGATTTAATGCTTCAAGAAAAAAGACAGATTCTTCAGAATTATTCAAATAATCTTATCTCACATTTAAAAGAACTACATATAAATATAGATAAATCAAAAATTTATCCGCGAGATGAAAGATTTAACTCAGCTATTTTTGATAGTTCAAAAAAAGAGATTTTTTCAACTTTAGACCTAAAACATATTAATTTTAATGAAGTCATTTATTTAAAAGATGATTATATTCATTTTATAAATGAACCTGAGTCTTACTATTTAGGAAGTAAATATGTGGTTGTTGAAATACTTGATGATAATGTTTGGTTTGAAAATATTAAATACAAGATGATAAGTTCATTTTTCGTATCCTTTTTATTTATGATGATTATTGGTTACTATATAGCAAAAATGTTTTTAAAACCAATGAGAGATGCTTTGCATCTACTTGATAGATTTATAAAAGATACAACTCATGAATTGAATACACCTATTGCAGCAATTATTTCAAATATTCAAATGATAGATAAAAATAGTTTAGATGAAAAACTAGCTAAAAAGATAAATAGAATAGAAATTGGAGCAAAAACTATTTCTAATATTTATGAGGATTTAACATTTATTTCTTTAAATAATCAGATAATTTCAAATAATATAGAGTTAAATTTAAGTGAACTTTTAAAGCAAAGAATAGAGTTCTTTTCTAGTATTGCAGGTTCTAAAAAAATATCTTTTAAGTTAGATATAAAAGATAATATTTTTATTATTTGTGATCAAAAAAAACTATCAAAATTAATAGATAACCTTCTTTCAAATGCTATAAAATACAATAAATTCCAAGGATTTATAAAAGTCACATTAAAAGATAGAATTTTAATTATTGAAGATAGTGGAAAAGGTATGAGTAAAGATAATATAAAAAATTTATTTATACGATATAAAAGATTTGATACCAGTGTTGGTGGATTTGGAATAGGGTTAAATATTGTATCTATGATTGCTAAAGAATATGATTTTAAAATAGATGTTATATCTAAAATTGAAGTTGGAACAAGGATAAAAATAAGATGGTAAGAATTACTCTTTTTTTAATATTAATATTTACTTTTTCATTTTCAAACTCAAAAAATATATATGAACGAAACTGTGTAACTTGTCATAATAGAATCTCTGTAACAATAGATAAATATTTTTATAGATATTTACTAGAATATAGTAGTGAAGAAGAAGTTAAGAAAGCTATGTTTGAATTCATAAAAAATCCTACTAAAGAAAAAAGTTTGATGTCTGAAGCACTTATAAAAAGATTTGGATTGAAAAAGAAAACAAGGTTAAGTGATAAAGAGCTAAAAGAAGCTTTAGATATTTACTGGGATGAGTACAATTTATTTGGAAAGCTAAAATAAGTTTTAGGGGTTTTCCTAAACTTATTTCTCTTTTTCTTTTAACTCTTTATATAGTTTAGTATATGTTACTATCTCTTCTTCACTAGCTTTTCTTCTACAAGATAAGAAACCTTTTGTTCCTTCACTAGTTGTTGTAGGGAAAATTGTCGCATATACCCAATAGTAATCTCCACCTTTTGTGGCATTTTTAACATATCCTGTCCAAACTTCCCCTTTTCTTATTGTTTCCCATAAATCTTTAAATGCAGCTTTTGGCATATCAGGATGCCTTACAATATTATGTGGATGACCTATTAACTCATCTACGCTATATCCAGCTATTGTGCAGAAATCATCATTTGCAAATAAAATAATTCCTTTTTCATTAGTCTCACTTACTAAGAAAGCGTATTCATCTAAAATTATCTCTTTTGACATTTTTAATAATCCCTTTAATTTATTTTTTTTGTTTTAGCATCTTGTACTAGGACTTGAGCCATTTGAAGAGTTTCATTTGCTATAGATGCTACATTATTTGCTTCAGAAGCATTTTCTTGAGTTACTCTATCCAATATAGAAACAGTATCATTAATCTGTTCGATTCCTTTTAACTGTTCATTTGAAGCCTGACTAACATCTTGAATAATAGTTATTGTTTCACCAATTAAGCTATTTAAATTGTTATATCCATCTCTCATTTCATCAGATATCTTTTTACCTTCATTTGTTTTAGAAGTTGCATTTTCAACTAAATCTTTTATTTCTTTTGCAGCTTGAGCACTTCTACCTGCTAAGTTTCTTACTTCTTGAGCAACAACAGCAAATCCTTTTCCAGCTTCTCCAGCTGTTGCTGCTTCAACAGCTGCATTAAGAGATAAAATATTTGTTTGAAAAGCTATTTGATCTATTACTTCAATGGCTTCATTAATAGATTCAACTTTAGAGTTGATTTCATCCATAGAAAGAGCAGTTTTATTTGCTAGATTTTCACCCAAAATTACAGAGTTTTTTACATCTTTACTTAAATTTGCCATTTTGAAAGCATTTTGAGTATTATTTTTTGTAATTGAAGTGATTTCTTCAAGTGCAGCAGCTGTTTCTTCTAAAGAGGCTGCTTGAGAATTTGCTTTTGAAGCCAAACTTTCAACACTCTTATTCATAATTAAAGAATTCTTCTCTAAGAGATTCCCATTAGTAAGGTTTAATTTCGCATTGTTATTTAATTCAACACCAAGTTGATTAATTTGTTCCATTGCAAGTTTCATTTCACCTTTGAGAATAGGATTAATATTTACTGATTTTCTATAATCGTGTTCAGCATAAAGTCCAACAATTTCAACTAAATCTGTCATATTTTGATTTGATCTTTTTAACATATTGTTTACAATGTTTTTTAAGGTATGTACCATAAAGTTATTTGTATTAGAGTGAATTTGAGTTGCATATATACCCTGTGCTACTTTATCCAAAGCAATAACCATTTCCCCAAGTACATGCATATCATCTTTTCTCATTTTATCATACTTATCAAAATACTGATTTAGTTCTCTTAAAATATCACCAATATCATCATCTTTTATATATTCTGCTTTTCTAATATGATTTGTTCTAAAAAATACAAAGTCCATTAAATCTTCAATATATTCTTTTATTCTATTGATCCCTCCAACAACTCTTTTCATAGAATTGTAACTAATATATCCAACGATAAGTGCAAAAATCACATTTACTACTATTATAGAAGTAATAGTATGATCACTTAAAATAGCAACAACACTTATAATAGTGAAACCTAATTGAGCAAGAATCATATTTAAAAGGAATCTTTTTTTTGTATGTAAATTGGGAAACATTCTATGGCCTTAATGTTATAAAGTAATTTCGGAATAATATCACAAAAATTATTTAATTTATATAAACACTTTATAAATAATTATTTAAGTTGTTGCAATTCATTGTAAGTGTCATTTTTTAAATAAAGTTGAACCAACTCTAATCATATTAGAACCACATGCAATTGCTAATTCAAAATCGCTACTCATCCCCATAGAACAATATTTTGCTCCAAAAGGAACTAATTCATCGAAGATTTTTTTTGTAATATTAAATGATTCTTTTATAAGTTTTGTATCAGTTGAATTTGCTCCAATACACATAACACCTTTTAAGATGATATTTGGGCAATTTTCCAAAATCTCTTTATATATTTTTACTGCATCTTTTACTTCAACTCCTGATTTTGTATCTTCATTTGCAGAATTTATTTGAAGTAGGGCTGATAGTTTTTTATTCTTTAGTACTAATTTTTTATTTAACTCTTGAGCTAAATCTAAAGAGTCTAAAGAGTGTATTAAAGTTGGATTTAAATCTATAAGATTATTGATTTTGTTTTTTTGTAAAGTTCCTACAAAATGCCATTCGATAGGAAGTTCGTCTAACTCTTCACTTTTTTGTTTTAAATCTTGAACTTTGTTTTCTCCAAAAGCTCTTTGTCCTGCTTCATAAAGTATTCTTATATCTTGTGTTGTAGAATATTTTGAAATACCAATAATTTTTACAATATGGTGCTCAGATATTTTTAATCTTGCCCCTTCAACTTTAGTTATTAAATTATCTAAATTTTTTGTTGCCGTTTTTTTATCCATTTTTTACCTAAATTAAGAATATTCTATTTTTTGAAATACTATCTAACATATAATTAGAGATAACATAAATTTTAAGTTTATTTTTTAATGTTTTTCTTCTTTTAACAGCTCCTTTACTACTTTATCTGAAAGATGTTTTACTTCTAAAATCTCTCCACTTGCAAGCAATGTTATACCTGCTAATTCATGATTAGCATTCAATATAGCATATTCTTGTTCTATATTTTCTACAATATAAATCATACCATTTTCTCCATCGAGTTCTAATCCTATAGATATTTCTTTTGGTAAATTTTCTAATAATTCCTTTACAATCAATGAATCATCTATTTCTCCAAATGCTTCAGCTGGAGTTAGTATAAGTTCAAAAACATCTCCTATTGCTTTATTTTCGAGTTTTTGCTCAAGTTTAGGAAAGATTTGATTATAACCTCCGTGAAGATATGTAAGTTCTTCTTTATCAACAATAATATCACCTTTGTCATTTTTTAGTATTATATTTAACACCACCAGTGTGTTTTTTTTAATTCTAGTCAATAATAATCCTTCTTGTTTATTAAATTAAGTTATAAGATATGCCCCATTTGCTCTTTTTTTGTTTGTAAATAATTTTTGTTAAATTTATTTATTTTAGTAATTGCAGGAATCCTTTCAACAATTTCTATCCCACTATTTTCAAAAAAGTTAATTTTTCTTGGGTTATTTGTAATAAGTTTCATTTTTTTTACTCCTAAATCTTTTAAGATATATTCAACTGCAATATAATTTCTCTCATCTTCTTTAAAACCTAGTTTTAGATTTGCTTCAACTGTGTTATATCCTTGGTCTTGAAGATTATAAGCATTTACTTTATTTACTAAACCTATATTTCTTCCTTCTTGTCTATGGTAAACAACTAAACCACCTTCTTTTGAAATAAGTTCCAATGCTAAATTCAGCTGATTGTTACAATCACATTTTAAACTACCAATTGCATCTCCAGTTAAACACTCACTATGAACTCTAACAAGTGGTACTTCAATATCTTTAAAATCTTTACTCATAATTGCAAGATGTTCTTGGCAACAATCTTTATAAGCTTTTATTAAAAAATTTCCATATTTTGAAGGAAGATTTGCAATTTCAGAAGAAATAATTGTTTTTTCATTTTCTTTGTTTAAATATGACCTAAAAAAACAAGATTTTGCTCCAGTATGACAAGCTGTATTTCCAACTTGTTCAACTATTACAAGAATTGTATCCTCATCACAATCAACTCTTAAATCAATAAGTTTTTGTATATGTCCACTACTTTCTCCTTTTTTCCATATTCTATTTTTAGTTCTTGAAAAGTAGTGAACAACTTTTGTTTTAATTGTTAAATCAAAAGACTCTTTGTTCATATACCCTAGCATTAATATTTCATTTGTTCCATATTCTTGAGCAATAACTGGAACTAATCCATTAGATTTTTTAAAATCGATATTCATAATTTACTCTTTCATGATTTTATTGCGATCTTGGAATCTTAGCAAATAAGATTTAAATGCAACTTAGTTGCATTTAAAAACTCTTTAGTTAAAATGCCCAAAATAAAAAAAGGAAATTATTTAATATGGAAAGATTTATTATAAATTCTGCTTTAGATATGCATCTCCATTTAAGAGATGATGAGATGCTAAAACTTGTAGTACCCTTAACATCAAAAAATTTTGCAGGAGCAGTTGTAATGCCAAATCTTGTCCCTCCAATTACTACAAAAGAAGTTCTTTTAGAATATAAAAAAAGAATAAAAGAAGCTTGTAAAGATGATGATTTTAATCCTTATCTTACGATATTTTTTCAAGTAGATTATACTTATTCATTTTTAGAAGATATAAAAGATGAGATAATTGCAGTAAAACTCTATCCTTTTGGTGTTACAACTAACTCCGAAACAGGAGTTGCTTCAATGGATGTTGAACTTTTAAGACCAACTTTACAATCTATGGAAAAACTTAATATTCCTTTATGTGTTCATGGTGAAACAAAAGGTTTTGTGATGGATAGAGAAAAAGAGTTTTTACCTATTTATGAATCTTTAGCGATAAATTTCCCAAATCTTAAAATAATTATGGAGCATATCTCAACTAAAGAAGCTGTAACTTTACTATATAAATACGAAAACTTATATGCAACAGTTACAATTCATCATCTTCTTTTAACACTTGATGATGTTGTTGGTGGAGAATTAAATCCTCATTTATTTTGTAAGCCAATAGTTAAAAGATATGAAGATAGAGAAGCTTTACTAAAAGTTGTATTAGAAGCTTATTCTAAAATAATGTTTGGTTCAGATTCTGCACCACATCCAAAAAATAACAAAGAAGCAGCAGATGGTGCAGCAGGTATTTTCTCTTCACCAATTGCATTACAAGTTTTAACGGAACTATTTGAAAAGTATGAAAAATTGGATAATTTAAATAGTTTTGTAAGTTTAAATGCACAAAGAATTTATAATCTAGCACCTATTAAAAAACAAGTTAATTTAATCAAAAAAGATTTTATAGTTCCAGAAATTTATACTTTTGAAAATGAACAAGTAGTTCCAATGTTTGCTGGTAAAACTTTGCTTTGGAGTATTGAATAAATAATTTTAATTTAAATATAAAGGAAAAATAATGATAAAAAACCCTAAAGATATTTTAGAACAATGGATGCAATCAGTTAATAGTGGTAATGTTGAAAAACTACTTAGTTTATATGATAAAGATGCTGTTTTAATACCAACATTTTCAAATAGACTATTAAATACACCTGATAAGTTAAGAAATTATTTTGAAAAACTTGCTGGTCGAGAAGATTTAAGTATTGCTCTACATGAAAAAACATTAATTCAACAAGAGTTGCAAAATCAAATCTTTTCATTAAGTGGAATTTATAATTGGCGTTTTGCAGTTGATGGAGAATTACTAAATTTTGAAGCTAGATTTAGTTATGTAATAGATCTTTCAAAACCAAATCCAATTTTACATCACCATTCATCCCAAATTCCTAGAATGTTATAATTGATTTTTCCATACTTTTTTCTAAAAAATCATAAAAAAGTATAGATAATTTTAAGAAATTTTATTATCCATTCAAGAATATTCTATTAATATCATTGTAAATTCCAAGAATCATCAAACATCCTAAAATTATCCATCCCATAATTGTTAAAAACATAAAAACTTGTTCACTTGGTTTTTTTCTAGTAATCATTTCATAAAGATTGAACATAATATGACCACCATCAAGTGCTGGAATTGGAAGAAGATTTAAAACTCCTAAATTTACAGAAATTAAAGCGGTAATTGTAAGTAAAGCTATAAATGAACTCTCGCTAGCATCACTTATAACCTTTCCAATAGTTATAACGCCACCAATTTCACTAGATGGAATAATCCCTGAAATCAATTTTTGAATACCTTGAAAAATCATAGTTGAAGCAAAAATAGTTTTTTCATAAGCATATACTAAAGCTTGAGGAATAGTCAATTCTAGTGTTATTACTTTTCCTGAAGGAGCTATTCCTATCATCCTTTTTTGAATTTTTTCATTAAATATATTTTGGCTATCACTAATTTGCGGAGCTATTGTTTTTACTAAAATTTGATTATCTCTTTTTACAAAAAATTGTAAAGTCCCCTGTGTTGTTGTGATAATTTTTCCTATTTCATCCCAAGATTTTATTTCTGATTCATTTATCCTTATTATCTCGTCATTTGCCATTAAACCAGCATAAAAAGCAGGAGAATTTTCTTGAACATTCCCTATTTGAGCTGCCCATGTGTTTGCTCCCATTAGTGCAATAGTAAAATAAAGAATAGCAGCTAAAATAAAGTTTGCAAAAGGTCCTGCAAATAAAATTACAATTCTTTGCCAAGGTTTTTTAGTATTGTATGAATCATTACCAGTTTCAACCAAAGTTGGTTTTGAATCATCTTGACCTTTCATTTGAACATAACCACCAAGAGGAATCATTGCAAATTGCCAAGTTGTTCCAGCCCAATATTTAGAATATATTGCTTTTCCAAAACCTATTGAAAACTTTTCAACTTTTACTCCAAAATATCTTGCAGCTAAAAAGTGTCCTAATTCATGAAAAAAAACTAAAAAAGATAAAACTAATATAAAAGTTATAGTTCCCAAAAAAAGCCCTTAATGTTTGAAATAATCTCTTGTATATTCATATCCTGAATATATAGTTAAAATAACAGCTAACCATAAAATATACGTTGCATAAGGCCAGTTCATAGTTAAAAATCCAATAGCAATCATTTGTACAACAGTTTTTATTTTTCCTGCCATTGTTGAAGCTACATCTTTACCTTCACTAACTGCAACAACTCTAAGTCCAGTTATAAAAAACTCTCTTGAAAGTATTAAAAATACAGCCCAAGCACTTGCTCTATCAATTACCATAAGTCCTAAAAAACCAGCTAAAACTAACATTTTATCTGCAAGTGGGTCTAATATACCACCCAATTTTGTCATTTGATTCCAAGCTCTTGCAATAAAGCCATCAAAAAAGTCTGTAATAGAAGCTATTACAAAAATTAAACCTGCAAAATAATCAAACCAAGATATATGCCAAGATGAAAAAATAGGATTTGCTCTATCAATAAAAAACCATAGCATTAGCGGAGCTAATGCTATTCTAAAAAGAGCTAAAGTATTTGGAAGATTTAATGATTTTCTCATTATCTAAAAGTTGTCCCACCATCAACAATTAATGTATGACCAGTAATCCAAGAAGCATCACTTGTACATAAAAAATAACAAGATTGTGCTAAATCTTCTGGCTGACCAATTCTATTTAAAGGAGAGTATTCAGCAGTCTTTGCTTTTACTTCTTCATAGTTTGTAAATGCTTTAAGTGCATCAGTATCTATTGGACCTCCTGAAACTGCATTTACTCTAATATTAAATTCACCTAATTCATTTGCAGCATATCTAACCATTGCTTCAACAGCTGCTTTATTTGTTCCATGTCCTGCATAATTTTCAATATAAACTAAATTCCCAGTAGAACTTAAACTTACTATTGCTCCACCACCAATTTTTTGCATTCTTTTTGCTGCTTGTTGTGCACCACATACGAAAGCATTTACTGTTGCAGTATAAATATTATTTAGTCCTCTTGGTTTTAATTTCATAAATTTACCATAACCACCAACAACGGCTCTTCCATAAATCATAGCATTTGAGATGAAAAAATCGACTCTATCAAAATCTTTATCTATTTCCTCAAATAGCTCACCATATTTTTCTGGCTCTAGGATATTAAAAGGATAAGCTTTACATTTTACACCAAATTCTTTTTCAACATCTTTACAGATTTCTTCTGCTATTTCACCATTTGAATTGTAAGTAAATGCTACATTTATACCATTACTTGCAAATTTATAAACACACTCTTTACCAATACCTTTTGTTCCACCAGAAATTACTAAAGTTTTCCCTTGCATGTTATTACTCATTATTTTATTACCTCATATTTTTCTAAAGTTTTTTCTAATTTTTTCATTGTTTCAGCACTTGGTGCAGTTAATGGAAGTCTAAATTCTAAACTATCTAAAAGACCAGATAAATACATGGCTGCTTTTATTGGTATTGGATTGCTCTCACAAAACAAAATTTTATTTAATGGATAAAGTTCATTATGAATTGCTAAAGCAGTTTTAAAATCTCCTGATAATGCACTATTTACAAGTTTTGATTTTAAATTTGGAAGTAGATTTGATGTTACAGAAATTATCCCTTTTGCACCACTTGCGAGCATTGGAAAATCTACACTATCATCACCAGAAATTACTACAAAATCTTCTCTTTGAGAGATTATTGAAGTTGCTCTTTCTAAAGAACCAGTTGCTTCTTTTATACCTTTGATATTATCTATATCATCAAAAAGTCTAATGGCCGTTTCAGGAAGTAAATCAACTCCTGTTCTTCCAGGAACATTGTATAAAACAAAAGGAATATCCACAGAATTTGCTATTGCTTTGTAGTGTTGATATAGTCCTTCTTGTGTTGGCTTATTGTAATATGGAGCAATTGATAAAATAGCGTCTGCTCCAATATCTTGTGCAAATTTAGCAATATCACATGCTTCATGAGTTGCATTTGAACCAGCACCAGCAACAACTCTAACACCACTATTTTTACATGTTGCAACCGCAACTTCAATACACTCTTTATGCTCTTTGTGTGATAAAGTTGCACTTTCTCCTGTTGTTCCAACTGGAGAAACAGCATCTATTCCTTGTGCTATTTGTCTTTTAATTAATTGTTCATATTTTACTAAATCTACTTTACCATTTTTAAATGGGGTAACAAGTGCGGTCATCGAACCAATAACTGTTTCCATACTTTTCCTTTATTTATTTTCTTTTTTTAAAATAAGAGTTGTTGAATTTGATTTTACTAAATATTTTTTAGCAACTTCAACAATATCTTCAACTTTTAAATTTTCAAGTTTTTTTTCATAATCTAAAAGGGGTTTTATATTATCTCTTACAAGATAAGTTCCGTATAAAGATGCTACTTCACTTGAGCTTTCTAGTGAGAAGATAAAATCTGCTTTTGTATTTATTTTGATTTTATCTAAATCTTTTTGTGAAATTTCACCTTTTTGAATTTTTGCAATTATATCTAAAATCTCTTTTTCTATTTTTAAAGCATCAATATTTTCATTTGCAACAGCTAAAAACATAAATACCCCAGGGTCTTTTAACTCCATATTATAAGCATAAACTGTATTTACTAATCTTTTTTCATCAACTAAGTTTTTCTGTAAAATAGAGCTTTTACCACTACTTAGAAGTTGAGATAAAGCTGAAAGAGCTACTTGATCTTCATGTTCAAAATTTGGAATATGATAAGTCATAGCCAACATTTCAACTTCTGAATCTTTATATATAGTTACTTTTTTTTCTCCATCTTGCTTTGGTTCAGTAGTATGAATAGCGTTTGGAATCTCTTTTGTATTTTTTATATTCTTAAAATGTTTTTCAACAAGTTCAAAAACTTCATCTTTTTTTATATCACCTGCAACAACTACAATCGCATTTTTTGGTTGATAGTAAGTTGAATGAAAATCTCTTATATCTTCTATTGTCCAGTTTTGAATATCACTCATAAATCCAATTGGAGTCCAGTGATATGGATGATAAATATAAGTGTTGTTGAATAATCTAAATTGTAGATAACCCATTGGATTATTGTCTGTTCTCCAACGTCTTTCTTCAGCTACAACATCACGTTCTGGTTGAAATTCTTCATCTTTTAGAGTTAAATTTTGCATAAGTTCTGCAAATAACTCCAAAGATTTATCAGCATTTTTTGAAGATGATTTGATAAAATAGTGTGTATAATCAAAACTTGTTCCAGCATTATTTACTCCGCCAAAACCTTTTACTATTTCATCAAATTCTCCTGATTTTAGATTTTTTGTAGATTTAAAGTTTAGGTGTTCTAGCATATGTGCTATTCCACTTTTTCCCATAACTTCATTTCTACTTCCAACTTTATAAAAAACATCAGTTGAAATTACATTTGAGCCATTCTCCATTGGAATTGCTACTATTTGTAAACCATTTTCTAAAGTTTTTGTGTAATATTTTGGCAAACTATTTGCACTCATTAATTCTCCCATAAAAATAAAAAATATAAAAAATTTAAAAACAAAATTCATTATCTTAAATTTGCTCCAATTGCTTCACTAACTGTTTCAAAACCATCTTCTTTTAAAAGTTCTAAAATCTCTTGATTTATTTTTCTTACCATTGAAGGTCCTTCAAACACAAGTCCAGAATAAACTTGAACTAAAGATGCACCGTCTTTTATTCTTTCATATGCTTGTTTGCCATTTGAAATTCCACCAACACTTATTAAAATAGCTTTTCCAAATAATTCACGTGCAATTTCTTTAAAAAGTTTAGAAGATTTCTGTGTTAAACAAGCACCACTTAATCCACCAAAATCTTTACAATTTGGAACTAAACTATAATCAATAGTTGTATTTGTAGCTATTATTCCAGCTGCTCCATTTGAAATTGCAGTTTTACATAGCTCAATTGCCTGATTTGCTTCCATATCAGGAGCAATTTTTAATAAAATTGGTTTAGATGTTAAAGTTTTTGCCATAGTGAAAAGTTCACTTATAAATTTTTCATTTTGTAAATCTCTTAAATTTGGAGTATTTGGACTAGATATATTTATAACCAAATAGTCATTATATTTTTCAAATTTTTTAATTAAACTTTTGTAATCACTTAATGCAAACTCTTCAGGTGTATTTTTGTTTTTACCAATATTTACACCAATTGGGATAGAAAAAGGATAAACTTTTTTCAAATTTTTTAAAACAGCATGAGAACCTAAATTATTAAATCCCATTGCATTTTGAACAGATTTTTGTTCAGGATATCTAAACATTCTTGGTTTTGGATTTCCATCTTGTGGCATTGGTGTCATTGTCCCAATTTCAGTAAAACCAAATCCCATACTTTTCATAGCTTTTATCATTGTTGCATTTTTATCAAAACCAGCTGCAAGTCCTACTGGATTTTCAAATTTTAAACCAAAAATTTCTTGATGAAGTTTTTCATCATTAATATAGTTTTTTTTCTCCATATAAGATTTTAAAATCTTGCAAGAGCCAACTGTCTTTAAACCACATTCTGCAATATGATGAGCTTTTTCTGGGTCAAATAAAAATAGTATTTTTTTTAGTGTTTCATAGCTAAACAAAATCTTTCCTTTGTAAAAAATTGAATTATATTATCAAAAATTTGCTGAATTATATAGTCTTTGATACTCTTGGCTACTTTTTAAAAGTTCTTCTTGAGTTCCAATATCTACTATTTCTCCTGCTTTAAATACAGCAATTTTTGAAGCATTTTTTATTGTACTTAGTCTATGTGCTATAACAATAGTTATCCTATTTGGACTTACTTCATTTATCACTTCACTAATAATTGATTCACTTTTATTATCAAGTGCTGAAGTTGCTTCATCTAAAATTAAAATTTTTGGTTCTTTATACAAAGCTCTAGCAATAGCAATTCTTTGTCTTTGACCACCACTTAAATTTGTTCCAAATTCATCTAAAGTAGTATGAATACCTTTTTTCATTTTTGATACAAAGTCATAAGCATGAGCTTTTTTTAATGCTTCTATAACTTTTATCTCATCTAATTCTTGTCCATAAGCAACATTTGAAGCGATTGTATCATTGAAAATATAAACTCTTTGAGTAACTATTGAAACACAATCCCTTAATGCTTGTAAATCAAAATCTTTTATATTTTTATTATCGATTTTTATTTCGCCACTATTTACATCATAAAATCTTATAAGTAAATTTATAAGTGAAGATTTTCCACCACCACTATCTCCAACTAAAGCAAGTATTTCACCTTTCTTTACTTCAAGATTTATATTTTTAAGTGCTACTAAATCATCATATTTTAAACTTACATTTAAAAAATTTATATTTTTAACATCTTCTATTTGAGTGATATCTCCAGATGTAATATTTGGTTTTATTGCAAAAATATTATTGATTCTTTCATTTGCAGCAAAGGCATCTTGCATTTTGTTGTATAAAGAAGATATTCTTTTTATTGGAGTATATAGCATAAAAAGTGCTGCAATAAATGAACTAAATTCTCCTGTTGATAGCTCTCCACTTACAACTTTACTTCCACCTACTAAAATAACAGCACCAAAAGCAATAGCCCCTAATGTTTCCATAACTGGAGAAGTTAAGGCGTTTGTTTTTACAGCTTTCATATTGTACTTAAAAAATATCATATTAAAAACTGAGAATTTTTTTGTTTCCATATTTTCTGTTGAGTTTGCTTTTATAATTTCAATATTATTAAAAGATTCTGTTAAAGATGAAGTGATATCAGAGTTACTTTCTTGAGATTTAAAAGATAGTTTTTTCATCCTTTTTGCTAAACGAGTAAGCGGATAAACAGCAAGAGGAAGAACAACTAGACCATAAAAAGCAAGTTCAGGAGAACGATAAATTACTAAAGACACCAAAGCAACAATTGTCAAACTTTCTCTTAAAATCTCTGCTAAATTATTTGAAACAGCTGCTTGAATTCTATTTATATCATTGATTATTCTACTTACAAGTTCTCCACCATGTGTTTTTTGAAAAAATGAAATATCAAGTTTTAAAACATGAGAAAATAGATTATCTCTTACAATTCTTGTAATATCTTGACCTATATATGAAATAAAATATGTTTGAATATATCCACCAAAGCCTTTTGTTGCATATAAAGCTATAACTATAAAAGGCATTATATAAAGCATTTGTTGGTCTTTATTTATAAAAATATCATCTAAAAGTGGTTGTATTGCATAAGCTGTCCCAGCTGTTGCCAAAGCAACCATCAATATTCCTAAAATTGAGTAAAATATCTCTAGTTTATAATTTTTATAAAATGGTGAGTATTGTTTAAAAAAATCTTTCATATATATCCTAAGTAAATTGCATAAAAAAAGTCATAGATTTTAACAAAAATTAGCTAAATTAAGACTTTTTAAACATTTTAATAAACTTATCAAAGCCAAAAGCTTTGATAGTAAGATAAAAAAGAATAAAACCACTAAGAGTACTTGCAAACGCCAACCCAGCTGCTTCATAAGGATATATTAAAGCCAATGAAAATACGATATTCCAAAGTAAACTTTGCATAGATATTTTGGCACTTAACATTTGTTGTTCTTTTGCATAAAGCCAAAGTGAAAATATTTTTGCTAAACCAAATGGTAAAAGACCTATTAAATACATAGTCAATATTAAAGCTGTATTTTTACTATCTTCACTTGTAAAAGCACCTCTTTCAAATAGAAGTTTTATTATAAAATTATCAAATAATATTCCTACAATCATAGATATAGTTAAAACACCAAATAAAATAAAAGATGATTTTTTCATCAATTTTAAAGCTTGATTTTCATCTTTATTTTTTATTGCACGTGCGACCATTGGAAATAGGGCTATTGAAGTTGCTATTGCAAAAATAGCAAGTGGTAATTGAAAAACTCTATTTGCATAATACAGATAAGATATTGAACCACTTACTAAAAAAGATGCTAACCAAGTATCAATAAAAGCCGAAATATGTAAAGTTGAAGAACCAAATGTTGCAGCTAAAAAGTTTTTATAAAATTTACTTTCTTCTTTTTTCTTATGCTTTTTAAAAGTGAATATTTTACATAAATTTGCTCTTTTTATAGCTATTAAGTGCACTAATACTTGTAAAATTCCACCAATTATAACTCCAAAAGATAGATAAAAAGTGATTGTATAACTATCCATTCCTTTTGCAATAATCAAACTAGCAATCATTGAAAGATTTAAAAGAGCAGTAGAGTATGCAGTTGTTGCAAAATGGTGTTTATATTGAAGCAATGCTCCCATAAAAGTAACTATAAATATTAAAGGTAGATAGTAAAAATTTATAGCAAAAAGTGGAGCTGCTAAATCGATAGTATCACTGCTAAATCCAATAGCAAAAGCTTTTGCTACAATATGAGAAAAAAGTGTTACAAACAAAGATAAAACAAGCAAAAAAGCAATCAACTGTAAAAATATGATAGATGAAAATCTAACTTTATGCTTCGATTTTGCATAAGATGGTATAAAAGCTTGTGTGAAAGCTCCATCTGCAAATATACTTCTAAACAGATTTGGGAATTTAAAAGCAATAAAAAATATATCAGAGTATATATTTGCTCCTAGTATTGAAGCAGTCATTAAATCTCTTACAAATCCAGTAATTCTTGAAACTAAAATCCCACTACTATTTGTAAAAATAGATTTTATTAATTTTATATTTTTCATTTTTCTACTTTATAATCTGTTTTTTTATGAAAAATTATTTGCATATTTCCTTTAAATGAACCTAATTGTGCTTCTAAGATGTTGATTTTTTCACCATCTTTTGGAAGAATTGACTTATCTTTTGCAAAAATGTTTATAGTTTTATTATTGAAAAACAACTTTCCTTTTCGTATTTCACCACTTAGATTTGTTATAACTTCATTTTCATATTTAAAGTCAAAAATATCAATCTTTGAAGCATCCAAAAATAAAGTTTTATAATCATTTACTTGATTTTTTTCTTTTAAAATGACAAACTCTTTTATCTCTTTTAATCCATAAAAATCATATATTTCATTTACTTGAATATCATAAGAATAACCTAGTTTTAAATCTTTTGCATCTTTAAAAATATATATTGCACGACTATTTTTTTGTTTGATTATAGCTTGATTTTCATTTTTATAAATTACTACAATATCATCTAAAAATGCAGGTAAAATAAGTTTATTTTTATCATATAAAGTTGCAATATCTGTGATTTTTTTATCTAAATTTAGGATATTTATAGGATTTGTATCATTTTCTTTTAAAGAAAAGTTTGCAAATATTGGAAGATGGTCTGAATATCCTTCTCCTTTATGGATTTTATTCTTTATCCCTTGGCTCATTTGCCATCTTACTATTTGACCATTTTTATAAAGATAATCTGGCTTAAAAATAGTAAAACTATTTGGAATATATGATAGGTTTTTATTATCAAAAAGTGCAGGAGCAACTATGATATTATCAGGAGTATTATTTTGATTTTTAAATTTTGTTGAAAATCTTTCAAAATTTTTTACTTCAAGCCATAAATTATAATGAACTCTTTTTTTATTTCCTAAAATATCATCTAAAGTTAGAAATTTATCTTCAATAGTTGTATTTAAAATATGATTTATTCCAGTTATTCCATTTGTTTGGTTTAGTTTTAAGTTTTTCTTAAAAGTTTGAAATTCATTGTAATCAGAGTTAAAATCTCCAACTAAAATATAGTCATAGTCATTTGGCAAATCTTTTAGTCTATCTTGTAAAGTTTTTGCATATTTTACTCTATAAGTTTCACTTGCTCTTTTTGATGGCCAATGATTGTTAAATATCTTGAATTCAATATCATTTTTTACAAAAGTTGTTTCTAAAATAGGGCGATAAATTGCATTTGTAAATTTTACATCAATTGAAGCAGAATTCTTTATCTCTATTTTTGACAAAATTCCCAAACCAACAGCAGATTTTGGATATTTTATAAAACTATAATAACTATATTTTGGAAGTTTTTGTTTTAAAAGTTTCATTAAACTTTCATTTTCTATCTCTTGTAAAGCTATAATATCAGCATCTAAATCTTCAATAACTTTTATAATATTATTTAGTTTTATATTAAAATTTCTTTGATTCCATAAAAAATTGCTATTTGGTATAAACTCATCATACTCTGTTTTATCATAATTTAAATCAAAAAAATTCTCAACATTGTATGAAGCAACTTTTATATTTTGGGCATTTAAAACTATACTAAAAATAAAAATGATCAAATATTTATACAAAACTTATTCCTAATTTTTTTGAAATATTAGCTAAATAAAGTTTTTTAAGAGTTAAAAATTGGATATTTAATTAAATATTTTTTAATAAGATTTATTTGTAAATTAAAGAAAGGTAAAAAATGTTATACTAGTAAAACAATTAATTAAATGAATATAATTTATTAAAAATTTAAAGGAAAATAATGACAAATTTTGCAAATTTGCTAAAAGAATATGATTTGAAAGTAACACCTCAAAGAGTAGCTATTGTAGAAGAACTTTATAAAAATGGACATATGAATATAGATGATTTATATAAAAAATTATTGGATAGATTTCCATCTGTTTCATTAGCAACAATTTATAAAAATATTAATTCAATGGTTGAAAAAGTTTTTTTAAGTGAAGTTAAGATTCCAAATTCAAGAACTGTTTATGAGCTAGTAAAAGCTGAACATGCACACTTAGTTTGTTCTAACTGTGGGTACATTGAAGATATAATACTTGATTCAAGCGATGTTCTTGAGCAAGTTTCAAAAATAAGTTCTTTTAAAATTGAGAGTACAAATATAGTTTTAAATGGTATTTGTATAAAATGTTCTAAATAGTCTAATTTTAGACTATTTATGAATTTCTAATTATCAGGCTATCTGGAAGATTAAACTCTTTTATCAACTCTTCTTCTTTTTGTCTATGTTCACCCTTATCAACTTCATGGTCATATCCCAAAAGATGTAAAATTCCATGAATAAATAGTAAACTTAACTCTTCAATTTCACTATGTCCATACTCTTTGGCTTTGTCTTTTACAAAATCTATTGAAATTATTATTGTTCCTAAAGGAACATGTGAGAAATCTCCTTCAAAAGGAAAACTTAAAACATCAGTCGGTTTATC
Source organism: Aliarcobacter vitoriensis (assembly GCF_003316695.1). GTDB lineage: Bacteria > Campylobacterota > Campylobacteria > Campylobacterales > Arcobacteraceae > Aliarcobacter > Aliarcobacter vitoriensis. Next base: position 49,599 of record NZ_PDKB01000015.1, read on the forward strand.
TTTTTGTCTATATTCTTTATTTATTTCTTGTATTGTTAAGTTATCTACTATTAAAAGCTCTATATCTTTTTGTGTAAGTTTTGAAGCTATATTTTCTATTATTGCTATATCAAATCCAAAATCTGTTTGATTGTCTAAATCTATCAATTATTTATCCTATTTTAAAACTTTTTTTGTAGTATATACTTTTTACTATAAATCTAAGGAGAAATGATGATTTTAGAAGTAGGAACAAAAGCGAATATAGAGTATAAAGTATTGAAAAAAGATTTAGCTGCAAATCTTGAAATTTCAAAAGATGATGGTTTTCCAGAAGTTTTTGCAACTGCTAGAATGGTTGCATTGATGGAGTGTAGTGCTGCAAAGATGATGATACCTCTTTTAAAAGAAGGTGAATTAAGTGTTGGAGTAGAAGTTGATATAAAACATCTTGCCCCAACTTTGGAAAATGATATAGCTATTTCAACTGCAACTTTTATAGGAATGGAAGGAAAACTTTATAAGTTTGAAATAGAAGTTATTGATAGTGGAGGAATTTGTGGAATAGGTACTCACACAAGAGCGATAGTTTCAAATGAAAGACTTATGACTGGTGCTAAAAAAAGACTCGAAAAGTAGGGCTTTATGATAGAGTTAAAATAACTCTATCATTTTAGATACTTCATCAACTTCAAAAGTTTTGATATCTAGTTTTAAATTTGTTTTTTGAGCAATTACAGCTTTTTTTATACCTTGTGCTTGAGCTTCTTTTAGTCTTAAATCTATACTATAAACATCTTTTATTTCACCAGTTAAACTAACTTCACCTATAAAAACTGACTCTTTTGAAATAGGTCTATCTCTAAAGCTAGAAATTATCGCAGCAATCACAGCTAAATCAGCACTACTCTCTTTTATTTTTATTCCTCCACTAATATTTATAAAAACATCATAGTGATTAAAAGGTAAATCAAGTTTTTTTTCTAAAAGTGCTAAAAGCATAGTTAATCTATTTGTATCAAATCCAGTTGCACTTCGTTTTGGATTAGGGAAAGTTGTTTCACTTACAAGTGCTTGAACTTCGAGTATTATCGCACGACTTCCTTCCATAGATACAGTTAAACTTGAACCACTTTGTGATTTACTTTTATCAAAGAATTTTGAAGCTATATCTTTTGCACTTATTAGTCCTTCAGCAGTCATTTCAAAAATACCAATTTCACTCGTACTTCCAAAACGATTTTTAAAGCCACGAAGCATTCGCAGTTCTCTACTTGCTTCTCCTTCAAAATATAAAACTGTATCAACCATATGTTCTAAAACTCTTGGACCTGCAATACTTCCATCTTTTGTAATATGTCCAATTATAAACATAGCAATATTTGACTCTTTTGCTTTACGCATAAGTTCAAAAGTTATCTCTCGAACTTGACTTACACTTCCAGGAGCTGATGTTAGATTTGAAGAGTAAATAGTTTGAATAGAGTCAATAATACAAACTTCATAATCAACTCTAAGAAGTTCATCCATAATCTCTTCAAGTTTTATCTCACTCAATAAAAATAGGTTTTCACTATTTGCTTCAAGTCTATTTGCTCTTAGTTTTATCTGACCAGCACTCTCTTCTCCTGATACATAAAGGACTTTTTTACCACTGATTGCGATACTTCCAGCAACCTTTAGTAAAAGTGTAGATTTACCAACCCCAGGGCTTCCACCTATCAAAGTTAAACTCCCTGGAACTATGCCTCCCCCTAAAACTAAATCAAATTCATAATTAAATGAAGAAAATCTTGTAACATCATCTTGTAAAATTTCAGTTATTGGTTTTGCTTTTGAAGTTGAACTTGAAACTTTTATAGATTGTTTTAAAACTTCTTGTTGTTCTTGATTTAACTCTATAAAGCTATCCCAAGAGCCACAATTTGGACATTTACCAAGCCATTTTGTAGATTGTTCTCCACAATGCTGACACTCAAAAAGTGTAATTTTCTTTTTTGCCATAAAAAAACCTTTTAAAATTTAATGGATTCTAACATAATAAGTTTATATCTTCTAAAAATATTACAAATTGTAATAAATTTGTCAATATAAATTTTACTTCTTTAGAAACTAAATTAAAATTATAGATGTAATAATTTACTCATTTTTGTTACAAAAAGTAACTCCAAGCAACAAATTTCAAAATTCTTTTGCAAAAATTGTCCATTTTTTTCATTTAAATCGTCTTACTATATAGAGAAACAAATTCTCAAAATTAATACAAAGGATTAGAAGATGAAAAGAAAGATTTTCATATCAGTATTAACATCAATGATGTTAAGTGGAACAATGTTAAATGCAAAAGAGATAAGTTTGCAAGAAGCAGTAGAGAATATAGTAAAGAAATATAATGTAACATATATTTCAAAAGCTAATAATCTGAAAGATAAAAGTATAGATTCGCAAAAAATGAGTTTCGGGGGGGGGTACGGTATTAAGTAATCTAAATAGCGTACTAGAAGAACATAATCTCAAAGCTATCGAAGAAGATAGCATAATCTATATAATAGAAAAACCACAATATCAAAACTTTGGTAATACTACTGTTTTAGATGAAATATCTGTTTCTAGTTCTAATTATAAAAATGGAAGTGCTGAAAGTGGATATTTAGTAGAAGATGTAAAAACTTTAGGAGTTTGGGGAAATTTATCTCTTCAAGATACACCGTACTCAATGACAGTTTTATCGAGTGATTTATTAGAAAATACTATTACTTCAAATATGAATCAAGTTGCAAAAGTAAATCCAGTTATGAAAAATGATGAAAATGCTTCACAAAATGGTGAGATTTCAACAGCAATTAGAGGATTTAGTGTTGCACAAGCTTTAATAGATGGAATACCACTTCCTTTTTCTTTTTTTGGTACAAGTACAAATGAAGTTGATAGAATAGAAGTTATTTCTGGTCTTAGTGGGTTCTTATATGGTGGTGGAAATGTAGGTGGAACTATAAACTATGCTTTAAAATATCCAAAAGCAACACCATTTACAAAAGTAACACTAGGAAATAATGGTGGACAAAACTACTATACTTCAGTTGATACTTCACAAAATATTACTGATAAATTAAGTGTTAGAGTATTTGGTAATTATCAAGGTGGAGATACTGCAATAGAAAACTATGAAGATGAAGAAAAACTCATAGGGGTATCATTTGCTTATAAGCCAACTGATAATCTTGATTTAGGACTATATTATGCTCATAGAGAATCAACAACTGGTGTAAAACCTACTTGGATTATAACGGGGAAGAGACCTGATGCTTCTAGTTTTGATACAAAGAAAGGATATATTCCTGATTGGGCTAATGTAGATGTTGATAGTGATAAATTAGAGTTAAAAGCAAACTATAACTTTAGTGATAATTTAAGGCTTAGAACAGCATATATTCATAAAGATGCAGATAGAATAAGACCATATTTTTATAATTTTATAAATACAAATACAGGAAATTTAGGACGAACTTTAGATTGGAATTACAAACAAACAACTAAAAATGATGGAGCTTATGCTTATTTAGATGGAGATTTTAATACAGGTTCTATTCATCACTCTTTAACTTTTGGTGGCTCTTTAGGAACAGAAAAGTTTTATGCTAGTGGATGGCATGATAATGCTTGGGATGCTCCTCTTGGTAGTAAAAATTTGGCTGATTATAATAACTGGAACTATACAATTCCAAATAGTACAGTAGAAAAAGGTTTATCTAGGAAACAATTTAAATCAAATATAGTTTTAGGTGATAATATCACTTTTAATGAACAATGGAGTGCTTTAATTGGAGTAAACTATACTTCAATGGAAATGAAAGATTATGATAATAATGGAAATTTAGATGGAAGTTATGATAAATCTAAATTAACTCCTACAATATCTCTTATTTATAAACCAATAGAAGATTTAACAACTTATGTAACATATATAGAGTCACTTGAAAATGGTTCAGTTATAGATAATCCAGCAGATACAAAAGATGGGCAAGTTTTTGACCCACTTACAAGTAAACAGTATGAAATTGGAGCAAAATGGAGTATAAATCCTGATTTACTTTTAAGTACTGCACTTTTTAGAATAGAAAAAGCAAATAATTTTACAGAATATTTTGCTGATAATGGAAATGGTAAAACACAAACAACAACTCAAGATGGTGAACAAATAAATCAAGGCATTGAAATTTTACTTACTGGAAAACCAACAGATAGTTTAACTTTGATGGGTGGTGTTACATATCTTAGTCCAAAAGTAGAAAAAACAGAAGATAAAGCACTTGAAGGCAAAGAGTCTCAAAATGTAGCAAAAGTTCAAGCAAAAATGTATGCAGAATATAGACTTCCAGTTTCTCCAAAAATATTTTTAAATGGTGGAGTTTACTATACTGGAACTCAATGGGTTGATAGTGCAAATACGCAAAAACTTGATGCTTATACAACAGTTGATTTTGGTGCTAGATATGAAACAAAACTAGATGGATATGATACTACTTTTAGAATCTATGCTTCAAATTTAACTGATGAAAAATATTGGGCAAATTCTTATATTTTAAGTGATCCTAGAAGTGTTGCTTTTAATGTAACATTAAAATTTTAAGCTATAAATTTCTATGAAAAATAGTTTTAATCAAAGTATGAGGTTTACTCATACTTGGGTTTCTTTGATAGTTGGTTGGGCTATATTCTTTATACTTGTAACTGGAACTCTCTCTTTTTTTAATTATGATATTACAAGATGGTTAGAGCCTGAACGACCACTTGAAGTAAATCTAGTGCAAAAACCACAAGATGAACAGTTAAATGCTATGTTTGATTTTATGGAAAAAGTTGCTTCAGAAGCAAAAGAGTGGGAAATAAAACTTCCACATATACAAAATCAAACTCCAAATGGAGCTATTAGAACTCAGATAAAAGTAAGAAGTTCTTTGGATTGGGGTAAAAGTTGGTATTTTAATCCTTTAACTTTAGAAGAGATAAAACCAACACAAGTTAGACAAACGGAAGGTGGAGAACTCTTCATAACCTTACATCATCAGTTTTATTATATAGATAAATATTTAGGGATTATCCTTACTGGAATTTTGGCTTTTTTGGCTTTAGTTACTGTTGTTAGTGGAGTAATTATTCATAAAAGAATATTTAAAGACTTTTTTACTTTTAGAAGCAATCGTAATAAACGCTCTTGGCTTGATATTCATAATATTTCAGGTGTTTTAACTCTACCTTTTGTAGTGATGATACTTTATACTGGACTTGTATATTATAGTCCTTATTATGTAACTATTCCATATAAGATGATAGCTGATAAAAAAGAAGAAAGAAAAGAAACAAAAAAAGCTTTAGAGGATAGTAGTTCTTTGACTATTTTGGAGCGACCAACAGCAAATATAAAAGATATGCTAGTTGAAGCTGAAAAAAAATTTGGAGTTGGAAATATAGCTTATATAGAAGTTGGTAAAAATATAACACAAGGTTTATTTATAGATTTAAAACCACCTTTTGGAAGTGAACTTACAAGAAGTCAATCATCAGATACAACTATGAGATTTGATGCAATTACGGGTGAAAAATTAGAAATTATTGATAGTTATAGTACAGGAACAAAACTTTTTAGAAGTTTAGTTTCACTTCATGAAGCTTGGTTTGCTTCATATCCTTTAAGATGGTTATTGTTTATCTGTGGAGTAATGTCTTGTATTATGGTAGTAACTGGCTTAAATCTTTGGGTATTAAAAAGAAAAGAAAAAAATATCTCTTTTGGTTTTAAAGTTGTAGAAAAACTAAATATTGGTGTTTCTGTAGGACTTTTAGTTGGAGTTGCAGGATTTTTTATAGCAAATAGAGTTTTACCAACTATTATGTTTGAAAGAGCTAGTTGGGAAGTTCATATTCTGTTTTTAGTTTGGCTTTGGTTTATACTTTATGCTTTTGTGCAACCAGTTAAAAAAGCTTGGGTTGAGAGTTTTTATATAGCTAGTTTTAGTTTTGCCTTAATCCCTATAATAAACTTTTTAACTACAAATAGACATTTAGGAGTTACTTTAAAAGAGGGTGATTTTGTACTAGCAATGGTTGATATAACTATGCTTTTATTTGCTTTGTGTTTTGCTCTTTTTGGATATAGACTTCAAAAAAAATGGCAAAGAGTTGAAAATGTAAAAGATGAAGAATTAAAGGAGCAGTTATGAAAAATATGGATATGTTTTTTAGAGTTTTAGCTGCTACTTTTGGAACTTACTTTTTAGCTTCTGCAATTACTACTTTTATTTTAGTTCTTTTAGAAATAAATCCAAATATTCAAGAGATAGTTGAAGCTTTTAAAATAGAGTTTTTAATAGGAATTGCAGTTATACTTTGGGTTTTTTATACAAAAAATATAATTAAAACTTTGATTTATATAGTTGTTTGGACTTTTGTATCTTTTGCTTTAAGTTTTTATTTACTTAAAGGAGGTGTTTTATGATGCCTAATATTTCTATCTTTGGATATTTATTTGTAATAATTTTGGCAATTATTGGATTTTTATTTTTGGCAATGGGAAGTAAAAAAGAGAGTTTAGTTTTACTAAATCGCGAAATTTCAAATAAAGAAAGAATTTTATTTAAAAGTTTTGGTTGGAGTTTTTTAGTAGTTACTTTTTTTATTTGTGTTTATCTTTGGACTTTTTCTTATGGAATGTTTTTGTATTTAGCAGTATTGATTTTAGCTTCACTTTTGGTGATAGTTTTTATAGGATTTAAAGCTTATAAAAAAGAGAAAAATAACTTTGAAAATATAAGTTCTAAAGTAGAAAATGAGAGTTTAGAGAAGTTTAGATTTGCAAAAATTGTAGGAATAATAGCTTTAGTTTTATTGCCTTTAGGTGTTGCTTATAGTTTATTTACACTTCCAAAACACCCACTTGTAAGTGAAAATGCAATAAAAGATAAAATAGGTGAGTTTGAGTTTGTGTTAGCTGAACATATAAGTGGAAAAGGATTTATTACTCCTCAAGGTATGCCTATGCAAACTTTTCATTTGAGATTTTGCCAAGAATGTGATTTGAAAATAAAATATGCTTATTTAAGAATAAATAAACCAAGAAATTTAAGTAATGCAGGAATAGTTTTTGATTCACCTTATTGGGATAGGACAAGTACAATTCAACTAAATAATCTAAATGAGAAAAGTGAACTTTGGCTTACAGTTGTAAGTAGCAATGGAGAAGTTTATCAAAAATCTTGGAATATAAAAGAGACTTTTCCAAAAACTTTGGAATGGCTAGAAAAATATAAAATGGAGAATATGAAATGATAAAGATAAAAAATATAAAAAGATTTATGTTTTTATGTTTGTTTGTACTTTTACCAAATGTTGCTTTGGCTCATTCACCTTTTTTTATGTGTGAATATGATGATGGAAAAATACATTGTGAAGGTGGATATTCAGATGGTTCAAGTGCAAGTGGAGTAAAAATAAAGCTAATGAATGATGATGGTAAGGTTTTAGAAGAAAAAAAGCTTGATAAACTTTCAAGTGTTTCTTTTGATAAACCAAATATGAATTTTTATATCTTGTTTGATGGTGGAACTGGACATAGTGTAGAAGTTGAAATGGGAGATATTTCTGGGTTGTGAAATATTCTAAGAGAAAAGAGGGCAAGTTTTTGCTCTCTTTTTATTACTTATTTTGCCATTTGAAAATATCAAGAATAACTATAATAGATAAATTTTCATCTATATAATAAGGTATGGTATAACCTTTGAAGACTAAATCTCTTGTATTATGATCATTAAAATGAAATGATTTTCTAGCTTTAAAAGGCATATTTGGAATATTTCTTATTTTGTTATCTATTTGGATTTTGAAGTTTTTTGCTCTTGAGGGAGAATCTTTTGCAATATATTTTAAGATTGAAAAAAGACTATCATTGAAAGTTATGTTCTTTTCTATTTTGAACATTAGACAGTTTTGAGCCAATTATCTATTTTATCCATACCATCTTCATAAGGTACAGTTTTTAGTTCACCTTTTTTATATGCTAAAACAGATTCAGACACTCTTTTGTGAGCTTCTTCTTTTGAAATACTTGGATAACCATCATCAAATAAATCATATAAAAACTCTTCAAATTGTGATTGAACATCTATTTTACTATTTACTAATTTTGGATATAAATTATCAGGAATATTTAATTTTATAGTGTGCATAATAAACTCCTAAATGTTTTTTAATATTATATATTTTAATTATTAAATAAAACTAATACTGAATCTTTTACAAAAAGTATTTCTGACTAATCGTAAGCTTTGTATATTAATAAATTTTTTGATAATCTAAAGAAAATATAAATTTTTAAAATATTTTTTAGTAATATTTAAAATTAATAATAAATTATGGGAAATAATAAGATGATAATATATATTCACGGGTTTGCAAGTTCTGGTTTTGGAGGAAAAGCACAAAAGTTTAAAGAGTATTTTGAAGATGAAATTATAACTATTTCTCTTCCAACTATTCCAAATTTGGCTATTGATACATTAGAGCAAATAATAGAATTTTCTTTAAATAAAGAAGAAAAAGTTTTTTTAATAGGCTCATCTTTAGGTGGATTTTATAGTTTATATTTAGCAAATAAATATGATTTAAAAGCTGTTTTGATAAACCCAGCAGTTAATCCTTGGGGAACTTTGCATAGATATGAAGGTGTAGAGTTTGTAACAAATTATTATGATAATTCAAGATTTGAATTTACTCAAAATCATATAAAATCTTTGAAAAATTATGAAGTAAATTTTATAGAAAATCCAAAAAACTTTATAACTTTATTACAAAAAGATGATGAAGTGTTGGATTTTAGTGAAGCTGCAAATAAGCTAGAGAATTCAGAACTTATAATAGAAGAGGGTGGAAACCACTCTTTTGATGGAATTGAGAGATATTTTAGAAAAATAAATAGTTTCTTTTATAATTAAAACTCTATTTTCATTCTATAATATCTTGGAAAATTGATTTTTAAAGAATCATCTATATTTAAAGGGAATACTTGATCTATAGAGTTTCTTATTTTGTTAAAATAGTCTTGGTTTCCATCAACAAAAGTAAGTTGCTCATATCTTCCATCTTTCAAAATAGTAACTCTGATATTTACAAATTCTCCTTTTTGTAAAGTAGATTTATCAATATTTTTTTCTATATTCGAGTTTACTTTTCTTTCAAAATCTTGAAAAAAGAGATCTATATCCCTAATAGATACAGAGTGGTTAGTGTCATTGTCATCATTATTCTCATCAGTTTTTATTTCTATTAGTGGTTTTGTTTGAGTAACTTCTTCTTGAGTGTTATTAATTGTTTGTTGCGTTGTAGAAGGTTGAATTACATTTTCAGTTTTATTTTCTACTTGTTCAGTTTTTTGTTCTTCATTTTTATCAAAATTGTCAGTTTCTATAACATCATTTGTTTGTGAATTTTCTTCATCATTTTGATTTAAATGTTGTATTCTATTTTCAGCTCTTTGTAGATGAATATTTGTTTGATTATCTTCAAATTTATTCTCTACTTTTTCCAAATCTTGATTTTGAGTTACGATAGTTTCTTTTTGTTCTTCTTCCTCAAATAATTTTTCTTTCAAATCTTCATATACAGATAATAAAAAGCTCTTTTCAGTTTCTGTTGAATTTGTAGAAAGTACAGTATTCTCTGTTGTATTAGTTGTTTCTAAAGTATCGGAGTCATTATTTTTAGAAAATATAAAAAAATAGAGTAAATATATCGCAAATAATACGATTATAACAATAATTGCATCTTCAATAAAATTTTTTGTTCTTCTTTTCATATTCTCCCCTTAACCTTACTCTTTTATATAAATTTCATCTAATAAACTATCTACAAAATTATCTGGACTAAATTCTATTAAATCGTTTTCTTTCTCACCAATACCAATGTAAAAAATAGGTAATTCAAGTTGATTTGATATAGAAAATAAAGCTCCACCCTTTGCTGTTCCATCAAGTTTTGTTACAATTATACCATCTATTCCAACAATTTCATTAAAAGCTTTTGCTTGAGCTATTGCACTATTTCCTTGAGTTCCATCTAATATCATAAGTTTTTGATGAGGAGCATCAGGAAGTGCTTTTGAACAAACTTTTACAATTTTTTTTAATTCATTATTTAAGTTTGTTTGAGTCTGTAATCTTCCTGCTGTATCAATTATGACATTGTCTATATTTCTTGATATTGCAGCACTGATTGTATCAAATGCAACAGCACTTGCATCATGCCCTTGTTTTGTTTTAATAATAGGAATATTTAGTTTTTCTGCCCAAGTTGAAAGTTGTTCTATGGCTGCTGCTCTAAATGTATCTCCAGCTCCTAAAATAACACTTTGCCCATTTCTTTTTAAATTATTTGCAAGTTTTGCAATAGTTGTTGTTTTTCCTGCACCATTTACACCAATTATAAGTCTTACAAATGGTTTAGTATTTTGTAAATTTACTTCAGGAGCATGTTCGAAAAGCATTACAAGTCTATGTCTTAATTGCTTTCTTGTAATCATATCTGGTAAGCCATTCATAGCTTTTTCTATAATTTCATACTCAACATCTGATTCGATTAATAGTTCTTCAATTTCATCAAAAGATATTTTCTCTTTTTTTTGAGGAACAACATTTTTTATTGATGAAAATGTCTTACTAAGAGCTTTTGATAGAAAGTTTTTACTCTCTTCTTGAGTTTCTAAAGTTTTATTTTCTTCATTTTTATCTTTTTTTAAAAAGCTAAACATATATTTATCCTATTTTTCTAAGAGCTTTTTTATATCTATTTCTAGCATTTCATTTGGAACAATTCCTACATATTTTTGGAAAATATTTCCTTCTTTATCGACTAAAAATGAAGTTGGAATAGATTTTAGTCCACCTAAAGTTTTTGCTAAATCAAATCCTTCAACAGCATTTGTCACTGAATAATTTACATTATATTCTTTTAAAGCACTTAGTATCTCTTCATTTGATTTAAATTCTTCCAACAATATCCCAACAACTACTAAATCATTTTGAAAATCATCTTGTAGTTTTACTAAATTTGGTATTTGTACTTTACAAGCAGGACACCAAGTTGCAAAAAAATTAACTAAAACTAATTTATTATTTGAATCTTTTAAAATCAATTTATTGTCACTAAAACCAATTTCTATTGGAATATTTTTTAAAGTATTTAAATTAAACTGAGATTGAGAGTTGTTTGAAGGTTGAATATCTTGTTTCTTATCATCTTTTGAGTCACATCCAGCAAAAAATAAAATTGAAAAAATTGAAAAAAACACCAAAGTTTTAAACTTCATTTTAATTCCTTTAGGTAAAATTATTAATTAGGTAGAGATTTTACCTAAGTGAGGCTTAAATGAACACAAATCACAAAAGTGATTTTCGAAAATTGTGTATGAAAAGATTGAGATCTACTGCACTTTATTCAAAGTATTACAAAAATAAAATAGTTGTTAAGAATTTAAAAGAGTTTATTTTAAAAAATGAGTTCCAAAATATACTTTTATATATACCTTTAGATATTGAAGTTGATACAAAACCATTGATTAATATTCTAAGAAAGATGAAAAAGAATATTTATGTTCCATATATGAAAGGTGATAGTTTTAAAATAGTAAAATATAGACTACCACTAAAAAAGAAGAAATTTGGTATATATGAACCAAATAACTCATTTTTGAACCCAAGTAGAATTGATATTGCAATAGTTCCAGTTGTTGGAATAGATGCTTTAAATAAACGAATTGGATATGGAAAAGGAATGTATGATAGATTTTTTTATAGGCTAAAATATAAACCAGTTATAGTTTTTACACAATTAATACTTTGTAAAAGTAAAGAGATTTTAAGTGATAATTACGATATTAAAGCAGATTTTATAATTACGGGATAGGAAATAAATGGAAAATATAATAATAGCTTTAGTTGCTGGATTTTTTAGTTCAGTAATTACTGTTTTTGTTACAAAGAAGATAAACAAGGCAAAGTTTGAAGTGTTTATCGAACAAGCAAAAGCAAAAGCAAAAGTGATAGAGCATGAAGCAGAAGTTGCTTTAAAAGATGCTCAGTTAAAAGCAAAATTTGAGTGTGATAGAGAGTTTAAAAGTGCTAGAAAAGAGTATGAAACAATGCTCTTTAAAATAGAAAAAAAAGAAAAAGACTTAAATGAACATTTAGAGAATGAATTAAAGCTTATAAAAAAAGAAAAAGAGCAAATAGAAGATAATAATAGAAGAATCACTATTCTAAAAGATGGTATTGAAGAGCAAAAAAGAACTTATGAGCAAAAAACTTTAGAAGCTATAAAAATACTTGAAAATGCAAGTGGTTTAACTCAAAGTGAAGCAAAAGAACTTATGCTTGAAAAAGTAAAAGAGGATTCAAGAGCTCAAATAGCTTCAATTTTTAGAAAAAAATATAAATTAGCTGAACAAAATTCAAAACAAGAAGTTAATAATCTTTTATCTCAAGCCGTTACAAGATATGCAGGAGAATTTGCAGCTGAAAGGCTTATAAACAATATTCCTTTAAACGATGAAGAGACAAAAGGAAAAATTATAGGAAAAGAGGGAAGAAATATAAAAGCATTAGAGATGCTTTTAGGAGTTGATATTATAATTGATGATACTCCAAATACAATTACTGTTTCATCTTTTAATTTATATAGAAGAGCGATTGCTACAAAGACTATTCAAGAATTATTAGAAGATGGAAGAATACAACCAGCAAGAATTGAAGAGATTTATAAAAAAGTAAAATCAGAATTCGATAAAAACATCCAAAAAGAGGGTGAAGATGTTATTATGGAATTAGGAATAAAATCTATGCATCCAGAACTTATTAAACTTGTTGGAAGACTAAGATATAGAGCTAGTTATGGTCAAAATGCACTGGCACACACACTTGAAGTTGCACATTTAGCTGGGCTTATTGCTGCTCAAATGGGTGGAGATGCTATTTTGGCAAGACGTGCTGGAATTATGCACGATATAGGAAAGGCTTTAACACATGAAGCACCAGGTAGTCATGTTGATTTAGGTGCAGAGATTTGTAAAAGATATGGGGAGTGTGAAACTGTTATAAATGCAATTTATGCTCACCATGGCCATGAAGAACCTATAAATGTAGAAAGTGCTGCTGTATGTGCTTCAGATGCTTTAAGTGCAGCTAGACCAGGGGCAAGAAGAGAAGTTTTAGAAAGCTTCCTAAAAAGAGTTGAAGAAGTTGAAAATATATCTACAAGTAAAGTTGGAGTTACAAATGCCTATGCCATAAATGCAGGACGTGAAGTAAGAGTTATTGTGAGTGCAGAACTTATAAATGATGATGAAGCAATACTTTTAGCTACAGAAATAGCAAAAGATATAGAAGAAAAAGTTCAATATCCTGGTGAAATAAAAGTTAATGTTATAAGAGAAATAAGAGCTGAAAGTTATGCTAGATAGAAAGGTCTAATATGAAAAATGACAAACCAACAACAAAAATAATAGCTGGTAAATATAAAGGTAAAGTTTTAGAATTGCCATCGCTTGATGTTACTAGAAGTTCAAAAGCCATGCTTAAAGAGTCAGTTTTTAATGTTTTACAGTTTGATATAATTGATAAAATATTTATTGAATCTTTTGCTGGAAGTGGTTCTATTGGACTTGAAGCAATTAGTCGTGGAGCAAAAAGGGCTTATTTTATAGAGCTTGATAAAAACTCTTATTCTATTTTAATTAAAAATTGTAAATCAGTAGATATTGAAAAGTGTCAAACTATCCAAGGGAATGCTTTTGTACAAACACCACTTATTTTAGATTTTATGAAAAACTCTAAAAATGAAGTTATTTTATATGTTGATCCACCTTTTGATTTTAGGGATGGAATGGAAGATGTTTATGAAAAATCATTTAGAATGATTGCAAATATAGAAGTTGATAATATATATAAAGTAATAGTTGAACATCTTTCAAATATTGATATACCAGAAGTTTTAGGTAAATTTTCTTTGGAAAAAACTAGAAAATTTGGTAAAAGTTCAATATCTTATTATAGCTATACGGTTTGATGTTTAAATTTTCTCTTTATTTACTTATATTCACAATTTTGGCAATATTTTTATTGCCATTTTTTTATACTGTATCTGCTTATGAATTAAATCCTCAAAAAATACTTTTATCACCTTCATTTGAACATATTATGGGAACAGATAGATTAGGGCGAGATGTTTTTGCAAGAATTTTAGTTGGGGGTCAAACTTCACTTATTATTGGATTTTTAGCTGCTAGTTTTTCTTCTTTTTTAGGGCTTATTATTGGTATTACAGCAGGGTATTTTAAAGGAAATATAGATAAAACTATTACAATAATAATTGATTTGTTTTTAACTTTTCCAACATTTTTCCTTCTTTTAGCTTTAGTATCTTATATTGAAGCAAATGCTGTTATTTTAATATTTGTTATTTCTATAACTGGTTGGATGGGAATGTCAAGAATGATAAGAAGTGAAAGTTTTGCAATAGGAAATAAGCCATATATAAAAGCTTTAAAATTGGCAAATGTTAGTAATATAAAGATTGTTTTAAAATACTTTGCACCACTTTTAGCTCCTATTTTTTTGATCTCTTTCTCTTTTGGAGTTGCTGGAGCAATATTAGCTGAATCTGGATTGTCATTTTTAGGACTTGGAGTAAATCCACCACAGATGAGTTGGGGAAGTTTATTAAGCGATGGAAAATCTGTAATGGATATAGCTTGGTGGGTTAGTTTTTTTGCAGGACTTATGATATTTATAATAACTTTTTGCTTGATACAAATAAGTGATTATTTACAGCATATTGCAAATAAAAAAGAAGTTTTAAAATAGAGTAGAAAAAATTCACTCTATTTTATATAATTTAAAATTTATAAATTGCACCAATTCCAAATTTTCGTGGTTCATTAAAGCCTATCCAAGCATTACCATCTCTTTCCATAAATGAAGTTACATAATCTTCATTTGTAATATTTTTAATATATCCATAAATATCCCAATCTTTAAATTTATAACCAATCTTTGCATTTGCAGTAATTCCACCATCTGTTTTTATTATTTTCCCTTCTCCACTATTGTATGATGAGTTGAAAAAATTATTTGAACCTTGTGCATATAAATCAACTCTTCCATATATTCCACTATCAGCTAAATATGAAACTCCTAAATTTGCAGTATAATTTGGAGTTTCTTGTATTCTTTCTCCATTAAATTTTCTTTTTCCATTATCAAAATCATCATATTTTGCTTGAATTAATCCTAAACTTCCAAAAATACTCCAATTATCAGTTAAAAAATAAGTTCCATCAACCTCTATTCCTTGTGAATGACCTTCTTTAGCATTATCAACAAAGAAATTACCAATATTATCAACATAATAAGCATGAACATCTTTTATATCCATCCTAAAAATGGCTGTATTTAAAGCAAAACTATCTCCTATATATTTTGCTCCTATTTCATAGTTTATAGATTTTTGTGGTTCAAAAGTGTTTTCTTTACTTAAATTTGTTGTGGCATTTGAAGGTGTGTAGTTTAGTCCACCAGGTAAATAACCTTTTGAAATTGATACGTAAGTTGTTAGATTATCATTTATTTTATATGTAAGTGCTGCTTTTGGTAAAAAAGAATTCCAAGTTTTTTCATCTTTATATGAAAACTCTCCTATTGGATTACCACCCCAAATTCTTTTTACATCAGCATCAACTTCTTTTTTAATTCTTTGATATCTTCCTCCCAATGTTAAATCAACTTTTTCTATAATAGGGATTATAACTTGTCCAAAAACTGCTTGAGTTTTACTTGTTGCAGAAGATTTATAGTTTGCTTGATATACAGAACCATAATAATCACTTTCATAGCCATATGGTCCTTGCTCTCTATCTTCTTTATCTAAATATAGTCCAGTTACCCACTTAATATCTTGATTTTTACTTGAAAGTTTAAATTCTTGAGTTGTTGTTTCAAAATCTGTAACATTCCATTGTCTTAATCCATCAAAAGAGTTTCCAGACATATTATCCACATCATAATCTCCATCAACTTTTACTTTCTTATGAGTTGTAGTTGAGTCAAATTTTACTTTTTCTGTTTCATAAGAGATATTTAAAGCTTGAGAATTTAGTTTTGTTTTTTCCGAAGTTGGCATTTCAAAACTTACATTTTCTGCATCTTTTCTTT
>NZ_PDKB01000016.1 GCF_003316695.1 Aliarcobacter vitoriensis
GATATGGCAAGTATCGAGAAAGTAAAAAATTATAATCCCGATTGGATAGAAAATGAGTTTAAATCAAATAGAGTTGAAAATAGTATAAGATATGATATCAATGATATTTTTACACTAAGAACAAATACCTTCTATGAAAAGATGAAACATAAGGCAAGAAATATTAATATAACATATAAGAATGGCTATTCAATAGGTGATGATAGTTGGTCTGGCACTTGGTCAAGTAATGATGCTTGGCAAGAAACAAAAAATTATGGAACAAATATATATTTAGATTCAAAATTTAATACAGGAAGTGTTGGTCATACTATAACTACAGGATATTCTTTAAGTGAAAGTACAAATTATAAACATAAAGATGAAGGTAAATATTATTTATATAAAAACAATATGACATTAGGTGAGTTAAAAAAACTTGATATACCTAGAACAGGTTATATTTCTTTTACTGGATATGATACAATAGGGGAAGAAGCACTTACTAAGAGCAGAGAATGGCAATTTGAAAATATCTTAATAGGTGATGATATAGTATTTAATGAACAATGGAGTGCATTAGTTGGATTAAACTATGCAACAATAGTTTTTAATAATAATCAAAATAATACAAAATACAAAGAATCAAAACTTACACCAACACTGTCTTTAATATATAAGCCTTTTGAAAACTTAACAACTTATGCGACTTACATTGAAAGCTTAGAAGAAGGAACTATTGTAGGGAGTTACTATCAGAATGATGGCGAGATTTTAAGTCCATATAAAAGTAAACAATATGAAATTGGTGCAAAATATAGTATGTTAGATGAAAGAGCTTTATTAACAGCCTCGTTATTTAGGATAGAAAGAGCAAATCAATATACTGATAATACAACAACACCAAAACCAACTTTAACTCAAGATGGAGAAGCTATCCATCAAGGTATTGAAATTGGACTTATAGGAAAAGTAACAGATAACTTAACTTTGATGGGTGGAGTGACATTTATGGATTTAGGTATAGAAAAACATACTAATAAAGATATTGAAGGTAAAAAACCAATAGAGGCTGCTACAAAAATGGCAAAGCTTTATTCAGAGTATAATATTCCATATATAAATGGTTTATCTATCAATGCTGGTGCATATTATACGGGTAAAAAATATTCAGATGAGGCAAATACAGATATTTTACCAAGTTATACTCTTTATGATGCAGGACTTAGATATTCTACTAAGTTAGGAAATTATCCTACAAGTTTTAATCTAAATGTACAAAACTTAACTGATAAAGTTTATTGGACAAATGGAAATATGTTAGGCGATCCTAGAAGTGTTGCTTTCTCTATGAAAATGGAGTTTTAATAATATTTAAAAATAAAGAGAGTTTAGGCTCTCTTTATAGATTTTTTATAAATTGTAAAGATATTTAAAGTACAATAGTCAAATTAAAAATATTAGGAATTACTTTGAAATCTATTATTAAAAACTTTTTTATAAATAATTTTATATATAAAGGTAAAGAAAAATTATCGAAAATCACCATTTTAGCTTTGGCCATTTTAGATATTTTTATTTTAACTATACTTTATCAGGGGATAGATTTTCAAACACAAGTTTTAAATAATCCAAGTACAAAATTTCCATATGATTGTAGAGATATTTTTGCTTACAATTCAAAAGTTGATGATTTTAACAACTATATATACAATCCAAAAAATTATTCTTCAAAATACCAAAATATAAAAGATTTAGAAGTTGATAATAGATGTAATTTAATTTATGAGAAAATAGATTTTATAAAAGATAATATAGATGTAAAATTATTGAAAAAGACAAATGAAGAAATATCAAATAAATCTTATGAATTAAATAATCAAATTTCATATTTAAAGGACAATTACAACACTATATTATTTGAAAAACTAAGTAATCAAGATGTTGATAAGTCGATTATTGAAGGAGATTTAACAGCTAAGAATATCAAGGATAAATATGATAATTTATCATTAGAATTAGAAAAACTAACAAAACAAAAGGAAGATTTATACAATAGCTTTAAGGAAAATAGTTTTGTAAAAGAATTTAATTTATATATTGATTCAAATAAAAATATTATTTTAGAAGATATAGAAAGTAGCGAAAAATATTATTCTATTAAATATGAATTGGTGATTTTGCTATTTTTAATACCTTTAGTTTTGATTTTCTTCTATATTATGAAAAACTATCTAAAAAAAGATAGATATATTTTATATATTATTTTTAAAAATCTTTTAGTTGTTACTTTAATACCGACTTTGATTTCACTTTTGAGTTTGATAAATATTTTTATTCCAAATATTTTTATAGAAAAACTTTTAATGTTTTTTTATAATTTAGAAATACCTTTTATTGTTTATTATTTTGCCATTGCAATTGCTATATTGTTTTTTATTTTTATAATAGTAAAAATACAAAAAAGATTTAAAGATGATAATGAAAAACTAAAAAATAGTAAAATATCAATCATTGAATCTTATAGTAGAAATCTTTGTAATAGTTGTGGAACTAGAGTTGATTATATAAATATGAATTATTGCCCTTGTTGTAAGAATGAGTTAAAAATAGAGTGTCAAAATTGTCATAAAGATACTATAAAAGGTTTAGGGTATTGTTTTAATTGTGGTGATGAAATATAAAGAGTAGAAATTTTACTACTCTTAATATTTACCTTGATAGAATCCAGAAAATAAAAGAATATCATCAGAGTTTTTGTTTTCTAAATTATTTACAATCAAATCTTTTAATATAGAAGCAAGAGCTGGACCAAATGTCATTCCAAGCCATCCTAATCCCATTCCATAAATTAAATTTTTATATTTTTCGTCTCTTCCAATTAAAGGCATGTCATTGGGTGTTAATGGTCTAAAGCCAGTCCACTCAACTATATTTTTCATCTCAAAAGGAATAGTATATTTTTTAAAGTTTTCTTTTATACTTTCTATTTGTTTTTTTACTATTTTATGATTGGTAGAACCTATTTCTAATTTTGATGTAATTCTTACATCATCTCTTCTTGGTGTCATAACAATAAATAAATCAGAAAATAGTGTTGATGTAATTGGTTGGAACTCTTTTGGCATATTAAAGGTAATACTATAGCCTTTTGCTGGAATCATCATAAGATTTTGTTTTAATTTATTTGCTAAATTAGTTTGATAACCAGTTGATAGGATATATGTATCAGCTTCATAAGTATTTAGAGTAGAACTAATTGATTCGATTTTTGTATCAGAATACGTAATATTTGAAATTCGTTCATTTAATATAAATTCAACTCCATTTTCTTTTAAATATCTTTTTAGCTCTAATATAGTTCTTTTAGGATCGAAATGAGTATTTCTTTTAAAATGAATAGCTCCTTTTACATCATCTGTAACACAAGGTATAAAATCTTTAATTCTATTTTTTTCAATAACCTCAAAAATATCATCATTTTTAACTGCATAATCAAGTAGTTTTTTATTATAACTTTTTTGTTCTGTAAAAACTGATAACATACCTTTTCTATGGAAATCTAAATCTAGTCCATCAATTTTTTGCATATTTTCATAACTATTATTTGATATATGACCATACTTTTCAAATAAAGCAAGGGTTCTTTTTAATCTATCTTTATTTGCACTATTGATAAATTTCCATAACCATTTATATATATTTATATCTAAAGTTGGATGTATATTTACAGGTGATTCACCTTTAATCATAAGTTTTAATGTATTAAATACAATTCCTGGATTTGCAAGTGGACCTTTATCAAAAGCAGATAATAAACCTGCATTTCCAAAAGAAGTTGAATTTGTAATATCATGTTCATCTATAATTGTAACTTTTCTACCTACTTTTATAAGTTCATAGGCCGTAGTTAAGCCCATAATTCCAGCACCAATTATTATAATATCTCGTTTCATTTAATAACTCCTTATGTGAAGTATTGTTTAAAATGTAAGTAAAAGAATAAGAGGCTTTTTTTCTTAATTAGCCCTATTTAATGGTATTTATAGACCTTTTTACAATGCGGTTGTAGAAATGTAACTGCATTAAACTTTACTATACAAACTCTTTAACAATATTTAACACTGTTTTATACATATTATAGCATTAAATGATGATGAGTTTACCTACATACCTTTTTTATAAATAAGTAAGCGGTTGTAAAAGTATAGTAATACAACCTAGCAATACAACTAATACAACTTGAAGTAATACAACCTAATTTTTAAATTAAGTAGTTGTAAAAGTTAAGTAGGTAAACATATGTTTATCTTTGAATACTTAAAACTTTTATACCTAATACTTGAAAAGGTAGTTGGTTTTCTTTTGGATTGAAAACTTCTTTATCATATTTGTCATTATCTGAAATAATAAGTATAGTTCCATCCATTTTAAATTGAAGTCTTTTTATGAGTATTTGTCCACCATATTGAATAGCATATATACCATTTGTACCAAAGTTTATATTTTCATCTATTAAAACATAATCGCCATCTCTTAGAGTTGGCTCCATACTATCGCCATCTACTTGAATACCTTTAACTTTATTTGTATTTATAGGTGTTCTAAAAAAGCTTTTATCTAGTGAAATTGTATCTACCGTTTCTATAACATAGTTGTAAATTCCTTCTCCTGCACCAGCTCTAACATTTAATAAATCTATATTGTAATTGCTTGATATTAAATTTACATTATTTTCTTTAAATTTATTTCCTCTGCCTGTTAATAACCAATTTATATTAATATCTTCTTTATCACAAACTTCAGCAAATGTATCAGTTAAAGTTTTTTGATTTGTCAAGAAATTGTTTACAAGTTGTCTTGAGATATTGTATTTTTTTGATAAGAAAGCATTATTTATTCCTTTTTCACTCATAACTTGAGAAAATCTTTCACTAATTTTAGACAATTTAAACCCCTTAAAATGGCAATATTTGTATTTATGTAAATAAAATATTTACAAAACTCTTGACAAATGTAAATAAATCATTTATACTTTCAAAAGTTAATCAAATGATTAATAAACATTATAACAAAAAGAGATAAAAAAATGTTTTTATCCTGAGTTCTTTAAAAAATCATTGTTAAGGGGATAAATTTTTTAATTAAAGGATTTATTATGAAAAAAAAGAAAAATAGCTTTTTAAAGAGATTATCAAAAATAAAAAAGAAACAAAAAAAAGGATTTGCTTCTTTTGAAGGTGGATACCTTGGAATAAAAGTAAGAGCTAGAGAGTCTCTTTAATTCTCTCTAGGTTATTGTGAATAACATTGAGTCTTTCATCAAACATTTTTGCTACATTTTGAGTTCTTTTGTCAGTCATCTCATTAAATTGTTCTACTATGAATTTTTTATTTTTCAAAAAACTTTTTGATTCTTCTAATGTTTTAGAGTTGTATATCTCATTGTAAATATCATAAAAGTCTGTATTGAGTTTCTTTGCTTGTTCATTAAATGAAACATTCAAATCAAATTGTAATTGCAATAAGTCATGAATTTGAGTTTGAAATTCAATTAGTATTTCTTTTAAATTATTATCCATTGATAAGTCCTTTTTTATGATTTTGTTTTGTGATTTGATTATAACAAAAAGGGCTTACCAATATCCCTTTAACTATGTTTTTTGAACATAAAGTTCTTTAAAAATTTAAGCCACACTCCAAACTGATTGGCTGAACTGTTAAAAGATATCTTGTATTTGGTTGAGAGTAAATACAAAGATTGAGGTGTAGGTGTAGATACCAAGAAAAGAAAAGTCTACAACATAATATATATGGAAGTATTTATTATTAAGTCTTAGTAGAAATGAGCACTCAACTAAGGCTTAACTGTGAATATTGACTTAAGATAAATATTTGAAGTGAGTATTTATTACTTAGAAAGAGAGGTTGATTTGATTAAAAAAAGTTTTAAAGATAAGACTCTTAAAGAGAGATTTGACGATAGAGGATTTGCAGTAAAAAAATATGCTACTGCTTATGGAGTGAATCAAGCGATACTTAGCTTAGTTCTTAATGGTACTTTAGTTGGGAAAAATAATATCAATGGTGATACTAGAAAGATAATAGCCCAACTTAAAAAAGATAGTGTTTGGATAGGAAAGCTTCCTTGGGAGGTGTGATGTGGAGTATACAGAGAAAAATTTAGTTGAATTTTTTAATATTTCACAACAATCTGTTTCAAAAGCACTTAAAGATACTCATTATGAACTAAAAATTATTGAAGGAAGTTTTAAGCCTGTAAAACACTATCAATTTGAAGATTTGCCTCAGAGGTATAAAGATAAATTAGTAGATCTTGGAGTTGTGCAAGATGATAAAACTGAAGATATAAAATCTTCTAATATTACACAATCAAATTTTACTGAAGTTTATTTGATGTCCAGTCCTATTAAACAAGAAATAGCACTTGCAAGATGTAAATTAATTAAATTTTATCTTATGCGAAAGTCTAATACAAATAGAATGAAGTGGCTTAAAGAGACTTTAAAAAATAATATAGAGTTTGATTGTTTAGGTAGTGTAACAGAACGTCAATTGAATATATGGCTTAGAAAATATAAAGAAGCAGAGATAAGTGGCAGTAATGTAGTTGAAATCTTTATAGATAAAAGAGGTGCTAGTTCAGGTGCTGGAATAAAAAGTTTAGATGATAAGATGAAAGAGGTAGCTATTGCTTATTTTATAAAAGATAGCATTATAAATATCTCTGAAATATATCTAAATATGAAACATAAGTTCGGTGGACTTATGCCATCTTATGATGTTTTGAATAGATTTTATAGAGAATGGAAAGATAAAAATCCACTTATATATGAATTTTCAAAATCTCCTGATAGTGCAAAAAATAAATATATGCCAGCTTTCGGAAAAGCAGATGAAAAAGCTAAATATAAAAACCATTATTGGGAACTTGACTCAACTCCTGCTGATATTATTTGTTCCGATGGTAAGAGATATACAATCTTAGCCGCAATAGATGTATTTACAAGAAGAGTTGTATTTCATATAGCTGATAGTTCTAGCTCTTATACTATTTCACAACTTCTTCGAAAAGCAATTATAAAGTTTGGTATCCCTGAAAATGTGATTATAGATAATGGTAAAGATTATACATCAAACCATTTTATGAGTGTTTGTTATAACTTAAAGATAAATCCAATCATTGTACCACCATTTAGTGGAGATAAAAAACCACATGTTGAGAGAATATTTGGAACTTTAAGTAGACAGTTATTTATGCAAGTGCCAGGATTTATTGGAGCAAATGTAAGTCAAAAAGCACAAATTCAAGCAAGACAATCTTTTGCACAAAAGATTAATTCAATAGAGGCTTGGAGAAGGTTAAATGCTTCAAGAACTGATGAAGAAAAAAGGCTTATAAAGGATGCTTGGAAAATCAAAAAAGAGAATTTAGGACTTAGATTGGAAGTTCTTAAAACAGCAGATGAATTGCAAGACCTTTGTGATAAATGGGTCTCAAATCTTTATGAGCAAGAAAAGCATGGTGGCTTAGGAATAAGCCCTGTGATGAAATGGAATAGATGTCCATTTAGTGTTAAGTCTATACCTAATACAAGTATGTTGAATTTACTTCTTGGTGAAAGTATTACAAGAAAAGTAGGTAAAAAAGGTATTGCTCTTGATGGGCTTATGTATTGTCATGATGATTTAGTTGATTACATGGGACAAAATGTATTTCTTCTTGTTCCTGATGATATGGGATATATATTTGTTCATCAAACAAATATGGAATTTATTTGTATAGCTGAAGACCCAGCATATACTGGACAAAGTAGGTCAATGGCAAAAAGAGCAGCAAAGAAATGGAATGCACTTACAAAACATCTTGACAAAATGCTACATGAAGCTAAGAACTTGGCTGATATTACAATCATTGACAGAATTGAAGCTGTAAAAGATAGAGTTGAAACTCATACTATTGCAGTTACAAAACGAAGTGAAGTTATAGATGCTGTTATTAAAAATACTCCAGTTATTGAAGCTGAAGATTTAAAAGCTTTAGAAAAGTCAAATAAATATGACTTCAAGAATAAAGATGAAGAGGGTAAACCACAAAAGGTTCTCGAGAGTGGAAGACCACAATTTAAAGGAAAAGTTGAGAGGTTTATTTGGATATTAGAAAATCCTGAACAAATGAATGAAAAAGATAAGGAACTGATGGATAAATATCCAGATTTATATGAAATCGCAAAATCACAAGTAAAGGTAGGATAAAAAATGCAACATAGATTTATAAAAACAACAAATTATATAGATTGTTTGGAAGCTATGAAAGAACTAGAAAAACTTCCAAGAGATATGGAAAAAATGGGGCTATTTTATGGAAATGCTGGAAGAGGTAAAACTTTAATTATAGAAAAAATAGCAATAGATGAAGGTGCTGCATTAGTAAGAACATTGGGAAGTTGGACACCAAAACAGATGATGATAGATATATGTGAAGCTTTGGAACTTATGGATACTGGAACTACTGCAACTTTACAACATAGAATAATAGATGAACTTACTATGAATAAAAGAATACTTATCATAGATGAAGTTGATACTTTATTTATGAATGGAAAGAAACAACTACTTTTAATGATAAGGGATATACATGACTTAGCAAAAACTCCAATTATATTAACTGGAATGGAACAATGTGACAAAATGTTCAAAAGAGACACTCACTACTATGAGAGGTTTTCAAGAAAAGTAAAAATGGGAGATACAACAAAGCATGATATTAAACAACTTTGTTTAAATTCTGATGTTGAAATAGAAGATGATTTAGTAGAACATTTCTTTAATAAATATGGAAATTTTAGACCCGTAAAAGTATTGATTAATGCTTTAGAGGAGTATTGTGAAAACAATGATTTACAAAGTGCTAGTTTAAATACTTTTAAATCAAGTGGTGTGGAAAAAATAAATGCAAAATAATATACTCGAAGATAGAGTTCGAAGATATATAAAGATAAAAAAATTCTTCCTACTAAGTGATGCACTACTTGTTACAAGTTTAAATAAAAATACTCTTTTAAATATACTTGATAAGCTTGAAGATGAAGGATTGATCATCAAAGATAAAGATGAAAAATCTTTGATGAATAGATCCTATATTGTACTTTTAAATAGAAATAAAAAACTTTTAAAAGCTAACAATATAAGGATAAATATTGAATTAATAAAATCATTAAATAAGATTATGAAAGTCCTTCAGGATTTACAAAAGCAGGACATTTACTATTATGAATTATTTAAACTCACATCTTTTACTAAAGGAGTTTTTGCAAATTTAATTAAGACTTTAGTCTCTTTAAAAATTTTAACACAAAGAGTTGAACTTGAAAACAAAGAAAATAGAAGTTTTAGAATAAATAGATATTTACTAGATGTTTTACTTACATTCTTAAAGCAAAAAAAATATAAAGATTTACAAGAAATTTTAGATGGTAAAAGAGAGTTACAGTATGTAGAAGTTCCTGATGAACTAGTTAGTGTAATTGGAATAATTATAAAAAATGAAGTTTTAACAATAAAAGAATTGGCTCATCTATCTAAATTAACTACAAGAAGAATAAAAAAATGGTTGTGTTTAATGACAAAGTTAGGGATTGTATTGGATTTCTTTAAAGAGAATACAAAAGAGGTTCACTATGTTTTTTCAAACAGAAGGGCTAAAACGGTTTTAAAACATATTAATAATGGAGCTTATGAAAAAGATAAAGAGTTAAAACATTTATGGTCTATAAAAGCTACTAAATCTTAACAAGGAGATAGAAAATTGATAGGTATGTTATTTATAGCAAGTGCTGGATTTGTATGTGGTTATATGGTTTGTTCTATAGTAAGAAATAGAGATAAAAAAGATAAGAAAATACCTTTTAAGGAGGATATTAAATGAGTGCAAATACTCCAATAGTTAGAAAATTTCCAACAGAAGATGATAAATATAGGTTTTTGATAGGAAAAGGTGGAGTTGGAATACAACTTAGTGAAGATGAAGCTATGAGTGTAGCTAGAAGATTAGCTTTATTGTTAGGACTTTGTGTGCTTGAAAAAGGTGTGAATATGCCTTTTGCTATTCTAAATGCAAATCAAAATAGTACAAGAGAAAAGCCTCTTGGTGGTGATGATACAGAAGAACATTCATAGAGCTATCTTATTTTCAAGATAGCTTTATTGAGTGCTCAAAAAATATATAAAAGGAGATTTATGCCAACAGTAAATGAAAAAGGTATGTGGCGAAATAAAGAAGGTGATTTTATCCATCCTGATATGATAACACCTGATAAGCAGCTTGAAGATGAAGTTGTGGAGAAACTAATAGATAGTGCAATAGTAGTACAAAATAGAATGATTAACTTTAAAGCTAAAGCTTTTGAAGAGTGTTATGGGTTTGTAGATCTACTTCGACAAAAGTATGATATGGAAAGAATAACTTCAAGAAGTGGAGCTGTTACATTAAAAAATTTTGATGGAACAAAGGCAGTTGAGATACAAGTTGCAAAGCTTATATCTTTTGATCAAAAATTATCTTTAGCAAAAGAGAAAATAGATGAGTATTTAACTTTAAAAACAAATGGAGCTGATGCAGAGATACAAACTCTTATAACTAGAGCCTTTGATGTGAAAAATGGAAAAGTAGATGCAAAACAGATACTTAGTCTTAAATCTTATCCTATATCTCATGAGCTTTGGAAAGAAGCTATGAGTATGATAGATGATGCAATAGAGATAGTTGGTACAAAAAGCTATATAAGATTTAAACATAGAAAAAATGGTGAAGTAGATGGAAGTTTGGAGCATATAGTTTTAGATTTAGCTGGACTTGAAATACCAACAGAAGAGGCTAAAGATGACAATATCTAACAAAGGCTTAGAACTTATAAAAGAGTTTGAAGGTTTTAGTGCAAATGCTTATCTTTGTCCTGCAAAAATACCAACTATTGGTTATGGGAATACTTTTTGGGAAGATGGACGAAAAGTTAGAATTGGTGAGCAAATAAGTAAAAACAAAGCGGAAACTTTACTAAAACAAATTGTTACAAAATTTGAAATAGGAGTTAGTGCAAGAGTAACTATAAAAATAAATCAAAATCAATTTGATGCTCTTGTAAGCTTAGCTTACAATATAGGGCTTGGAGCTTTTGAAGATTCTACACTACTTAGACAATTAAATCGTGGTAACTTTGAGGGTGCAAGTAATGAGTTTTTGAGATGGAATAAAAGTGCTGGTAAACCTTTGCTTGGTCTTACAAGACGAAGAGAGCGAGAAAAGACTCTTTTCGATGCAGTCTAAAAAGGAGTTAGATGTTAAATGAAGTAACTAGATTAACAAAAGGTGATTTTTCAAGGTTTAAGAATAAAAAATATCAAGTTAAACAGATTGGTTTTGTTGGCTCTAATGTTATATCAAAACAAAATCTTGAACGTTTTAATACTAGAGATGAAGCTATTAGGTATTTAAATGAATTAGATAAGAAAAATCAAGACAAAGATGTCTATTTTAAAATAAAAGAGGTTTATATATGAACCCTCAAGAAACTTATTATTTTGAAGAGAAAGAAGCTGGAGAGAAAGCTGAAGCTGAAAAAATGAAAGGCAAAAAGAAAGTTTATGAATGGATGTACAAAGTTAGTAATGAACAACATTGGCATGTATTGAGTAGGCTTATGACACCTGATGAAGTCAAAATATGGCTTAAAAATAGTGAATTAAAACCTATTAAATATAAAAAAACTGGTAGAGAATTTATAGTAAAGGTAGATAATGGATAAAGAGATAAAAGTAATATTCAAAAAAGAAAATTTACTTAGATTTAAACAAGAGTGGATGACAGCTAAAACAGATGAAATAGATTGTGTAGTTTGTAGTGAACTTGAAGGTACAAAATTACAAATTATGATTAATGGAGATAGTTATGTTGCAGATGTAGCAGATATAGCAAATGATTTAATAGAAAAAGTAATTTCAAAATAATTTCATAGAGCACTCTTTGAGTGTTCTATTGAGATTATTAATAGGAGGGAAAATGAAAAGTATAGCTTGGTATGTTTTAAAAGACAAAATATTTAAGCTTGAGGAAAAAATATCTTTATTGAAGAACTTTTTATATCAAACAAAAGAACACATTTTGGAATTGGAAGACAGGCATACAACTAGTAGCCGTAAAGATGATTTAAAAAAGTATGCAAAATGGTTAAATAGAAAGATATTGATATTAAAGTTAAGAAAGGTAAAAAATGAACATACTAACAGTTAATACAGGCAATGAAAAACTAGATGAAGCTTATAAAAGGATGCAAATACATATTTGCACCTATGATAAGGTTGATGAGTTTATGAACTACTTTAGAACTATCACAAAAGATAAAAAGGAGGATGAACTCTTAAAATGGCTTTTAAAAGTTTTATTTTGGGAGTTTAAATATGGAAGAGTTGATAAAAAACACGATTTTGATTTATTGCTTGAGAAAGTTGGAACAGCAAAAAAAGAGCAACTAGAAAAGTGGCTAAAAGATAATTTAGAAAAGGTTGAAAATGTTTAGTTTTTTAAATGGAAGTATTTTAGAACAAAAAGATTTTATTTTAGAAGATAGAAAAGCTTATATAAAAGATTTTCTTTATTCTAATAATGTTTTACTTATCTACTCTCCACCAAAACAAGGTAAAACATGGCTAGGATATGGAATAACTACAACACTAGCTAAAAGAGAAGATATAAGAGCTATTATTTATGTAGATATGGATAACAGCTTATCTTCTTTAAATGAAAGAGCAATAGATAATAAACTGATAAATATACCTAAAGTTAGATATGTGAGTCGTGCTAAGACTGATTGTTCACCTCTTGAGTATCTTAAAAAAATAGATGATGAAGCAAAAAGAGATAACTATAAAGATGTTGTATTTGTACTAGAAACTACAAAAGATTTTGTGGATACAGATAGTAAAAGTCAGTCTGAAGAGTTTATGAAGATAGTGATGAGAATGAGAGATGCAGGTGCAACAATTATAATAATGCACCATGCAACTAAAACTGGTAAAACTATCTCAGGAGTTCAAGTATTTATAAACTCTCCTGATAATGTATATGAGATGACTCAAAAAGCAAAAGAGACTGATAAACTACATTTTATGCTAAATGTAACTCACTCAAGAACTTTGGTAAAAGATATAGGGCTTACAGTTTCTACACAAACACTAGAACTTGAAAAGCTTGATGAAGTATATGCAACTATGAGCGAATATGAAGAGAGCTTTGTAAGAGCTGCAAAAGGTGTTTTAGAAAATAACCCTAATGGTCTTACTAAAAAAGAGCTTCTAGAAATGCTAGGATATGAGAAAAATGACAATACAGCAAACGATACTATCAATAAATATAATGGTAAATTTTGGGAATGCAAACAAGAAAAAAAAGGCAAACCTTACAATATATCACTTTTATAGTACTACTGCTACGACCGTTACGACCGCCACAAATAAAGCCCTAGAATAGGCAGTCGTAGCAGTCGTAACGGTCGTAATAAATAATAAATCAAAACTATTATTTAAATTAATAAAAACTGCTACCACCGTTACAACCGCCTAAATATAAGCCCTATAAATGGCAGTTGTAACGGTGGTAACGGTTGTAGTAAAAATGATATAAAATTTAATCAAAGGATAAAACATGACACAAGCACAACTAACATATAAAAAAAGTCTTATTCAAAAAATACAGATAGTTAAACATAATGTATTTTTTGATGATGAGATGAGAAAAGAGTTTATGCTCTCTCGCTTTGGAGTTGATAGCACTACAAAGCTAAGTATAGATGAACTAAAACTACTTTTAGATTTTTGCAATAGAAATGTAAGTGATATTCCTATGCTTAAAAGAGATACAAAAGAAGTTTACAAAATAACATTTGCACAAAAAGAGAAAATAGGAGTTATTTGGCAAGAAAAGGCTAGAGATAAAAGTGATAAAGCTTTGCTTCAATTTGCTTGTAAAATAGCAAGATACAAAGCTTTAAGACTAGATGACTTTACAGTTTTTGAATCACAGGATATTATTACTGCTCTTGAGAGGATGTATTAATTTATTCTTCTTTATAAAGTATAGTTTTTTGCAACATCTTTTGGAGAATAATCTAAGATAGCTAATTTAGTATCTATCTTATTTAAATAGTCTGACGGTTCTTTTTTTAATAATTGTAAATATTGCTCAAGTTCTTCATTGGAAAAATATTTATAAAAATCTAAGTATTTATATTTATATTCATGCTGATTATTTTTTTTGTTTTCTGGTGAACCTATTTCACTATTTATTTTATCTTGAATTTCACTATTTATTTTATCTTGAATTTCACTACTTAATGATTCTACTATATATTTATTTTTTATTCCAAAAGCTTTAATATCATATATTGATTTATAAAAAATATACTTAAAAAATTCATTCTCTTTTTCAATATTTAAGTGCTCTAAAAATTCAAATTCTTCTATAAGAAGTTTAAATCTTGTTGAGCCAATACTAGCACTACAATGATAAAATAAAAGTTTTAATTCTTTAGATGAAAATTGAGCTCTAAATAGATCCGAATATTTCCTTTTATCTTCTATTTCATTAGTTGATATAAATTTAAGTATCTGATATATATTTCCAAAATAATGTCCTATAATATCTGAATAACATTGATGAATAAGATCATAAATTAAAGTTGGTTTTCTATTTTTATTGAATGAGTTGGTTTTAGATTTATTTTCGATAAAGTCATCAATATTATTACAAATTTTTTCTATAGAATCCCTACCAAAAATTGATGTATTTGACTCATTATTCCTTTTTATTAAATCAAATTTTATTGTATCATGAGGAAAACCATTAATGACTTCTGTTTCTGAAACATAATCTATGAAATGATTTCCAAACCTCAAATTATTTACTATTTCATTGTGTAACCTTATCATATTAAAAAAAGTGTTTTCAAAATTTTGTAGTTTTATGGAATTACTTTGTTCTCTTAAAGCTTCAGCTGAGTCTTTTGTTGCTTGTTTAGTTTCACTCAGCTCTTCTCTTGTAAGTGATAGTTCTTTTTGTTGTAGTATTATAGTCATTAAAAGTGCCATAAATGTGCAAAATGTTAAAAGTGGATTTATCATTCCACCGAAAAAGTCTCCAAATGCTCCTAATTTATCAATATCATAAAGACAAATAACTAAAATAAGTTCAATTAAAAATATAGATCCAATAATACATAAAGCTATAATAAAAATATAAAATAAACTTTTTCTTGTTTTTCCTTCATCATTTAATGTATTAGATAATTTTGAATAGATTTTATCTAAAAAATCTAGGTCTTTTTTATTTTCTTCCATGATTTATCCTACTAATAAATTTAAGTCTATTGTATATCCTGCTGTTCGAAGTTCTTTTGCTAAAGGTAAATGCCAAGAACCATTATTATCCATATGTGTATAAACCACTCCACTTATGTCCCCTGGTGTTTCAATACTTCCTTTAACCAATGGACAAACTTTATCTCTTCCTAATAATCCAATTAAATAACCATGTTCAAATACCACATTTTGTCTAGCTCTTGATTGAAGATTATCTTTATCTTTACCTCCAATATCACAAGCTGTATATAAAACAACTCCAAAACCAACTTCTCCTGCGTAAGATTCAATTTTTTCAATAATAGTTTTTTGACTACTTGCTTGTTCATGTAAAATGATAGGTTCTAAGCCTAATTTTTCTAAAAATCTAGCGACCTCTTGTTTTGCTCCATTATCATGTCCATGTACTATAAACACTTTATTTGAATTACTTGTATTAATTATTTGCTTAGGCTTATTATCTTCTATAACATCATCATCCCATTCTTCAACTTCTTCAATAAATGATTCAATTAATCCTTCCGCATTTAATCTTTGTTTCATATGGTGATTAAAAAATACTTCATTTTTAACTTCTGGTATAAGATAACCGTTAGTTTTATATTCAAATTGTATATCAATAAAATCAGTTGATTGTCCATTTATATTTTCAAATATTTGCTCAATATATCTTTTTGATTTTCTTAACCATTTATTGAACTCATTATTATTGCCATTAAATTGATATTGAGGTAACTTCTTTAGTTCTTGAATTAAAGAATTTAATTTTTCTAATGCTTCAATCTTTGTCATATCTATGTTTCCTAAAATAAAATCTTATATTCTACTTTAAGCACCATAAAAACTACATATATAACACTTTGTTATACTATTGCAAAATGTAATCAATTTAGCTATAATCTCCCATATTATTTTATAAAGGAGTTCATTTTGTTTACTATTGAAGATATAGCTGAAGCTGTAAAAAAAGGTGTACCAACTGAACAACTTTATAAAAAGTTTGGTGGATTTTCCGTATATATTCCTAAAGTTATGCCTGATTATGAAAAAAAGGTATTAGCTGAATTTAACGGATATAATCATGCTACCCTTGCTACAAAATACAATGTAAGTATGAATACTATATATAAAATTATAAGAGATCATAAACCAAAACAAGCAAAACTTTTTTAAGTTCTTTTCTTTTCATCTAATAAATAATCTGTTATATCTTCTATTAATTCATCTTTTAATTTTGTTGGTAAGTCTAAAGAATCAGTAAAAGGCATATATCTTCTTTGTTTAATATTCCTCTTATTGTCCCCAAAAAAATGTGTTGCTGCATATACCTTACTTGCATATATTTCTGAACTATCTTTTGTTGCTTCATAATCTATTGATTTAAATAGATCACCTTCTTTGATTAATAGTCTTTTTTTATCAATTTTGTTTTTAAAACTCTTTGTATGGCTTTTCTTATTTTTAGTAAATGCTTTCTTTTTACCACCAGTTTGTGCAAAAAGAGAAGTAGAGCTTATAGGACTCCAAGCTCTACTTGTTATAGGATCTTGTTCCTTCTCAAAACTCTCTAAAGATACTCTTTTGACTTTTTCCCCAATAGTGTGCATAATAGGTTTTAAATTTTTTGTTTTATCTTTAATGCTGGTTAAATAATCCTCTAATTCTTGAATATTTACTTCAATCATTGTATAATTCCTTACTAAGATAGATGTACACTTAAGTGGTAAAGTGGCAGGTAACTGTGTTTGTGTATTCGAAATGCACCATCTATCTTTTTTTAATTAATATATAAATTCCACTTTTTATATTTCCAATTATGTTACTACTTTGTACTTTGCCAGTAGTTACAATTCTGTTGTACTCTTGTGTTTTTGATATATAATTTATCTCTATTACGATTTTAATATCTTTATCTAGATAGTCATTAAAAATATATAAGATATTTTGGTGAACTGTGTCATATAAAATCATATCAGGGTTGTTTAATGTAATAGGAATATTTCTAATATCTTCTAAGCTTAATGCAGTTTCTTTTTTGATTTTAACCTCTCTTTGCATGTGAGTTAAAGCTTTTTTATCTAAAAATATATGTGGAGTAATTGGAATTAGATTTTTTGTTTTTAAGAAGTTAAAAACTTCAAAACTTATTATACCTGCTGGAATAATGTTTTTATAATAGCTTTTGTCTTTTGATACTTCATCTACGAACTCTTGATAGTTTTTTAATCTATCAAAAGAGCTTATATCATCTAGTGCTTTATTGATTATATTATCACTATTAAATTTTAAGGCTTGTAAATAGTAGGCATTTTCTAAACTCTCAATAGATAGATGTCTTACATCATAAGCAAAATCATTTTTTATATGCCCTGTATAATCTTTGGTATCTAATACTAAACCTAATCTTTCTAAATCTTTTTTACTTAGAGATATAACATAACATTCACAACCAAATCCATTTGGTGGGTAATATGTAGCCCAAAATTTGTCATTTCTATGTTTTACCATATTGTGTAAAGCTTTATGATCTATTCTTCTATTATTTCCATATAGTAGGGATTTGTATTGTATAAACTCATTTGTACTACTATAAATATTATTAGCACTTCCAACAGCATAAGCCATTCTAGTATTTGTATGAAATATAACTCTTAGCCTTCTTGAACCAATATAAAACTCTTTTATCTCTCCTGTATTTGGATTTATGGCTTCTTGCTTTCCATACCATCCTTTTTTAATTAACGTTTGTTTTATCTCTCTCTTCCATTTATCAAAACTTTTTCCATCTTTAAGACTACTAACTAAAGATTTTTGAATATCCTCCAATAGATCTAGTTTTGATATTTTAGCAACTGTAAACGCTTTATGATGAGCCTCTTTTTGAATATCTTTATAATCAAAACTAAGCTCTACATTTTTATCTTTTAAATATTTTATTGTATTTTCAGGGCTTGTACTAAAGTTTAGTTTGTGAAACACTTTAGGCATTTAAACTTCCAGATATAGTCGCATTAAACATATAATTTTCAATAAGGCTTTCTAAACTATCTAAATTTAGATTTTCATACTCTTGAGAGATAATTAAAATAGCCTCTTGATAGCTATCGGCTTTTTGCATTATGTTCTCTATATTTTTTAAAATATCATCTTCTGTATTTTTAGTATCAAGTTTATTTAACTGAATATCAAGTTCTGAATTGGCAAGTTTTTTATTAAATTCTACGAATTTGTAGTTTTTATCTATGTTATTGTTCTTTGGCTTTTGTTCGCTTTGTGCCTGATTATACTGAGTAGAACTTTCATATATCAATGAAAACTTCGGATACTCTTTAATATTATTAAAATTTAAGTCACATATTTTTTTTATAAGTTCATTTATAGTGTCGCTAACTAGTTTCATATCTGCTTCATGATAAGAGTCTTTTATACTGTTATGAACATTATCCCTTGCAAAACTTCCACTAGTATTTGAAGAGCTAGATATACTACCTCCTAAAATTATATGTGTTATAGCATTATCACAATATTTAATAAAGTTTAAAAACATATCACTTGAGGCTTTACCTTCTACCAATGATACTTTGTCATCTTTTCCAAAAACTCCAGCACTTCCACTTCTTAACTCTAAAACTTGCTCCATCATCTCTAAAATAGTATCTTTATCATTTGAGTTTGAATTTACTATAATTGGAGGAACTCCTAAAAGCTCACAATAATTCATACTCTGACCAACAATAAAATGTTTAATAGTAAAAATCCAAATAAGAGTTGATAAAATAGAGTAATCTAAAATATCACCAGAACTCATTTTGTGAGTATGTAGTAAAAACTTATAGCTATAATCATCTAAATAGTATTTATTTAATTTATTGTCCTGTACAAATAAGCCTTTTTTATCATCTAGTTGTACTAAAATTTGTTGTATAAAATTAAATTTTGTAGGTAAAAAGTAAGTAACACCATCTATGCTTTTTGAATCCCAAATTAAATCTATTAGAGAGTATCCATATTCAATACCTGAGTTTATATCTGCTAAAAGTGAAGTTAGCTTTATATTTAAAAAATAGTTTTCAATAAAGTTTAATATTCTTTTATCTTTACCATCTATTTTATATTTTGCACCAATTATTTCAACTTGTCGTTCTTTTAAATCTCCACTTATTTGCCAATCTCTTTTGAGCATGGTTCTATATAATTTCATTGTTTGAGTGAAGTTTTGGTTATTTAGAATATCTTTAACAGTACCTATATTTATATCATTAAATATTGTTGCTTTTGAACTATAATTTATACCTTTTATAACAATCTTTTCATTTAAAGTTTGTTTCTCTTTTTGTATTGTTTTATTCTTTCTTTTTTTATTTATCATTGTTTAATACCTTTTTTTTAAATAGTTAAATTTGTTTTTTAAAGATTGTTGAACTTTTTTTACATCTTTGAAGTTTGCAGTTTTGTATCTTGCTACTCTGTAAGCCATTTCACCACTATCAGGAGCATCATCATGTTTTGCTTTTGGATATTTAATATATTGTTCGTTGTAAGCTTTCATATTTGGATTAAATAGGATTGTTCCATCATTTACATTTGGTGCAATAGACTCTATTCTTAGTGCTTTTCCAGCTTCACTATTTGCCAATGGAGTTACTGGGAAATGTATCTTTTCTTTTATGGCTTTTTTCTGAACAGTATCTTTATAGTACTCTTGAAACTGTACGATTTCAAAACCTATGTTTTGTAGATAGTAAGTTTGTGCATATTTAAGCATTCTTATAGTTACTTCATCAGGGTGAATTCTCGCTATAAAGCCATCAACTATAAAATATTTATTTAAACTAGGAGAGAATCCTAAAATTGTAATAGCAGCAAAATCTCCTTTAGTTTTTCCCAATGCAGAGTCTACTCCCATGTAATAAACTAAATCAGCTGGTAAATAAGAGTAGTATTGCATTTTGAATATTTGAGAAGCTTCATCATGTGAGCTCATTTGTATCTCTTCATTGAAGGCTTTTGGATCTTCAAAATAGTCTAACATTAAAGAGAATATTACGGGATAATCCATATCTATACCTAAACTTAACCAGCTTGTGTCATCTACTTTTAATCCTTCTTGTAAAAGTTCTATGTTTTCTAAATAGAATGAGTATGCCTTTTTAATATCACTATTTTTTGCAATACCATATAGCTTTTCCCATAAATCAATATTTTTAGGAAATGTTATAATCCCTGGATAGATGTGTGTAGATACATCTACTCTTTGACTTAATCTCATAAGTGGGGAATCATAGTGCAAGACAGTTCCTAGAAACCAAATATTGTAAGGTTTATTTCTATTAGAAAGCTTGAATAATACTTTTATAATCCACTTATAAAGCTTATCTCTTTGATCTGGATTTTCTATATTTACATCATTTTCCAAGTCATCACAATAAATATCATCTGGTCTTGAACCCATAAAGTTTTTACCTCTTATTCTTGTTCCACTTCCAAAGGCTTGATACTTTATAAAATGTCCTTCAATATTTACAATAAAAACTTTTGCTTTCCATACCCAACCTTTTTGAATTAAGAAATCAGCTTTGAGCCTTTTGTTCTCTTCAAATTCTAGTTGTATTGCTTCTAAGTTTTCAGTTGCTAGTTCTGCACCATCACTTACTTGAATAGCATACTTATGTATTTTTCTGATACTCCTCCACATACATAAAGCTCGTGAACCCATTGTTGTTTTTGCACTACCTCTAAATGCCAAGAACTCATTTATTCTATTTTTTTCAAACTCTTTTATATCTTTATAAAACTCTTTTCTAAATGAAGAAGTCTCTTTTTTATTATGATCTAAATAGTGTGGAAGATAGTTTTCTACAAAAAATCTAAACTCATTTTTTGCTTTCTCTACTCTTTTATTTTTTCCAGAGTCATTTTGAGCTTGTAATACTGCTAATCTATTTTTTAAGTCTGAATAATCTAATAACATTTAAAAACCTTTTTAAAGCTATCTAAGACCCCTCTAAAAATGCTTAATTTGTTTTTGTCGTATCTTTTATTGATTTGAAGTAAAAAAGGCTTTAAGGCTAAAGTATGGCTCATTTTGATTTTTTCACTTTTTCAACGGTTTTTACAACAATATCTTCAAAGTGTTCATTTAAAAAATCTATAAAATCATTTTTATTTTGTTCATCACAAAAATCTATGATAGTATCAAGTACTAATCTTGAAGCTTTATCAGCTACTCCTTTGCAATCATTTACAGCAGGTCTTTTTAATTTGAAGTAATTTGTTGCAAAACTGTTTAGTTTTTCTAATCGAGCTTTTGGATCTTCTATTTGCTCTATACTATTTTTCTCATTTTCGAATGCATTAAATAGTGTTGTTAGAAATTGTTGCTGATTCTTTTCAAAATTCTCACTAGAAGTTAGGTTATTGTAATTTTTGTTTGATCTTATTTCATCCCAGTCTATACCTAAATCTTTATCTTTCTTTTTATGATAAGAGACTGTTCCTCTGTTTATATTAAGCCTAGTAGCTATTTCACTATCTCCTAAACCATCCTCTATGTATAATTTTTTTATAACTGCCTTTTTACTTTTGTCTTTTGCCATTATTTACTTCTTTCATTTATGGAATGTTCTTCCATCTATTTCTACTTTTTAGTTGTAATTATAATCCTGTAAATACAGGCTATTAAAAAATGTAGTTTGTAATATTTTTGATATCAATTTTCCCAAAAATCTTAAAAAATTAGCTTTTCAAGAGGTGTCATAATTCTGTTTTAGAAAATTAGAAAGGAAAAAAAAGATGAATGAACACTTGAGACGTCTTTTAGAACTAAACTATAAAGCTAAAGAGAAAGTACTTATCTCTCCTGTTGGTTCAGTAGTTGGTTTAGATGGTCGTACATTCAATATTGATGGTGCTATTGTTATTGAAAATACAAAATCAAATGGTATTGATTTGGTTTTTGAAGTAGATCATGGATTTGGTGAACATGGAGGAAAAGCAGCTGGTTGGTTTAAAGTTGATACTTTGGAATTGAGAGCTGATGGTATTTATGCATCTTTAGACACAACACCTTTAGGTGATGAATTAATTGATAAAAAACTTTATAGATATGTAAGTCCAGCTTTTGTGATGGATAGAAATAAAGATGATAGATCAGTTTTAGCACTTGATAGTGTTGGACTTGTTAATAGACCAAATCTAATAAAAGATGCTTTAAATTCTAAAGATCAAATACTAATTAAAGATTTGAACTCAAAAGTTGAGAATTTAGAACTTGAAAAAAATGAAGCTATGAAAACAGTTGAAGCTACATCTAAAGAGTTAAGTGAGACAACTGATAAATTAACAGAAGCTAATAGTAAAGTTGAAAAAGTTGAAAAATCGTATGAAACAGCTTTAGAAGCAAATAAAAATCTAAAAATTGATTTAGCAGTTGAACAAAATAAAATTTTACCTAAAGATAGGGAGTTTTGTAAAAGCTTAAATGATGAGCAACTAGATAGTTACATTCAAAATAATGCAGGAAGCATACTAGCAAAAGAGTTAGGAAAAAATATAGATTTGAAAGAAAATAATAGCTCTAAGAATTTAATAGATAAAGCAATAGCTGCTGGATCTAAAAAATAGAAAGGATAAAAAATGCAAAAGAATCAAGCGTATAAAGGCTTAAGTACAAGAGGTGTAACACAAGATGATGTTATTTTAAAAGTAAATAAATCTCTTAGTGCAACAGTTATTCTAACTAAAGGACAAATAGCTGGTGTAGGAGAGTTACTTGTATCAAAAGATGGTGGTAAAACTTTTAGATTAGCATATAAGCAAGAGTTAAATGATGATGGAACATATATCAAAGAAGATGAAGTAGTACATGAAGGGATTATATACAAAGCTTTAAAAGACAATGTATCTATTGCAGATATAGAAGATAATACTTCTTGGAAAGAGCTAGGTAAGTATGTAGTAAATGGATCTTTAATGGTAACTTTCGAAAGAGAAGCTGTTGATGAACAAGAGAGTTTTAGGGCTGCTGTTATGGTAGATGGTGAGTTGTTATATACAAATTTAAAAAATAAAAATGAGCAGTCAAGAGTGGTTGCTTATCCAAATATTTTAATTAAATAAAGGGATTTAAAATGAAAGAGTTATTAAAACAGTTGATCGCTCAATGGGGGATTGTTGAAGCTGTAAAGATGATAAACCAAATTGTTACACCAAATAACTATTTTGAGAAAAAGTTTTTTACAGATAAAGAGGGTAAATATGCTGATAATTTAGTTATCCCTATCATGAGAGGTGACACTATTATTATGGAAGCAATTCCAAGTGGAGCACCAAGACCAGTTACAGGAAATGAATCTATACATAAACTAAATGTTGAACTAGCAAGATTTGCTGATGAAGCATTAATTAGTGTTAAAGATTTAAAGCATTTGGCTAGTTTTAATGATGGTGACAAACAAGCTGAGGAGTTTGCAGTTATTATTGGTAGAAAAGCTGGGCTTTTAAAAAATAAATTTACAGCCACTAAAGAGTTTATGAGATTAGGTGCAATCTTAGGAACTGTTAGAGATGGGAGTGGTAAAACTTTATTTGAATTTAGAGATGAGAATATAGAATCTCTAAAACTTGGTTCAAATGTAAATCCTGAAGCAATCTTTGAAGAGTATGAAGATGATTTAGTTACAGAGTTTGGATATACACCTGATTATATGATGCTAACAGATAGAGAGATGTATAACGGAATTTATCAATATGCTGTTGATAAAGGCTTAGTTAAATCTGGTCTTGTAAAAAAAGTAAAAATTGATGGTGTTACAGAGATTGATTATGCTGGTAGGTCTGTTAGACCTATTACAAATGCCTATGGCGATGTACATGGAAATCCTAGAAAATTCATTGAAAATAAAAGAGGTATCTTGGTACCTGTTGGAGCTGATGGATTTAAAGAATATTTTACACATGCAGAACATATTGATGCAATAGATGGAGCACCAGCTGAATATTTCTCAAAAGTTGAAGAGATGAAAGATGGAGAAGGTGTGAAACTTATAGCTGAGAGTGTTTGTATTCCTATTAATACAAGACCTTATTCTGTTAGAAACGTAAAATGGAATTAAAACAAAGGCTTGAAGTAAGAGCAAAAGCAGGAGTTAGTAATCCTGCTGAAGTAACAAATGATGCTTTAGATTTGGCTTTAAAAGAGGCTTTTGAAATAGTTGGTAAAAAGCAAGTAAGTGATACTACAAAACTTGATATTGCTTTTTTTAGGTTGATGATAATGATTAAAAAGAGTGGTGCTAGTGAAGATGATATGGAACTATATAAAGCAGCTTTACAAATTGTAAAAAATGCAAATAGTTTAGAATCAACTGGAGAAGAAATACCAGCAAATTTTGTAAAAGTAAAACAAAGGGGTAACTCATGGCAATAGATAAAGCAAAAGCAAAAGTTAAAAAGATTCTTTCTCTAGATTTGATTGATGCAGTAGGAATAATAAATACTCAAGGTAATTATATATATTTAGTAGGTACAAGAAGAGAAGATACTTTAAACACAAAATATACTTTTGCAATATCTATTATGGGGCATAGTTTAGTTGGAAGTAGTGAGTCAAGTGAGCAGTTATTAGAACAAGCTTTAAAAGAGATATATGACTATGAGGTTGGAACTGCAAAAGATTTAGAAGTGAGCTCAAAGCTTGTTGAGTTTGAAGAGTTACTAGGATATGTAGTAACTTTATCATTAATAGAGACAACAAAGTAGGGTAATGTTATGAACCTTTTAAGAGGAATAGATTTTAAAACTATTTTATTTATTGTTTTAGGTTGTGTTACAGCTTTTGTTTATTTATCTAAAAATAATCAAATTGATTCATTAAAAGATAAAACAATAACTACTCAAGAAGATTTAATTAAAAATCAAAGAGACCTTAGGACTTGCGAAAATAAGCTACAAGAACAAAATAGACAAATTGAAGATATGAGGGTTGAAGTTACTTATAAAGAGCCTGAAACAATAGAAAAAATAAATAATATTTATCTAAAAGATAAAACTTGTGAAGCTGAATTAAAAGCTTATAAGGAGTTATTCAATGACTAAATTAGTTTTAATATCTTTCTTTTTTGTTTTGGTTTTTAGTGGTTGTTCTACAAAAGTTCAAACAGAATATATCTATAAGGATGTTTATATTCCTGTTAAATGTAATGCAACAATTCCTATAAAACCTAAGAATGATGGAAGCTTTGAATCTAATAAGAAAAAGATGATCTATTTTTTAAGAGTTGAAAGTTTATTAAAAGAGTGTGTAGGAGCAGAAGATGAGAACAACTAGTAAGAAACAAAAAACTAAAACAGAGTTTAAAGTTTATGATGAATTGCTTTGCGTGATAGTTCTTATTGTTTTTGGATTATTTGCTTATGAAATGTTACTAAAGGCTTCAGTATGAAGTTTGATGATTTCCTTTTTATGCTTTATTTAGCTGTTATTAGTTTTCTTGCAGGTGTTATTGGACTTATAAATAGGGCTGAACATAAATCCAAAGAGAGATTAAAAGATAGATTTCTTTTTTTGTGGTCTGGTGGAATTAGTTCTGTATTTATAGGTTTTGTAGCTTATGAAATATGTTTTTATTTTACAGAGAATCAAAGGTTTTGTGTTGCTGTGAGTGCTTTTTGTGCTTGGATTGGTACAAAATTATTACTTGAAGCTCAAACTAGAGCTTTGGATTTTATTCAAAATTATAAAAAGAGGAGTTAAATAGATGAAAGTAGAAGTATTAAAACCTTTAAATCATAAAGGTAAAACAGTTGAGATTGGAAAAATTATAGAACTAGATGATGATACTGCTAAAAAACTTATTGTTGTAAAAGCAGTTAAAACAGTTGAAGAGGTAAAAGCACAAAAAAATGAAAATAAAAATCTAACAATAGGAGAGCAAAAATGATTACTGAAGGACAAAGATATATCGGTGGTGGGAAACTATTTTTTACAGAGAATAAAATAGGTGCAAGTGAAATTGAAATTGGTGAGATTCAAGAAGCTTCTTTAAATGTTGGTGTAGAAACTGCTGAAGCTTTTAGTAAAGATAATACTATGAAAAAATTAGTTGAAAAAGTGCCTACAAATATAACTGGAAGCTTGAAGTTTACAACTCAAAAAATAAACTTAAATAATATGGCTATGGCAATGCTTGGAACATTAACAGATGAAGAGTTTGATATA
Source organism: Aliarcobacter vitoriensis (assembly GCF_003316695.1). Lineage (GTDB taxonomy): Bacteria > Campylobacterota > Campylobacteria > Campylobacterales > Arcobacteraceae > Aliarcobacter > Aliarcobacter vitoriensis. Next base: position 26,630 of record NZ_PDKB01000016.1, read on the forward strand.
GGTGAAGTTTTACCTGATGGAACAACTGCAACAACTTTAACAACTGTTCCTGTAATAAAAATAGGTGAGAAACCTATTATTGAAGGTCAGTTTAGATTTGTTGGCGATGAAGATGGTGCATTTAAACCAGTTTTAGTTGTGTTTAATGCAGCAGTTACTCCAAGTGGTGAGTTGCCTTATATTACAGATAATTTCGCAACTTTAAGTTTTGAAGGTGCTGTTTTAAAAACAGATAATGGATATGCAAAAGAGTATAGAATGAAAGTAGGAGCATAGTATGAATAATAAATTAAATCCTTTAAAAACAAAACATGATCTAACACTTGTAATAGATGATGTATCTTATAAGTTTACTTATAAACCTGTGAATATACAAACTCAAAGTGAACTTGATGACTTTAAAAATAAGAACTCTTTAGAATATGAAAAAATTGATGAAAAAAGAGCTGAACTAAAAGACCTTAAAGAGATGAAAGCTCTCAATGAAGAGATTGTTAAAGATGTAAATTTAATAGATAAAGCAAAAATCTTCTTTGAACAAAAAGAGTTGCTTAAAAAAATATCTGCTTTGGAAAAAGAGTTAAAAGAACTTGAAAAAGATATAAAAAATATTGATGATGTAGTTGAAGAGTATTATCAAAAGCAGTTCGAACTGTGTGTTATTGGTGATGGAAAAGTTGCTTTACAAAACGCTATTGAAGATGCAGGAATATCTTATGCAGTTATAAATGTGTATCTTCAAGAAGCTTTAAAAGAGGCTGTTGAAAAAAAGTAGATAGTTTAGTTAGATATCTAAAAGTACAAGGTAAAGATAATGGTATCTTTGCCTATAAACTAAAAAGTGATTTTGAAATAATACTTTTTAATATTTATAGTTTAGCAATAAAATCAAATGGTTTTGGTGCAGAAATAGACTATTTGATAGTTAAAGATTATTGTAATAAAGAAGGATATGAAGCTTTGGAAGTTTTTCAGATATTAAAAAATGTAAAAAGTAGAGTTATTAGTTAAGAGAGAAAATATGGGAAAAGATGTAAGAGTAAAAATTAAAATAGACTCAGATAGTACGAAACTAGATGAGTTAAACAGTAAAATTAATAATACCAAAGAGCATTTTAATAATACAAACTCTGCAGTAACTACTTTTCTACAAAGAATAAACTTTGGTGTAAAAGCCATAGGAGGTTTTTATTTATTAGGTAATGTTTTAGGAAGTATTAAAAATGTAGGATTTGAAGCAAATAGACAGCTTCAAAATATTGAAAATTCCTTAACAACTTTAAAGGCTGTTAGTTCTTCTAATGTAGATACTTTGGGAAAACAACTAACAGTACAAGAAAAATATAATTTAGCTCAAGTTGAATCAAAAGAGATACTAGAAAAGTTAATTAAGATTAATAAAGAGGTTCCACATAGTGTAGAGCAAACATCAAGAATTTATGATGCAATATTTATAAGTATGTCAAAAGCTGGAGCTTCAAGTGAAGACTTAATAGAAATTACTAAAAAGTTATCTATTGCAACAGGTAATAGAATGAGTATAGATGAATTACTTAGTGCAATTGATAATTTAGCTGATGGAACGGTTGTTGCTAGTTCTAGTATGGGTAGATTCTTAAAAAGTATAGGCTTAGGAAATGATGAAATTAAAAGAAGTACAAATGTGGTACAACTCTTTAAAGATAAACTATCAGGTTTCCAGTCATTAGATAGCTTTGATGGACGAGTTTCTAGACTTAAAGAAAACTTTTCTAATTTATCAACAACCTTAATAAAGACATCTTTTGATAAATTTTCATCAAGTTTAATACCTCTTTCTTCATTATTAGATTCATTAAATGAAAAGCTTGTGAAATTTGATAATAAAATTAATAAAGTACAAGACATACATAAGCAAAATAGTATTTCTGTTTTAAAAGATCAATTAAAAGACTTAGATAAAAGAATAGAAGAGTCAAAATTATCTCAAAATAGATGGTATAACGACTCAAGCAATATACAAGCAGAAATAAATAAACTAAATCTTCTTAAAAAAACTACAGAAAAAAAGATAAAATCTTTAGAAGATGATAATAATGCGAAGTTAAAATTTGATTTTTCTGATCAAATAAAACAAGGTGAAAAGCTAATAAATGAAGTATTAAATCCTACAAGTGCAAAAATAGAAGAAATAAACGCTAAGTATAAAAAATATTTTGATTTATATAAAAAAGAGGGTAAAGATACTACACAACTTCAACTTGCATTAAATAAAGAGATAGCTGATGTTCATGATAAAGATATATTAAAAAATAAAAAGAATATAAAATCTTTAGAAGATTTACGAAAAGCCTATACTGATATTGCAAAAATAGGAATGAGTGATTATGAAAAAGCATTAATTGGTATTTCTGAACAGTCAAAATCTTGGCTTGAAACTGGAGTAAGTATAAATGATACTTTAGCAGCACAAATTAAATTAATAGATGAACTAAATACAAAGAAAGTTATTGATGATTCAAAAGAAGATTTAAGCTATCAAGAAAGATTGCTTCAATTAAAAACAGATTCTTATGAAAAAGAACTGGAGTTAGCAAATATATCTTATAGTCAAAAAGCTTTAGATATTCAAGGTTCAAATAAACCTATTGAAGATAAACAAAAGCTTCTTGAACTTGAAACACAAATCTATAAAAAAACAGTTGAACGATTAGGAGTTGAAAACCAAATAAATATCTTAGATGAAACTTCAAACTCTTATCAAGATATGCTAGAGTCTCAAATCTCTTTAATAGATGCAACAAATGATTGGAATAGTAATCTTACAGGCACAGCTGCAAGTTTAAATAATATTGCAAGTGCAACAGCTAATTTGTCTAAACTAAATCTTACAAATTTAAAAGCAGAAAATAAATTAAATAATGAGTATGAAAAAAATAAATTAAAATATGCAAGTGATAGTAAAAAGCTAAAAGAACTTGATATTAAATACACAAAAGATAAAGCCTCTTTAGATTCAAAAAATATAAGTGCAACACTACTTGGATATTCAAATATAGCTGGTGCTTTGAGTTCTATGTATGATGAAGGAAGTAAAGAAGCCGCTGCTTTTCAAATAGCTCAAAGTTCACTAGCTTTAGTTGAAGGAACAAGAGCTGTTCTAACAGCAGGAACTGGTGATCCATATACTGCAATTCCTAGAATGATTGCTATGGGTGCAATGGTTCAATCTTTACTTGGAAGTATTGGTGTAGCTTTTGGGATGAATAAAGAGAGCCAAAGTTGGGATAGTTTTTCTAAAATGGGAGCAAATACAGGTGTTGGTTCTGTTTTAGGAGATAGTAGTGCAAAAAGTGAAAGTATAAGTAACTCTTTAGCTATTTTAGAAGATTTTGCAAAACCACAATTCCAAGTTTTACAAGATATGAATAAAGCAGTTCAAAGTATTGAAAGTAAAATTGCTGGTATTACAAAGATTTTAATAAATAATGCTGGATTTGCTCTAGGTCATGGATTTGAAGGATTTGAAACAGATTATAAAAATAGTGTAAAAATTAGTAATACTTTGTCAACTGCAATTATAAGTGGTGGAGCTGGATTAATACTATCAAAATTAAAAATCCCAGTTGTTAGTGATATTGTTGGTTTTTTAGGTAGTGGAATAAATAAAGTTTTAGGTGGAGTTTTTGGAAAAACTTCTGTTAAACAAACACTGCATGATTCAGGAATTACTTTTAATGATATTAGTTTAGTTCAAGCTTTAAAAGATTTAGATGGAGATGCTTATCAAACTATAAAAACTGTTAAGAAAAAAAAGAGTTGGTTTGGAAGTTCAACATCAACATCGTATAAATCATATTTTCAAGATTTAGATAAAGAGACAAATAGACAATTTACTTTAGTTCTAAATAATCTGTATGATACAGTATTGAATGCAGGTGTTGCATTGGATAGTTTAGAAAAAGATACTCAAAAAAATCTCTCAAAATTTGTAGTGAGTATTGGAAAAATATCTTTAAAAGATAAAAGTTCTGCTCAAATTCAAGAGATATTAGGAAATATTTTTAGTAAATTAGGTGATGATTTAGCTAAGAGTGCTTTTCCACTTCTTGAAGAGTTTCAAGCTGTTGGAGAGGGTATGTTTGAAACTCTAACAAGAGTTGCAACTGGTATGGAAGAGGCTGGATTTTATATAAAAAGATTAGGACAAGGATTTGAAGATATAAAATATACAGAGATTTTAAATAAACAAGGTAAAGTTGGATTTGAAGCACTCTATCAAAGTATAGAAAAGTTTGAAGAAAAAACTTATGGTGCTAATAGTGGATTGTTACAAATTATAGATAGTCTTAACTCTACAGCTGAAGAGTTATATGGAGTTTATATAATTTTAGATGAATTAAGAGATAGAATTAAGTTCTTAGGACATGATACTTATGGTTTAACAAGAGCTATGATAAGTGGTGCTGGAAGTATAAATGCTTTACAAGATGGATTCAAAGATTTCTTTGATAATTTTTTAAATGATGATGAACAACTTACTTTTAATACAAAACAACTAATAGATAATTTTAACTCTTTAAATATTGCATTACCAACTTCAAAATCTAACTTTAGAAGCTTAATAGATAGTATAGACTTAACAAATGAATCTGGACAAGAGCTGTATGGAAGATTGATAACTTTAAGTGGAGCTTTTGCAACTGTTAGTGATAAAACAACTTCTAGTTTGGAAGAACTTATAAAAGAGATAGATGAACTAAATAATAGTAGTTTTAATAGCTTTGTATTAAGTTTAGAAAAAGTAGGAGATAGTCTAAAATCTTTAAAAGATATTGCATTTGGATTTATAAATAGTTTTAATACTTCAAACTCTGATTTAAAAACAAATATCATAACTTATAATCAAAAAAGAGCAAGCTTTGAAGAGTATTTTAATGAGAATGGAAGTTTAAAAGATGGTGTTGAGTTTGATGCTGTAAAATCACTTTATAGTGAAATATCTTCAATTGCAAAGAATATAGCTTCTAAAGATGATAATTTAACAAGTAGTTTAATATCTAAATTTGAAAAAGATATAGAACAGTTTGATTTGGCAAATGATGTTGTAAAAGTAAAAATAGTTGATGGTTTAGGAGGTCTTTTGGATTTACAATCTTTACAACTTGCACAACTTCAATTAGCTTTTAAAGATGGAACTATATCAAAAGATGAACTTGAAAAAATAGCAGGATTAGATGATGTAACTATAAAAAAGATATTGGAATTTGTAGAAAAAAGTAACTATTTTAATATAGATAATAAACAAGAAGATATCTCAAATAAAAAAGAGCTAGAAAAACTTGATACACAATCTTTTATAAAAAATGATTATATAGGTAAACAAGAGCAAGTTGATATTATGAAACTTTTAGGAGTTTCATATAACACAGCAAAACCTTTAATCGAAAGCTTACAAGATTTAAACTCTATTGCTAGTAAAGATCTATTCTCTTATGTATCAAATTTAGTTGGTTTTAAAGGTGGTGAGTTTTACGATTTAACTATCTATGATCATATCAAAAAATTAAATCCATTCTTACAAAAAGATTTATCAAATATTTTAGAACAAATAAGAAAAGAGGCTTTATTTAATAAAGATAAAAATGCAAAATCAAAAAAAACTTTAAACTCTTATTCTGTAGGAAGTACAAATATAGAGTATGACCAAATAGCACAAATACATAAAGGTGAAGCAATCATTCCTAGAAATTTTGCTGATGGATTAAGAGATGGGAATTTAAGCTTAGGAGATAACTCAAAGGTTGTTAAGACAATAGAAAATCTTATCACTATTTGTATTCAAGGTTTTGAAGAGTTACGAAAAGTTAGAAAAGAGGTGCAAATAATAGAAGCTAAAATAGGAGGTAATATTTAATGGTAATAGTTCCAAGAGATGAAGTTGTTATCTTAGATAGTAATATTCCTGAAGTTGAAGCTGGTATTCCTGTATTTAGTTCAACAGCTAATTATTCTCTAAATCAAACTGTACAGTTTGGAGATTCTATATATGAGAGTTTAAAAGATAATAATAAAGGCGTTGTTCCAACTCAAGACAAAAATAATCTAAATTGGTTTTATAAAGGTAAAACAAATAAATATCGAATGTTTGATGAGTATATAGATAGTATATCTTCAAACCCAAATACAATAACTTACTCTTTTAATGTCTCTGATATAGATACAGTTTGTTTTTTGAATCTTGAAGCTTTTTGGGTAAAAGTTGAACTTTATAATAGATATAACGACTTAATTTTTTCACAAACAAAATCAACATATACAAGAAATGCTAGTAACTGGTACGAATGGACTGTTGCAAAAAGTGCTAGTGAAAAAGTTTTATTTTTTAAAAATATTCCTTTTTCATTAAACTGTACTTTAAAAATAGAGATAAATAAACAAGGCAATATAGCAAAATGTGGTTTGTTAATGTTTGGTGGAAGTATAAATTTAGGAGCTACATTAACAGAACCAAAGCCTGTAAGCTCTATAAGAAATATTGCCTCAAAAGAGAGATTGCCAGATGGAACTATAAAGTTTACAAACTCAAGAGTTTATAAAAGGGTAGTTTTAAATGTAATCGTTGAAACACAAAGAATATCACAGGTTCAAAATATACTAGAAGAGTACACAGATAAACCTTTGCTTTTTATAGGTGCTGAGAGAGAAGATAATAGTCTAAATGCTTTAACAGCATTTGGATTTTTTAGAGACTTTGATAAACCAATAGGTTTAGATTTTACACAATATCAAATTGAAATAGAAGGGATAGTTTAATGGCAACTATAAATAATTTAACACCATTTAATACACAAAAAAAAGCAGTTGAAGGTAGTGCAAACTTTAGAGAGAATGCTTCGTATTCTTGGGATTGGTTAATACAACACACAAGTGAAGTAAATCAACTAATAAATGCACTAAATACAAAAACAAATGAGATTATAAATGAAGTAAATTTATATGTTCAACAAAATCTAGAGAATAATCCTATAAATAAAAATACTCTAGGACTTGATAAAGTAGATAATACAAAAGATACAGATAAAAAGGTTTTATCTGCTTCGAAACTAACAACAGCTAGAAACTTTGCTCTTGCAGGAGCTATTGTAGGAAATGTAAATGTTGATTTTTCTGGAAATGTATCACTTAATACTTCATTTGATGTAACTTCTATAACTCCTAATTCATATAAATTAGGAGGTTTTACACAAACAACAGCAGCTAGTGCAAATACAATAGTAGCAAGAGATAGTGTAGCAGATGTAACAGCTAGATTATTTAGAACAAATTATGAAAATAATCAAGCTTCTGAAACTTCAGGTATCTGTTTTAGAAATAACGCTGAAAGTGATAACTATCTAAGAGTTATGTCACCTATACATTTTAAAACATATTTGACTTCAATAGGAGTAAAAATAACAGATACAGTTCCTACAAATGTAGCAAGTGCAGATAAACTAACAACAGCTAGAAATATTGTAATAAGTGGAGCTGTAACTGGTAGTGCAGCTTTTGATGGAAGTGGAAATATAAATATCCATACATCTGTCTCAAGTAGTTTATCAGTCGGTACTTATGTTTTTGCATATCATAATGTTCTTGCAGATATACCATTAGGTGGAACAGTTGCAGGTTCGACTTTAATTCCTGCTTCATTCATACAAGATGCTCTTCCTTCTGTAGGTACAGCTAAGACTATGTATCTTGCTGGACAAGGTACTTTGTCTGGTACTTGGAGATCATGCGGTGGTACAAATGTACAGCTTCCTGGAAATCAAAAAACAAAAAAAGCAAGCTTATGGCTAAGAATAGCCTAGTAAAGGAAAATAAAATGCAATTTATAAAAATAAGAGATTTAAAATATGCTTCAAAGAATAAAACTTTAATAGATTTATTTGCAATAAATGAAGAGTTAGGAGAAATCCCTATGACTTTAAATTTAGAAGATACAGAGAATATACATACTTTTTTTGATGTAAAGAAAAATAAAGAGTATCCATTAGAGATATATTGTAAATCACAAATAATAGCTGATTATGTAGAACCTGAAATAGAACAAGAGATTGTATATGTTCCAAGTTCTATTACTCAAAGACAATGTAGATTAATGCTTCATAAAATGGGTAAATATAAACAAGCAGCTACTTTGATTGAAGATAGTGTAGATGATGAGATAAAAATAGAGTGGGAATATGCCACAACAATAGAAAGAACAAATCCATTAGTAAGTTATTTAGAAGATAAACTAGAACTAACAAAAGAGCAATTAGATAACTTATTTATTGAAGCGAGTAAATTATGAATATGTAAAACTAAAAAATTACTTCATAAGAAAACAGCCACCACCCCTGATAGCTGCATAAAAATTTTACAAAAAAAATAACATTACTTTAAAAAAAGTGATGTTTTTTCACAAAGGATAATTATGCAAAAAACAAAACTAAAAGCCCCATTTGGTTGGGTAGGTGGTAAAACTCAACTTGCTCCTGATATTATAGAACTTATTCCACAAGAACATAAAACTTATATTGAAGTTTTTGGAGGAGCAGGAAGTGTACTTTATCAAAAAGAACCAAGTAAACTTGAAGTGTTTAATGATATAAATAGTGAACTTATAAATCTTCATAGAGCTATTAGAAATAATCCACAAAGCTTATCTATATATTTAAATGATTTACTTATCTCAAGAGATATTTTTAATGCTATAAAAACTAAGCATTTAAGAGGTAGAAATAATATAGAAAAAGCAGCCTTTTACTTTTATCAACTTACCCAATCGTTCGGAAGTAAAGGTGATAACTTTGCTATGTCTGCAAAGTCAGGACGAAAACCTAAAAATATTTATAGAAACTTTAAAACTATAAGTGAAAGATTAAAGTTTGTAACTATTGAGAATATGAGCTTTAATAAGCTTATACCATTATATGATAAAGATGATGCATTCTTCTATGTAGACCCACCTTATGTATCAACTGAAAGCTACTATAAAAATACGGGAGGTTTTGGAATAGCAGAACATGAAGAGTTAGCACAACTGTTGTCAAATATAAAAGGTAAATTTTTATTGAGTTATAACGATAGTGTAATAGTTCGAGAGTTATATAAAGGCTTTAATATTAGAAGTACAAAAGAGATAAGATATACTCTTGGAGCAAATATGCATGGTAAAAAAAAGAGTGTAAATGAGGTGTTTATAACTAACTACTAACTAAGAATTTCTTAGTTAGTTTAAATGAGTAGCCAAGAAATTTTCAATATCTCTTATCATGTCTTCAACATCTTTATGTGTAAATTCACTATCTTTACCATGGGCAGCACTATTTCTAATATCAGCTAATGCAGTAATACTTTTTTGTTGGAACTTATTATAAACACCAGCTTTTGCTAAATCGGCATTCATTTTATCAAGTTTTCCATGTGGTATTTTTTCTTTATCACATAGACTCCTAAGAGCTGTCTCTAAAACTACTCCTGCAATTACAGCAGCAGCTAACTTATACTTATTCGATAGTAATTCTTTAGCTTGTTCTAACTCTGTATCAAAAACATCTGCTTCTATTAAAGACTTTATAGAAGATAAAAGCCCCTTATTATAATCATCTTTTAGTGCCAAAAATAATGCTTTCTGTCTATCGAAGATATTAGAATTATCATCGAAACCATTTTTTACTTTAGATTCATTTTCTAATTCTTTATAGTACATGCAATCAATATTATTACTATGTATTAATAATATTATATTTTTTAGGTTTAGTGACCATTTTTTATGTAATTCATCATTAATATCTGTATAAGATAAACCAAATTCACTGCTATTTTTTTGTTTAGAAGCTTCTATTCCTAACATTTCTTTTTCTAGATCTTCAAATCTAGAAGATATTTTATTTTTCATGTAAATCCTTTATGTGTTAAAATTAAGTATGCAAAACTATAACTAAATATTAAAAGATATACAAATAAAAATTGATGATATAATAATTTGAAATTAAGACAAGGAATATAAAAATGAAAAAAGAAATTAGTAATTTAAAAATAAAGCCTTATTCAGAGCTTGTGATAGATGCAGCTGAAGATGTTTGTAAAGGTGCTTATAATTTTAGTAAATTTGCTTTGAATGTATTTTATAGAGCATCAAATCTAAAGGCATTAAAGGAAAGCTTTGATGCATATCAAATTGAGAAATTATCACAAGTAATTGAAGATTTTCAATATGAGCATTCTAAGATAGATGATGATAAAAAACGAGAATTTTATGAAGATTTAAAATATAATAAACAGAATTTAGAATTTTTATACTCATTATTTGAAAAATCTAGAAAGTCAACATATAGAATTCATATGCAACTATTGACTTATTTATCAAGTTCATTAGTAAATAAGAAAGAATTAAATTATCATGAGAAAACATTATTATCAAATATAAATATTTTAAATGATGAAGATTTAATTTATTTCCATAAAATTTTAAAGGAAAGTGTATCTGATATTAATGAAGCAAAAATAAAAGAAATAAAAATATCTTTTCCTATAAAAACATATACTGAACATTATATATTTGAAAAACTTGAGAGAGTTGGATTTATAGTTAAATACGTTAGTGATGCAGGAATAATGGCTGATATTGAATATGAACCATATGTTTATAAAGATCAATTTTTTTATATACATGATTTTACAGTAGAAATCTATAATTTCTTAGATTTAATTTTTGGAGATAAACATAGCTCTTAACGAAATATTAGAAAAATTAAAAGATATACTTTCCAAAGAACTAGATAATAAAAAAGTATTTGATAAAGATATAGCTCAAGCTTTAGATATAAACTATGATATATTTAGAAAAGCTAAACAATATAACAGAGTTCCATATTGGGAGATAATGCAATTTCTAGCTAAAAGAAGTATATCTATTAATTGGTTCTTCTTTAACCAACTTCCTGAGAGCCTTATTGAAAATACATCTAACTACATTATATTAAAGTATTATAATAATGTATCAGGCTCAGCTGGCCTTGGAACTATAAACTATCACTTAGATCAAGAACCTCTTATTATTGATACTCAAGTATTAGATTATATAAATAGTAACTATAAATATACAGAACTAATAAAAGCCAATGGTGATAGCATGTATCCACTTATTCATGAAGATAGTTTGATATTTATTGATACTTCAATAAAAGAGATAAATAATAAAGATATCTTTGTAGTAAATGTAGATAATGAACTTTTTATAAAACAAATTATATATAAAGGTGAATACTATATATTAAAAAGTATAAATACATATTATAAAGATATAAAAACAAAAGAATTAGTTGTAATAGGTAAAGTAAAAGGAGTTCTAAATAAGATTTAATTTTGCTTGTAAAATGTAACCAAAAAAGCTTAAAAAGTATTGTTTTTTATAGATACTGACATTTCATAAGCAAAATAATAACATTTCAAATGCGTTTTCACACCTTATTAAACTAAAATTATGAAACAATACAATATTTATTTAAAAAAGGAGTTAATTGAGAAATATAAAATTAAACTTAATTAAGCTTATAATTGATATTTTATTCCTTTATATAAGGAAATAAATTTATAAATATTTTTCTAAAACACCCATAAATATTGACATTTAACACAATTTAAGTTATAATCCGCGTCCACTTAATGTGGTTAGAGCCATTTTTTGGTGTCTAACGAGTTCTTTAAAGGAAAAAATATATGGAAAAAATCAGATTAAAGCTTAAAGCTTATGATCATAGAGTTTTAGACAGAAGTGTTGCTTCAATAGTTGAAGCTGTTAAAAGAACTGGTGCTGATTTAAGAGGTCCTATTCCTCTTCCTACAAAAATCAGAAGATATACAGTTATCAAAGGTCCTCACGTAAACAAAGATTCTAGAGAGCAATTTGAAATTAGAGTTCATTCAAGAATGATTGACATCATCTCTGCAACTGCAGACACTGTTGATTCATTAATGAAACTAGACTTAGCTCCTGAAGTTGATGTTGAAGTAAGATCAATGGGTCAAGAATAATAAGAAAGGGTAATACAAGATGGAATTTATAGTTCAAAAAATCGGTATGAGTAGAACAGTATCTGTTCCTAGTACAGCGGTTACACTTTTAAAAGTTCTTGATACAAAGGTATGTCAAGTTACTGATGGTGTAGCACTTGTATCTTATAGCAATGGTAAAAAAAATAACAAAGCTATCGAGGGACAACAAAAAAAATACAATCTATCTAAAGAGTTTAATAGATTTGCAACAATTACTGTGGCTAATGCAGAAGCTGGAGATTTAGATGTTTCAGGTTTGGGTGTTGCTAAAGTAGTTAAAACAACTTTTAAAACAAAAGGTAGAGGTTTCTCTGGTGCTGTAAAAAGATGGAATTTTGCTGGTGGTAGAGGTTCTCACGGACACAGAATGGGAAAAAGAACAGGTTCAATTGGTAACTGTGAATTTCCAGGAAGAGTTCAACCAGGTAAAAAAATGCCAGGACAATACGGAAATACAAATGTATCTGTAAAAAATGAAATCATTTCATTTGATGCTGAAACTGGAATTTTAGTATTAAAAGGTTCAGTATCTGGTGCAAATGGAACATTAGGTAAAGTAAAGGTTGCTAAATGAGTAAAGCAATAGTATTAAATGAAAAATTTGAAAATAATGGTGAAGTAGTTTTACCAGCAAGTTATGAAGAAATTAATCAACATAACTTATATTTATATGTTAAATCATATTTAGCTTCTTTAAGAGCAAATACTGCTAGAGCAAAAACTAGAGCTGAAGTGAGTGGTGGTGGTAAAAAACCTAAAGCTCAAAAAGGTAGTGGTGCTGCTAGATGGGGTTCTAAAAGATCTCCTTTATTTGTTGGTGGGGGACAAGCTTTTGGACCTACTAAAAGAAACTATGATCAAAAAGTAAATAAAAAACAAAAAGCTTTAGCACTTAAATATGCTTTAAATGCACAAGCTAATAATGGTTCACTTTTTGTTGTGGATTCATTTAAAGTTGAATCAGGTAAAACTAAAGATGCAGTTGCAGTTTTAAATAAATTAAATAAAAGAGATACATTAATTGTTGTTGATACAATTGATGAAAAAACTTATTTATCATTTAGAAATATTAAAAACTGTTATATGGTTGAAAAGCAAGAAGTAAATGCTTACTTAATTGCAGTTTACCACTCTGTACTAATTGAAAAATCAGTACTAGAAGTATTAACTAAAGAGGCTTAAGATGGCAGATATTACAGATATTAAATCAATTTTATATACAGAAAAAACAATTGAGCTTCAAGAAAATGGTGTAATCGTTGTTCAAACAAGTCCTAAAATGACTAAAAACGGTTTAAAAGAGGTGTTTAAAGAGTATTTTGGAGTAACTCCATCAAAAATTAATTCTTTAAGACAAGACGGTAAAGTTAAAAGATTTAGAGGAAAAGTTGGTAAAAGAGCTGATTTCAAAAAATTCTATGTAACATTACCAGAAGGCGCAGCTATTGCGAACCTATCAGCGTAAGGAGTAAAGAATGGCAATTAAAAAATTTAGACCAATAACTCCTGCTAGAAGATTTATGTCAGTTATTGAGAGTTCTGATATTACTTCAAAACCAACAGTAAGATCTTTACTTGTAAGAGTAAAAGCAAATGCTGGTAGAAATAATAATGGTAGAATTACATCAAGACACAAAGAAGCAGGTGCTAAAAAACTATATAGAATTATCGATTTTAAAAGAGATAAATTTGGAGTAGAAGGTACAATTGCAACTGTTGAATATGACCCATATAGAAACTGCAGAATTTGTTTAGTTTCTTATTTAGATGGAGATAAAAGATATATTATTCAACCATCTGGATTAAAAGTTGGAGACAAAGTTCAAGCTGCTGAAAGTGGATTGGATATTTTACCAGGTAATGCAATGAGATTAAGTAACATTCCAGTTGGAACAATGGTTCATAATGTTGAGTTAAAACCAGGTAAAGGTGCACAGTTTGCTAGATCTGCTGGTGGATATGCCCAAATTATGGGTAGAGAAGATAAATATGTTATCTTAAGATTACCTTCTGGAGAAATGAGAAAAATCCTTGGTGTTTGTATGGCTACAATCGGTGTAGTTGGTAACGAAGATTATATTAATATGGTAGTTGGAAAAGCTGGTAGAAATAGATACTTAGGAGTTAGACCTCAAACTAGAGGATCTGCAATGAACCCTATTGATCACCCACACGGTGGAGGGGAAGGTAAAACTAACTCTGGAAGACATCCTGTTACTCCATGGGGTATGCCAACTAAAGGTTATAAAACTAGAAAGAAAAAAGCTAGTGATAAACTAATCATTTCAAGAAGAAAGAAGTAAGGGTTTAAGATGGCAAGATCAGTAAAAAAAGGACCATTTGTAGATTCACATCTATTAAAAAAAGTTGTAGCTGCTAATAGTTCAAAAGATAAAAAACCAATTAAAACTTGGTCAAGAAGATCAACAATATTACCAGATATGATTGGATTAACATTCAATGTACACAATGGTAGAAACTTTGTACCAGTAAATGTAACAGAGAACCATGTTGGATATAAATTAGGTGAGTTTGCACCAACTAGAACGTTTAAGGGCCATAAAGGTTCTGTTCAGAGAAAGGCGTAATAATGGCAAGAGCAATATTAAAATTTATTAGAGTTTCTCCAATTAAAGCAAGACTTATTGCAAGAGAAGTTCAAGGAATGAATGCAGAGTATGCTATAGCATCTTTACAATTTACTCCAAATAAAGCTGCTGGAATTATCTCTAAAGTAATAGCTTCTGCTGTTGCAAATTCTGGTTTAGATCCTGTTGATGCAGTTATCACATCGGCTAGAGTGGATAAAGGTCCAGTTCTTAAAAGATTTACTCCAAGAGCAAGAGGTTCAGCTTCACCAAAGCATAAACCAACTGCACATATTATGATTGAAGTAGCTGCTGCAACAAAAGGAGACAAATAATGGGTCAAAAAGTTAATCCAATAGGTTTAAGATTAGGTATTAATAGAAATTGGGATTCAAGATGGTTCCCAAAATTTGAAACAATGCCTGCAAATGTAGCTGAAGATGACAAAATTAGAAAATTTGTTAAAAAAGAGTTATATTATGCTGGAATTGCTCAAACAGTTATCGAAAGAACTGCTAAAAAAGTAAGAGTTACAGTTGTTGCTGCAAGACCTGGTATTATCATTGGTAAAAAAGGTGCGGATGTTGAAAAACTAAAAAATTCTTTATCTAAATTAGTAGGAAAAGAGATTGCAGTTAATATTAAAGAGGAAAGAAAACCTCAAATATCAGCTCAATTATCTGCTGAAAATGTTGCTCAACAATTAGAAAGAAGGGTAGCATTTAGAAGAGCTATGAAAAGAGTAATGCAAAATGCATTAAAAGGTGGAGCAAAAGGTATTAAAGTATCTGTTTCTGGAAGACTTGGTGGAGCTGAAATGGCTAGAACTGAGTGGTATTTAGAAGGAAGAGTTCCATTACATACTTTAAGAGCTAGAATTGATTATGGTTTTGCTGAAGCTCATACAGCTTATGGTTGTATAGGTATAAAAGTTTGGATTTTCAAAGGTGAAGTTTTAGCTAAAGGAATTCCTGCTGAAAAATCAGAAGATACTGCTTCAAAACCAAAAAGAAGACCAGCTAAGAAAAGAGGTAAATAATTATGTTAATGCCTAAAAGAACAAAATTTAGAAAAATGATGAAAGGCCGAAATAGAGGTCAAGCTCATAGAGGTAACTCTTTAGCTTATGGAGATTTCGGAATTAAAGCTGTTGAACACGGAAGAGTAGATTCAAGACAAATCGAAGCTTCTAGGGTTGCAATGACTAGAAAAGTAAAAAGACAAGCAAAAGTATGGATTATGGTATTCCCTGACAAACCACTTACTGCAAAACCACTTGAAACAAGAATGGGTAAAGGTAAAGGTTCTGTAGATAAATGGGTTATGAACATTAAGCCAGGAAGAATTTGTTTTGAGATGGCTGGTGTTGATGAAGCGTTAGCAAGAGAAGCTTTAGCTTTAGCTATGCATAAATTACCATTTAAAACTAAATTTGTAACAAGAGATAGCGAAAATGAACTATACTGATATTAAAGATAAAAGCTTGAATGAATTACAAGCGTTATTAAAAGAGAAAAAGGTGCTTCTTTTTGAATTAAAAGCTAAGCTAAAAACTATGCAGTTAACAAACACTTCTGAATTAAGAGTAGCAAAAAAAGATATTGCTAGAATTCAAACAGCTATTACTGCATCAAAAGCTAACTAAGGATCTAGTATGACACATAAAAGAGAGATTCAAGGTGTAGTAGTAAAAAGATCAGGTGATAAAACAGCTTCTGTTTTAGTTACAAGATCAGTTTTACACCCAAAATATCACAAAACTGTAAAAAGATTTAAAAAATATTTAATTCATGATGAAAAAAATGAATTAAATGTTGGTGATAGTGTTATTGCAGTTGAGTGTAGACCATTGTCAAAAACTAAATCTTTTAGATTAAAGACAATCGTTGCTACAGGAGTTAAATAATGATTCAAAGTTTTACAAGATTAAATGTAGCTGATAATACAGGTGCTAAAGAGATTATGTGTATCAAAGTTTTAGGTGGTTCTAAAAGAAGATATGCAACTGTTGGTGATGTTATTGTTGCTTCTGTTAAAAAAGCTTTACCAACTGGAAAAATTAAAAAAGGTCAAGTTGTAAAAGCTGTAATCGTAAGAACTCATAAAGAAGTTCAAAGAGAAAATGGTTCATTAATTAGATTTGATGATAATGCAGCAGTTATTCTTGATGCAAAAAGAGAGCCTGTTGGAACTAGAATTTTTGGACCAGTTGCCAGAGAAGTTAGATATTCAGGTTTTATGAAAATCGTTTCACTTGCACCGGAGGTATTATAATGGCAATTAAATTAAAAATTAAAAAAGGTGATACTGTAAAAATCATCGCTGGTGATGATAAAGGTAAAACTGGAGAAGTTTTAAAAGTATTACCAAAAGCTAACAAAGTAATCGTGAAAGATTGCAAAGTTGCTAAAAAAACTGTTAAACCTGATCAAGAAAAAAATCCAGATGGTGGATTTATAAATAAAGAGATGCCAATTGATATTTCAAATGTGGCAAAAGTAGAAGGTGAGTAAGATGGCATCAAGATTATTAGAAAGATACAAAGCTGAAATTAAACCTGTACTTGAAGCAGAGTTTGCAAAAAATAAAACTTTAACAGCTAAAGTTGATAAAGTTGTAATCTCTGTTGGTGCTGGTGAAGCTATGAAAGATACTAAGTTAATCCAAAATATTCAAGACACAATCTCTTTAATTGCTGGTCAAAAAGCAGTTAAAGTTATTGCTAAAAAATCTGTTGCAGGATTTAAAGTAAGAGAAGGAATGCCTGTTGGTGTTAAAGTAACTTTAAGAGGTGAAAACATGTATCATTTCTTAGACAAACTATGCAATGTTGCACTACCAAGAGTTAAAGACTTCAGAGGTTTGAATAAAAATGGTTTTGATGGTAGAGGAAACTTTAACTTTGGACTAGATGAACAACTAATGTTCCCAGAAGTAGTTTATGATAACATCATTAAAACACACGGGATGAATATTTCAATTGCAACAACTGCAACAAGTGATGCTGAATCTTTCAGATTACTTGAATTAATTGGAATTCCATTTACAAAAGGAAGAGCGTAATGGCAAAAAAATCTATGATCGCTAAACAACAAAGAACACCTAAATTTGCTGTAAGAGCATATACAAGATGTTCTGTTTGTGGAAGACCACACTCTGTTTACAGAGATTTTGGTTTATGTAGAGTTTGTTTAAGAAAAATGGCTAACGAAGGTTTATTACCAGGTGTTAGAAAAGCTAGTTGGTAGGAGAAAAAAGCTATGATGAATGATTTAATCGCAGATGCTTTAACTAGAATTAGAAATGCTGCAATGAGAAGATTAGAAGTTGCAACATTATTACACTCAAATACAGTTGTTGGTGTGATGAATGTACTTTTACAAAAAGAGTATATTACTGGATTCAAAGTTATCGATGGAACAAATAATAAAAAAACAATTCAAGTAGAATTAAAATATGATGAAAATGAAAAATCAGTAATTAACGAACTTGTAAGAGTTTCTAAACCAGGAAGAAGAGTTTATAAACCAGCTTCTGAAATTAAAAACTTTAAAAATGGGTACGGTACTATTATTCTTTCAACTAACAAAGGTATTATCGCTAATGATGAAGCGTATGCTGCTAATGTTGGTGGAGAAGTACTTTGTACTGTTTGGTAGGAGAGTGTAATGTCAAGAATTGGTAAAAAACCTATCGCTATTCCTTCAGGAATTGAAGTTACTGTAAATGATACAGTAATTAATGTAAAAAAAGGAAACAGTGTTTCAACAGTTGAAACTCATGGAAGAGTTGGTGTAGAAGTAGCTAATGGTCAAGTTGTTTTATCTAAAATTGGTGAAACAAAAGAATCAGCAGCATTCTGGGGAACTTATAGAGCATTAACTGCGAATGCAATTAATGGATTACATGAAGGTTTCACAAAAACTTTAGAGATTAATGGAGTTGGTTATAAAGCTGCCGTAAAAGGTAATATTTTAGAACTAATTTTAGGATATTCTCATCCAATTAATTTTGAGATCCAAAAAGGTTTAGAAATCTCTGTTGAGAAAAATATAATTACTGTTAAAGGTGCAGATAAACAACAAGTTGGTCAGGCTGCTGCAATTATTAGAGGCTTTAGAAAACCAGAACCTTACAAAGGTAAAGGTGTAAAATATTCTGATGAGAAAATCATTAGAAAAGCCGGAAAAACTGCTAAGAAGTAAGGTGTAACTATGAGTAGAGAAAAAGATTTAGCAAAAAAAGTTGCTTTAAGAATCAAAAGAAAAAAAAGAGTTAGAGCTAATATTTCTGGTACGGCTGAAAAACCTAGAGTATCAATTTTTAAATCTAACAAATACATTAGTGCACAAGCTATCAACGATGTTGAAGGTAGAACTTTAGCAGCTGTTAGCTCTCAAGCTATGGGTTTAAATGGTAATAAAGAGAATGCTGCAAAAGTTGCAGCTGAGTTTGCTTCTAAATTAAAAGCAGCTGGTATAGAAACAGTTGTTTATGATAGAAACGGGTATCTTTATCATGGTGTTGTTGCAGCATTTGCTGACGCATTAAGAGAAAATGGTATTAAATTATAAGGATTAATGATGGCAGTAAATAGAGAAGAATTTCAAGAAGCAATCGTTAAAATTGGAAGAGTAACAAAAGTTGTAAAAGGTGGTAGAAGATTCAGATTTACAGCTTTAGTTGTTGTTGGAGATAAAAACGGAACAGTAGGATTTGGAACAGGAAAAGCAAAAGAAGTTCCAGATGCTATTAAAAAAGCATTAGATGATGCTTTTAAAAGCTTAGTAACAGTTTCTATAAAAGGAACAACAATTGCACATGATATTGAACATAAATATAATGCAAGTAAAATATTATTAAGACCAGCATCAGAAGGTACTGGGTTAATTGCTGGAGGAGCTGCGAGACCTGTTCTTGAGCTTGCTGGATTAAAAGATATTATTGCAAAATCTTTAGGTTCAAATAATCCAAATAACCTTGTACAAGCTACTGTTGAAGCTTTAGCAAGAATTAAAGGATAGTATATGATATTAGAAAATTTACAACCAGCTTGTGGAAGTACAAAAGATACAAAAAGAAAAGGTAGAGGTCAAGGTAGCGGTAACGGTAAAACTGCTGGAAAAGGTAACAAAGGTCAAAAAGCTAGATCTGGATACAATGTAAAAAGAGGTTTTGAAGGTGGACAACAACCATTAGCAAGAAGACTTCCAAAAGTTGGATTTGTTTCTAGAGTTGTTAAACCTTACTCAATAAATGTTGATAAAGTTACAGCAGTTGCAAATCTTGATGAAATTACATTAGATTCTATTAAATCTGTGTATAAGTTATCTAAATCAGTTGTAAAAGTTAAATTAATTGGTGCAACTGCAAAAAATTTAAGTGCTAAGATTAAAGACGAAAACATTACAACTACTGGAAAATAATTATGAGTAAAGATCTAATAAATAAGATTCTTATTACTTTAGGCTTTATTCTTCTTTACAGGTTATTGGCATATGTGCCAGTACCTGGAGTTAATATAGATGTAGTTAAAGAATTTTTTGACTCAAATGCAAATAATGCTTTAGGGTTGGTAAATATGTTTAGTGGAAATGCAGTTGAAAGACTAAGTATTATCTCACTAGGAATTATGCCTTACATTACTGCTTCTATTATTATGGAACTTCTTGCAGCAACTTTCCCAGCTTTAGGTAAAATGAAAAAAGAGAGAGATGGTATGCAAAAATATATGCAAATCATCAGATACACTACAATAGTTATTACATTAGTTCAATCTGTGGGTGTTTCAGTAGGTCTTAATTCATTAACTGGTCAAAATGGACAAGGTGCCATTTCTATTGATATGAATACGTTTATAGCAGTATCAGCTATTTCAATGCTAACAGGAACAATGCTTTTAATGTGGATTGGAGAACAAATCACTCAAAAAGGTATTGGAAATGGTATTTCACTAATTATCTTTGCTGGTATAGTATCTGCAATACCTAGTGCTATTGGTGGAACTGTAGAGTTAGTAAATAATGGTCAAATGCATTTCTTAACAGTTATTGGTATTTTAATTGTTATTATAGCAACTGTTGGTGCTATTATTTATGTTGAATTAGGTGAAAGAAGAGTTCCTGTATCATACTCAAGAAAAGTTATGATGCAAAACCAAAAAAGAAGAGTAATGAATTATATACCTATTAAGGTGAACCTTTCAGGAGTAATTCCAGCAATTTTTGCAAGTGCTATTTTGATGTTCCCTGCAACAGTGTTACAAGGTAGCCAAAATAAGTATCTAATTATGATTGCTGATTATTTAAATCCTAGTTCATATACTTTTAATCTATTTATGTTTTTATTTGTTGTTTTCTTTGCATTTTTCTATGCTTCAATTACATTCAATGCAAAAGATATTTCAGAAAACCTAAAAAGACAAGGTGGATTTATTCCTGGAGTTAGACCAGGAGAAAGTACAGCTGAATTTTTAAATACAGTTGCAGGAAGATTGACTTTCTGGGGAGCTATATATATGGGATTAATATCTACTATACCATGGTTAATCGTAAAAGCTATGGGAGTACCTTTCTATTTTGGAGGGGTTGCAGTATTAATTGTTGTTCAAGTTGCTATTGATACAATGAGAAAAATTGAAGCTCAACAATATTCAAGCAAATATCAAACTCTAAGTGCGGTTGGACTATAAAATGTCAATCGCTCTTAGAAAACCACACGAAATTGAGAAACTTTTTGTTGCAAATCAAGCAGTTGCTAAAACTTTAAAATATCTTGAAGAAAATGTTAAAGCAGGAATGACTTTAAAAGAAGTAGATACAATTGGAGAAAAATTTATAAGAGACTTAGGTGCAAGACCTGCATTTAAAGGATTATATGGTTTTCCTAATGCTATTTGTACATCTTTGAATGAAGTTATTATTCATGGTATTCCTAGTGATGTTGTTTTAAAAGAAGGCGATATACTAGGCCTTGATATTGGAACAGAAATTGATGGTTGGTATGGTGATAGTGCAATTACTATGCCAATAGGTAAAATTTCAAAAAAAGATGAAGATTTAATAGCTTGTTCTAAGGATTCTTTGTATTATGCAATTGACATAATAAGAGATGGAATGAGATTTAAAGAGTTATCTAAAAAAATTGAAGATTTTATTGTTGCTAGAGGATACCAACCGCTAGTTAGATTTTGTGGACATGGTATTGGAAGAAAACCACATGAAGATCCAGAAATTCCAAATTACTTGGAACATGGAGATACAAAGTCTGGACCAAAAATTAAAAATGGAATGGTATTTTGTATCGAGCCAATGATTTGTCAAAAAGATAGAAATCCAGTTATTTTAGAAAATGGTTGGGATGTAATCTCAGCTGATGGATTAAGAGGTAGCCATTATGAACATACAGTTGCTGTTGTTAATGGTAGAGCAATTATTTTAAGTAATCGGGAAGATTAAGGGGAGAAAGTGGCGAAAGATGATGTAATAGTTATTGATGGTAAAGTTATTGAAGCTTTACCTAATGCTATGTTTAGAGTACAATTAGAAAATGGTCATATAGTTTTATGTCATATCTCAGGTAAAATGAGAATGCACTATATCAAAATATTACCAAACGACGTAGTTACTGTGGAAATAACACCTTATTCATTGGATAAAGGTAGAATAGTACATAGAAAAAAATAGTTTAAATAAGGTTTTTACCTTATTTAAAACTTCTTAAATACAAATCAATACTAAAGTATATTTTTTGTAAAATCTCATATGACAAAACAAGTTAAGAATCAAATTTTAAAATATCTATACAATCAAAAACTTTTTGGATTTAACTATCATAGTAATTTAAATATCAATTTTTATAGTAGTTGTGATTTTAATTTACCAAATAGTTTAAATGATTTGAAAAATTCTGTTGCAAACTGTCATTTATGTGAACTATCAAAAGGTAGAAAGAATACTCTTTTTAGTTATGGAAATAATCAAAGTAAACTTATGTTTGTCTGTGATGAACCAACAAAAAGTGAAGATGAGTTAGGAATTTTTTATTCAGGAAATACTGGAGAATTACTCTCTAAAATGATTGAAAATGTTTTAAATATCAAAAAAGAAGAAGTTTATATAACAACTTTAGCCAAGTGTAGAGGGTCAAAAGAAGCAAGTTTTCAAAACTTTGAAAGTTGTAGTTGTTATTTTCATAAACAGCTTGAAATTATAAATCCAAGGCTTATTATTGCTGTTGGGGAGAAAGTTTATAGTTATTTAATGAAAAATGATGAAGATTTTTCGCAAAATAGAGGGAAAACTTTAAATTTTAATTCTAGTTTATTGATACCAATATTTTCTCCTATACACTTACTAAAAAATCCATCTTTAAAAAAAGATACTTACCTTGATATGTTAAAAATAAAAAATCTATATGAGGAGTTAAATTGAAGCATTTAGTAACTTTAATTTTTATGGCTATTTTATTTTCAGGTTGTTTACAAAAACAAGTTGTTCAGTTAAAACTGCCAAATCAAACTGTTCCAGTAAAACAAGTTGATGAAGATAAAAAAACAGTTGTTGAAGAGTTTATTTCAAATGATACTATAATTCAAGAAGAGATTATCAATAATAGCGGTTCACAAAATGAAATTATCAAAGATGGTGATAGTATTGTGATAAGTGATATTGATGGAACAAAAGCTAATATAAAAGTAGCTTTTGTTTATCCATCTTCTTTGGTATCTAAATATGCAAGAAATTCTATAAATACAGTTTCAGGTTATCTATCTTTTGTAAAAGCTAATTACAATTTAGTTGTAATTGATAGTATAAATGAGAGTCCTGAAAATATAAATAAAGCTTTTGATAAAGTAAAAGAAGAGGGAATTACAAAAGTAATTGCTTTATATACTCCGAATTCTATAAACAATATAAATAAAATTGCTTTAAATGATATTTTAGTATATCTACCTTTAATAGAGAAAAAAGAGTCATTAGAAAATAATGATAATTTAATTTTTGGTTCAATATCTTATGAAGAACAACTTAAAAAATTAAGTTATTACACTGATGGTCCAAATGTGTTATTTTATCAAGATACATATTTAGGAACAAAATTAAAAAATAGTTATGAATCAGTAGTTGATTATACGATTGTTAGAAAAGAGATAAAAAAAGATGAAACAAATTTTAGAAGTATTGTTGTAGATTCGAGATTGAGAAATAGTGCTTTATTTTTAAATACTGATATTGTAAAAAGCTCACTGATTTTATCTCAATTAAGAGCAAATGATATATATCCTAAAATGATATTTTCTACACAAATAAATTTTGATCCAGTTTTGATGACTTTAACTCAAGATAAAGATAGAGAAAGGCTAGTTTTAGCAAATTCTATTGAAAATATTGATAACAAACTAAAAGATGAGATTTTATCTTATGGTGGTAATATCATCTATGAATGGGTTGATTATTCAACATTAGTAGGAATAAACTATTTAATTAATGGCAATAATAGTTTTATTCCGACAAAAGTTTTAGAAAATCAAGCAATTTATACTCCAAGGCTATTTAAAAGTACAGAGTATGGGTTTGTAGAAATTAAGTAGGTTTTGGATAAAATCGCGGATTATTTAGAAAAATGGAGTTTAATTTGAGAACACATTATAATACAAGTGTAAGAGAAAATTTAATAGGACAAAAAGTAACAGTTGCTGGTTGGGTAAATAGCAGACGTGACCACGGTGGGATTATTTTTATAGATTTAAGAGATAAAAGTGGTTTAGTTCAACTTGTTGCTGACCCACAAGATTGTAAAGAGGCTTTAGCTGTTGCAGAAACTGTAAGAGATGAGTATGTTTTAATTGCAACAGGAACTGTAAGAGCAAGAGGTGAGGGATTAGAAAATCCAAATTTAGAAACTGGAAAAATAGAGATTATTTTAGAAAGTCTTGTTATTGAAAATAGATCTAAAGCTATGCCTTTTGATATAAATGATGAAAAAGTAAATGATGAGATAAAATTAAGAAATAGATTTTTAGAATTAAGAAGTAAAAAATCATTTGATATTTTCCAATTAAGAAGTAAAGCAACTATTCAAGCTAGAAATACACTTGATGAGTTAGGGTTTTTAGATGTTGAAACTCCAATTTTGACAAAATCAACTCCAGAAGGTGCAAGAGATTATTTAGTTCCATCAAGAGTTCACGCTGGAGAGTTTTATGCACTTCCTCAATCACCACAACTATTCAAACAACTTTTAATGGTTGCAGGATTTGATAGATACTTCCAAATTGCAAAATGTTTTAGAGATGAAGATTTAAGAGCAGATAGACAACCAGAGTTTACTCAAATAGATGTTGAAATGAGTTTTTGTAATCAAGAAGATGTTATAGGTGTTGCTGAAAAATTAATCTATGATGTATTCACAAAATGTGGAAAAGATATTCCAAAAACTTTTAAAAGAATGAAATACTCTGAAGCTATGGAAAGTTATGGTTCAGATAAACCTGATTTAAGATTTGATATGCCTTTAATTGATGTTATTGATATATTTGAAAAATCTTCAAATGAGATTTTTAGTGAAATTGCAAAAGATAAAAAAGCAAATAGAATAAAAGCTTTAATATGTCCAAACGGAGATAATATATTTTCAAAAAGACAGATGAAAGGTTTTGAAGATTATGTAAGAAAGTTTGGTGCAAAAGGTCTTGGATACTTCCAAATGAAAGAGGATGGTCTTAAAGGTCCACTTACAAAATTCTTTACAGAAGCTGATTTAGAAGAGATAGTAAAAGTTACACAACTTGAAGTTGGAGATGTAGTATTCTTTGGAGCAGGGGATAAAAAAACTGTTTGGGACTATATGGGAAGATTTAGACTATTTTTAGCTGATGAGATGAATATTGTTCCAAAAGATAAATATGAATTTTTATGGGTTGTAGATTTCCCTATGTTTGAAGTTGAAGATGGAAGAACAAAAGCACTTCATCACCCATTTACAATGCCAAAAGATTTAAATAAAGAAGATTTAGAAGAGATTGAATCAATCGCTTACGATATTGTATTAAATGGAACAGAACTTGGTGGTGGAAGCATAAGAATCCATAAAGAGGAAATTCAATCAAAAGTATTTGAACTTATGGGAATAAGCCAAGAAGAAGCAAAAGAAAAATTTGGATTCTTACTTGATGCTTTACAATATGGAGCTCCAAGTCATGGTGGATTTGCTTTAGGACTTGATAGAATGATTATGTTACTTGCTGGAACAGATTCTATTAGAGATGTTATAGCATTCCCTAAAACTCAAAAAGCTCAATGTTTACTAACACAAGCACCTTCGAGTGTTGATGAAACTCAATTAAAAGATTTACACATTCGTGTAAGAAAAAGTGTAGATAGCTAATTTTAGCTTTCTACTTTCAATACAAAAACTTATAATACACAAAAATATGCTAAATAAAAACATAAACAATTTTTCACAAAATAAATTTTTACCTACAACAAAAGAAGAGATGAAACAACGAGGTTGGGAAGAACTTGATGTTGTTTTAATAACAGGTGATGCTTATATAGATTCACCTTTTATGGGAATTGCTGTTGTTGGAAGAATTTTAGAAGATATTGGACTTCGTGTAGGTATTATTGGTCAACCTGATGTTAATAGTGATATAGATGTAAAACGACTTGGTGAACCAAAACTTTTTTGGGGAGTAAGTGGTGGAAGTATTGATTCTATGGTTTCAAACTATACTGCAAGTAAAAAATTTAGAAATGATGATGACTATACTCCTGGTGGAAAAAACAATAAAAGACCTGATCGTGCAACTTTAGTTTATACAAATCTTATAAGAAGATATTTTAAAAATACAGTTCCAATAGTTTTAGGAGGAATTGAAGCTTCCTTGCGAAGACTTACTCACTATGATTATTGGTCAAACACTCTTAGAAAACCAATTTTATTTGATTCAAAAGCTGATTATATGGTTTATGGTATGGCTGAACAAGCTATTATTGATTTAGGAACATATTTAAAAGAAGGAAAAGATGTACGAACAATAGCAGGGCTTTGTTATATCTCAAAAGAGCCAAAAGATGACTATCTTCAAATACCTTCACATAAAGAATGTTTAGCAAATAAAGAAAAATACATAGACCTTTTTAGAACTTTTTATGATAACAATGACCCAATTTATTCAAAAGGACTTTGTCAAGAAGTTGATGGAAGATATTTGATACAAAATCCACCAAGTCGCCATTTAGAAGAAGAGGAAATGGATAAAATAGCATCTTATCCATACCAAAGAGATGCCCATCCATATCATGCAAAAGATGGAAAAGTAAAATGTTTAGAGACTATTAAATTTTCAATTATGACTCATCATGGCTGTTGGGGAGAGTGTAACTTCTGTGCCATTGCAGCTCATCAAGGTCGAACTATACGAACGAGAAGTGAACAAAATATTATCTCTGAAGCAAAACATTTTACTACGATGAAAGATTTCAAAGGAATAATCTCTGATGTCGGTGGACCCACAGCAAATATGTATGGATATGAGTGTAAGAAAAAAATAAATCTTGGAACTTGTGTTGATAATAAAAGATGTGTTGATGCCCATAGACTTTGTCGAACTATGAAAGTTGATCATAGCAGAAATATTCAGCTTTTAAAAGATATTAGAAAAGTTCCGGGAGTTAAAAAAGCCTTTGTTGCTTCAGGTGTTCGATATGACTTGATAACTGCTGATAAAGTTTATGGAAAAGAGTATTTAAAGCAGATGATAGACCATCATATTTCAGGTCAAATGAAAGTTGCTCCTGAACATACAAATGATGAGGTTTTACATCATATGGGAAAACCAGGAAAACAAACACTTATTGATTTTAAAAAAATGTATGATGATTTGAATAAAGAATCGGGTAAAAAACAGTTTTTAACTTATTATTTAATTGCAGCTCATCCTGGATGTGAAGAAAAACATATGCATGAATTAAAACAATTTACAACTCATGAACTTAAAATGAATCCAGAACAAGCACAAATATTTACTCCAACTCCAGGAACTTATTCTGCTGTTATGTATTATACTGAACTTGATCCATTTACAAAAAAGAAAATCTTTGTAGAAAAAGATCCAAGAAGAAAAGAGAGACAAAAAGAGATTGTTATTGAAAAAAAGAGTTTTTGTAACTCAAAACAGAAGTTTACTCAAGGAATGCAAGGTTAAAAACTATATAAAAGTTTTTTTCTGATAGAATTTCCAGATTTTTTAAATCATACATAAAATAGGAGAATAAAAAATTATTTTTTATTGAACATAGAAGTTCAACACAACTCAAAATAGCCCTAATAGGAGATTGTTATGCAAGAGGAAACAATAAATTATAAGGGTATAAACATAAAAAATGAGTTATATCCAATTATAAAATATGTTGAAGATGTAGATAAATACAAAGATGAATTAGGAACTTTGAACTCATCTTGGGATATTCTATCACTTCTAGGACAACTTGGCGATATTAATATAGATATAGGAAAAACAAAAGATAATTTTCTAAATCTTACTTCAACACTACTAAATCATTTAACTATCCAACAAATTAAAAAAGTTACTCAAGAGATGAATTTTAAATCTCAAGTATCTATTGATATTCTTATTAGAAATCTTTTTGAAAGAAGAGCTGATATTGGTTTTTTGGCAACGGATGATGATATTAGGCTTTTTTTAGAGAATTTTGTATCAAAATATGCTGAAAATAGTTTGGTTTTAAAACAAAATATTAAAAAAAGATTTAAAGAGTATGTTTCTAAATATTCTGTATATTTTGATATTGTTTTATTAGATACAAATGGACGAGTACTTGTACGAATGAATGAAGATATTGATGTAGAAAAAGTTGATATATCTTTTATTCACAAGGTTTTAAATACAAGTGAAGACTATGTTGAAAGTTATCAATATCATGATTTTATTCCAAAATATAAACAATCTTTAGTATATTCATATAAGGTTAAAAAATCAAATAGTAATGAAATCTTAGGAGTTTTATCTCTTTGTTTTAAATTTAAAGATGAGATGAAAGTAATTTTTAATAATTTAGTAAATCCAAAAAATAAAGAGTGTCTAACTATACTTGATGAAAATGGTTATGTAATAGCAAGTAGTGACAAAGCTCATATAAATTTAGATGTAAAGTTACCAATAATTTTAAATGAAAAGTATAAAATTATATCATTCGCTGGACGAGATTATATAGCAAAAAGCTCACAAACAACTGGATATCAAGGATTCTTTGGTCCAAAATGGTATGCTCATATTATGATACCACTTGAATATGCTTTTTTAAGTGAAAAACATGAAGGTTTAGCTATTGATGAGCAAATTGTAAATTCAATGATTAAAAATGAACAGCATTTTTCTAAAGAGCTAAAAGATGTATTTGAAAATAGTAAAAAAATTCAAGATAATTTAACAAGAGTTATTTGGAATGGGAATATTATTCAAAGTAAATTTAATTCAACAAATAGAACATTTTCAAGAGCTTTATTAAATGAAATTGGACTTACAGGAAATAAAGCTAGTTCATCTTTAGATAATCTAAACCAAACAATAATCTCTTCAATATTAAAAGATTGTGAGTTTTTATCTTCACTTGCTATTGATATTATGGATAGAAATTTGTATGAAAGAGCAAACGATTGTAGATGGTGGGCTTTAACTTCATACTTTAAAGAAGCTTTAGAAGACAATTTAGCAATAAACCAAAAAGAAGAAAATTTGGGTTCTATTTTAAAATATATCAATAGTCTATATACCGTCTATACAAATTTGATACTTTTTGATAAAGAAGGAAAAGTAATTGCTATATCAAATGATAAATATAGTTCTATCATTGGAAAAACTTTAACACAAGATTTAGTAGAAAAAACTCTATTTTTAGATAATACTTCAAAATATTATGTTTCAAAATTTGAAAAAACTACTCTTTATGATAACAATTCAACATATATTTATAGTAGTGCAATTTTCTCTTTAAAAGATGAAAAAAGAGTTATTGGTGGAATCGCTACTATCTTTGATTCAACATCACAGTTTTATACAATGCTTGATGAAGTTTTACCAAAAGATAACAATGGAGTAAAACAAAAAGGAGTTTATGCCTTTTTTACTGATAAAAATCGACAAATTATAGCTACAACTAGCACAAATTTTGAAGTAAATTCATATTTAGATATAGATGAGAACTTTTTTAAACTAAACAATGGACAAAGTTTAAGTCGTATCATAGAATTTCGTGGAAACTACTATGCAGTTGGAGTTAAATGTTCAAGTGGATATAGAGAGTACAAAAATGATGTTTTATCTTTTATTTTTATCTTAATTGGAAAAGTTGAAGTTGATACTATTTTAACTCAAGCTAAAACAAAATTTATAACTTCTCAAAAAAAGGATTTTACAGGAAATACAACAGAATTAGCAACTTTTTATTTAGGTAAAAAACTACTTGCAGTAAATTCAAAAAATGTAGTAGAATCTATAGGGATAGAAGAGCTTCAAGAATCAATAGAAATGGATAATACAAATCCTTTTAAAGGTATGGTTTTACATAAAAATAGACTAATATCTGTTTTAGATATAAGAGAATTTATAAATGAAGATATAAGTGATGAAACACTTTCAAATATTATCTTAGTTGAGTATGATAAAGATAATGTAGAACATTGTATAGGGCTTTTAGTAAGTTCACTTGAAACTATTTGTACAGTGGAAGAAAAATCAATTCAACATATACAAAATCATTTTTTAGGAAGTGGAACTTTAATAGAAAGTTTAGTTGAGATAAAAGATACAGATGATGTAAAAGAATCAAAAGTAGCTATGCTTTTGGATATTAAAAAACTAGATGAAAATTTTACGCAAAGAGTTTAAAATAAAAAAGTAACCACACTATGGTTACTTTTTAAAGATTTAAGAAAGTGAGTTTATCATATCTTTTGTAACTTCTGAAACATCTTTTGTTCCATCAAGTTCTATAAATATTCCTTTAGCTTTGTAAAAGTCGATTAAAGGAGCAGTTTGAGTATGATATGCTTCTAGTCTTTTTGTAACAGTTTCTTCTGTATCATCTGCTCTTTGTTCAAGATCTTCTTCTTTTTCATCTACTGGTGGATTGAATTTAATATGATAGATTTTACCAGTTACTTTTGATGTTCTTCTTCCTGTGATTCTTTCAACTATATTTGAATCTGGAACATTTAAAGAGATTACTTTATCAAGTGATATTTTCATATTGTTCATTAACTCGTCTAAAGCTTCTGCTTGAGCTAGAGTTCTTGGAAAACCATCAAGAATAAATCCATTTTTACAGTCAGATTCTACAAGTCTATCTTTGATAATACCAATGATTGTTGAATCAGGTACTAATTTTCCTTCATCCATAAATTTTTTTGCTTCCATTCCCATAGCAGTTTTATCTGTAATTGCTGCTCTTAAAATATCTCCAGTTGAGATTTGAGGAATATTGTATTTTTCAATCAAGAACTTTGCTTGAGTTCCTTTTCCAGCTCCTGGTGCTCCAAATAGCATTAAATTCATATTTTATCCTTAAAAATTTTTAGCACATTGTATATAAAAAGCATTTAATAGTAGATAAGTTTTTTAAGTTACACTTTTGTTTTAAATGATTTTTGATACAATGAATACTTTAAAATCGGAAAGGTTATATATATGAAAAAACTATTTTTAATAATCGGAGCTCCAGGAAGTGGAAAAACAACAGATGCAGAACTTATTTCACAAAAACACAAAAATATTACTCATTATAGTACAGGAGATATGTTAAGAGCTGAGGTTGCAAAAAAGAGTGAAATTGGAAAAGAGATAGAAAAATACATAAATAACGGTCTGATAGTTCCAATACAAATAGCTATAAAAACAATATTAAATGCCATAAAAAATGCACCAACAAATACGATAATAATAGATGGTTATCCTAGAAGTTTGGAACAAATGAATGAGCTTGATAAGTATTTAGTAAATGAAAGTGAAGTTGAACTTATAAATTGCATAGAAGTTGTTGTGAGCCAAGAGGTTGCACGAGATAGAGTTCTAGGACGAGCAAGAGGAGATGATGATAAAGTTGAGGTATTTAATAACCGAATGAAAGTTTATACTGAACCATTAGCACAAATTCAAGCATTTTATGAAGAAAAAGGTTTATTAAAAAAAATAGATGGTGAAAGAACTATTGAAGAAATTGTAAATGAAATGGATAATTTTATACAATCTAAAATATAATAAAAAAGGTAGAAAATATATCTTTTTTTATTTTGTTTTATTTTAAAATTCAAACTTTTTTCCACTCTTTTTGTTACAAAAAGTAACTCTAATTAATAAATTTCAAAATTCTTTTGTAAAAATTGTCCATTTTTTTCATTTAAATCGTCTTACTATATAGAGAAACAAATTCTCAAAATTAATACAAAGGATTTAGGATGAAAAACAAAGTTTTCATGTCAGTTGTAACATCAATGATGTTAAGTGGAACAATGTTAAATGCAAAAGAGATAAGTTTGCAAGAAGCAGTAGAGAATATAGTAAAGAAATATAATGTAACATATATCTCAAAAGCTAATAACTTGAAAGATAAAAGTATAGATTCTCAAAAAGTTAGGTTTCGGGGGGGGGTACGGTATTAAGTAATCTAAATAGCGTACTAGAAGAACATAATCTCAAAGCTATCGAAGAAGATAGCATAATTTACATAATAGAAAAACCAAAATATCAAAACTTTGGTAATACTACTGTTTTAGATGAAATATCTGT
>NZ_PDKB01000017.1 GCF_003316695.1 Aliarcobacter vitoriensis
GGTTATAGCTTTCATCTTCTTCATCAAATTCATATTTTGCATGGGCTTTTGGTGGAGGAGGGGATTTTTTACCAAACAATCCACCTACTATTCCTCCTATTACATTTCCTATGGCTGAACCACCAAACACCACAAACACTGCAGCTATCCAACCTACTGGTCCCAAAGTAAGTAAACTTCCGATAAGTTGAGCTTGCATAACAGAGACAGCTACTGTTCCAACTGCTGAACCTATACTTGCTCCTAAAGCTTCTTCTTTACTATCCCAACCCATTACTTTATTTGCGAAGGCATTTCCTAAATATCCTCCTACTGCTCCTACTACTCCAGCATAAAGGGGATTTACTGCATTACTAGTTGCTCCTGCTGTTGAACCTATTGTTGATGAACTTGAAGAAGCGACAGTAGAAGAAGCAAAAAGTTCTGACACAGCTTGTGAACCATAATAACCAAGTGTATAACTCACTGTAGAATCTACCAATCCACCTACAAGTGTCCCATCCATCCCTAGAATATCTGCTAAAGTATCATTTTTGGCAAAAAAAGATGATATTGCAAATGATACTACTGCTCCTTGAAGTGTATTTTTAAAATCTGCTTCTATATCTTGAAATGCTCCACTACCATTCCCATTTTTACTATCCCAAAATACATATTCACCTACATTTTGTCCGATAACTGTTGTTGAAGTTGAAATAGCTAGTTTTTCTATATTTGAATAGTCATTATTTGCTATGATTATACTTCCTATACTTCCACCTATAGTACTTCCTAATTGTGTTGAAAGTTGTTTCCCCTCTTCTGTTTCAAGAAAAACTCTCTCTTTAATATCAGGTGGAGTATTCGGTTTAAATTTCCCATCTCCTGTTATCCAACTTGCAACATCATCATTCCCTTTTTGTTCCAATACTTCTTTTAATTTATTCATAATACTAGGAGATTTCTCTACAGCTTGAATTACTTCAGCTAAGCTTATATCTTCACCTTTACTAAATCTATCTAAAGCTACTTTTGCATGATATTCATCTTTTGCTTTTTGTTCATTATCATGGTGTCTTACATCTACAACACTATATTCTTCTCCACTACTTGTTTCTTCTTCTGTAATACTTGGGTCATTTGCATTGTTCCAGTCAGATGTATTATCTGTAATAGATTTTATCTTTTCTTCTAACTCTTTATTAAGTTCTTGGAGTTTATCTAATGTTGGGTCATAATCCAATGGTGTTCCACCAGAGTTTATCCACTCTGCTTTTTTTTCTGGACTTAAACTTTCCCAAGCTTCATACTTATTTTGTTGATTATTTGTTATATCTTCTAGCTTATTTAAAAAGTAATTTTTAATTGCAAATACATCATAGTCTTTTGAATCTAAATAATCTAAGACTGCTAATCCCATACCAATAGCTAAAACTCCTCCAGGTAAAGTAGTTCCTGCAACAAGAGAAATAAGTCCTGCTGTACTAGTTCCAATTGCAGTAACATCTTTTATTACATCTATATAATCATTTCTTGTAGCTGTACCATTATCTATTTTATTTACTAAATCTCCAAAGCTAGTAACTATTCCAGCATTTGCTGTGAAAAATTGTACATAATATTTCTGAGGTCCAGGAATCATTCCTAAAAGTTGTAATTTATCTACTAATGATTCAGCATTTTGAATATTACTATTTTCTTGTTTTATAGGTTTATCATCTGGTGTTACTATTACAGGGTCTAATACTGTTGTTGCCATTTATTATTTCTCCTCTCCCTAATTTAAAATATTATTTTTAAAATAATTATTGAAAATATACCTATACAAATTAGTACAATACCTATTTTTAAGAATAATGCCTTACTTACAAATATTCTGATGTATAAGTCAAATTGATAAAACCAATTTAATTTACCTTCTTCATTCATTTTTAAACGCTCTTGTAACACTTCTTCAGAAGATTTTTTTGCAATATATCTATCATCAAAACCTGCATCAACTTTCATATATATTTGAAGCAAAATTAAAAATACTCCTAAAATAATCAATAATAAACCATAATCTTCCATTTTTTATCCTACCTTTTTAAATAATTTATTACTTTTATAATTTAAAGATATCAATACATTACTACATTCCCAAGCTCTAATTTGATAATACATACTTTTATTAAAATTATCATAGTTTATTGTTTTTATATTTTTTGATTTTAAAAAGAAAGTTGTATTAGTTATATATCTAAGTATATAGCTAAAACTTATAAGTACAGTATCTAAAGATTTTAATTTTCTAAAAGTTTTCACTTGTTTCCTTGTATAATTTTAATATTCTAAACCCTATTAAAAAATGATATTAAAAACTTAATTATTTAATATCAATTGTCATTTTGTATATTATATTTTTATTCCTTAAAGTATCTTTATTTTATGATACATTTTTAAATATTTTATTATTACTATAACTTATATTATTTACAGAAAAAGCAAAAAGTTCTGATACAGCTTGTGAACCATAATAACCAAGTGTATAACTCACTGTAGAATCTACCAATACTCCTACAAATATACATCTATCATAGAAGCTTATGAACCTATTCCAATTAAAATACTAGTAGTAATCGCACCTTGTATAAAATTTCTCTTATCGTGGAAATTTCATAACTTTTTCTAGTTCTTTTATAATGTCTTGATGAAATTTATCTATATCTTTATTTTTATCAAGATTTGGAAATGTAATGAAAGCTGAATAACCAGATGTGTTATGATATTCACCTAGTGTAAATTCTTGTGAGTATATTAAATTATCTTTGTTTAAAAATTTTATATCATTAGCATAATTCTTTATATCATCTTTATTCCAATTCTTAGAAATTTCTTCTGTATCGTATAATTCAATTTTAATATCTATTCTACTTGGTGTACAATTTTCATCTAATTTACTGAAGTATCCTTCTGGTTTTATAATTAGAACTTTTTTTGTAGGCTCTATATATTTAATTTTGACATTTCTTTCTTGTAACAATTTTGAAATCAATGTTGTATTTAGAATTTCTTTATCATACTCCTTTCTCATTTGTTTACATTTGTAAGGAGTTGTAGAATATTTACTAAATGTTGTACTATTACTCTCGCTGCCTATAATAGAAACTTCATCTAAAATTTTATAATTTTCTTTTTTAGATATATTATTATATATATTATTTTTAGTTCCACAAGCACTAAATCCTAATGATATAAATAGTAAACTTATCATTATTTTCGTATACATTTTATTTCCTTATTTTAATTCTAATTTATTTAATTCTTGGATAAATTTTGCAAAATTTAGTCTTATTGCTCCTGAATAAGAATGTCTTAGAGATAAATTTGTAAAATGTTCTTGTTCACTCGCTATCTCTTTATCAACAACATAAGCCGTATATTCTAAATATTCTTTTCTAAATTCAGGAGTATTATATAGATCATCATCAACTCCATATAAAGCAGAATCTAAATATTCTTCATTCTTTTCTGTTTTATTATCTTGTTTTCTTGAATATTCTGATTGTATATTAATAGTTTTTATAAGATTATTATCTTTATATACTTTGTAGATACTTTTAGTTTTAACAGTAACTTCAAGAACAAATCCTTCTCTTTCCAAATCCATAGATAATTCTACTTTATAAGGATTTATTGTAGAGTTTTGTGGATAAAACTTATCAAGATTTTCTTGTAAACTATTTTTTATATTTTCTTCTTCAATAACGAATCCTTGGACAGTATAAGTTGGTAAATCATTAAGCAATTTTACATTAGAAACTTCAAAGCTAATATCTTTTTTAGCATTTGTTAAAGTGTCTGGATTTAAAGAAAGAACTTTCCCTTGCATACTATATACAGTACACCCACTAAATACAAAAACTGTAAATACAGTAACAAAAGCTATTTGTAGCAATTTTGCCATTTTTATTTCCTTGATTATTTGCTATAAGAAGTTGAAAATTCCAACTTCTTATTTAATATATAGTTCTATCGTGTCTTTTTGTGCTTTTTTTTCAAAATCTTTTTTATCACCTAGTTCTTTATAAGTTTTTTCTAAAAAGATATTTCCTTTACTAGAGTTTATATCTCCAATAGCTTTTAATGCCATAATCTTATCTTCCCAAGCATATGATGAGTTGTTATATATACTTATCAAATAATCAAGATATTTTTCTCCACCTAGCATTCCTAAAGTAGAAATAGAAGCAAATCTTACATAGTCTGGATAAGTATGTTTAGTATGTTCATATATAAAATCTAATGCCAAAGTATTGTTAGAAAGACCTAGTTTATAAACTGTTAAATAAGTAAGATTATATTTATTTGAAATTTGATTATTTGCTATTGTTATCAATTCTTTTACACTCTCATCATCTAGTTTATAATCAAAAAATATTTTATTTAGTTTAGCTACTATTTCTTGTATGATAATAGATGTAGGCTCGTAATAACAAGGTTCATAGCTTTCAGTTACACTAAGCATAAGCATTTTAGCTCTTTTTACTACAGATACGATATTGTGTTTTTCATTGTCTTTTTCTAAAGATAATTTTACTTTTGTGAAAGTAGTCAATGGAGTAAATCCAGTCGTTTGATGAGAGTTTATTTTAAAACTATTTAGATGAAGATTATTGTCTGAAACTTCATCTTTTTGCAGTTTTATAGGTAGATTTCTTGCTTCAATCTCTCTTTTTAAATTGTTAAATATAAAATCATAACCATTTATATCTTTATTTTGATATTCTAAGAAAAGTACCTTTTCAAATTTTCCTTCTGTTACTTTATCATTTTTAGTATCATTTACTAAATTTAGTTTTATTTCTTTATCACCACTAGTAACTTCAAATTTTTCTTCAGAAGTAGTCACATCTTTCATTGGTATTTTTGTAGTACACCCACTAAATATAGCTATTATAAATAGCAAACTTAAAACCATTTTTTTATACATCTTTTTTCCTTATATATTTTAATGAAACCAATTATTAGTTGCATAACAAAATTATATCAAAAAATTGTCACATTGCTGTCACATTTTTATAATATTTGAAATTTATATTATTTTTAGAAGAAAATAGCTTTATATATAGAGTTTTATTAATTATAATTTATACCATTTAAGGCATAATTAGAACAATTAAACTAAAATAATTGAGTTACTTTGAAAAAAATTTTATTCGTATTTATGATATTTTTATCTTATTTATTTTCAAACTCCATTGATATAAATAAATCTTCAAATAAAGATATTTTAGCTTATTCTGAAATATTCATTGACTACACAAAAGAATTGACAATTAATGAAATATTAAATAATCAAGTTAATTTTTCTGAAATTAAAACATCTATTAAAAGATTTGGTTATTCTCCTGATTTTAAAGTATGGATTAAATTTACATTACAAAATACGAAAGATGAAAATATTTCAAAGATTTTAGAATTTGATGACTCCTTGGTAACAGATATTATTTTATATGAAAATAACACTTTTATAGACAAAGAAGGATTATTAAATACAAATATAGAAAGGAAAACCATAAATCCTATATTTTATATAAATTTAAATAAATATGAAACAAAAACTTACTATATAGAAGCCTCATCAAAAAAAACCTCTTTAACATTAGAGTTAGGACTTTATTCTTTTGATGATTTTTATACAGAAGAGATAATCCATCAAATAATTTTAAGTCTATTTTTTGGAGCAATGATAGTATTGGCGTTGTACAATTTATCTATATATTTTATGATAAAGGACATAAGTTATTTTTATTATGTTGGATATATAGTAACTTTAGTATTTCATCACTTACTTTATGTTGGGTTTGCAAATTTATATATTTTCAATTCATCTTTTATGGAACATATAGTTAATTATGCAGCAATTTTTATAGCTTTACCTGTTTTGTTTTTATCACTTTTCTCAAAGTCATTTCTTCAAACATCTCAATATTATAAAATAAATTTAACCTTAAATATTTTCATAGGATTATTGGTTCTATCAGTTATATTTTTTATCTTCACTAATTACTTTGAGAAATATAGAAATGTTATTCCAATATCAGTTATGATTTATCTATTTTTTATAACTTTGTACTCTGTAATCAAAAAAAATAGCCAAGCAAAATTAATATTATTTGGTTGGGCTGCCATCCTTTTTGGTGGATTGATTATGTACCTATCAAGTGCAGGGATAATAAATGTTGATTTATCGTCATATTATGTTGTTGAAATCTCTTTCGTATTGGAAGCTTTAGTATTTTCTGTTGCTCTTGCAAATAGAATAAAAAAATTACAAGATGAAAAGGACAAAATACAAATCAAATTAATTGCTGAACAAAAAGACATCCAAATTAAACTAAATAATCTTGTTAGTACAAAGACTAATAATCTACAAATTGCTCTTGAAGAAAAAGAGATATTGTTAAAAGAATTAAATCATAGAGTTAAAAATAATATGCAAACAATAATTTCTTTGATTAGACTACAAAATGACGAAATAAATGATTCAGAAATAAATAGACTTTTAACAACTATTCAAAATAGAATCAGTGCTATGAGTCATCTACATGAGCTTCTTTATCAAAAAGACACTATTACATTTATAGATGCAAATGAATACTTTGAAAGGATTATTTTTGAAATACAACAAAGTTTTGAAAATAATATTGAAGTTGAATACAACATAAATTGTACTTTAAGTTCCGAATCTGCTATTTATTGTGGATTAGTAGTAAATGAACTATTAACTAATAGTTTTAAACATGCATTCAATAAGGATGAAGCAGGAATAATATCAATAAGTTTTTTCAAAAAAGATGAAGAATATTATCTTATTTATAGTGATAATGGAAAAGGATATGACCCAACTATCAAAAAAAGTTCATTGGGATTAATACTAATTGAAACGCTGACAAAAAAACAATTAAAAGCACAATTAAACATAATTAGCAATGATGGTGTAAAAGTAGAAATTACGTGGAAAGACTAATTTTGTGACACAAATGTGATTATATTACTGTAATATACCTATAAAAAATTTGGAAATTTAAAATATGACAAAAATATTGATTGTTGAAGATGAAACTATTGTTGCACTTGATACAAAAAGCACTTTAATTAAATTAGGTTATGAAATAACTGATATTGTGACTAATTATGATGAAGCAATATCTTCTTTTTTAAGCAATAAACCTGATATTGTATTAATGGATATTTTTCTAAAAAATAGTCTTAGTGGTATAGAAATTTCAAAAAAAATAAATGAAATAAAAACTACTCCTATTATATTTATGAGTGCTTATTGTGATGATGAAACATTGTCACAAGCTGCTAAAATTGAACCTTTTGGTTATTTAGTAAAACCTTTTAATCGTAATGATTTAAAAAGTACTATGAATATAGTTGTATATAAACTACAAAA
This sequence comes from Aliarcobacter vitoriensis, assembly GCF_003316695.1. Lineage (GTDB taxonomy): Bacteria > Campylobacterota > Campylobacteria > Campylobacterales > Arcobacteraceae > Aliarcobacter > Aliarcobacter vitoriensis. The sequence continues at coordinate 7,424 of NZ_PDKB01000017.1, forward strand.
AAAACATATAAATCATAATTTAGTTGATGGAAAATTTAAAATCTCTGATGGTTACTATTATAGTTTGGATGGTTATCTAAAAATATTCTATGAAAATCAAGAAATTGAATTAACAAAAAATGAAAGATTATTTTTAGAAGTTCTTATAAAAGCAAAAGGAGAACTTGTTACATTTTCGGATATTGAGCATTTTATCTGGTCTAATAAAACAGTATCAAGTAGTACTTTAAGAACTCTTATATATAGACTTAGAAGTAAATTAAATCATAAATTAATTGAAACTATCAGTTCTTTAGGATGTAAAATAAAGATATAATGATTTTTTTAAAATATAAAATTTATTTCATAGCAGACAATATTTTGTACTCTTCCAAAGCAAAGTCATCAGTCATCCCACTAATATAGTCAATTATCAGTCTAACTCTATAATAATATTCTAAAATATTGAACTCTTCAATATTATCAATATTAAGTTTTTCAACATCATTTTTATAAGCTACTATTTGTTTAGAAGATACTCTTTTTATCAATCTTTTTGATATAAAACAATCTATTTTTTCATCTTTTAAAAGTTTTGAAAAATCTTCATTTTTTAAGTCTAAAAGTGGTTTATACATATCAAACAAAGAGTTGATAATTGTATAAGCTTGAAGCTCCAAAGTTTGAACTTCTTTATTTTGATAGATATATTTTATTGAAATATCTTGTAAAACTTTCAAAGCTTTATAATATTTACTTTGTTTATCATACTCCAAAAGTGCGTGATTGAAACTTCCTTCAAAGATAGCTTGATGATTTTGTACAAATACACTCGAAACATGTCTTACAAAACTAGTAACCAGTCCAACTCTTAAGAATGTAAAAAACATATTAAATTGATATGGTTCATCATCTTTTTTTGCTTTTTCATACTGTTTTTCTATGATTTCCAATAAAAACTCTTCATTTTGTTTTTTACACTCTGTTTTGATGATATTATAAACTTCATCTAAAGACAAAATTCCTTTTTCAACACTATCTTCTAAATCAGCTGTTAAATATGAGATATCATCGGCTGCTTCCATAATATAAGTTATTGGAAATCTATGTCCTACTTCTATTTTTAGTCTATCTTGTATTTTTTCAACTAACTCTTTTTCACTATAATAAAATCCTGGTTTTTTCTTCAAATATGATAAATTATCTTCTTTTAAAGGTTTTTCTTCAAAAGCACCTCTTGTATATTTTAAAACAGCAATTATTTGAAAATATGAAAGATTTAATCTTTGAAGTTTTGTAATAATCCTTATAGCTTGGGCATTTCCATCATAGTTACAAATATCTTTAGATATTAATTTTTTCAATTCTTTAGCTTCTTGTGTTGTTGATTCAAGTCTATCTAAAATCGGTAAAATATTTATCTTTATCCATTTATTTATAGTCTCTTCTGCAAAATGCCCAAAAGGTGGATTTCCTATATCATGAATCAAACTTGTCATTTCAGAAGTTGATATAAAAGCATTTTCTAAACCATCTAATCCATAAGTTTCCAATTTCTCTTTTTTCAACTCATCTAAAATAGTTCTAGCAATATATCTTGCATTTTGTCCAACTTCAAGTGAGTGTGTAAGTCGTGAACGAATAGAAGCATTTAATTCCAAAGCAAAAACTTGAGTTCTTTTTTGAAGTCTTCTAAAAGCTGATGAAGATAAAATACGTCCTCTATCACTTTCAACTGTTATTTCTATATCTTTTGATGGATAAAACTCTCTATCTAAAGTAAATTTTTCTTTATAATTTATCATATATCATCTCTTTTATATAAAAGTTTATTCTAGTATCTTATCAAAAATATCTACTATACTTTCATCTATTTTGCCATTTTTAGCTTCATTTTTCATAATTTCTATTGTTTCTTTATGAGAAAAACTATCTCTATAATCTTTTTTCTCTCTTAAAGCACTATAAATCACCAAAGAAATAAGCAATCTATCTTTAAAACTCAAATCTTTTGCACTTAAACCAAAAGTTCCACTGCCATCAAGTCTTTCTTGAACTTTAAAACTAAGATTACAAATATCAGCAAATCCCATAATAGAGTTTAATACTCTTTTTGTGTGATATGGATATGATTTTATTATCTCTTTTTCTTCATAAGTTAAAGGCTCGATTTTCTCCAAAATCTCTTTTGGAATATATAATTTTCCTATGTTTTGTAGAGATATTGCTATTAAAAAAATTTGTTTATCTTTATGTTCAAATTCAAAATAATCTGTGATTATTGAAGCATATTTTAAAATCTTTGAATTTAGATTTTGGAATTTATGGAATATTGTAGTCATATTTAAAATATCTTCAAAATCTAAAACTTTTGTAAAATCACTCAAATTTGAATAAATAAACATCACTATTTCACTTTCATTTTCTAAATCAAGCCAAAATGAAAGTTTATTTGAAATTTTACAAAATTTTTCTATCAAATCTTTACTATAAATATCCTCATTATTTTTTATATACTCTAGACATTCAACTCTTTGTTTTATACTATTTTTATGAAAATCAAATCTTTTACAAATATCATTTGAAAGTTTTACAATATCTTGAAAAACTTTATCTTCGAAATATGCTTTATCTATAAAATCAAATTTTTTTATATCATCTTTTGAAAGATTTGCTATCAATGAATATGAACATAAATCAGCTAGTTTTTTGGCTTCTAAACTATATTCTAAAGCTAAATTCAAAGCGATGTATGAAGTTTTTTTACTATCCAATATTTCGCTAAAAGATAGTAGAAAATTGTTTAAATTAAATGCCATCTGTTTTTTTTTATCCATTTTATCCTCATTTCAAATTACTTATATAGAATAGATATTATAATATAATTTTTAATTATACTAAAGGAGAATTTTATGTTGAAAAAAGTTGCTTTTTCACTAATTCTTTGCTCTTTTGCTTTTGGGTTTGATTATAACTTAAAACCGCAAAAAGTGAGTAAAGATATCTGGTGTTTTTTTGGAAAAACTGAAGTTCCATCAAAAGAAAATGGTGGATTTATGGCAAATTCTTGCTATATAAATGCAAAGGATAGCTATGTTTTAATCGATAGTGGTACAAGCTACAATTTTGCAAAACAAGCATATGAAGCTATGCAACAAATAGCAAAATTACCTGTTAGCAATATAATAATCACTCATGAACATGATGACCATTGGATGGGAAATAGTTTTTATAAAGATAAATTTAATAGCACAATTTATGCTCCAAAATCAATAAATGAGAACTATGATGAAAAATCTCGTCCTAGAATTTTTGATATTTTAGATGCAAAAGATTTGGAAAATACAAAGATTATAAAAGCAGATATTTTAGTAAGTGATGAAAAAACATTAAAAATAGGCAATAAAGAGATAAAAATCATACCAACAAAAATAACTGCTCATACAAATGATGATTTATTAGTTTATCTCCCAAATGAAAAAGTAATATTTACTGGCGATGTAATTATGAATGAAAGAATTACATCAAATAGAGATGGTTCTGTAATAGGCACTTTAAAAACTATTGATTTTATAGAAAATCTTGATTGGAATATTTTGATAGCAGGACACGGACATATAACAGATAAAATGGCACTAGAACATACAAAAAAATATTTTACTCTTTTAAAAACAAGAGTTTTAGAAGCTATCGATGCTGGAGTAACAGCGCAAGAGATTGCAAAAATTGTAACAATGGATGATTTTAAAGATATTGCTATGTTTGATGAATTAAATAGTAGAAATGTTTTTGACGCTTTTACAGAGCTAGAATTTTATGATGAAGAATAAAGAAGAGTAGAAAATTCTACTCTTCAACTAGTTCAACTATAGCATTTTTAGATTCACTTGTCATATCTAAATCAAGATGGACTCCATCTTTAACCTCAACTAAATTTACATCTAAGCCTTTTAATTTTGCCAGATTATAAAAATCTATTGTCATTTGTGGAGTTGAAATATCATCTGCTGTTCCATAAACCAAAACTATTTTAGTATTTTTTGAAATATTATCTATCACATCAATAGCTGAAATAAGATTTTTATCATCACTTTTTTGATGAATATCGTAAATTCCACCAACACACACTAAATTATCAACTAAATCTGACTTTAAGCCAATAAGTGTTGAACTCATCAAACACCCTGCACTATGACCTATTAAATTTATTTTTGAAGCACTATATTTTTCTTTTAAAGCTTCCACCAAACTAGCTAAAAAACCTATATATTCTTTTGTAGCAGCCAAATTCTTAACTTTTTTATTTCCAATAGAAAGAAGCTTATTTGATGAGCTTTGTGAGTATCCTGGAAGTGCAATAGCAATAGTAGAAATATCACTCATCATTGCTATATCTTCTGCAAAAGGCGAATATCTAGCTAAAGTATCACTTCCTTCATCCCATGTTCCATGAATAATAATATTTAAAGAATCTCCATCTGCATCAAATTTTTTATAATTTATACACTCATTTTGTACAAATATAAATCCTTCACCTTTTTTACTGCAATCATCTTTTGTAATATTTGCTAAAAGTGAACTAGCAAAAAATAGTGATAAAACTAAAAATTTCTTAAACATTTTCTCTCCTTTTATTTAATTAATACGCTGTAATACCTATATATCCATCAACTTGCAGTTCTATAACTTCTACAATTCCAGCTTGTACAAAACTCATACCATCAATAAAATCTTCGTCTTTCCAACCCATACTATCCATAGTATTTCTACATCCTATGAACTCCACATCATATTCCATTAATGATTTTATTCTGTCTAGTGTTGTTTTATCATAGTCATTTTTAAATACTCTCATACCTTTTCCATAAGCAACAACAACTATTTTTAAACTTTCCGCTGGATACTCTTTTAAAATATTGTACATAGAACCAACTGTTGCTTTTACAGTATCCAAATCATTTACATATAAAGAGTAAACAACTTTTCGTGGGTTTTCAAAGCTTGGTTGTGGATTACTAAAAGTACTTGCTCCAAATGAATAAATAGCAAATATACAAATTATTAGTAGTTTCTTCATATCTTATCCTTTTAAATAAATTTTAGTATCTTTTGATACAACACCACTTTTTAAAATTCTACAATAAACTCCCCTATGTCCTTTTAATAATTTTGGTAAGTTTTCATCAAAAATACTTAAATGATTACAAACGGTACAAATTTGAGTAATTTCTATGATACTATTTTCTATTTGTAGATTAACTCCAACTTCAAAATCATGTGGGTCAAAATCTAATAAAATATTTTCTCCCAAACTTCCAAACTCTAAATCAATTCCATAATTTTTTGCTATTTCATAAGATTTTAATCCCACAATCATAACTGTTTGATCAAGATTTTTCAAAGCAAATTTATCAAACTCTATTCCATAATCTTTGATTAAATTCAATTTTTCAACTTTTGGTCGTGGTAAAGAAGAAATAGAATCTTTTTTAGCACTAAAAACTTCTAAAACTTGTCCTATTTCTAACACTATTTATTCTCTTGCAAAATTTTAGTAAAATCTTCTAATGTCCATGAACCAACATATTGTTTTGAAAAAGTTGCATTTTTATCTACAAAAAAGAAACTAGGAGTTATTTTTTTATACTCTTTTTGTAAATTAAATGGTAAAGAAACATTATCCATATCAACTTCTATAAAAATATAGTTTTTATCAAGCAAAGTTTTAACTTCACCTTTTGGAAACACTTCTTTATCCATTCTTTTACAGAAAAAACAAGTTTTTGAAGTAGCATAAACTATGATTTTTTTATTTTCTTTGTTTGCAATTTTTAGATATTTTTCTTCATCTTCAGGCGATAAAAAAGGTTTTTTTTGAGTAATTTCTTCTTTAAAATTATCCTTATATTCTAAAAAATAGTAACTAAGATTTGTATAGTCATCTTCGCTTAATTTACCTTTCATACTATCTTTATTGTCATAGTAACCTAAAACATTTTCATCACAAATTGAATTAAATCTATCTGGATTTTCCAAATAATCTTTTAAAAATTTTTCTATTTGTATTTGTTGAAAATCTGGTTCATTTGGATCTCCTATCTTTTTAGAACTATCCATCATAGCCCAAACTATCATATTTGCACTTGGAGCTTTTAAATTTAATAAGCTATTGTTTTTCTCAAAAAAATTCTCTTTGATAAGATTTAAAGATATATACTCTTTATGGCAAGTTGCACATTTTTGTACAAAAACCTCTCTACCATCTTCAAAAGATGAAAAAAGAGTTGAAATACTTAATAAAATCAAAAATAAAACTTTCATATTTTTATATAATCCCTGGATTCCCTTTAACTCCAACAATATCAGGAGTATCAACTTTTAGGTTACTTATATGTTTTACATTTTTCAAATATGTTTCAACAGTTTCCCAAACTGGTTCTCCTTCACTTTGAGCACCAACAGTTGACCAACCAGCAACTTTATAAGATTTATTTGCATCTAGTTTTTCACCAGTTTTTGTTAATACAATTTCAGAAATTCTACTTCCTATTTTTGCTTTTGGATCTATTTTATATGAAATCCCACCTGTTCTTACCATATCACCACCTTGTTGGTAAAATGGGTCTTCATTAAACAAGTTATCAGCAACATCTTCTAAAATATCTTTAATATCACTACCTTTAATATCCCTTGCATAGGTTTCAGGATATGTCATCGCTGTTTGAGTCATTAAATCATCAAAAGTTATAGTTTGACCAGCTATTACAGAAGTTCCCCATCTAAATCCAGGACTTAGCGAAATTTGTGCTTCTTTAACTTCTAAAAGAGCATCACATATAATTTGATCCCAAGAACCATTGAAGTTTCCTCTTCTAAATAGAGTCTCTTCCGTTGTAGCTATTGGTCTTGTTAATTCTTTTATAAATGGTAATCTTACATCTTCAATATATTTTTTCATCTGTTTATCTTCAGGAACTAAATCAGAGAAAATAGGAAGAAGTGTAAATTTAAAATCTTTTATTTTTCCATTTTGAATATCTAAATCCAATACATTTAAGAATTTTCCATTACTTCCAGCATTGCAAACATAAGTTACACCATCTGCATTTTTAACTGGTACTGCTTCAGGAACACCATCGTGAGTATGTCCACCCATAATAAAATCTATTCCAGTAACAATTTCTGCCATTTTTTTATCTGTATCAAAACCATTGTGAGATAAAACAATAACTGCATCTGGTTTCTCTTCTTCTCTTATAGTATTAACAAGATCTTGCATAGTATCATCATATATACCAAAACTCCAATCAGGAATAAATCTTTGTGGATTTGCAATAGTTGTATATGGAAATGCTTGTCCGATAATAGCAACTCTAGCATTTCCCATTTTTTTAATAGTATATGGTTTAAATGCTAATCCACTATCTTCATCATATGCTTCAACTCCATTCATCAAAGAATCTTCTTTAACAAAGATATTTTGTGCTAGAAATTCTGCATTAAGCTCTTTTATATTTTCTAAAATTTCTTCAGCTTTATATGTAAACTCCCAGTGTCCAACACAAACATCAACACCAAGCAAATTTAAAGCACCAACCATATCTTTTCCTCTAGTCCATAAAGATGTTGCACTTCCTTGCCAAGTATCTCCACCATCTAAAAATAGAGTTTTATCTTTTCCAAAACTATCTCTTAAAAAATCAACAACTGTTTTAATTTGAGAAAAACCACCAGTTCGTCCCATAACTTTTGCATGTTCTTCAAAATTTACACATGAATAAGCATATTCAAGTCGTTTATTACCTTTTATTCCATAATGTTCTAAAAATTTTTCTCCAACAATATGTGGAGTTTTTCCTAAATTTCCAAATAGACCTAAATTTACGCTAGGTTCTCTAAAATATACAGGAAGTAATTGAGCGTGAGAATCTGTCATATGTAAAAATCTAGCATTTCCAAATGGTTTTAATTTATAATAATCTTCAAGTTTTTTTGAAGTTTCTACCATTCGAGTATGGGAATTTGCAAATACTGGTGCTGCACCTAAAACTGCCATCATATAAACAAATTCTCTTCTACTTAATTTACTCATTTTATATCCTTTCATTATAAATAAAAAAAGCCAAGATAAAATCTTGACTTTTTTAAATAGATACTTTTAAAATTTAATACTTATATCCATCACTTGGACTAGCTAATTTCCAAGTTTTCTTTGATTGTTCTTTTTGTGTTAAAGCACTAATACCAAAGCTACACGCTCTCCAAGCTGCAAATTCAATAGAAACTTTTTCTCCAGTTGGTTTAGCTTTTTCATCAACTAACTCTATCTCTTTTGAACCATTTTTTAAAGCATCTTGAACTGATTGAATATATTGACTAGCTTTCATTCCAAATCTCATAAATTCAACTTTTTCTTTAATGGCTATTTCATTATACTTTGTAGCTGTTTGTATCACTTTTTCTATACCATTAGATTTTACATCACACTCTTTTTTTACATCAAGATGAGAATAACTATCTGAGAATAAAGAAACTGAAAACAAAGCTGTAACTAAAGATATTTTTAAAATTTTATTCATCTTTTATCCTTTATTTTCTTACATCAGGTCCATCAACTGGTAAACCATTTGACATATAAGCTAAGAAGTAAAGAAGTTCTATCATCTCTTGACTCTCATCTTTTGGTGGAACTTGTCCTTGATCAACAACACAACCAGATATTCTTCTTTCTAAAGTACCTATTTCATCCCATTTAAGTCTATAAACAGGGAAATGTGTTACTTGTCCAACTAAAGGAGAAAGTATCTCATTTCTAACTCTTTTTCCTGCTCCATCAACATGGCAATTAGAACAAGCTAGTTTTAAATAACCTCTTTGAGTATAATAATATTCTTTCCCTCTTTCATAAGCATCTTTTTGTGCTTGACTTTCTATTTTAATATCAAAAATTTTACCAGCTTCTTTGCTTTCATTTAAAAAATATGCTTGAAACTCTGCCATAGAACCTTTTCTAGTTCCCCACTCTTTTTCTCCATTTGACCTTAAACAGTCATTAATTGCCGAAGTTAAAGAAACCATCTTTTTTGTTTTCTCATCATAGTATGGGAATGTACCAGCAATCGTTAAATCAGGAAAACATGTTTGTAGTGAATTACCATTTAAAAAAGGTTTTGTGTAGAGTTCTTCTCCTTTTTCGATAGCATCTTCATAAGGTGGCATCTCTTTTAATTCATCATATTGAAATTTTGCATCTTTTGCATAAGCATAACTTCCAATATTAAAATCCAAAAATTTCAAATTTTTTTCATACTTTGTTTCTAGTTCTTGAGCATCAGAATATGGAAAAAATCTAGCTTGGTTTTTTGCTGCATCTTCAAACTTTGCCTCAAAATATTTAATCATTTCAAGTCTATCTTTCTCTGCTTCTTTATTAAAATTTGAAGCATTTAAAGATATAGTTGAAATAACTAAAAAAGCTATTGTTGTAACTATTTTAGAAAACATCTTCTCTCCTTTATTGAATCAAGTAGTTAAAACTACTTGATTTTTTCACTACTTGTATCAGTATTACCTTTTAAATCTTTCCAAGTCATTTCAACAGTATCTCCAACTTTTGCTCCCGTAAATGAGAATTTAAAGTATGGATCTTTTGATAAAAATTGACTTGAACTTACTTCATAAACAACTTTATCTCCAACTTTTGCAACTAAATAAGTAATAAAATTCGCCTCTTTTTTTGCTCTTTGTGCTTCTTGATAACTTAACATTTCATGACTTGCCAAAGCTTTTACTTCACAAACACCATTTTTATCTATTTTTGCTTTTATTTTTGTAGTTCCTGACATACTATATCCTTTTTAATTTATTTATATTTTTAATTCTTTATTTTTTATGATGATAAAATCAACCACCACAACCACCAAGTGTAACTTTAATCTCTTTAGTTGCAGAGTGTAATTTCCCATCAACTTCTGCAATAACAGTAACTTTCCCTGTTTGAGCCATTTTAATTCTAAATGCATAATCTAAAACCATACTATCATTTACAGTAAATACTGCAACTGTACTTTCAGGATTTGCATCTTGGAATACTGCAATTTTTGAAGCTTTTAATTTTGTATCAAATGATATAGGCACAACTGCTCCATTTTCTGCAATTTCTGGTGCTTTTAAGTTAATACCACTTTCAGTTGTAGCAGTTGTTCCAAAAAGCTCTTTTATTGCTTCATCAACTTTTGTAGCAGTCCAAGCTTTTGGCTTGCTTGCTCTAAAATCTTCTGCACTCAAATTTGTAGTTGCAATTGCAACAGCACTTAAACCTATTCCTAAAAATTTTCTTCTATCTAACATAATTCATCCTTTATTTTAATTTATTGTTTTTATATATGCAACAACAGCTTTAATCTCATCATCACTTAACCAACCATTTCTTCCAAAAGCTGGCATTGAAGTAGTTGGATTTGTCGTTGATGGATCAAAAATTTTGTCATATAAAACTTCCTGCGGCCACAAAGCTAAAAATTGTAGTTTTGGTCCCATATTTCCTGGTCCATCAAGTTCTTTACCATTTGCATCATGACATGCCAAACAATTTCCTTTAGTATTTGTATTAAAAATTTCTTCTCCCTTTTTAATCAAATCACTATCCAAAGCAAAGCTATTTAAAGCTAAAAAAGAACTTATTGATAAAACAGTTACATATTTTTTGATTAATGTCATTTGAAATCCTTATTTACTTGAATTAATCATATAATCAATGATTTCTTTTGTTTTTTCATCGCTTATATCCACTCCACCTTTAGGTGGCATAGTATTTATACCATTTATTCCATTATAATAAACTTGTTCTAAGCCTTTTTCCATAACCTTTATCCAAGCTTCTTTATCCCCAACAACTGGTGCTCCAATAGCTGCATTTGAGTGACAAGCTGAACAATTAGTTTCATAATCTACTTGTCCAGGAAGCATAATACTTGTATCCAATTTTGGTAACTCTCTAAGCGTTGAAAGTGGTTCATTTGCAGTTTTAGTTAAATCATCTTGAATTCTTAAAACAAGATTTTCAACATCACCTTGAATACAATCTTTCATACATCTAGTTCCAGTTCCATAATTTGTTGGATTACCAAGATATTCCGTCATATTTTTTACACCTTGAATTGGATTATCAGTTGTGTTTGTTTCAGGATAAAATCCATTTACATTTGGCATAACAATTTTCAAAAATTTCTCTTTATCTAACACATAATCATCATCTAATTCTTCACCATCTATTGTAATATCATTTAAAGATAATAAATAAGCAGTTAAAGCATAAGTTTCACTATTTGTTAAAGTTTTTGGAGCATTAAATGGCATCGATTCTTGAACATACCAAAATAATGTACTAGCATATGGCCAAAATGAACCTATTGTTTTATCAGGGCTTTCTGGATTTGGATGTTCATCTGCTGGATTTAGTCTTTGTTTTTTCAAACTTTCAACAGTTCCACCAGCTAGTTTTGGATAACCTTTTCCTCCACTTCCAAAATCACCATGACACATAACACATTGAGCATCATAAAGTTCAGCTCCCTCTTCTACACTTCCTTGGGCTTTTTTTGGTTGCCCATTTTCATCTAAAACAGCTTTTCCATGTTTCATATCAAATTCTGGTAATCCTGTACCATCATACATAACATCTAAATCCCAAGCTGCAATTTCAGTAGGAGTTGCATCTCTTCCTATATTAAACTTAGTACTATTTATATTTACATGGTATTGTGTATATTTTTCATCTTTTATCGGATATTTCACTCCTCCATCAACTGATGTTTGAGTTTCATTATTTGTACTTGATGATTTATCAGATGTATCATTACAACCAGTAGCTACTACTATAAAACCAACAGCTAAAAGAGCAATTTTAAGCTTTGTGATGTTTTCTAATATGAACATTGTTACACTCTCCTTTATCTGTAATTTCCCAAGTTACTATTGCATTTCTATGGTAAACTGACTCAACTCCAACGGCACTTGTTTCTTGATCAATTGTTGGTTGAATATTTCCAAAATCATCATAAGCACGACTTGAAAGAAGTATGGGTTTTCCATCCCATTTATAAATAAAACTAAATCTCGTCCAAGATTTTGGTAAAACTAAACCTTTAAGTTTTGCTTCAACCCAATTATTTCCACCGTCAAAAGATATATCAACACCTTTTACTGTTCCATGTCCACTCCAAGCAATACCTTCTATTTCTACCATATCACCAGCTTTTAGTTGTGTCCAAGGTTTTTCTGGACATGGTTTTGTAATAACTGAATTTACTTCATTTACCCAAAAGAATCTTATAGATTTTCCATCTTTTTGAAGCATAGTATATTTTGAAGTTTCTTCCTTTGCATGCCAAGGTTTGTCACTAAATTCTAATCTATTTAACCATTTAGTATTTAAATTACCTTCCCAACCTGGAACAACAAGCCTTATTGGATAACCTTGTTCTGCCCTTAAAGCTTCACCATTTTGTCCCCAAACAACCATCACATCATCAAGAGCTTTTTCTACTGGAATTGTTCTTGGATTTGAAGCATTATCACTTCCAACAGCTAACATCCAAACTGCATCTTTTTCTAAACCAATATCTTCAAGTATTGTTTTTAGCATAACTCCAGTCCATTGTGCTGAACTCATCATACCTTTCATAAACTGTAAGCTATTAAATTGTGGAGCTCTCCATTCTGGACTTCCATTTGCTGGACATTCGATAAAATATGTTCTTGTTTCACTTGGATATCTTTTAATATCTTCTAGTGTGAGAACTACCTCTTTCTTTACTTTACCATGAATCATCAATCTATACTCATTTGGATCAATGTGTGCTGTTCCACCATGATTTCTAGTAAAAAATAATCCATTTGGAGTAATTATCCCTTCACTTTCATGAATTGGGCACATTGATATAGATGCATATGCATCACCAGATGATAATAAATCATGAGTCCTTCTAATATTATTATGTTCATAAGGAGATGGTAATCCATAAGGATTTTTATTTACAACATCTCCAAGCTTCTGTCCCCAAGGTGCTTCATTTATAATTGCTGGATCATCTGCTCTTAAAGCAACTGGCGATAATACTGATGCAACACTCAAAGCTCCAGCTGAGTACATAGCAGTTTTTTTAAAAAAATCTCTTCTGCTAGTTACTTCTACAACTTCAGAATTTTTACTATTATCTAAAACTTTACTGCTCTCCAAGCTAACCTCCTATAAAAATTTATTTAAATCTATATTCTCAATTTGATTATAAATACCATAAGTTAAATTTAAACTTAAAATATTAAATATTCTTATATAGATTTAAAATTCTACACCCATTGAGTAGCATAAATATAGCATTAAAAATAAGTTTTTATTGATTATTTTATTTTCTTATAATTAAAAAAACAGCAAGTTATAATTTGCTGTTTTTTATAAAGTTTAGTTGATTTGAGGATTTACTTTAAAGAATTTATATAGTTTTCTAATAATTACCATTAAAAGTAAACCATCTATCATACTTGCAATAATAAATGAAAAATATTCAGATTCACTAATCAATCCATAATTGTATGAAAGCATTGCAATTGCAACCATAAAAGTAAGTGGCATAGAATCACTTAAAGCAAAAAGTGCAGTTTGTTTTGGTTTTAGATATTTTAAAAATACTAAATAAGAGCTAATAAACCTTATACTAACAATTGCACACATAATAAATAGTGCATGAGTTAAAATATCTAAAGTTATCATATCTAATTTTACAGTTGAACCAGTATATATAAAAAATATTGGAGCAAAAAAACCAAAACCAAAAGATTCTATTTTGTGTAGAAGTTCTTGTTTTTGATGAAAAAACATTTTAAAGAAAAGTCCAGCTGTAAATGCTCCCAAAACAACATCTATTTTTAAAATTAGCATAATAGATACTAATATTAAAAGTAGTGATATCGAAAATCTTATATCTTGGTCATGTTTATCATCAACATTATCTGGAATTAAATATTTTTTTACTTCAGGAAACCACCAAAAAGTCATATATGAAAATCTTAATAATAAAATCGTAGCAGCAACAACTCCTATAATAGTAAGGATAGAAATAAAGAAATTACTACTTAATCCATACTCTGTCCAACCAGCAAATAAGGTAAGTGCCAAAATACTTATTATTTCTCCAACAACACCTATTGATAAGGCAAGATTTAGCCATGGTTCTTCTTTTCCATACTCTTTTATAAGCATCATTAACATTCCAAGAGAGAAGATAGGAAGAGCAACAAAATAAGTTAAACCTAAATCAAAAATCCAACAAACAATACCTGAAATAGTGTATAGAAGTATAAAATATAAAATAACATTTACAGCCATAGTAGATTTTATAACTTTTACTAATTTGAAATTTATTTCTAATCCTGCTAAAAACATCAAATAAACAAAGCCAAACTTAGCAACAAGTTTTAATGTCTCATCATCATAAATAAGACCTAAATAACCACAAAGTAATCCTAACAATATTTCTATAACAACAACTGGTGTTTTTATAAGCTTTGAAATAAGTGGAGATACCATAATTATGGTACAAATCGTAATAATTAAAAGTATTTTTTCCATATTTTTCCTAAAAAAATATCAACATTTTATTGATTTTCATCTTTGATTAATCCAGCTTCTTTTAAAAATGGACTATAAATAAAAGTTAATTTTTTTATTTTGTCATATTTTGCATAAGATAGATATAAAATATCCTTTGCTCTTGTAACGGCAACATAAAAAAGACGTCTCTCTTCTTCCAAACTTCCACCTTTACTCATAAGTTTTCTATTTGGAAATCTTCCATCCATAAGATCTATTACATAAACTTCTTTAAACTCTAACCCTTTACTTGCATGGATTGATAAAAGGTTTACTCCTTCTCCTTCACTTAATTCACTTCCGCCTAAAATCATAGAATTGATAAATTTTGATAAATCACTAAAATTTCTTGAAAGATTTTTTAAAAGCATTGCTTTTCTATTGATTTTAGCTAAGGCTTTTGTTTTTTGTATTGGATTTATTGTTCCATCTTTTTGAGTTGCTCTTTTTGTAGATAAAAACTCTTTAATTTTTGAATAAGCCATTGATGAACCAATCATAGTTATTAAACTTTCAGGATTTTTTGTTCTTCTTAATTGTTTGAAAAGTAAATATAAATCATATAAATACTTTGCACTATCAACATTTAGTTTTGGATGTTTTAATATAGGATTTGATAAAAAAGATTCTTCAAAATTACAATCTTTATATTTAGATACACTTCCTAATTCTAAAAAATCATCAAAAAGTCCTAGTTGCTGATTTTTAACTTTTTTATTATCAAAAGGGTTATTTATAGATGGATTAGGAGAAAAAAGTCCCTGAAAAATATTTCCATCTCCTAAAGTAATCAAAGCATCGAACAAATCTTTTGCAACGGCTTTTCCTATGCCTTTGCCATGTTCTACTATATGAATAAATGCCATCATATCATTGTTTGAAACTTGTAATACCAAAATATCAAGTATAAATTTAACCTCTACTGAATCAAAAAAACTCATTCCACCTTTTCTTTTAGCTGGAATTGAAAACTCTCTTAAATTTGCTTCTATTCCATCTGCACTTGAGTTATTTCGATAAATTATTGCTATTTCATTATGTGGAGTTTGACTTTGTGAAATCAGTTTTGAAATATATTCATATTGAGAAAAAAGTTCATCAAAAGCTAAAAGTTTTGGCTGGTAAATAGCTTCACTTCTTACAACTTCAAGTTTTTTTTCATAAATTCTTTCATTGAACTCTATAACTTTTGTTGCTAAATCTAAAATAGGTTTAGTTGAACGATAGTTTTTTCTTAAAGTAAAAACATTTGAATCATTATATCTTTTTGAAAAAGTAGAGATAATTCCAATATCTGAACCATTGAAAGCATAAATACTTTGGTCATAATCTCCTACACAAAACAGAGATTTTGGTTTAAAAGCATCAAGTAATCTTCCTTGCAAAGGATTTGTATCTTGATATTCATCTACTAAAATTTCTTTAAATTCAAAATCTTTATCTCCTAAAACTTCAAGCATAGTTGTAAGCAAATCATCAAAGTTTACATATCCATACTCTTTTTTTAGAGTGTTAAACTCGTCAATAACATCTTCATATATTAAAGTATATATTTCATGTGCTGGACTTTTTTCTTTTATCCATGTTGAAAAATCTTCATTATTATGAGAATTTAAATATAAAGAGTACATATCGTATAAATATCCACCATCATAAGGCGAAGCTTCATCGCTTCTATCCATAAAAACTCGTTTTTCATATAAGGATTTAAATAAAGTTTTTAATTCATTTGGTTGTTTTAATGCAATATTTAAGTTTAGCTCTTTTAAAAGCTTATACGAAACGGAGTGAAAAGTTCCAGCTGTAATTTTTTTAGCTATCTCATTTCCAAATATTTTAGAAACCCTAGAAACCATCTCTTGGGCTGCTTTATTTGTAAAAGTAAGTAGTAAAATTTCTTTGGGATTAATACCAGAATTCAACAAATAAGATATTCTTCCAACAATCGTAGATGTTTTTCCTGTTCCTGCACTTGCAATTATAAGATTATATCCGCTTCTGCAAGTTGCTGCTAAGAGTTGTTCTTGATTTAAGTTTGATAGAGGCATTTTTAGGCTTATTTAATTATTGTATAAAGTGAAATCATTTTGGAATAGTATCATAAAAGTTTTAAGAAAGATTGAAAAAAAGACAAAAAAAAAGGTCGCCTAGGGGAAGCGACCTTTTCTACACAAGGAAACATAAAAAAATTATCTATTTAAGAAACTTATCTTAAAAATACTCGTATAAATTAAGCTATGTTAAACTTAACTTATACCGAAATTATACACTAAAAAGATTAATCGAAAATTAATTCGAACTCCATTTTGAAATATTTTCTACCTTTTTTTCATTTTCCACTAAAATAGTAATGTATTTAAAAGACCATATTATAAGGGCTAAAACTAACAAAATAGCACTTAACTCTATAAAAAAGATATAGTTTAAACCAAAATTTGAACTAATTGAAGCAAAGATTCTAATAAAAGTTAAAATCTGAACTGCAACAAAAACTGAAACTGCAAAAAGTTTTGTTTCTATTTTTCTTCCAGAGTGTCCTAAAACAACTCTAGTTCCAAATCCAACTAAAACTGTAACAAAATATCCAATAGCAATAGTATGAATTACAACTTTCTCAAAGAAAAAATTTGGGTTAATAAAAGCAAAAATTCCTTCAATAATTGATATAAAAAATGCAATTAAAATCCAATACAATCCCAAATGTAAAATCCAAACAATTGGAGGAACTTTAAAAGTTGGTAATTTCCATATAAATAACTCTCTTACTAAAAATATAAAAATAGGAATATCAGAAATTAGATTTAATTTAGGATTATCAAAAGATAGCAATATAACTTTTAAAATAAGTAATAGAAATAATATATCTAAAAGTTTGCTACTTTTATTTATAACATAGTTTGGAACCATAACTCTTGTAAAAAAAGGTATCATTCTTTGAGAAATTGCAAAAACAATCATAAATAAAAAGAGATAAAAACCACTATTTATAGCAACTTTTGATAGCATATAAGAGTTTGTAAACTCTAAATTTGAAGCAATGTAAAAAAAGTGAGATATAAGTCCAGCTATAAAAGAAATTAAAACCCATTTTGTATCATTTTTATCTTTCATAATACTTTTTTTATGAATTGAATATAGCAATTTAAAGCTCATAATCTGAACAATAAAAAGTATCATTTGGAAAATAAAAGTTATTTTTGAATAAAAAATCAAAGATAAAAAAATACCAATACTGGCAAATAAATATATAAAAAATTGCTTCATATATTCACTTACAGCTATTTCACTTTGCATCAAAAATTTTGGAAAAACAACAAATAAAAACCCTAAAAAAAACTGTATAAAAACAACAAATATTAAACTATAAGCATGATAAGTTAAAAGTGAACTATCTAAATTTATTATATTAGAGTAAGCAAAAGCAAATATTGTAATAAAAAGTATGAAAAAAACTATACCATTTGTAAAAAATGGTTGATGTGGCTGAGAAGCAAATTTTTTATACCAAGAATTCATAAAATCTCCTAAATATTAATTTAGAAGATTTTATCTATTTTTTATCAAATCTACCTTGATATTAAACAAGATCTAAAGATTATTCAACTCTTTACAAGCAATATCTAATTTCATATCACAAGCTTGTTTAAAATATTGTTTTGCTTTATTTTTATTTTGTGATAAAAACTTTCCATCAATATACATAACTCCCAAATTGTAACAAGCATAAGAATATCCTAAATCACAAGATTTTTGATATAGATTTATAGCTGTTAAAGGAGATTGTTCTACACCATCTGCATTATTGTATTTTAGTGCCAAAGAAAAACAAGCTTTAGGATTGTTTAATTCACAAGCTTTTGTATAAAACTCTACAGCTTTAAAATTATCTTGCTCTACACCATTCCCCTTTTCATACATTGTTGCCAAGTTAAGACAAGAAAAACTAATTCCATCTTTACAAGTTTTTATATACAAATCAACAGCTTTAAAACTATCACTTTGTACTCCTTGTCCTTTTTCATACATATATGCTAAATTATAACAAGCATTTTTATGCCCTTCATCACAAGCTTTTGTAAATAATTGAAAAGCTTTTTCATAGTTTTTAGCTATATGTTCACCCTTGTAATACATAAGTCCTAAATTATAACAACCAGCAAATGCACCTTTTTCACAAGCATTTTTAAATATATTTGCAGCTTCTAAGACATTACCTTTTTCAAGTTCTAAATAACCATCTTCTACCAAACTTGCATTTGATATTTGAAAAGAAAAAAATGATACAAACAAAAGTTTAAGTATATTTCTAATCATAATTAACTCCTTTAAAATAAAAAGATTTTACGAAACATGTTACTATTTTTAGATTAATTAAAGATAAATTAGAGAGATTTTAAAAGATTATAGCTTAGAATTTTTCTAAGCTATAATTATATTATTTTAGTGACAACTTCCACAACAAGAAGTTGATGTAGCATCTTTAAGAGCAGCTAAAACAGAAGCATAGTCTGGTTCAGAAGTTATTTCAGGAACTATCTGCTTATAAGTTATTTTCCCAGAAGGATTTATTATAAATATTGCTCTTGCAGTTAAACCTGCCAATGGTCCATTTGCTTGTAAAACTCCATAAGACTTTGCAAAAGCTTTTGCTCTAAAGTCAGATGCAACTTTTAGGTTTTCAATTCCTTCTGTTGTACAAAATCTTTTCATAGCAAATGGTAAATCCATTGAAATTATAACAACTTGGGCATTTTCTATTTTTGAAGCTTCTTCATTGAATCTTCTAGCTTCTGCAGCACAAACACCAGTATCTAGAGATGGAACTGCTACAACAATTTGAGTAAGACCTTGTTGTCCACCAATAGTAACATCACTTAAATCAGCTCCAACTCCACTTACAACAGGAGCTATATCTCCAACATTTACTTCGCTACCACTTAAATTTACTTCTAATTCACCTTTAAATTTTACTGTTGCCATTTTAAATCCTTTGTATTAATTTTTTATTATACTTTTTTCTTCTAATGCCTCTTTTTTTGCTTTTTCATTTATCTCATCAAATCTTTTTAATATAGCTTCAATACCATAAAAAAATTGAAAATAAAAAGTAAAAAACATAGGAATCAACAAAGAAAAAAACTCATAACTCTTTCTATAAACTATAAAATCATAAGTTTGAAAAGAAAAAGATGCAAAGAAAAGTAATAAAAAAAAGAAATAACCAAATTTTCTAAATTTCTCAAATCTTATACTATTACTAAATCCAAACATACCTTTCCTTTTTTTTTATGATATTCGTTTGTAATTATATTAAAATAGGATAAAAATACTCTTATTCTAAATCAAGAATTTTTACTATTTAATCTAATACAATTTTCTTCTAATACAATTTTTTTTCGTTCTATTAATTTTGTTAAAGTAGCCTTAAAAGCCTTTTTACTCATAGCAAATATATCTTTTATATCACTAGCTTCACTTTTATATGTAAAATTTACACTTCCATTATTGGCTTTTAATATCTCAATAACTTTATCTTCATCAACTTTTTGTCCTATTTTTTGTAAGCTAATATCCAATTTTCCATCTTCTCTTACACTTTTTACATAAGCTCTCTTTTTGTCACCTATTTTAATATTTTCAAAAATTTCAGAGTGAAAAATCATACCTTCATAAAGATTATTTACAATAACTTTAAAACCAAGTGGAGTTTTTGAATATAACAATATCTCAACCTCATCACTTTTATTTAAATTTTTTATCTCTTTTTTTAATTCAAATTTTTCAGAAGCACAAAGTCTATTTGTTCTTTTATCTAACTGAAGTTGAAGAACTTTATAAGTTCCTTTTACAAAAGTACTTTTTTGTTTATTCTTTGGAACTAAAATATCTTTTGGCAACCCAATATCTACAAAAGAACCAAATTTTGCATTGTCAACAACTTGTAAAAAAGCAAATTCATTTACATAGATATAAGGTTTCAAAGTGGTAGCAACAAGTCTATCTTCACTATCAGTATAGATAAAAACATCAAGTAAACTATCTATTGCCATCTCTTTTTTAACATAGGCATTTGGCAATAAAACCTCTTCTTCATCTAAACTTTTTAGGTAAAGCCCTGGTTCACTTGCTCTATAAATTTTTAGGGTATTTATCTTCCCTACTTCTATTTTTTTATTCATTTTGGTTTTTCCGTTTCATTTTTATTTTTTATATTTGATTAGCTTTACAACTCCTAAAGCAACAACTGCGACCATAATTATACTAGCTCCAGAGCTTATATCATAAAAATACGAAAATATAAGCCCAACTATTGTAAACATTGTAGCTAAAATTGAACTAATTATCATCATAGTAGATAATTTTGAAGCAAAATTTTCTGCTAAATATGTTGGAATTGTAAGAAGTGCGATTACAAGTATTAATCCAACAGCCTTTATAGCCGCAACTACACAAAGTGCTGATAAAATCAATATCAAAGTATAAAAAAACTTTACATTTATACCTCTTAAAGTTGCAAATTCACTATCATATGAAACTGCTAAAATTTCTTTATAAAAAAACAAAACAATTGCTATTATAAAAATATCTAATAAACTCATATATACTATATCTTCACTAGAAACTGCAATAATAGAACCAAAAAGGTAACTCATCAAATCTACATTATAGCCAGGTGTTAAATCCACAAAGATAATACCTATTGCCATTCCACTTGCCCACATCATACCAATAATTGCATCTATTCTGCTTCTATTTTTCAAAGTTATAATAGCTATGATGATGGCTGTAATTACAGCAAATATAGTTGCTCCAAATAAAACTGGAATTCCTAAAAAAATAGCAAGACCAATACCACCATAAGCACTATGTGCTATTCCACCAGTTAAAAATGTTATTTTATTTACTACTACTAAAGTTCCAATAACCCCAGCCGCAATAGATATCAAAACTCCTGAAATAAGTGCATTTTGTATAAAATCATATTGTAAAATTTCCATAAATATTTGCCTTTAATGTACGTGGTTGCAACAAATTTGTGTTTTACCTAAAGCTGAAAGAAGTTCAACTTCACAAAGATGGTCATCTGTTAAAGTAACATTTTTTTGTACTTGTTCTAAACTATGAAAAACTAAACTTCTATTTACATGAGCTACATTTTTTGCATAGTTTAATAGTATTGATAAATCATGACTTACAACAACTATACAAATTGATTTATTTAACTCTTTCAAAAGTTCATATATCTCTTGTTGCCCTTTTACATCAATACTTGCTGTTGGTTCATCCAAAAGCATAATTTTGGGATTGGAACACAAAGCTCTTGCAATAAACACTCTTTGCCTCTGACCTCCACTTAAATCACCTATTTTCTTATTTGAAAACTCTTTCATACCTACTTGCTCTAAAGAAGTTAAAGCACAAGCAATTTCATCTTTTGAATATCCAAAAAATCTTTTTTTACTACTTATATGTCCCATTAAAACAACTTCTAAAGCTGTAATAGGAAAATCAATATTTAAATTTGTATTTTGAGGAACATAGCCTACTTCACTAGTTTTTATATTTTTTTCTATTGTTCCATTTTGAATAGGTAAAAGCCCTAAAATCAGCTTTAAAAGAGTTGATTTTCCACCACCATTTGGTCCTATGATAGCTAGAAAATCATCATTTTTAATTGTTAAGTTTACATTTTCCAAAACATCTGTTTTTTGATATTTAAAAAAAAGTTTATTTATATTTATTAAATTCACTAAAAACCTTTATTTGCAACTTTGTTGCAATAGTATCAAAATGTCGATTAAATTTGCTGTTTTTTATTTTTATATAATTAAATGCTATAATAAGAGCAAAATCATAAGGAGTAAGTTTTGAAAATAACAAAAAAAAATATAAAAAGAATTAAGCT
The DNA here is from genome assembly GCF_003316695.1 of Aliarcobacter vitoriensis. GTDB lineage: Bacteria > Campylobacterota > Campylobacteria > Campylobacterales > Arcobacteraceae > Aliarcobacter > Aliarcobacter vitoriensis. Next base: position 29,959 of record NZ_PDKB01000017.1, read on the forward strand.
TAACTCAAATAATATTTATGGTAATGTGTCTTGTTCAATAACAAAAAATATAGATCTAAATAAGTTAGTTCAATCTATGAAAAATTATAGGTTGAAAAAGATTATCTTATCAGATGTTATGAAAACTAATTTAGATAAATTAGGTATATATTATGCAAAATAGACCAAAAGCTTTTATATTTGTCGGTGCAAATGCTTCTGGAAAATCAACATTTATTTCACATCTATTAAATAACAAAATCATTGCTGGAACTTATATAAATCCTGATTTAATACTGAAAGAAGAATTAAAATTAGAAGAAACAAAAGAAAACTATATTAAAGCTTTTAAAATAGCAGAAGATAGAAGAAATGAATTACTACAAAACAATAAAGATATGATTGTAGAAACTGTATTCTCTACACAAGAAAAAGTAGATTTTTTATTCAAATTAAAAGAAAAAAACTATGATATAGTAACTTTTTTTACAAATACAGAAGATGAACAAATAAATGTTTTATATCTTTATAATAGAGTTAAACAAGGTGGTCATGATGTGCCAATTAAAAAACTCATTGAAAGAAAAGAAAAATGCTTTAATAATGTAAAAAAATCAATCAAGAATATTGACTGTTTAATATTAATAGATAATTCAAGAATAAATGAACCACCCATAATTGTAAAAAGTATTTCTCAAGGGAATATTTGTTTTGATAATTTAGTTAATTTAAAAATAAACTGGATTGATGATTTGACAAAAGATTTGATTTTTGATGACTCAAATATCCAAAAAAGTCACTTGCAATTATGTAATAATATTATCAATTCAATGAATAACTACAAATATATTCTAACTAAAACATATAATGAAAAAAATAAGATTCTTCAACAATGAGATTTTAAAACCTAAGTATGAGTTACAAAGTATGAAAGGAAATGCTATGAAAATAAAATTATTTTCAAATTGTTTATTGTTTATCGTATTTTAATCTAAAATTTAATCACAAGAAAAATACTTTATAACCCACACTTAAATTTTTTCATTCCCAAGTTAATAACTTGAGAACGAATAAAAATAAAAAATCTATCTATTTTAGAATGTATATCTAGCACTTAACCAGAAATTTCTACCTGCTGGTTTATTATTATACTCATCATAGTAATTTGTAGTTCCAACTCTATCAGCTAAACCATATTCTAAATAATCTTTATCAAATAAGTTGTTTACTCTACCTATAAGAGTAAAATCTTTTGTAAACTTATACGAAGCACCTAAATTCCAAATAGAGAAATTTTTATAGTATAAATCTTTATTATTTCCATTAGAATCTGCATAAGTACTTCTATATCTATCGATATCTCCTGATAATTGTAAATATGTATTAAGTTTAGATGTAGCTTCCCAATCTAAAGTAGCATTATACATATGTTTTGGAGAATTAGATAATGGTTTATCATCTGCCTTATTCTCTGAATTTAAATATGTATAGTTTGCTTTAATAGATAAATTATCTAAGATATAATATTTACCAGCAACTTCAATACCTTTTATAGTAGCTTTAGCAACATTTTCTTTTTTACTTAATGAACCATTTGCAGCTCTTAAAGCTTCCCATCTATCTCCAGCTGTTCCTTTAAAATCACTATTTGTTTCAATTTTATCTTTAAAATTATTTTGGAATAAAGTAACATTGAAATTATGTTTATTTTCATGCTCATAGTAAGCTGCTATTTCATAACTTATAGATTTTTCAGGTTTTAAATCTGGATTTCCAATCATAGGATTAGCCCCTTGAGATCCAAATCCAGTAATACCATCATAAAGGTCGGTTGCCTTTGGAGCTTTATATCCAGTAGATACTCCTCCTTTAAACGTCCAACTATCAGTTGCGGCATAGCTTAGATAAACTCTTGGGCTTATATTATCTCCAAAATCTTCATGTTTATTATATCTTGCCCCAACAGTAAGAGTTAATGGATCTATAATATTCCAATTATCTTCTGCATATAGAGCATACTGATAATATTCTTTAGATACATCTGAGTTTCCTTTTTCCATACCAAAAACACCATCTTTAAGTTCAGATTTTTGATATTCAGCTCCTACAACTAAGAAATGATTATTTAAAGGTAATTCATATTTTGCACTATATGTAGTATTTTTTGATTGTAATGGTCTATCAGGTCTTGGTAACATAGCAAGAAAAACTGGGTCTTGCATTGCAGCAGCTAATTTTGCTTGATTTGCTGCACTATTTACATTACTACCACTATATAAATACCCCATATTTTTCATATATTCTCTTTCATCAAGAGTTGGAGGTAAAGTTCTTCCATTATTATTTGTATCCACATGATGAATACCAACTGTACTTTTACCAACAGCCCAATCAGCTTCCCAATTTAAAGCATATTGTTCTCTTTCAAATCTTAACTCATCTTTATACCCAGCTCTTTGTTGAAGTAAAGCACTATATGTATCATTCGTACCTAATGGATCCCCTATTGTGCCATCTCTTTTTATATAAGGTGTATTATCATATTTCTGTTTTGCTACATCATAATCAAATTTAATTGTATGATTTTCATTTGGAGTAAATGCCAATCCTGCGCCAAATGTCCAATCTTCATGCTTAACATTTCCTTTTCCTGAACCAAAACTATCATTTCCCTTGCTAACATCTGTTCCATTATAGTACAACTTAGCATATTCAGGATTTGATTTATCTACATCAAAGAAACTTCCTCTCAAACTTAAACCTAATTTATCTTTTACAATTGGTCCCATAATAGAAAAATCTACTCTATCATCATTTCCATAATCATTTTCTGTTTGGATAGTTTTAGCATAACCTATCGCACCTGTCCATTCATTTGATATTTTTTTAGTTATGATATTTATAACTCCACCCATTGCATCAGAACCATAAAGTGTACTCATAGGTCCTCTTACAACTTCTATTCTCTCCACCATAGAAAGTGGTGGAATACTTGCCCATTGAACACCGCCAAAACTATTTGGATATAAATCTCCATTATTATTTTGTCTTTTTCCATCTACAAGCAAAAGAGTATAGTCAGCACCCATACCTCTGATACTAACTTGTCCATTGTTAGTTTTATCATTTGTTTCACCTATATCAACACCTTCGATATCTTTAACAGCATCTAGTAAGTTTGTATATGGTTTTTTTTGTAAGTCTTCTTGAGTGATTACAGAGATTGATGCGGGAGCATCTGTTATTTTTTGTTCATACCCAGCAGCAGATGTTACAACTTGTACATCATCAAGTACAGTTGTTTCGTTAGCACTTAGTAGGTTGTACCCCCCCCCGTAAACTAGTAGAGCTGTCGCTACTGTTTTAGCCATTCGTATTTTCATTTTCTTCCTTTTTTTGTTTTTTTCGACTTAAAATTTCTTAAAATAGTTTTAGGAGAAACTATTTTATTATCTTTGTATTAATGTTGATAGCAACTATTAATAAAAGGTAAATGCCATCTTAATGTTTTAAACTTAAAAAAAGATAAAATCAATAACAATTATTAGAGATTTTTAGAAATTTATTGTTATATGTCACCTTTTAGGTAAGAATATAATATTCCTAAATATTCATGAAAAGCTAGTTCAACTTTTTTTATATTATTTGCATCAAAAAATGAAGTAGGATAAATCGTGCTATATCCTTTGTGTTGTGTAGGGCTTGGAAGTACGGTTAAACCCTCTTTTTCAAAAAGTAACACAGCTCTTTTCATATGACTTGCACTTGTTACTAAAATAACTTCTTCATCTTCTACTATTTTCTTTGTTTCTATTGCTTCCTCTTTTGTATCTTTTGGTGTATCAAGAGTGATGATATCATTTTCATCTACACCCAAAGATATTGCTAATTTTTTTTGCATTTGTGCATGAGAGTTTATATCATCAAAACTATATCCAGAAACTATTAGTTTTACAGCATATTGCTCATTCTTCAAATTATTATAGTGTCTTATACCATCAACCAATCTATTAATGGCAGTCTCTTTTACTTGAGAAGATATAGCCAAATTTTCATCACTTTTATGTGCATTTCCTAAAACTAAGATATAGTTTACTTTTGGTGTATCTATCAAAGCTGGATAATAATTTTCAAGGGGAGAAAGAAGAGCATTTGATACTATTTGATTTGATATTAAAACAAACCAAACAAAAGAAAAAACTAAAAATAATTTAGCTTTTTTATATGAATTCTTTAGTAAAAAGAACAGAGATAAAATTAATAAAAACAACCCTATTGGGATAGGTAGAAAAAAAGCAGAGATGATTTTTTTGATTACAAACATAGAAAAACCTTACAAATTTGATATAGATTTAAAACTATCTTTATAACACAAATTAACAAAATTTTTGGCAAAAACACCCAAAATTTAAGATAAAAAAAGCCTTTAAATGCTAAAACTCTATAAAAATTTTTAAATTGAGAGAAAATGAACAAAGTATATTTAACAGGAGCAGGTCCAGGAGATATTGAACTATTAACTTTAAAAGCCTGTAAAGTTATAAAACAAGCAGATATAATAATCTATGATAAATTAGCAAATCCTGATATTTTAGATATGGCAAAAGATGGATGTGAGTTTATATTTGTAGGAAAAGAGTCTGGAAAACATATAATTCCACAAGATGAAATAAATGAGATAATATACCAAAATAGTTTAAAATATGATGTTGTTGTAAGGCTAAAAGGTGGAGATCCTTTCGTATTTGGACGAGGAGGAGAGGAAGCACTATATTTAAAACAAAGAGATGTTAAATTTGAAATAATTCCTGGAGTTACTTCAAGTATTAGTGTTCCAGCTTATGCTGGAATTCCTGTAACTCATAGAGGAATAACTTGTTCTTTTAGAGTTGTAACGGGGCATGAAACTCCAGATAAAGATGTTTGTCAAATAGATTGGGAAAGTTTTAAAACAAATGAAACAATAATTTTTTTGATGGGACTTCACAATATTGAGTTAATAAAAAACAGACTATTAGAAATTGGAAAACCATCAAATACACCTTGTGCTATTATCTCAAAAGGAACAACAAAAAATCAAAAAGTTGTAACTGGAACTTTAAAAGATATCGTACAAAAATCAAAAGATATGCCAACTCCCGCTATTATAGTAGTTGGTGAAGTTGTAAAGCTAAGAGAAGAGTTAGATTGGTTTAGTTAAATCTTATCTTTTATCCCAAGAGTTTATATAATCTTTTACTTTTTTATCAAAAAGTTGCATTCTTTCTTTTCCTTTGGGAATGATAGTTCGTAAAGATTTTAACTCTTTTAAAAAATCTTCTACATCTTCTGGTATTACTTTTAAAAGATACTGCTTAAAATTTTTAGCAAATGCAGGAGAACTTCCACTTGTTGAGATAGCAACTGTTAAATCACCTTTTTTTATATACGAAGGGAAGATAAAATCACAATATTGTTGTAAATCTACACAATTACATAAAATATTGTGATTTCTTGTTTCAAAGTAAATACTTTCTTGTAGATTAAAATCATCAACTGCAACAATAACAATATCAAAATCTTTTATATCACCTTTTTCATAAGCTCTTTTAAAAAATTTTAAGTTATTTTCATCTATCAAACTTTTTGTTTGAAGTAGATAATCTTTTGCTATTAAAGTAATATTTGAAGAAAAATTTAGAATATGAGTTAGTTTTTCTAAAGCTATATTTCCACCACCAACAATTAAAATACTCTTATCATCAAACTTTAAAAATGCTGGAAAATATGCCATAAATAAGCCTTTTATTTTATAATATCTTTAATAGTTTCTATAAATTCATCACTATCATTTACACATCTACAAACTTTATAATCTTTTATTCCTAAATTTTGTGCAATATGTCTATATTCAATATCTAGTTCAAAATCCGTTTCAGAGTTATCAACGATAAAAGACAATGGATATATGATGACATTTTCATCTTTGAAATTTTTTAACATTTCTTCAAGTGATGGTTCAAGCCATTTTAAAGGTCCAACTTTTGATTGATATGCTAGATTTATTGATTTAAAAACTTTACCTTTTTCTTCTAACTTTTGCTTTAAAAGTTCTATTTGTTCAATCATTTGTCTTTGATATGGATCTCCATTGTCCACTATTTTTTGTGGTAGTCCGTGAGCTGAAAATATTAGATTGTAATTTGTTTCATCATCAATATTTCTTAAAATTTCATTTACAATACTGTTGTTAAAACTATCATTTTTATAAAAATCATATATTACTTTTATTTTAAAACTATTTTTTTCATATTTTAAAAAATCTTCTAAAGAAGATTTTGTAGTAGTTGTAGAGTATTGTGGATACAAAGGAAGCAAAATAATCTCTTCTATACCATCTTTTTTCATTTTTTGTATTACTTCATTTGCAAAAGGTGGCGTATATCTCATAATTTGGTAAGTTTTAAAATCTTTTATTTGTTCATTACATTTTTCAACCAGTTTTTCTGTAAGAGGATTGATAGGAGAGCTATTACCTATTTTTTCATAATTTTCCCAAGCACTATCCAATCTTTTATTTACAATAACAGAAGCTACTATTTTTCTAATCAAACTATTTTTTATTGTTAAAATATTTTCATCATTAAACATATTTGTTAAAAACATTTTTAATTCATTTTTGTTTCTAGCTCCGCCCATATTTAGTAGAACTATTGCTCTATTTGTTTGCATCTTCTAACCTTATTATTTTATTACTACACCATTTTGCCATATCTATATCGTGAGTTACCAACAAAATAGCACTATCTTTCAAAAGTGTAATTAAAAGTTTCATCACATCATAAGCTATTATATTATCAAGTGCGGATGTTGGTTCATCTATCAAAAGTAAATCTGGCTTTTGTAAAATTGCCCTTAAAATAGAACATCTTTGAAGCTGTCCGCCACTTAACTCATAACTTTTTTTATGTAAAAGTTCCAAATTTAGACTTAATTTTTCCAAAATAGTATCTATCTCTTCTTTAAAATCTCTTTTTACAACATCACATATTTGTTCATAAATCGTATATGTTGGATGAAAAGAGTTAAATGGGTCTTGAAAAATCATCGCTATTTTTGATTTGTATATTGTTCCTTTTTGTGCTTTTAAATTGCCTAATATAAGTTCAAAAAGTGTTGTTTTTCCACTTCCACTTTTTCCAAAAATAGTTACAAGTTCTCCCTTTTGTAAAATCAAATTAAAATCTCTATAAATTGGACTATCTTTTTTGTAATAAAAAGATAGATTTTTTATCTCTAAAACTACATTTTCCAAATAAATATTCCTTTGTTTTTAATCTACACAATCATTATACAATAATAAGCAAAACTTCTAATTGTAATAGCTAAAAAAACCATAGTTATTAAGCAAAAAAACAAGAAAAGATTGATAAAATTCTTGTCCAAATTTAAAGGAGTTTAAAATGAAAAAAATAGTTCTTGCAACTGTAGCAATGGCTGCTTTCGCTTTTGCTGATGCACCTGCTGCTTATGTAACATGTAAAGCCTGTCACGGGGTAAAAGGTGAGATAAATATTACTACTCAAAGTAAATCTCATGTTCCTGCTAATCAAACTAAAGCTGAAATTGAAAAAGCTTTACATGGTTATAAAGATGGTTCTTATGGTGGTCCTATGAAAGCTTTAATGAAAGGTCAAGTTGCTAAATTGTCTGATGCTGATATCAAAGCTTTAGCTGACTATATGGGTAAATAATTTAGATTATTTTTCTATTCTTGAGGAAGATTTTTATCTTCCTCTTTTTTTTGCTCTTTTTTAGCTTCTTTTACAGAATTTTCTTTTTTTATTGCATCATTTAAATCTTCTACACTATCAAAAAGCAATCCATTTGTCATTTTTGAAGAATCATCAAATTGTCCTGATTTTGCTCCCCAAATAAATAACATTAACATTCCTGCAGATATTATCAAACCTACAATTAACATAAAAAATAGTGTATCATCAATCATAATTTATTTTAATCCTTTTTTTATTCTCAGTGAGTTTAAGATTACAATAAGTGAACTTAAACTCATAGAAAGTGCTGCAAACAGTGGTATTACATATCCTAACATAGCTAATGGTATTGTAACAGCATTGTAAACAAGTGAAAAAATCAAGTTTTGTTTTATATGCTTATATGTTTTTTTAGATATTACAAAAGCATCTTTTAAAGCTTTTAATTTTGAATTAAGTAAAACTATATCTGAAACACTCAAAGACACATCAGCAGAATTTCCCATAGCAATCGAAACATCGCTACTTGCGAGTGCAACACTATCATTTACACCATCCCCAACCATAACAACAATTTTTCCAGAATTTTTTAACTCTTTTATATAATTTGCTTTTGATGTTGGAGTTTGAGAAGAATAAAATTTTTCTATTTTTAGATTATTTGCAACTTTGGAAGCTACATATTTATTATCACCTGTTAGCATAATAACTTCAACTTGCTCTTTTTTTAAATAATCTATCAACTCTTTTGCATCATCTTTTATATCATCTTCAAGTTCAAAAATAGCAACAACTTTTTTATTTATGGCAAAAATATATAAACTATTATTTGTAGTAAATTCAAACTCTATTCCAAACTCTTTTAGAAGTTCAATATTTCCACCTAAAATTTCTAAATCTTCAAAAGAAGCACTGAGTCCTTTTGCTTCAATATTTTTTATATTTTCTAAAAATAATTTCTGATAAGTAATATTTTCTTGTAAATATTTTTTGATACTTTGACTAATAGGATGATTTGAACTATCTACCAAAGAGAATAGTAAACTTAAATTTTTTTCATTTTTATCAAAATATGTCGCATTTACAATGCTTAATTCACCTTTAGTTAAAGTTCCAGTTTTATCAAAAATAACAGTTGTAGCATTTGCAATAGTTTCTATAAATTTTGCTTCTTTAAAAAGCAGTGATTTTTTAGCCAATTGTGAAATCCCAACCAAACTAGCCATAGGAGTTGCAAGTGCCAATGCACAAGGGCAAGCTATGATTATTACAGATACAGCTACCATAAAAGACCGCTCAAACTGATTTATACCGTCAAAATAAAATCCTAAATCAAGCCCTAGAAAATACCAGACTAAAAATGTAATAAATGCTATTGTTAATATTGTCGCACTAAATTTTCTTGAGATTTTATTTGCTAGAGATTGGATTTTTGGTTTTGAATTTAGTGAGTCTTCAAGTAAAGTAACGATAGATGAAAAAGTTGAATTTTTAAAATCTTTTGTAACTTCAAAATGTACTAATGAGTCTAAATTTATAGTTCCACTATATACATTATCACCCTCTTTTTTATATACAGGCAAACTCTCTCCTGTTAAACTAGATTCATCAAAACTTGCACTTCCAAAAGTTATTTTTCCATCAACTGCAACTTTTTCACCAGTTTTTATCTCTATGATATCTCCAACTTTTACACTATTTAAAGCAAGTACTTTTTTTTCACCATTTTTTATAACTGTTGCTTCCAATGGAATAGTTGATTTGATCTTATCCAAAGTATCAACAGCCGATTTTTTACCTATTACTTCCAAATATTTTCCAACTAAGACAAAGGTTATTATCATAGCTACAGAGTCAAAATAGCTTTCACCTCTGGTAATATGAAATAAAACTGCCATAGAGTATGTATAAGTCAATGTTGCACCTGTAGAAACAGCCAAATCCATAGATACAATTTTATTTTTTAAGCCAAAATAAGCACCTTTGTAAAATACCCAACCACTAAAAAACAAAACTGGGGTTGTAAGTATAAACTCTGCAAAATGTATCATCTGTTTTACTTCATTACTCATTCCAGTAAAAAATCCTGTATATTTTGCAACACTTAACATCATAATATTCATAGTACAAACAACTGCAACCATCATTCTTATAAAATAATCTTGTTTTGCCTTATTTGCTTCAATATCAGCTATACTTGAATCATAAGCATAAGCGTTATATCCAATAGAACGAATTTTTAAAATAATTTGTGATAATTTAATAACTTCAGGGTTAAAAATAATTTTAGCTTTATTTGTAGTAAAATTTATATTTGCTTCAAAAACACCTTTGGTATCATATAAAACCTTTTCATTTAACCAAACACAAGCTGCACAATGAATTCCCTCTAGGATTAAATCAATTTGTAAAAAACCATCTTTTGTAAAAGTTGTGTAGTTATCTAAAAAATTTTGTGAATCAAATTTATCTAAATCATTGTTTGAAATTTCTAAAGGTGGAGCTATTTTTTTATTTCCAAGTTTCTCATAAAAAGATTCTAAACCATCACTTTTTAGGATATGATGAACATTTTGGCAGCCATTACAACAAAATCTTAAATCATTCTCTTTTATCATTATTTCATCATCAAATGATAAATGACAATGATTACACTCAACTTTTGGCAAAAAAACACTCCATTTTTATTAATATTAAACTTCTTATTAAAATTTTTGTGTATTATATCTTAATAATTTTCAAAGAGTGGTTTAATGAATAACGATATATCAAATCTTAAAAATATTACAGTTTTATATGTAGAAGATGAAAAGGATTTAAGAGAAATAACTTCTTCAATTTTACAATCTTTCACAAAAAATCAGTTTATTGCATCAAATGGTCAAGAAGGTTACAATCTTTTTTTAGAAAATGAATTAGAAATAGATTTAATTATTACTGATATAAATATGCCAATTTTAAATGGCTTAGATATGATAAAAAAGATAAAAGATATAAATAAAAAAGTTCCAATCATTGTAACAACTGCCTTTTCAAATAAAGAATACTTACTTGATGCTATTGATATTGGTGTAGATAAATATGTTTTAAAACCAGTTGATATTTCAAAACTACTACATGCAATGGCACAATCTCTAAATTATCATGAACTAAAAGATTTATATACAGATGCATTAACAAATCTTTCAAATAAAAACAGATTAAGAAAAGATCTAAAAAAATTAAATTATGAAATTATGGCTATGATAGATATTGATGATTTCATAGCAACAAATGATCTATTTGGAGAAGAAATAGGTGATAAAATATTAAAAGAATTTGCACATAAAATGAGAACATTTTTTGATGTTGATGAATATTTGTTATATAGAATTGAATCAGATAAATTTGCAGTTGTTCCCAAAAATCAGATTGTAATTGAAAAGTTTTTTACTATTTGTAAAGAATTCCTAGAAAAAATAGAGGGTGAAACATTCTTAATTGATGAAAATGAAATTGATGTAAATATTACTATTGGAATTGCACAAGGAGAAGGTCCACAGGCATATAAATATACAAAAAGAATTATAAGTTATGCTAGAAAAAAATGTCAAAAGATTATGCTTTATGATGATTCATACAATATTCATAAATCTTTCGAAGAAAATATTAAATGGATAAAACAGTTAAAACAAGGCTTTAAAGATAATCTTTTGAAAGCATATTTCCAACCAATAGTAGATACAAGAACAAAAGAGATCATAAAATATGAAGCACTGATAAGATATATTTCCCCTGAAGGTGTTGAGTTTGGTCCATATAGCTTCTTACATATTGCTAAAAAAACAAAAATGTACTCAAATATTATAAAAGTTGTTTTAGATGACTCTTTAAAATTAATAAAAGAAAAGCATAAAAGAGTATCTGTAAATATATCTTATGAAGATATTTTAAATGAAAAAACTACGAAATATATTTATGAATTCTTAGAAAAAAACAAACAATATTCATCTAGTTTAGAGTTTGAAATACTAGAATCAGAAGAAATTTTAGATTTTAATCTTGTTGATACATTTATTGAAAAAGTATCTTTATATGGTTGTATTGTAGGGATAGATGATTTTGGAGCAGGATATTCAAATTTCCATCTTTTATCGACTTTAGCTATAAACTTCATAAAGATTGATGGTTCTTTAATAAGAAATGTTCACGAATCAAAAGATTTAGAAATTATTGTAAAAACTATCTCCAATATTGCAAAAGAGTTCAACATCAAAACTGTTGCAGAGTTTGTTGCGAATGAAGAAATTTACAATAAAGTAAAAGAATTAAATATAGATTTATCACAAGGTTACTACTTCGATAAACCTCTAAGTTATGAACAAATTGACTAATTAATTTAGCCAGTTTGATACTATTTCATCTTTATTAAAAAGCTTTGATTTAGTTCTTGCAATACTTGCTATAGATAAAATTTCTTGTGTGGCTTTATGAATATTTTCGTTCACTATCAAGTAGTCATAGTCTGTAAAAGATTCTATTTCAACTTTAGCATTTCTTAATCTTTTTTCAATCATCTCTGAAGAGTCTGTATCTCTACTAACCAATCTTTGTTCCAATATTTTTAAAGTTGGTGTTGTAATAAAAACCGAAGTTATCAAAGAATTTAACTTTTCTCTTAATATCTTATGTCCTTGAACATCTATATCAAAAATTACTAACTTTCCTTCATTTAAAGCCTGTACTATTGGTTGTAATTTCGTTCCATAATAGTTGTCATGAACATTTGCCCATTCTAAAAAATTTCCATTTTCTATGTCTTTTTCAAATTCTTCTTTAGTTACAAAAAAATAATCAACTCCATTTTCTTCAACATCTTCTCTTTTTTCCCTTGTTGTTGTTGAAATAGAAAAAAAATAGTTAGGAATATTTTTATAAATTTCTCTTAAAAGTGTCGATTTTCCGCAACCGCTAGGACCTGAAATAATTAAAATTGCACCTTTAATCTCTTTTATCATTGTTCATCCTTTAAAGATATTTTTATATCAATAGTTTCACCACGACTCAATTTATCAACTAAATCTTGATTTAATTTTGTTAAAAGTGGTTTTAAATCATCAATTTTAAATTTACTTAATATAAGATGGTACTGTTCTTCTTCATTTAGTTCAAATTCGTAATCTTTTACTTCATCTAAAGCTTCATCTATTATTTGTGAAATATCTTTCCAATCTTCTTCTTTGATAGTAGTTGAAGTATCTTCTAAAATTGTATTTATCTTATTTAATTCAGTATTGTCTAAAACTCCACCTTTTTGTAAAGCACTTAAACTCACTATACTTTCGTCTTCTTCAATATAATCTTCTTCTACTTCAAATTCTATATTATCCTCAAGTTCATCATTTATAAAATCTACTAAAGGGGTTACAATATCTTCTTCATTTTCAGTAACAAAATGAGACAATCCTATATTATCTTTCTGGTCTTGTTTTATAATCTCAATTTGTTCTTTCAATAAACTTTCAAGTTTTGTTGGAAGAAAAGGTCTTGGAATTAAAAAATCTCTTGGCTTATCAAAAGGTAACTCTTCAGCACTTATAGCTCCAATTTTTTGTGCAAATCTTTTAATTTTTATAAATTTACTATCTAAAAAAGGCTGGTCAATTATTATCAAATCGTATTTTGCTGAAACACTATTCGTATTTTGGATAATAAGCTCAATCTTCAATCTTTTACATACTAGAGAAAAAATATGCTCAATTATAGCTGTGTTGCAAATTAAAAGTAATTTCACTTTATAATCTCCCTTAAACTAAAATCCTCTAACTTATATACTTTATCACATTTAAAAGCTAAATCATGTTCGTGTGTTACCAATATAAGTCCTGCGTCATAATTCTTTATATAATCAAATAATGAATCCATCACTATATTTGCTGTATCTTTGTCTAAATTACCTGTTGGTTCATCTGCAAAAATAATTTTTGGTTTTTTCATCAATATTCTAGCAATAGATAATCTTTGCTGTTGCCCACCACTTAACTCTCCAACACCTTGATTTATAATATGTTCTATATTTAATGCTTTCAATAAATCATTATCTAAATTATTTTTACTTAAAAGTGTAGCAATTTGCAAGTTTTCAAAAGCACTAAATCCACGAAATAAATAATGTGCTTGAAAAATGATACCAAAATCATCTCTTCTAATTTTTAGTAAATCATTTTGTTTTAGTTTGTAGATATCTTTACTTTGAAAAACAACATTTCCAATTGTTGGCTTTAAAAGGGAAGATAATACATTTAACAAAGTAGATTTTCCACTTCCACTTGTACCTATAATAGCGATTGATTCTTTTTTATGTAAGCTTATATTTATATTTTTAAAAAGTTCATAATCAAAGTTATGAGATATATTTTTTGCTTCAAGTAGAGTCGATGCAAGGAGTGTATCCTTCTTGAAATTTTCACTCATTGCATACCCTTTTTATATTTTCATAGTTAAAGAACTATGTTATTTTCCCATTTGTTTTGCAACTTCAGCTGCGAAATCTTCTTCTTTTTTCTCAATTCCTTCACCTAACTCAAATCTTACATATCCAGTAATTTGAATAGATGCATCAACTTCTGCAATTGCTTGTTCAACTGTTTGTTTATCGTTCATAACATAAGCTTGAGATAAAAGTGCAAATCTTCCATCTAATTGAGTATTATCAATGATAAATCTTTCAACTTTTCCTGGAATAATATTTGCCCAAATTTTTTCTGGTTTTCCATCTGCTCTTAACTCATCTTCAAATCTTGCTTTTGCAGCTGCAATTGCTTCATCTGTCAATTGAGATTTAGAAACAAATTCTGGAATTTTTTTAAGAGGTTTTTTTAATCTTACTAACTCTTCATTTTCAGCTTCAATCTCAGCTCTAATAGCTCTATTTTCACTTTCAACAAATGCTGGATCTAAATCTTTATAAGATATAACTGTTGGTTTCATAGCACTTGCATGCATTGCAATATTTCTTAATAATACTGCAGCTTTATCTTTAATACCAGCATCACATTTTGCAGCTAAGATAACACCTGTTCTTCCAGTAACATGCACATAACCATTAACAACTTCTCCACTTAAAGTTGATAATTTTCTAGCAACAATATTTTCACCAATAGTTGCAATTTTTTCTGCTAAAAATGTTGAAAACTCTTGTCCATTAATTGATGAACTATTTAAAGCTTCAGCATCTTTAATTCCATTATTTGCAGCATGAGAAGTAATCTCTTTTGTTAAGTTAATAAAATTCTCATTTTTAGCAACAAAATCTGTTTGTGCATTAAGCTCTAAAATTACACCTTTAGTATTGTCACTATTTATTTCAATAGCAATTAAACCTTCAGCAGCTACATTTCCAGCTTTTTTAGCAGCTTTTCCAAGCCCAGCTTCTCTTAAAGCTTGAACAGCTTTATCTAAATCTCCACCAGTCTCATTTAAAGCATTTTTGCAGTCCATCATTCCTGCACCAGTAAGTTCTCTTAATTCTTTAATTAATTGTGGTGTAACTGCCATATTATGCTTCCTCACCTTCAAAAGCAACTTCTTCACCTTCAGCCATAGCTTCAGCTAAAACTTCATCTTTTTCAGTTTGAGTTACGGGCTCTGCAAATTCTTCACCATTTGCATCAGCAAGTGCGGCTTTACCTTCGTTCATAGCTGCTGCCATTTCGTTGCAGAATAAATGAATTGATCTAATAGCATCATCATTTCCTGGAATTGGTAAATCAACAACATCTGGATCGCAGTTTGTATCAAGTGGAGCTACAACAGTAATTCCAAGTCTTCTAGCTTCAGCAATAGCAATTTTCTCTTTTACTGCATCAAGAACAAACATCATATCTGGTAATTTATTCATTTCTTTAATTCCACCAAGATATAACTCTAATTTTTCTTCTTTTCTAGTAAGCATTAAAGCTTCTTTTTTAGTTAAAAGGTTTATTTGGCCTTCTTCTCTCATTTTTTTAATAATTTCTAATTTTCTAATTGATTTTTTAATTGTTCCAAAATTTGTTAGCATTCCACCTAACCATCTGTGGTTTACATATGGCATACCGCAAGATTCAGCAGCTTTTTTGATAGTTTCACTAGCTTGTTTTTTAGTTCCAACAAAAATCATTGTTTGACCTTCAGCAGCTCTATCTCTAACAACATTGTATGTATATCTGAAATATCTTAACGTTTTTTGTAAATCTATAATATAGATATTTTTTCTAACACCGAAAATGAATTTTTTCATTTTTGGATTCCATCTTCTTGTTTGGTGTCCGAAGTGTACACCACACTCTAATAGGTCTTTCATAGTAACCATGAGTAATTCTCCTTGAATTAATTTGTTTTATTTTTTGTATGGGTTTAGCCTCTGTATCCCTTAATGCCAAGCTTACACTCAACACAACCCGAACAAGGATTGATACATGTGAGGTACTAAATTTCAAAAAATTGAAAAATAGAACTGCGATTATATCCAAATTATATTAAGATTTGTTTAATATTTTTAAGATCTCTTCTTTATCACTAAATGGATATTTTTTATCTTTTATAATTTGTGTAGCTTCATCACCTTTACCTAAAACTAGAACTACACTTTTATCATTTGCCATTGAAATAGCCTTTTTCAAAGCCTCTACACGATTAACTTCAACTATAACATTTGATTTATCATCTATACCAGTTAAAATATCTTCAATAATTCTTTCTGGCTCTTCATATCTTGGATTATCACTAGTTACAACTATACTTTTTGAATACTTTTGTGCAACTTTTCCCATAAGTGGTCGTTTTGCACTATCCCTATTCCCACCAGCACCAAAAATACAAATTATATCTTTGTTTGGAAAACTTTTTAAAACTTCTTCCATTCCATCAGGAGTATGTGCAAAATCTACAATAACAAGTGGATTTAAAGATACAACTTCAACTCTACCACTAACACTTCCAAAATTTTCCAATGTTTTACAAATATCTTCTAATTTTCTATTTGTCAAAATATGAACTGCTCCTAGACTAGCCATAAGATTGTAAATATTAAAAATTCCCATCATTTTTGAAAAAAATGTATAAGTTTTATCTTTGTACAAAAAATCCACTTTCATACCATGTTCAAACTCATATTTATTTACTTTATAGTCTGAATTATTTTCTAAAGAGTAGGTAAAAGAATTTGTAGAATTGTATTTGACAACTTTATCGTCTATATTTACCAATTTTGGTGATTCATCACTCAAAAAAAGATTTTTAACTCTTATATACTCTTCGATAGTTTTATGATAATCAAGATGGTCTCTTGTGATATTTGTATGAATCTTTAAAGCAAAATCCAATCCTTCAATTCTTTTTTGTTCTATTGCATGAGAACTTACTTCCATAATAAAAAATTCACAACCATTTTGTATAGCTTTTTGAATATGTGCAAAATTTCCGATTTGAACAGGAGTAGTTAAAGAATAATCTTCAACTTGATTTTCATTTATAAAAAATCCTCTTGTACCTTGAAGTGCAACTTTATATCCTAAATTTAACAAAATATTATAAATAGTTGTTGCTGTTGTTGTTTTTCCATTTGTTCCAGTTATTCCAATAACTTTAATAGAACTCATATCCAAATAATTTTTTAGTTCATCTGCATTTATTATTTCAAATCCACCATTTAATGCAACATCTTTATATTGCTCATTTTGTTTTGAAACTACAAAAACACTATTTTGCTCAAGTTCACTTGTATTATCTGTAAAAATTCTATCTTTTATGATTAGTTTCATTTTTTTTCTCTTCTAATTTTTCATATAGTTTTAAAATCTCTTTATCATAAGTAAAGTACTCATTAAAACCTTCTAAATAATTGTACGCTGTACTACTAAAGCCATTTTCTATAAGTTTTGTAACAAAATCATAAAAATCTTCTTTTGTTTCAATAGCAACTTTTGTTGAAAACATAATATCTTCAAAAGCAATTTTAAAAGAACCTCTTTCTTCTATTAGCTTTTTAAAATCATCATATTTTATTGCTTCAAGAGAATCAACAGTTGAATCACTAAACTCTTTTAGCAAGTTCATCATTTTTTCAACATCACCATCATAAGCATTTATCATATCTTCCATATATTTTATAGCTTCATCTAAATCATTGGCTTTAACAATTGTGAAATAATCAAATAAAGCAATAGCTTTATTTTCATCTTCTAAAGCTATATCACAAAATAATGGATAGAGTTTATACTCTTTATTTTCTGGAAAATGTGAAGTTAATAAAGAGTATAAAAATAAAGCTTCATCAAATCTTCTTTGCATAAACAAAGAGTTAGCATCATCTAATAATCTACTCTCATTTACCATTATTTCAATCCTCTAAATAGTTTTCTTGCCCTATTGGAACATTTATTATTTGTAAATCTGGATGTATTGCACTTTTCAACTCTTTTTCAACAACATATTTCAATGTACTTCCACTTGCACTACAACCAACACATGCACCTTGAAGCTGAATATAAACTTTTGCATTTTTGATAGCTAAAAGTTCCATTGCACCACCATCTCGTGCTAACATTGGAGATATTTTTTTCTCAACAATATTTTTTACTGGCTCTTGTAAATCTTCATCTGTAAATGGAAACATCTTTATCTCCTTACTTTTTTTTCTTCTTATTTACTAAATATATTCCAATAGCAGTTAATACCAAAAGAACTGCTATTGTTTGAAATATAAAGTTTAAAGTTACTTCTTCTTGAAACATTTTTTTCCTATTTTACTACTTCTTCACATCTTTGACAAAGAGATTCTTCATCATTTGCTGTAAACTTCCAACATCTTGGACATTTATGTGCTGTTGCTTTAAATATTTTAAACTCTTTATCTTCTATTTTAAAACTTCCTAAAATATCTTTAGCTTCTTTATTTGATAATGAACTAACCAAGAACCAATCACTTGCTTCAACTTCATCTAAAGCCAAAAATTCTTCACAATTTGTAGATATTTCCAACTCTAAAGTTGATTTTATAATTTTTTCTTTACTTAAAGCATCTTTTACTTCAGAGAATTTTTCTTTAGCTTCTAAAAATAACTCTTCATTGATATTTGACTGAATTTCTGGTAAATCAAACTTTTTAAAATCAAATATATCTTGGCAATCTTCTTTTATAATAGCTGGTGCATACTCTAAAAGCTCATCCATAGTATATGTCAATATACAAGCCATAGTTGATATAAGCTTTTTAGCAATTAGTGCCATTGCACTTTGAGATGCAGTTCTATGAATATCGTTTTTATCATCACAATACAATCTATCTTTACAAACATCAAGATAAATCCCAGATAAATCAACAACTAAAAAATTGTTTAATTTATTTAATCCTTTTGAGAACTCATAAGCATTAAAAGATTGTTCAATTTCATCAAATACTTTTTTAGCTTTATTTAAAATCCACTTGTCCAAAATTCCCATTTGTGAAACATCAACTATTTTTTCTAAACCATCAATATTTGCTAATAAAAATCTTGCAGTATTTCTTATCTTTCTATAAAGTTCACCATTTTGTTTTAAGATATTATCAGAGATTTTTAAATCACTTTGATAATCACTCATAGCAACCCAAAGTCTCAAAATCTCACTTCCATACTCTTTTAAAACTTTATCAGGAGCTACAACATTCCCTTTAGATTTACTCATTTTTTCACCTTTTTCATCAACAGTAAATCCATGAGTTAAAATTGATTTATAAGGTGCGATTTCACTACTTGCTAAAGTTGTAAGAAGTGAAGATTGGAACCAACCTCTATGTTGGTCACTTCCTTCAAGATACATATCAGCAGGAAAAGTTCCAGCATCGTAATTTCTACTTCTTAAAACTGCATTTTGTGTACTTCCACTATCAAACCAAACATCTAAAATATCTAAAGTTTTTTCTAAATCATCTGGATTTAGTCCACTTCCTGGATATAAAAGTTCGCTAACTTCCAAATCATACCAAGCATCACAACCTTTTTGCTCAAAAATCATAGCTGTATAATTTAAAACTTTTTCATCAAAGATGATTTCATCAGTTTTTTTATTTCTAAAAAATGCAATTGGAACTCCCCAATCTCTTTGTCTACTTATACACCAATCAGGACGACCTTCAAGCATAGCTTTTAGTCTATTTCTTCCCCATTCTGGATAAAATTTTAGATTTTCTACAACTTCAAGTGCATTTTCTCTTAAAGTTTGATTTTTATTTCCATATTTATCATCTATTGAGATAAACCACTGTTTTGTTGCTCTAAAAATAATTGGTGTATGAGTTCTCCAACAGTGCGGATAAGAGTGTCTTATATCACTTTTTTTAAGCAATGCTGAACCTAACTCTTCAAGAATTAAATCATTTGCTTTAAATACATTTAAACCTAAATATTTAGAAGTATCTTTAAAAAGTTTTTCTCTAACTATTGTCTCATCATATTTTCCAAAAGCATCAACAGGCATAATTACTTCAATTCCATATCTAAGCGATACTTTGTAGTCATCTTCACCATGACCAGGTGCAGTGTGAACAGCACCACTTCCAGCACTCATTTCAACATGATCTCCAAAGATAATTACAGAATCTCTACCATTTAATGGATTTATAGCTTTTGTATTTTCTAACTCTTTTGTATTTATAGTTTCAACTATTTCACCTTTTATTACTTCATTTTCAATCAATGAATTATAAAGTTTCTTTGCTACTATAAATTTATCACTAGTTTTTACATATTCTTCTTCTGGATTTATAGCAATTGCTTGATTTGCTGGAAGAGTCCAAGGTGTTGTTGTCCATATAATCAAACTTGCATCAAGATTTTGGTGTTTAAATGCTACATAAATTGATGGAGAAGTTTTATCTTCATACTCAACTTCAGCTTCAGCAAGTGCAGTTTGTGCTGCCCAAGACCAATAAACTGGTTTGCTTCTTTGGATTAATAATCCTTGTTTTGCAATAGCACATAACTCTCTATAAATATTTGCTTCAAATTTGAAATCCATAGTTAAATAAGGATTTTCCCAATCTGCAATTACTCCAAGTTGTTTAAATTCATTTTTTTGAATATCTACAAATTTTGTAGCATGTTCTCGACATAGTTCTCTAAGTTTTGATTTTGCAATAGTTTTTTTCTTCTCACTTCCTATTTTTTCTTCAACTTTTTGCTCAATTGGAAGCCCATGACAGTCCCAACCTGGAACATATCTTATAGTTTTTCCTTCAAAATAGTGAAATTTATTGATAATATCTTTTAAAATTTTATTTAAAGCATGACCTATATGTATATTTCCATTTGCATAAGGAGGTCCATCATGAAGTGTAAATGACTCACAACCTTCTCTATTTTTTTTCATCTTTTCATAAACTTTTTTTTCATCCCATTGTTTATATTTCAATGGTTCATTTTGTGGAAGATTTCCTCTCATAGGAAATTCTGTTTTTGGAAGCAACAAACTATCTTTATAATCCATTATTAACACCTTTATTCTCAAATATTTATAGTTTTATTAAAGAATAGATTATATCTAAATATATTTTAAAACTTATATTTAATGATTTTTAAGGCAATTTGATGAGAAAAGTAATAAAAAATGATGAAGTAAATAAAGAGAGTAAAAAACTCTCTTTATATCTTATTTAATACTAAAATTTATATTTCAAACTAACCATAGCATTAACAGGATCACCATAGTTATAACTAGAAGTACCATATCCAATATAATATGTTTTATCAAATAAGTTATTAATATTTAACTGTCCAGATAAATTTTTACTAAAGTTATAAGATGCCATCAAATCAACAGTTGCATAAGCATCTTGAGTAACTTCTAGTGTTCCAGATTTACTAAATCCTTTACTTTTCCAGTTTACTCCAGCACCTACACTAAATTCATTGATACTATATTTTGTAAAAATACTTATATTATTTCTAGGAGCTGTTGTATTTACTTTTTCTTTCTTAGCATCCTTTGCTTCAAAATGAGTCAATCCTGCACTAATATCCCAATTATCAGTGATTTCTCCACCAATTTCAAGTTCAATTCCTTTTGAAGTTACACCTTTCATACTTTTATAAGCTTGTTCAGTTCCATTTGAACCATCCACAAAAACGCCATTAATCGATTCAGCAACATTATCTTGTTCTAATCTAAATAAAGTTAATCCAGCATTTAATTTTTTATCAAAATATTCACCTTTGATACCAGCTTCATAGTTACTTCCCTCTTTTGGATCTAAGATATTTCCACTTTTATCTTTAACATTACCTTGAGGTTGAAAAATATCTGTATAACTTGCATATACTGAATGATTTTCATTTATATCATAAACTAAACCAACAAATGGTGTAAATACATTGTCATGGTCATATTTTGTTCTGCTATTTGTATCCCAACTATAACTATTATATTCCCAAGTTGTAAGTCTTGAACCAAGAATTAGTTTTAAATCATCAATTAATTCAAATTTTCCAGTAAGATAAACTGATTTTTGTTCTGTATCAGCATTTTGTCTTAAAATATTTTTTCCCATATTTGGTTCAGATGTAAATTCACTACCATTTTGTGTGAAGTAATTAGTAATATTGTATGTTCCTGAAAATTCTGGTTTATATCTTTTATCATTTTCTTTATTGTATTGTGTTCCGATAACAATCTCATGTTCTTTATTTACTAATTCAAATGGAATAGAAGCATAAATATCAATACTATCTTTTTTAATTTTTTCTGGGTATTTACCATAACCTGTAGTTAAACCTGAACCATCTTTATTTAAAGTACCTTGAATATTTGTAAAATTTCTGTCTTTTGTATAGATTTCATTATGAGAGTATGTAGCATTTAATAAAATATCATTATCAAAATAGTGTTTTATATCTGTAAAATATGAAGTTATACTTGTATTCCATTCACTCCAATCAAAGTTGTAACTTTTAGAACGGTCAAAATTTGTTTTTGTTCCATCACTATAAAATGTTGGTAAAGAACGGCCTCCTCCCATAATACCATCTCTATTATTTTCTTCATAGTTAGCACCTGCTGATATTGTAGTATTATCTGTAATATCAGCATCTACAACTGCATAAACCAAACTATTTTCTTGACTTGTTTTATCAACAAAAGAATTTTTATCCTTATAACTTGCTACTAATCTTGCTCTAACACTTCCATCTTCATTTAAAGGAGTTTGAATATCTGTTTTTAATTTGTACATATCCCAAGAACCTGCACTTGCTTCTATATTTCCTTTAAAGACTTTTGAATCTGCATGTTTTCTTACCATATTTATAGAAACAGCAGGATTTCCTGCTCCTACCATAAGTCCATTTGCACCTTTTACAATCTCAACTCTATCGTATGCATCAATATTATAATTATTTATTGTGTACCAATTTTGTGTTACAGGAAGTCCATCAAGTAAATAATAATCAAGGGCAAATCCTCTTGAATAATAAGTTGCTCTACCATCAAATCCTTCGCTTACTGATACACCAGTTACTTTTTTTATCAAAGAATAAAATTCATCAGTTTTTCGATCTTCTAACATTTGTTGTGTTATAACTGAAACTGATTGTGGAGTTTCACGAATAGATAAATCAAGTTTTGTAGCAGTATTCATACTTCCTGTTGTGTATGAGTTTGAGTTCTCTGTTGTACTTCCTAGATAATTTCCACTATTTATAGATATTTCATCTAAAACAGTAGTATTACCAAAGTTTTGATATTTTGGTTTTTCTATTATATATATTACACCATCTTCTTGAATAGCTTTTAATTCATTTGGATTTAGTACACTATTTAAACTATCTAATACCGTACCCCCCCCCGAAACTTAACTTTTCCGAATCTACTATTTTATTTTTTAAATCTTTTGATTTTGAAATATATGTTACATTATATTTCTTTACTATATTCTCTACTGCTTCTTGCAAACTTATCTCTTTTGCATTTGCAAAAGAACTTCCTAACATCAAAGATGTTACAACTGACATGAAAACTCTATTTTTCATCTTAAATCCTTTGTATTAATTTTGAGAATTTGTTTCTCTATATAGTAAGACGATTTAAATGAAAAAAATGGACAATTTTTACAAAAGAATTTTCAAATTTGTTAGTTGGAGTTACTTTTTGTAACAAAAACAATCTATTCTAAAATATTTTATTAGGAAATATATTTATATATCTGTTAAACTAAAATAAAAATATTATATGATAGAATCTTTGCAAAATTTTGAAAAAAATATAGGATAGGAAAAAATGAGTGCAAAACACTATGAAGTAATTATTGTAGGTGGTGGGATTTCTGGTGCAGCTTTATTCTTTGAGCTAGCAAAATATTCTGATGTAAATAGTATCTGTTTACTTGAAAAGTATGATGATTTAGCAACTTTGAATTCAAAAGGAACAAGTAATTCTCAAACTATTCACGTTGGAGATATTGAGACAAATTATACTTTTGATAAAGCAAAAATAACAAAAAGAACAGCAAAAATGATTGAAAAATTCAATCTTATGTATGATCTTCAAGATAAAATTATGTTCAAACACCAAAAAATGGCCTTAGGAGTTGGTGAAAAAGAAGTTGAATTTATCACAAATAGATACAATCAATTTAAAGAAATTTTCCCTTATTTAGAACTGTGGGATAAAGAAACTTTAAGAGAGAAAGAACCACTTTTAGTTTATGCAGATAAAGAAAGAACTAAAGATAGACCAGAACCAATAGTTGCTATGGGAACAAATGACCAATATACAACCGTTGATTTTGGAGCTATGACAAAAGAGCTTGTAAAAGCTGGTCAAAATGCAAACAGTGAAAAAACAACTGATGTATATTTTAATTCTGAAGTTGATGAAATAGAAAAAATTGCTGACAAATTTAAAGTTACAACAGTAAATGGTACTGTTTATACTGCTGATTTTGTTGTTGTAAATGCTGGTGCACACTCTTTATACTTAGCACATAAAATGGGATATGGAAAACATATGGGTTCTTTATCTATGGCTGGGTCATTTTATATTACAAATGGTACATATTTAAATGGTAAAGTTTATATGGTACAAAATGACAAATTACCGTTTGCAGCACTTCATGGTGATCCAGATATTTTATGTGAAGGTAAAACTAGATTTGGACCAACTGCTCTTGCACTATTAGTTTTAGAAAGATATAAAGGTGGAAAATCATTCTTCCAATGCTTAAAAACTATGAATTTTGATGGAAATATTATGAAAATTTTCTGGGATTTAATAAAAGACAGTGAAATTAGAAATTATGTATTTAAAAATTTCTTATTTGAAATTCCTGGGATTAATAAAAAGTTATTCGTTCAAGATGCACAAAAAATTGTTCCTTCTTTAAGTGTAGAAGATATTGAGTATGCGAAAGGATTTGGGGGAGTAAGACCACAAGTTTTAAATAAAGAAGAGAAAAAACTAATGCTTGGAGAAGCTTCAATCAATCCAGGTAATGGAATTATTTTCAATATGACTCCATCTCCAGGTGCTACTTCTTGTTTAGGAAATGCTGAAAGAGATATCAAAGAAGTTTGTAAATATTTAGGAAAGGCTTTCCACGAAGAACAATTCTTAGCTGATTTTACAGAAAAATAATTTTAAAAAGGGTTTAAAAGCCCTTTTTTATAAAGGCTTTCTATGTCAAAAATATTCTCTAACAAAAATATGCAAAAATTACAAAATACTTTACGCAAATCACAAAAAACAATTACAACAGCAGAGTCTTGTACTGGTGGATTAGTTTCTAGTATGATTACAAAAATATCTGGTTCATCTGATATTTTCAATGGAAGTATTGTCAGCTATTCAAATCATATAAAAGAGAAAGAATTAGGTGTTAAAAAATCAACTTTAGATCGTTTTGGTGCAGTAAGCATCGAAGTGGTTGAAGAGATGCTTGTAGGTGCTATTAAAAAGTTTGATTCAAATTTTGCTATTGCAATATCAGGAATTGCAGGACCATTAGGTGGAACAAAAGAAAAACCTGTAGGAATGGTCGTTATTGGAATTTGCAATGATTTAGGGCATAAAAAAGTAAAAATATTTAACTTTAAAGGTAAAAGAGAAGAGATACAAAAACAAGCTGCACAAACAGCTTTAAAACAAATTTTAAAATTTGTGAAAAAAACTCTTGACAATTAAAATAAATTGCACTATAATTCCAGTCCATTTTAAGTAGAACACTTAAAATATTTTAAATGACTCGTTAGCTCAGCCGGTAGAGCATCTCACTTTTAATGAGGAGGCCGATGGTTCGAATCCATCACGGGTCACCATTTTTATTGTTACATACTTGGCCCCTTCATCTAACGGTTAGGATTCATGGTTTTCATCCATGCCACAGGGGTTCGAATCCCCTAGGGGTCACCAAGGTCAATATGTAACTTTAATTGGTCGATTAGCTCAGTTGGTAGAGCGCTACCCTTACAAGGTAGATGTCATAAGTTCGAGTCTTATATCGACCACCATTGTTTATTTAGGTGCGGCCGTAGTTTAGTTGGTTAGAATGCCTGCCTGTCACGCAGGAGGTCGCGAGTTCGAGTCTCGTCGGCCGCGCCACTTAAATAACTTTTTATTTTGACTCGTTAGCTCAGCCGGTAGAGCATCTCACTTTTAATGAGGAGGCCGATGGTTCGAATCCATCACGGGTCACCACTTTTTATTGTTGTATAACTTGGCCCCTTCATCTAACGGTTAGGATTCAT